>JARWZO010000027.1 GCA_029866325.1 Fluviicola sp. | reverse complement strand
GCCTAGAACTTGAAGAACAAGGTTGAAGATGCCGCTGAGGCTGAAGATGTCGTCCGGAATGGTGATGCCAATTGGTCCCATTGCGCCGGTGAGCCATTCGAGTAAACCACCCAATAGGTGTTTCTGAATGTTGGCTTTGAAGAGGTCAATTCCTTGTGCGATACCATCGAAGAGCAGTTCCATGAAACCAATAGGATCGGCCATGATGACATTGATCACACTGGAAATTGCTGCCAACAAACTGTTGATGAGTTCGATGAGTTTGTTAATCGTATCGATAATGCCATTTATAAAGCCCATTGCAGCATCGATGAGGCCTTTGTTGGCTGCTTTCATCTCCTCAATGCGCTCATCCACTTCTTGCAAACTGGCAACGTATTCTTGTGCCAAGGTGTCTACCAAGGCTTCTTGTTTGCTGTTGACATCGTTTTGAAGGTCGGCAAATTTCTCTTGGATTTCGTCGGATGCTTCTTTACCGAATTTCTTTAAGTTTTTCGGAAGGCTTTCTACGTAATCGGTGACTTCTTGTTTTCCTTTCTCGATGCGTTGTTTAGCTCGATTGAGTTCTTGGGCAACGTATTCTGCAATTTTGGTAATGAATTCGTCCATTACTTTCACAAACACTTCGCGACCTTCGGTGAAGAAAACATTTACTTCATCGGGTAAGCCCGCAAAAAGGTCATACCCCCATTTCAGCAACCCTGCGGGTCCGCTGTATCGTTCCCATTTGTAGATCGACATTTTGCGTTCTACATAGTCTTCAAACGCTTTTTTGGCGACGCCAGAACCATATTCAAACGCTTTTGTGACTTTGGTTTCCAAATCATCCAAGATGCCGGTAACATCGGTTTTGGTGGTTTCGTAGATTTGATTGATTTCACCTGCAATGCGCTCACGCTCGCTGGTATCTTTGCTTCCTGTAGTTTTTTGTTTGCCCAATACATCGCCTACCGCACCTTTGCTCAGGGCATTCATGCCCGCCAATTCGTCTTTACTTTTACCTTCTGCGCTGGTGGCGTTTTTCTGTAAGGTTTCCTGCTCTTTGGCGCGCAAATCTACCGGAGCACTTTCAGTGTTGGCTTTTGCAGTGTTTTTGCTTTCTAACCCTTGTTGGAACTTCGGTTCTTGCGAAATCTCTAACTGATGGTCGGTGACATTGTTTTCCGCCATTTTGGTGTCCATCTCTGCAGCATCGTCTTTGAGCGGTTTGCTCACTTCCGATTCTGGACGCACATCCGGAATGGCTTTGGTTGCTCCCACACTACCCGGCTTGGCACCCGGTTTTGGTGGAACGAGTTTTTCGGCTTTACGCTCTGGTGTTCCGGCTACATTAGGTGCTTTGTCTTTGCTTTGTTCTATTGGACCGGCAGCGGCGTCTTTTTCTTTGTTGACATCGCCAACCGCTTGTTTGTTGACTTCGTCTATGTTGTTGTTTTTTTCAAACTTATCTGCTTCGTCATTGTTTTCCGGCAGTTTCATTTCAGCAATACGTGCCATGAGCATAGCTTTGAAATTGGCAGCATTGAACTCTTGCGGTTCTTGTGCTTCCATTTCATCTACTTGATCGGCTTGCGCCATACTGGTTCGTTCGTTACCTGGCGAAACAGCCGCATCTTGTGCATCTGCCGAGAGTTCTTCAGCAGGATCGTGCTCTGTTTGTTCTCCCGCCGTGGTATCAATTGCTGCAACCACTTCTTGGAACGCAGGATTTGCAGTAGGATCGCGCTCAATAGAAGGTTCTTCGGCTACTTCTTCTTCACCTTCAACCGGTACTTCGCCTTCTGCCGCCAATGCGTCGGCTGTAAGCGGCGTGCCCTCTATTGGTGCAATTTCTCCCGGTTTGGTAGCCGTAGCAGTTGGAACGCTTGGTGCAACTGTGCTCCCTCCGGCAGAAGCCGGAGTATCACCAGCAGGTTTATCTGTTGCTTTATCGGTGCTTGTTGCTGCAGCGGTTTGTTCCGGTTTAGCAGCGTTGTTATCCGCGGTTTTGTTTTCACCCACGGCAGTTTTTTCGGTTGTAGCAGGAGTGGATTCTTTCTTTTCGCCAGCCGCACCTTGCTGAATGGTATGTGTTAATTCATGCGCCAGCAAAGTTTTTCCTTGTTTGGTAGCCGGATTAAATTTGCCTTGATTGAAATAAATATCGCCTTTGTTGGTGAAGGCTTGAGCACCAATCTCTTTGCTCATTGAAGCAGCCCGATCATCGGTGTGGATTTTTACTCCACTAAAATCAGCCCCGAAACCACTTTCCATTTCTTGTTTTACTCCACCTGAAAGACTTGACCCGGCTCCTTTTGAGGAACTCAGTTGATCGTTGATTGATGGTTTGGTAGGAACTGATGGAGTCGAAGGTTGCAATTTTGCTTGTACTTCTTCCTCTTCTTTGGCTTGTAGTTCTTCTTCTTTTGATTGAACTTCCTCTTCCTTGGCTTGAGCTTCCTCTTCTTTGGTTTGAACTTCTTCCTCTTTTGCTTGAGCAGGCTCCTCCTCCATCATTTGAGCAGGTTCGTCTTCCTTAGCCTGAACTTCCTCTTCTTTGGCTTGAGCAGGTTCCTCCTCCATCATCTGGGCAGGTTCGTCTTCCTTAGCCTGGATTTCTTCTTCTTTCGCTTGAACTTCTTCCTCTTTTGCTTGGGCAGGTTCTTCCTCCATCATCTGGGCAGGCTCGTCTTCCTTAGCCTGAACTTCCTCTTCTTTGGCTTGAACTTCTTCCTCTTTTGCTTGGGCAGGTTCCTCCTCCATCATCTGGGCAGGCTCGTCTCCTTTAGCCTGAACTTCTTCTTCTTTGGCTTGAACTTCTTCTTCTTTCGCCTGGACAAACGGTGTAATGCTCGATACGATTGGTTTTTCCTGAACTACAGGTTCATCATTTTCTTGTTTGAGTTGTACGGGTGAAGTAGACGGAACATAGGCTGGAGTCGGAGTTGATTGTTTCGAAACCACTTGTTCAGCTGCATGATCAGCTTCTACTTCGTATTTATCGCCTGGTTTGTTGACATTTAACTTGGCTTGGATGCCCAAAAAGGGTTTCTTCCCATCCGAACTATTCGAGTGAGAGGAAGACGGTTTTGATTTTTTGATAGCTTCCATAGCGTCAGGTTAAATCAAGAGGTCAATGCTTCCAACTTAGGAAGCACCGAACCAATTGATGTTTGTATATGTGAGTAGTGGTGTTTCATTGTTATATCTTATGAGACTATTTTAGTTCAATCGCCTATTGAACTGACCTCCCAAGCCACTTTACTTTCGGTTATAAATCCATTCATAAATAGGCGATTATCTGTGACATTTTCTTCTTTCTTAATAAAGCTTATTTCACAGGTTTTGGGTGAAGCATGCGCCAGTAAATAATCAATGTAATCAGATTTGATTAACACAAGCTTTATGGAATCATCTTCCATTTCAGCACCGTTTTTTTCAACAATTTTGCACGTAAAAATACTTCCATAAGCAACATCCGATGCGTAGGTCGGACTGATTACTAGTTTAAGCGTGTCATTTTGCATACTGTGTTTTTTTGTATTAAGAGGTGTTATTTCATCCGGTAAATTCTGAGACGTGCAACTACTGATTGCAACAACTACAGCAACACTTAACAGAACATTTTTTTTTGTCATCGTTTCATGTATTAATTCTACCAAATAGGTTTTCCAATGGTTATTTTGGGTGTTCCCAAATTTGGATCATTTTTCATATACGTATAAAGCGCTTTAATAGTGCTTACCTTTACGGCATCAATTGTTCCACCTGCGGTGAAAGCTGTATTCGGGGGTGGCCAAAACGTTAAAATCTCATCTCCGTTTCCGGTTGCCAAAGCAACATGTGATGCGCCATCAAAAAACACCAATTCACCTCGTTTTAGTTTGGGGGTCTTTTTGACAATATCATAAGTTGTCCGTCCGCCTGAAGTTAACCTTTTAGGGAGCTCATCTCCCCAATTACCTGTCGTATTCAAGTACAATTTATGAATAAAATCCCATGTAATTGCTCCTGATCGGTATGCGGCCAGAAGAACCATTTCCCAACAATTGATTACTGTAACCGATGATAATACCGGAGCTTTGCTTTCAGTTTTTGCTTCGGCCCACTTTACAAACGTATTCGGCGCACCTGTATAAAGACTAGGAGCAGATCCTTTCCACTTTGCTTTTTGACCAACCATACTTTGCATTTCATTGGCTACGCCATCTGTTGCGGAAAGCGATACCAATTCCTGACTCATGTAGCCGCTCTTTTGTATTCCGTTTACGAGAACACGTACTTTGATCCAATTTCCGCTGTTTCCTATAACAGTTAATCGTGTTCCTTTTGGAATATCAGCAATCCAATCCGTTTTAGCAGCAACTTTTCGCAAGGCCGCGCTATAAGTAGCAGAAACATAGCCATCCCATGGATAGGTGGTTTGCATGTGTCGCTGCACTTTTTTCTGAACCATTCCTTTTTGTTGAATGGTATGCGTCAATTCATGCGCCAGCAAATGTTTACCTTCCTTTGATTTGGGGTCGTATTTTCCCTTGTTGAAGAAAATATCATTTTCATGCGTAAATGCTTGAGCATTCAATCCTTCACTCATTCGTTCGGCATCGGTTCCTGTATGCACTTTCACTTTACTAAAATCGGCTCCGAAACCAGTTTCCATCTCATTTCTGGTGTCATCTCCCAATGGTGTACCAGCGCTTTTTGCTCCTGTAATTTGAGTTGCCGTATTAGAAGCCACTTGTTGTTCTTTGGATTGCACGGGCACAGCATCCTCTTCATTGCCTGCTCGTTGCAGAGTAGCCGGAGTTATGGAACTCGTGTGAGGTGAAACGGAACGTGTTGTTTCTCCAGAATGAACATTTGAAACAACCGTATCAGCCATTTTATCAGCCTCAACTTCATGTGTATCATTCGGTTGATTGATCAGCATTTTGGCCTGAACGGTCAGAAAAGGCTTATGGTCATCCTTTTTGGATGATCTGATTGGTCTGCGTGTTTTTTTAGGTACTTTCATATCACCACTCTACATAAATCAGTTCTTCCAGCCAGGGAAAACGAATAATACTAATTGTCCAACTCAATTGATTCAACAAAATATCTACTGTTTGCCGTTCAACTACCAAGCGCGGATTGGGGTGTTCATTGATCAATTTTCCTGAACGTTGCAAAAAGGTTTCCCGAACTGCAGCTGCCGAGGATGATTTTAAGGGTTTCCAGTTCTCACGAACAGCTAACAACAAGTTTTCTACTTCTTGTTTCATGCTCTCTGATAAGGAAACTTCTCGTGGAATACTTTCAAATGGGTCTATTCCGACCAAGTATTTTTCAAATGCCATTTGTTGCTCAAAATCGTTTTCACGACCGGTAGCTGCGTAATGTAATAAGTGAGCAGCCAATACTTTATCAATGAGAACATTGTCTTTATTCAACAATCCGATTCCCGTAAAAAAGTGTTTTAAGAACGGATGAAGAAGAACTAGTCCGGCATTTTCAACCAATAAATAGGCTTCTTGATCTTTAAATAATGGTTGCTCCGATTTGAGTCCTTGATCCTTGATTTCATCAATTCTTACCGGCTTATCTGTATTTATGGTTGAGCTTTCGCTGGCTAACGTATTGTTTTTTTGCTTTTGATCTCGCTCTTCGATAACCGCTGCTTTTTCTTTTATCTCATTATTAGACTGTATGTCCGATTCTTGTGCGGGCGAACCCTTTAATTCTGACGTAAGATTGATCTGATCCACTCCCTCCGTACGAGAATCAATTTTTTCCGGTGTTGGATCAGGCACTTTTTCTGAAAGCGATTCAGCCGAACGACTCTCTTCTGAAGTTTGCTCATCCTGCTTCTCTTCCAATTGTTTATTCAACGCTTGCTTATTAGCGGCTGATTCTTGTTGATCGTTTTTCTCTTTCTTTGTTGACTCCTCTTCAATTGACGGATTATCATTGCCATTTATTCTAACTGCATCATCCGAAACGAGCGGAATATCAGTATCACGTTGAACCTGTCTAACGGATTCAGAAGCAGGTGTTTTTTCTTCTGCATCATTGACAATTAAATGACTGGAAGACAAATCTTGGCGCGATATAAAAGCAGTTTGGAGCGCGCAGTATTTGTCTTGTGATTGCGTTTTCCCTTTCAAAACATGCACCCATTCCAACAGCCTAATTCCTAGAATTGAAGCATCATTTTCATTGAATGGTGTTGTTAGAGACCCTGTTTCCGAAGCTCTTGTACTAGCAGATTGTTTCTCTTTTTTGTTGCTTGTTTTACCGCGATCTCCTTTCGATTGTTTTAGATAGTTATGCGCCTCAGGGAAAATCTGTTGTACTTCTAGTAAAAAAGACTCATCCGACACAAAAGAACTAGTTGAATCGAGGCCAAGCATTCCGAAAATCAATTCCCAAAAACGAATCTTGGAATGTGTACTTGAATCGTTTAATAAATTGCGTAAAAGAACGTCGATTGCTTGTTCATGATTTGGAACAACTGACGTATAATTGACATTCATTGTTTTTCTTGCAAAAACGCCAACAAATGCAATCAAAAAATCGACTGAGAACTGTTGAATCAAGCGGTGTCTTGCTTGTTTTGTTTCAAATACTAGTTGTCGGCTTTTATTCAACTTAGCAACCTCTAGTAAGATTGACTTTAATAATAGTTCCTCTTGTTTACGGCTATCCAATTTCTGGATTTCGCTTGTAAACCAAGATGAAATCCCGTCGTTCAAAAAAGCGATCCAAGCACTCGCAATGTGTTTGTTTTTAGAAAGAACTCTCAGGTTTTCGACTTTAGGCGCATCATCTGAAAACATCGAGCGATCCATCTGATCGAAGTGGTTCTCTTGTTTACCTGACTCCTTTTTTTGAGTGAATGATACTGCTTTCACTTCTGATTGTGTCACAGAAACTGCTTTTTCAAATTCCAATTGTATGGCTTGTGCCAATCCGCTGGTATTCCAATCTCTACTAGTTTGGTTGATCGTCAATTCCAGTTTATCCAATTGAATCACTTGATCAGCAGTAAATGAAGCTGTTAATCCTTGGATGTATTGTTCAATAGCCGGAACAACATGCGTATCAATAAATGACCGCACATTGTCCTTAATATCATACCCTTGCTGCACAGAAGTGGTATTCACTTCCAGTGTCAGTTTATGGATGATGTGTTGGCTATTCGTATGCATTTCAAAAATTTTGTTGTTCTAACAGTGCAATCTAAGCAGGCGTCAAAAATCCTTTCAACATTTCCAAATAACTTTGAGAAGCTGAACGATCCGGACGATATTCCACTACTTCGGTTACCGTCTGTAATAATAAACCATCAGGATCAATCGTAACTTTCAGTACTTGAAACGAGACTTCACTTGTTGGATCTAAATGTGATTTATACACATCAAACAGTGACTCAAACACCTGAAGATCACCTTCTGCTTGGCATTGAATGAACGAAAGGAAATTAATCAACACATAATCATACAGTACAACCAACGCTTTTTGCTGATCCGGATTTTTTGTTCCTGCCAGTTTAATCAGTTCGTATATTTTAAATTCAAATGCAGCAATTTTTTCAAGAATCTGACCATTCATTTCACCAGAAAGGTAACTAGTCGGATCTTCAATTATTATGCTGAAGTCTGATTTAACAAGATTAAACTGATCACGTTGTTCTGGCGTTAATTTGGCCATTAACGGGCTTGTCTCCATGAATGCAACCAAACTTTCATACTTTTCACCTATTCTTAGTCTTGAATCTACCAAACAAGTGCTTGTGGATATAGGAGCAAAGAATTGTTTCTTAACAGATTTTTCTCCACATGGGTTTTTAGCAGTTAACATGGCATAAAACTCAATACCAGAAGGCAATTTACTCAATTCTTCCAATGAAAAGAAAGGTGACAATGTGTCATCAACAGGAGGTAAAACTTCTACGCCTTCCGTATCAAAAAATGTCCATTTATAGGTAACAGCATCATCTGCAGTGCCTGTTAACCGAAGACCCAAATCTGTTATAGTTCCGCTAATTGCTACCGTAGGATCGGGTTTCACCGTTACAGTAAACGCTTCTTCCCCATTCAAATAGATTGGAACCTCACCAACGGATGAATTGGATGGTGTAAACGTATTTGTAGCCGGGTCAACTCCATCACCGGAAATATCAGCCGTTGCACCAGCCGGTGTAATCGTGAAATTGTATGGTGTCTCATCACTAAAACAGAATTCAGAATCAGCTAGCGAAATCTCTGTTTGATCGAATACAATGTTTTTAGTAACAATTGTTGGACAAGCACCACTAGCAGGTGAGACAGTTAAGACAACGTCTAATGAATTCAGTTCATTAACCGGCAATTTATACGTATGTGTTGCATTTCGAAGTGATGATGACTCACCATCACCGAAGTTCCAATTAAACAATGTACCAATTGGGAAATTACCAATAGCTAAGAAATTCACTACAGGGTTACTAATAGGATTAGCAGGAGCAGAAATACTCGCAACAAGTGGTTTAACAACCGTTAGTTTACAGTTCGTTATTTGATCATTGACAGTAAAACTGATTACTTTATTCAAACTTGTAGCTGGAAATAAATTCGGGTCTATCGATAATTGTTTACCCGTTATTGTCATTCCCGGTATTACTTGATCAGCTTTGATCACACCAGTGGTAGGTTCAACATTAAAGGTCATTAAGTTTGGTGTTCTGCCAGTCAAACAAAGAACGTCTTTCTGTAAACTAAGTCGTACAGGAGGCGCCGGCATAATGAAGTTGATTGGTGAACAATCTGAACAACACATGTAAGGAAGAGCGAAATCGGCCACAACTGTTCCGTTTGGTGCTGCAAATAAATTTTGTGTTATCGCAACTAGATTCGGATTAATTGCCAAAGCGCGCGTATCTGTAAGAATTCGCTCAGTTGGCGTTAATCTTGCTACACTAGACAATGTTTGTTTAGTAGATGTAGTCGTGGTTTTAGTGCTTTCCAATGCCAAACTAGTGCTACTAGACGCTAGTGACATCGTTTGACTAAGTGTAGATTTCGGAAGAAGTGCACTGGTAGACAATGTACTACTAATCGTTTCACTTATAGCAGCACTGCTTACCAAGGTATTTGCTGTTGCTCCTTTTCGCAAATAAACCAACACAAATGTTCCGCCTTGCTCTACGCCTCCTAAATGTTCCAATCCGGGATGTTGCTCAACAAACTTTTTCAACGTCAATTTCTCCAAAATAGCGTCTTTACGACGATCAATTTCCACCAATAAGGTTTGTAGTTGTTTTGAAGCACAACAGATATTGGAAAGTTGTGAAATCAACAATTCAAGTATAGATCTGTTGGTATCGCTTAAACCGGTTGGATTCGTGCTGCTAACTCCTTTTGCATTGGCCAAAGAAACCTGAATCTTGTTCAAGACCGAACACAAGTTATTGATATTGGTATTGTATCGTGAAATCACCAAATCAGTAATTCCGGATATTGACATTGGAATGGAATTGGACAATACATGAGAGTATGCCATGATTTGAATAGAGTTCTTTACCAAAGCGGTATATTGGTCTGCCACCCAAACAACGTTGTTGACCTGTACAACCTCATTTGCATATAAATTTGCTTCGGTAACAAACTCGGCAGAGGTTCCTTTCGGATTCTGCAAAACAGCTTGTAAATAACTATGACCAACGGTATATTCTGTTGGTGTGAGGTTTTCTAATACTGTATTTGCACGTCCAAATTCTTGTTCATTATTGGCAATTGCTTTTCGCTGATCAGCAGTGCTTACTATTGATGCAATTGGTGTTGAAGTAGCTGAAACAGCTGAAGTAGCTTTTGTTGTGGTTGTTGTTTTGGCAGCTCCAATTTCAACAGGTACAGCTTCGCTAAATGTTGTTCTAGGAAGAAAAACGGTGTCTTTGATATTTCGTCCAGGCTCTTTAACACTGAAAGCTGATACCAGCGAAACTACTTTTGCAATCGTACATTCCTGTTCCTTTACCCAAGCGGTAAGTAATACTGCCAAATCTTCAAACTCACATTCATAGTTGGTGGTATCGATCACAATACTGCTGTCTAAATCGATACTTATCGCTTTGAGGTCGAAGGATAAACCATTCTCTTTTTTAATTTGATCAATTTTGGCCATTACTTCTTTGTAATCGCGCCCCTGATGACCCTCAATACGCAAGAAGCTTGATCCTTCCATATTATAACGCAAAGGAGTTTGAATAGCCGGAGAACTGTCCAAAAGTCCTGTATTATAGCTTAAATTCAGTTTGTATTTGCCTTTGAGCGTTTTTTCTCTATCCCAAGCTCTTAGCAAGCTACTATTCAAGTTATAATAAAATGGAATGGCTTTTTTACCTAACTCGGTACGATATGTTGACGGAGTAATTTTGATGTCGTTTCTATACAAACCACCGCTTCCTGTTTCAGGTAAAGTTGGATATGCATTTAACTGGTGAAGCATTCTAAACAAGGTCCAAATAAACGGTTCAAATTCTTTCGATTCATCCACCAAAATGGGTGATTTGTAAAACTTATGTCTGTACTTGCTCACCAGAGAATCTTCTTCTGTAGGTCGCAATTTCCCCAGCATTAAGTGTTTTGGGAAAGAAGCAATTGAAGGGCAGCATTCTGTGGCTACTTCTATAAACAATTCCTTCGCTTCATTGTAAGAATCTACAATATCCTTGAGTAAATCATACCGGTATTGAAAATAGATTGATTGACTTGGAGTAGCAGCAGGAAGTTTTGTATTCAACACCGCCAGAATCGAATCGAGCGGATGCCCTGGATAATACTGATGGATTTTATTGCGCATCAAAGTCAATCCATCCTTCAAATCAGTGAGCAATTGTGCTTCATTCGACAACTCAAAACTTGCCTTTAAATCAGTTAAACGACTTGTATTTGCTGCATTTACAACCACACGTTTCACCGACAAATCCTTCATTTTAAGGTAGGTTGACATGAGTTCGTGCTTATTGAACAACACATCACTCTTCAACAAGTAATCGGCATCTGTTTGAGAAACCAATAAGGTACGTAAACGCGCTACCTGCTCACGCCCCTGGTTATCACAGGATACGCCGTCACACAAATTGGGTTCATCTTCGTAACATTCCAAATACAGCAACACAACCATGTCTTGCAGGTTGGGAAACAACGAAAGTGCGGAATCAGTAGTTTCAGGGGTTATGTCAGACGCTGGAATGAGCTCCCACAATGGAATTTGCTGATCATTTCGAATAAAACGGTCGTACCCCGATTTATTGTCATCGTAGATTTTGAAGTGCGTGTATGTCTCAGAGGTAACTTTTAGTTTCTTTAACGGTTTGGTATCACTGTTTTCACGCAAATAAAACAAATCACCATCTGTTGTCACCCCACTTCCTTGCTCAACAATTATTTTCGAGATGCTTGAAGTGAATAATCTTCTTTCCGCTGTAGTAAGAATTTCCTCACTTACAGGCAAAAATTGTCTTTCCTGAATCAAATTCACTTTGAAGCCGCAGACAATTCCCACACCGCTCAAACTGATTCTGGTTAACCTATCCTGATCTTCAAAATAAGTCAGAAACTCATTGAGTTGCGTAGCCGTAAGCACTTGATCGTCCTCAAATGAATGGTACGTAGTTGTTATATCCGTTAATTTTGGTTTCATAGCGGTTCTTGATGCCATAGTGATTGTATTAAAGTGTTCCTAAATTAGTTCTGCCAAGTATTATTTTTCCGTCGAGTTCTTTTGTATCACAATCGTACAAAGTTCCGGCAGGATAGATTGTATTGAGATTATCTAACGCATCCTTGAAATTATTCAGCGTTAATGAATCGTGTGCTTGTTCTAGATTGGTGCGTGCAATTAAGAATTTTTTAAACGTTTTCTCGAAATTCATGAGGTCATTTACGCTATCTGGTACATGACCTTTTCGTTCGCCTACCCAACAAATTTTTGGGAGAACATGTGCCGGAAGTTCTTCTCGAATCAATTCCTCTAAAAAATTCCTAAAGTCAATATTTGCAAACCGTTGCGTATAGCCCGGAAGTACGATACTTACCCGATACGAATACGGATCGATGCAATTACATTCAACACAATCATCCAATGAAACGGGTAAAAAATCTTCCTTTGCAACAGTTGTAAGCGTTACATTGGGACGCAGTAAAATATGCTCAACAAGGAAAATTCCTTCTTCCGAAAAATGGTATTTCATGAAATCAATGCAATTTATAATCGCATCTTTCAATTCTAATGCAGTGGCATGTTGGGTATAATGCCGCGCTACGATGTAGTTCGGATTGGTTGAATCTTTGTCAATCACATCAAACGAATAAGACCCAGCATTTGACACCTGAATGAGAATGTTACCAATCTCTTTCAAATCGGTAAAATCACCGGCTTCAAACACATTTTCAACCTCTTTTTCATTGGTTTGAATGATTTGCAAAACGGCCAAATGCAACTCATTGACAGCGGCATTATACGTAGGATAATCTACTGTAGAAGACAAGACAATCGTGTTCGTTGTGTCTTTAATTCTCCATCTGAAACGTGTACCACTGGTGTAAACATGAACAAACGAATTGGAGATATTTCTACGCCAATAGCGGTTGTCTTTGAAGCCGGACAATCGAGCAATTCGCCTTTCAGCTCCGCTCACATTGTCTGTATTCCATAACTGGGATGTCGGTTGTCTGTAATAATTCATTGCACCACCTCTATTGCCACTTACAAGGTGATAGTCTCTTAAGAAATCTTGCTTTGACTGGACAATCAAATCGGTTGATGCAGAACCGTAAAGCGATTTCATCAAGAATGAATACTCACTAAAGCGTTCAGCAAATCGGGCGATCAAGTGATCCAATAATTGATTTTTTCGCTCGCTGATATCGTCTTGTGGTTCTAGCAAAATTTCTGCTAACAACTCCGAATCATTTGCCGGATAATCTGTTGAGGAAACCAGTTCATCAAAACCGCCAATATCCTCAACAGCTTGTGTGAAATAGGTACGCTTTAAATCGCTGTTGAAAGACAATAAATCGCGAACCACCCCCAATTGCGAAAAATAAGACGCCAGAATTTGATCGAAGAACAACAAATACGCCTTTAGTTGTTTGGCTTGTGATTTTCGCTCCACGGAAGCCGTTGAAGGCAAGCCAAATGGACTTATTCCATAAGTGTCAGGCAAATCGTTTTGAATGGTTGTGTACCAATCAGTATCAAGGTATTTTGCTTGCGGAAGTTCAATTATTTTATCCAAACCAGACAATTCGCGTATCAATTGTGCATCGGCTTCTAACTTCGCTAGTTTTTCTTTTACCTTCGTTTTAGAAACTATAACAGGTAATACATCTTTACTGAAATTAAAAACACTGTTGTCGCACAATTCCGGACGTTTGTTTTCAGGAATACAAATCACCCAGTCATCGGTTTCTTCTCCATCACAATTTCCGATAATGATATCTTTAATTACTTTGACACCTTTAATGGAGGAAATGATGTTCATGATATCTGAAAGTCGAACCTGCGCGCGCAAACTTGATTTTCTCAATTCATCTGTATCAATAAAACCATGATTCAACAAAGGTCCATCGAAGATCTCATCCGTTCGATACTCTTTGTCCATCATTTCTTTCAACGAATAGAAATGTACCGAAGGCGCAAAATAGCGTTTAACTTCAAAGTAAATTTCTGCCTGAACTTGATCTTCATCGGCATCTTTTTCCAATTCTATGTTGGTACAAATTGAAATGGGCTGCACGCCAACGCTTGAAATAGTAATTAAGTCCTCACAAAGATTGCGATTCGCATGATAGGTCTCTCTAATTTTTTTCTCAACCGATTTTTTAAAATTAGCAACCAGTGTTGCGTAATTTGGTGCTTCTTTGTCAATCGTGTTCGGAATATCAAAATCCACCAATAAATCGTACAACCCTTTGTAATCAAACTGGCGAACGAATCGTTCCGGAACCAAACTGAAATCAGTAGGATCGTATGACAATACATTCTCTCTGCAATTAACGTAAACCGTTTTTTTATGCTTACTCAACCAGCAGTTGCGCACACCATCTATATCAATAAACAATTTGCGGTAATCTAGTTCCGTTACTGCTCGATTGGGCAAAATTTCGTGAGCCGCAAAAAACTGATTACCAAAACCACTGCCATCTTCTTTTGCCAACAGGTTTTCAATTGGTAACTCAATTCGATTACCTAAATCGGTTATTGCGTAACACAACAGTTCCAAAATGGTAACCCCCGGATCATGCTCATTATAATCAGTCCACAGTTTGCCTCCAAGTGATTCTATGTATTCAATTCCCAGTTGCTTTAAGAACTGAAAATCCAAATCATCTTGCGACGAAACAATTTTGGGAATAGTCGTATGTGTAGTTAAAGCTGACATGTTTCTTCTGGTTCAAGTGATGATTCTTGTTGACATTTATCAGTTGCAATCTTTACGTCATGTTCTTTCACCGAAACCAATACGGATTTTGGTGTTGTTGGTGAACAATTGCTTGACTGCAAGGCTCCTTTTTTGAAAATGCGCACATCTTCGATGTAGTCAACATATTCAAGTTTTTCAATGTAATAAATAAGCGAACTTCGGTAGAGAGTGACCCCAAATTTGATCACGCGCGATTCCTCAAAAGCCCAAGGTGACAGAAAACGGATAATATCTTCATTTAACTGTTTTTTGTACGTATTTTCATCCAACCCTTCCTTAAACTTTACCGCTAAATCAATTTTCACTTCTTCATAATCGGGGTTCTCAACACTTAAGGTTACATGCATTGAGTTTAATTCGTTGAGGTATTGTTGAATTTTGTTCAATTTACCTCTGCTTAATCGTGGTTGATAAACATCAAAAACCGTTTTGCTGATGGTATCAGGAATGGCGATCAATGTAACGGAACCCTGAGAAATGTAATCATCCTGAAGTGTATGATTCAAGCATTTCACTTTATAAACTTCCGGAAACTCCTGCAAAACCAAGTGTTCATAATCCCACAAAGTAATAGCTCTGTTTTTATGCCTCAAGCGTTCACTTACCCTACGATAATACAATGCATCACTTTCTTCCGGTTTTCCTCCGAAAGTAGCATAAGGCTGTTGTATTGATTTGACTTGTGAAAGTCGTTCGACCAATTTACTGATTGTTCCAGCTGGTAATCCATTGGTGAGATGCGCGGTATCATTCCCATTATTGGAAAACATTGCTTCTGCCACTTGAGCATGTATTCCATGTACTTTACAAACCGCATCAAAACGTTTGTACATTTTAGCTCGAATCCAAAACAGACCGGTTGGGAGCAATGTATTATCAGAGGTAGCATACTGCGGTATCGAAAACTTGATTCTTCCCGACAATAAGAAATTATCAATTTCATTGAGTACCATCGCCGACGATTCGAGCGAACGCCAAACATTGTTACACAAAATTTCCCACTGTACTTTTTGACCTTTAGCAAAGGTTTTTGCAAGCGGATTCTCTGTTCCTTCGGCAACTTGAAACAACAAGGTTACTAACTCAGAAACCTGCGCATTCTGCAATCCGATATACAACTCACCTCCTTTACAATATGTTGGAAGGACAGCGCAATTGGTCGATTTTTCAGCGCTTGTTTTTTTCAAGAACGCATGCTCTTCACTTTGTCCGAATGGGTGTTCGTGAAACAATTGAACTGTGCGTTCTTGAAATACACTTTCAACAACATTGCTCACATCAACAGTCTCAAAAGCTGTATAGTTTAACAGTAAATCCTCAGCAAAAGGCGTATACGGTTCGTTGGGAATAGGAAGCGCTTTATTTTGAGCCGAAAGTGCAATTGCATACATTGATGGGTACAATTCATGCAAAAAAGACTGATCAAGTTTGATGCGAATGGGACCGGTTTCACCACGTACATAGTTATTATCCGACAACTTAAATGTAGATGTAAATGAACTATCCGATTCTTGATCGAATAAACGAACCTTTGTACCGTTTCCAACCCACTTTTCTTTGTAGAAGAGCTGGGGCTCAACTTCAAAATACTGATTACTTGTTACGATGGGTTTATAAACGCTCGTGTTTTCGGCACTTCTCGTGCGAAGTTTTGCTTGAAAATCTCTGGTTTCTCGGTCTAAACCAAAGGAACTAAATAGACTAAAATAGACTTGGTCAGAAGCGTTCGGATCGTAATCCTCAAACATTTCTTCGTACTTCTCTTTCGTTAATCCAGCAATGAAACTTGAATCATAAACCGAGTAATGCAACTTAAAACTAAGTGGCGTTTTTTTCCATTTCAGTTGAACAGACATGGTAGCCCATTTCTTTTCTGACATCTCTTGATTGAAGACTGAAAAAGAAGATCCTTTTACGGGTTGTGTGGTAAATGGATAAAACGGTTTTTCCGGATTAAGTGTACCTGTATCACTTTCAATTACTACATTTTTTGCACCGGTAACCTCTACTCCAACAGTTACGCTTGTTAATTGATTCTTGCCGGCAAATGTGCTATAAACACTATAATTATCTTCCGAATCCGTTTTCACTAAAAAGCGAGCAATTGGAGTGGTTGCATTAAACTGCTCACCATGAATTGCTTGAACGTAATCTGTAACGGCAGCAACGTTATTATCCAATAATAGCTTAAAATAAACATCCTTTCCATCAATACGTGTTGCGATTGGATTGTTTGATTCATCGTTCTCAAGAACTAATGTCAAGGGACCAATCCATGCTTTCTCACCGGTCAAATAAACATCAATCGCATCTTGAAAATCAATTGGTTCAAGACTGCTTTCTACATCAGATTCGAATGAAAATTTGACAATGATTTCGCGTGTTCCTTCTGCCAAACGAAGCACTGGTGAAGCAACTGCAAAACCCAGCTTCGCATCAGGAAGTTCAGCAATACCTTGCGCTTCAAGATCGGAAGTACCCAATTGATAACCAAAAGGATACCACGCCGGTGATTCCGGAGTAAGCGCGCCACCAATTCCATCTATAGAATTTGCTACCGAAGCAGCTTTTATACCAATTAATGCAACTTCATCAGAACCTATATCTTCACTTTCAGCCTGATCGTTGTACACATTTTTGATCTGAGCAACCGTAGTTTTAGTAAGCGGTAATTCTTCCGTAAGGTTGTAAACGCGTTTTTTACCCAAGGCATCCTTTCCGCTGTCTAATGAAGTTTCATCTTTAACCAAGTAATCGGTTAACCCTTTTGCCAGTTCAAAAATCAAATAAGCTTTGTCTTCCACAGCAGGAAGCGCATCAATTTTCAGCACTTCGTGGTAATAAAAATCGAGGTGGCGTTTCGTAACCCGATTGATGCGTTCGGTAGAAAGCTCCATGAGCTTTAGAAAACAGACAAACAGGGTTAAGTGCGGAGTTAGTTTGCCTTCCGGAACAGGATTTTCTACCTGCGCCAAAATGTCTTTCAAGTCATCACCAGTAGCAAAAAAGGTTTCCCATTTATTGCTAGGAGTTTGGTCATCATTCGTTGAGAAATAATTGACTTTGCTTGCAAAATTATACGCAAACTTCATCCACTCCTCTACTCCGAAACCTTGTAGTTGAACTGAATCCGGTTGTAAAGTTGATAAGTTACGATCCAATTGATCGGTACCGTTCCGCTTTAAAACACTGACTATTTTATTTTCGTTACTTGCCATAACTGGAATAGTATGCTGGTTAAATATCAGATCCCTCTTCTTTATAGAATGGGAACACTAAGTTTTTTCGTGAATTAGTTGAGCGAATCCGATAATCAATAATTATTAGTAATTCACCCTCCAAATCATTTCCTTGTGAAATGTCAATTTTATCAACATCAATGCGTGGTTCGTGGTATAGAATAGCTGTTTTAACTTGCTTGCTAACAACTGTTTTCATCGTTAAATCAAGAGGACTGAATAAAAGGTCTTCAAGATTACATCCGTATTCAGGAAGCATGATACGCTCCCCTAAACGAGTAGATAGCAGTATTTGTAGACTCTCTTCAATATCTTGCTCATTTGTACTTGTAAAAGCTGACCTCGAAGTCAAATCAAATGTTGGTGGAAAACTCCAGCCTGTTCCTAAAAATGACGTAAATTCTTCCATTTTAAATTCTATTATCCGATTAATACAGTTGGCAATCCGGCCACAATTGCTCCTCCATGAGCAGTTGAGTCTCCCATACGTGCAGCAGGCTTTCCACCAATCAACACTGTTGTAGATCCCATTACAATTGAATCGGGAGGCCCTGTACACACACACATATCCCCAACCAAAGCCGCTGGCATTCCACCAATCAATACAGTTGGACATCCGGGAGGTAATATTGGTCCACCTACATGCGGAACAGTACCTGTAACCATTGGACAGACATGCATATCGCTACTTCTTGCTGCTGGACTTCCCATTTTTATTAATTAATTTGAACCAAAGATCCTTTCACAACTGCAATAGCTCCGGTTGACAATTCGGCACCGGCCGAACCTTCTGCTTTTAGTTGTGCACTTGCTTTAATGTTGATGTTCATCCCCTCCAATTTGAGATCTTTCGTGGCCTTAATTCCTATTTCACCTGCACTTTCAATTTTAATTCCTTTATCATCCATGGTAATGATATTTTTGTGCTCATCTTCGAGGGTAATCACTCCCTTGTCTTCATCCATGGTAAACTTCTTCCCTGCAGGAGTTTCAATAGTGACCGATTTCTTGTCATCGTTGAACATGAATTTCATTTCACTTCTGGTAACAAAACCTTTTTCGTGGTTGTCATCACTGGCAGTAATGGGTGCTGGTTTCGCGCTGCTATTCATCATTCCCAGAACAATACCTTGATTCGGATCTTCATTGATAAATCCTACAATTACTTCATCTTCAATTTCAGGTCTAAAAAACGAACCTCTTTTATCACCTGCATCAAGCGAACTCACTCGGCACCAAATTCCTTGTTCTTCATTATTAATAATGGGGATTTTTACTAAAATGCGATCTTCACCATCTGGATCTTCCTGTAGTTGCGTTACGATACCAATATGTAACCCTTTGATAGCAGGTAACAAACCAGCTGCGGCAGGAGTATTGATTTCATACGTTTCAGAAAACCATTCCGGATTTAAACCAAACTGCGCATCAACTGTCCAGTTACCTCTTGCTATCGTATGAAACACGCCTGTTACATATACTTTTCCATTAAAGCGATTACCCACACCTTCCAATTTGAGTATGGTATTAGGAAGTACTGCTGGAATACCCTGAAATTTGACTCTTCCACGTACTTTTGACAATTGCTGAAACAACATGGTTGCATCCGCCCATCCTTGCATCAATGAGTCGTTTACTCTTCCACCATGACGCAACTCCCAGTTTTCAAGTCCTACTACATCAGCCAAATCCGCTGAAGAAAGGTTTCCATTGAGTGTTATACCAGGATCTGCACCCTCCGTTTCAACCAATTCTTGATCAGACGGATTCCATGTAAAGGAAGTAGCTTTTTTTAATTGACTTCGCGCATCTATTTCAGCATCAAAATCGAGCATTGACATACCATAAACTACCGTCTCCAGTTCCTCTTGACCAACATCGGGTTTCTTAATGGTAACCTTTCCATCACTAACAAAACACAACTTTCCGTTAGCTTGGGCACGCGAGACAATAAAATCCCAATCAGAAGCATTGTATTGAATTAATTCTTTATGAGAATAACTTGTTGATTCCACATCCATTTCAAGCGAGTATGTTCCAATAATTTCCTCAAACACATCACTATCTTTACTATCATAAAAATACTTGCTTTTACGTCCAATTGTCATCTTAAACGCGTCGTCCTTGCATTCAATAATTAGATTTGATGCTCCAGATCTTACCTTTATTGAATGTTTAACGATCATCCCTTTAAAAATGGTTTCTTCATCAGAATGATAACCTGCTCTTATCTCAATTTTCTTTCCGGGTATTAATAAATCTTCATTGCTAAGTGGAAAGTCATTTTTAGAAGCGTCTCCATCAACCAATACTACTTGAGCCATCGGAATACGATTCACCTCCTTAGAAACCACAATACTCATTACGCCATAAGTAGTAGGTAATTGCTCATCCTCTATCAAGATCTTGTACGTGATTAAATCCGGACTTTTACTTGTTTTTATGACTCCCGTGTTATTACCCATCAGTTATGACCTTTTTTCTAGTGGAGGAAACCAAATCTGCTGACCTGGTGTTAATTTTCTGAAATTTGCTAAACCGTTTACTTTAGCCACGTGCAAATAATATTTTGAATCACCATAAATGTTATAGGTCATTAATGGCAATGTATCTCCTTCTTTTACAATTCTTTTGTGGGTTAAATCTGGTGATGTCTCGCCTTGTTCAGCCGATGTTTTTTCGACTTCTGAAAACTCAGTGAATTTAGCTTTCGCAACCGCCCTGAGTACGTCTCCATTTGACTTAAACAACTTATATTCGACATTCAATTCTGAAAGAACACAATCAAAGTGAAGCGTCCCCCATGTAATTCTTAGGTAATAAGGTTTATGAATGTCTCCAGCATAACCTAATACTACTTTTTTGAAAGCAGCAATATCTTCTTCTACTTTGGCTGACTCTGCTTCATAACCAGGAACAACTCCTGTCCGATCAAAAAGAATATCCAAATCCAATTGCTGAGGAGTTACCTTTTCAAACTTTGGATCGTCCTTACTCTTATTGATTGGTTGCTGAATTTGAGACACCACTTTGGTGCTAAGATTATACCTTTCAGGAGTGATAGAGGTTTCAAAAGGAGGCGGATCAGCCTTTTTTGAAAACTTTGGGTCGCTAAAAGGTTCTATTTTCAGCTTTGTGTTTTTTCCACTAAGTGCATCTAAAGTAGCCATATCAGCGTTCTTTTTGTTGTTTCAATACTTCTAATACCTGATCAATACTGTCTTGAACAATTTGTGATTGATCAACAGGATGGATAACGCCACTGTCCGAACCTCCCTCATTAACATTTATTCGAATGTGTAACTCTTTGATTTCGATTGGCATGATTTAGAGAGATTTTAGTTTATCAATAACAGAAAGCGTTGTGAAATAATGATAGGACAACTCGATGGTTTCCGCAATCAATTTACTCTCCATCGAATTAAATTCTTCTATTTCCCATCTGATTGGATAGGCATGTACGACATTCCAAGTCATTAAAGGTAAATGCTGTTCACTTAAAAGAGTGATCGTAAGATCCAGGGGTTTAAATTCAAAATTCTCAATTGCATTTGTACACCACTCTATTAATTTAGATTCTAGCAACATTCCCCTTTTGAGGACCAAATTGGGATATTTGGTCCTCACGGGAAGTACATGTTTGAAACGATTCTCTCCACCAAAGGCCACTTCTTCAGTTTCTATACTTGCTGAAAGTCCAGAAACTGATTGAAACATCGTGTCCAATTGTGCACCATCGAGTCCATTAAATCGGACAATAAAATGAAAACCTACTGGTGGATTGTATCCTAACATAATTAGTCGTTTTGAATAGTTAAACCTTCGTGTGCGATTTCAACAGACTCGATTGCCACTTCGTTACCATCAGCTTTTAAATCAGTTGATTGAACTTTAGTCGGCCAAGCGTTTTTCACTTTCCAGGTTACAACAGGGTCGTGATTTTCATCCAATAACTTGATGGTAATATCACGACGTTCGATCGTGTTTAACTTTACTGAATTCCACCAGTTGAAATATTCATTATCACTTTTAAACGTACCACGTTTCATCGTAATGTTTCCAAACTTCTGCATTCCGGGCATCTTCGTTTTACTGTATTCCGGACTTGCACCATGGCGGTACTCAATTACTTCTGTTTCAACATCCAATCCTGAAACTTCCGTAAATCCAATTTTGGTCCCGCCCCATTCAACTTGAAAATGGAACTTCGGTAGTGGGTAATTGCTCATATTTTTACTTTTTTAATGGGTTAAATTCAACTATTAATTATGCCTCCTGCATTTTGTGCGAGAATTTCAACACAATAAACTCAGCTGGTCTGACAACTGCCATTCCTATTTCTACATTCAAGTATCCGTTCAAGATGTCATCTGCTGTCATTGTTTGACCTAAACCAATACGCACATAAAACGCCTGATCTGGTTTTGCCCCTGTCAATGCCCCGGCTCTCCACTGAAGTGTTAAGAAGTTTTCGATCATGGCGCGCATACGCACCCATGTATTGGCATCATTACCCTCAAACACAAATTGCTCGGAAGCTTTTTTCACTGATTCTTCAACCATGTTAAAGAAACGACGAACTGAAACGTAACGCCATTCGTTATCATTACCAGCCAAGGTTCTAGCCCCCCAAACAAGCGTTCCTTTTCCGGTAAATGAACGAATTGCATTAACTGATTTACCAGTTGTCGTAACGTTCATGTCAGCTTGTTCTTCGTGTGTTACTATAAGCGACGGTGAAGTAACATAAGTCACACCCACATTAGCTGGAGCTTTCCAAACACCATTTAATCCATCAACACGAGCATAAATTCCTGCCATAGCTGAACTTGGAGGTAATTTCAAAGGAAGAATAGAAATCTCAGTTTTGATTTTGTTGTACAATAAGTTGTCTGCCACCTTAACCGCAGCTAAATTTGTTATTGTAGGACCACCTGATGATAAAGGAGCTAATCCTGTAATCAACGCATCTAGTTCATTGGTTGAAACAACATCATCAATATCCTGAACCAATGTAGTATTCGCTACAGTTCCGGTATCCATTCCAATATTTTCATAAACGGAATCAACTGCAGGATTAGTAGTATCCGTAAGGATCTCTAACATTCCCGATTTAGAGTTAATTGCATTCAACTCATCGATTCGGGAATTCAATGCCACAATCAATACTTCGATGTTCATTGTAATCCACGCATCCAATGCGTTTGCCAGTACAATTGTAGGATCAATCGGTGATAAAGGATTTGCAGCCGCCTCTTTTGCAATAGCAATGGAGTTGTCTAAAACTGATTTAACACTGTTTAAATAACCATTTATCTCGTTGACCTTAGAAATAATATCCGGCTTCATGGCCAGAGCAGCAGGTGCAGCAGCAGCATTAGCATCTATTGCCAATTGCTTCAAATCCGTAAGGATTGTGACAAGATCTGCTGTATCTATAGAATCAGCCAAAGCCTGAACTTCTGCCTCGTAATCTCTTGATGAGTCATCGGTAACAACTACAGCGGTTTCATCCACCACAAAATCAAGAATTGTATTTAGATACGGGAAATAAGCCGCACCATATTTCAGAAAATCATTTTGTAATGAAATTCCGTTTCTAAGTTCATCTACGGAAGTAATGACGTCCGAATCAGTATAGGTATCAATGATTGTAAAACGATCTTGCAAATCAGCACATTGCATCAATGCATCACTGTAAATTCCATAAAATGAAGCACCGTCAGAAAGAGAAGTAGCATCAGGAAACAACAACAATGTTGGTTCGTCGTATTTACGAATTTCTCCCAATCCTGCTGATAAACTTGGTAACGTAACAGTTCCAGTAGAGTAATCGCCTACAGAAACAATGTAGCATGGTCCACCACCGTTAGCAAAATACAATTGCAACGAGTAATACATCATGTATTTTGAACGCGTTGATTGGGTTACCTCAAGAATTTCTTGACCTGAAACAGATACAGAAATCCCGGTTTCAGGTTCTGCACTACCAAAATATGTTTGATATTCTAGCATAGAAGATATTCGTGTTGGTACACTCGCTAAATCTCCCGCGATTTTCTTTTTAGCCATTTGCGTGTATCCTATAAACGCAGGAATAGCTGTTTCAACTTGCGCAACGGACGGAGGGAATTTTGAGATTTCCTGTACATATACGCCTGGTGTCTTGTAAGATGCCATAAACTATAGTTGTTAGATAAAAATTACTGAATAAGTCTTCGATGGTGTGATCTCGATGGTCCCCAACGAAGGATTTGGATATTGATACGCCCGCTGTGTGGCATTCGTAGCGGTTGTAAAAGCATTGACTGGGTTAATATCCACAAACCCATATTTCGTGAGTGGCAGTGCCACAATGGTTTCTACTACGAAGGAGACCGACTCCTTTTTGTACTTCCAAAACGTTTTCTTCGCATCAAAGTGAATTTTAAATTTCGGGGCTGTAGCTTTTACTGCTCCGGCGGTTAATAAATCGCGTGTCGCACCGACACCTTTCGTTTTTATACAGATAATTCCGGTGAGCCCACCTCTCTCGCTTTCAGGCACGTATAAATCCAATACTTTAGTGCTATCAATGGCACTTAATAGAAAGGAATTGTCTGCATGCTTAACATCAGTGGATAATGGAATGGGTGTTAAAACTGTTGTTAGCTCTGTTGGCTGATAATTGGAGAAAAATAAGATGCGTGATCGATCATCAAGCAGTTCTGTAGAATAAGAGAATTCGGAAGGACTTTTAGCTTTTAATAAAAACACAAATACTTCATCATCTGCTAATCCAGTTAATGGTAAAGAGTCCGTTTTTTTAGTTGTGATCATCAACCGTATTCCATCGCTGGCATTGACAGACAGCATCCGGTGATTTCGGAGTTTTTTAGCTGTTTCAGTTGTTGGAGCAATATTGAAAATATCCAACACATTATATCGTTTCAATGCTTTGACCTTATCTGTTGCAGTCATTGCATCGTAGGCAGTCAATCCATTGTCTAAATGATAACCATGTAAAATGGTTACTTCACACAAACTTCTATGTAGGTCGGTTTGAAACATCCTTATTCAACTGTATTGGTTCCTATTCCCACTCCGCCAATTCTGGAGGAGCTTGTGATATTTGAATCGCGCACTATCTCAATCATACTCAATTTGTAAAGTGCGCTTGGGTATTGTTTTCCACCCAATGCTCCCCAGATAAAGTTGAGTTCTTCAAAGGATGGTGTGTATAGTTCAATTGTGAAACGAAAATCTTGTACACCCACCATAGCAACATTACTTCTATTGTAATCACTATTGGCTTGGGTAAATAAGCGTTTCCCTTGAAAAAACTCAACAATTTTAGAGATGTCTTTTAATGAACGAGCATAAGTATTTCTGTTGGCACTAAACAGAATGAATAAATTCAGGTTGATCTTATTATTCTGATAAACAACCTTATTGGCCTCTTGCTTTATGTTCGGGAAATTCTTTAGCGTTTTCTCTTCGTTCATGTTAAGCAGTGTCATTAACACAGAATCTCGAAAATCAATATTGGGATCTGTTTGGTCTTGCTCTATCATAGCAATATTGTCCATGTGAACAGGTGTACCCATTGCTTGACTATTGAAGTAATTATTTACTTCATCGCTTAGTATCTGCAAGACCTCGTATATCATAATTAATTCAAATTCAGTGTTTAAGCATCAATAAACACTAAAAACAAACCCTCACAACAAAACATACCTATCCACCCTGACTAAATGCCAGTTTTTTTGTCCGTAAGGAAACGTTATGACAACAGTGAAGCGTAAGGACTTTCGTTTTTTTGGAACAAAAGCGTCGAAAAATGCAATCGTCAGTAAAGACCACAAACATTGTTCGCTCTAACAGTTCTAATAAAAAGCTCGATTTTTTTCGGAAGACTTGTTATCAGTGAATAGTGTCAAAGTGTTTCTTGTTTTCAGTGGTACTAAAATATATATAAATTTCACTTGTGCAACATTTGGTTGTCTTTTTTTATCAAAAAAATGGACTTGATCCAAGAAATCGAGTTATTCGGCAGTAAAAAATGAGCATTCATAGTAATCAGCACAATTTGCTATCAAAAATCATTTCGCGATTCTTTCTTTAAATAATCTCGTCTTTCATTTTTTGATTTACTTTGCGGAAAGTACACTTGATGACGGATGTAATTCTTTTTCTGGATCAATTCAAAAGAGAACGAAACTTTGCCTCGGTGTTGTCTCAAATGAATGAACATACTGAATTCAGGTCAGCCCTATTGCATCAGATTGAACGCAATGTTTATCCTTATTCCGAATATGCTTCCTGGATTGCGCAACATTTTTTCAAAACACATCCGCACTATTTTGAAGAATGGGTGCCGTTTTTTAGAACTATCATTCTTCAAACCACAAACCATAGCATACAACGCAATGTTACACACTTGTTCATGGACAAAAAAGTGAGTGTCGAAGAAGATGGAGAATTGTTGGATCATTTTTTAAAAGCGTTTGCTTCTTCAGATTCGTTGCCCGCGCTTAAATTGACCTCTTTTAAAGCCATAGAACGGCAATACTTTAAAGCTTATCCGGAATTGATTCATGAGGTAGCACTCATTATGGAATTGCACAAAGAAGACAAACGTCCTTCCATTCAAAGTATCAGAAGGTACTTTTATAAAAAATATACTAAATCTCTAAAACTGTAATTCATGCGTTATCTTACATCTGTCATTTGTATACTTGCACTGACTTGTAACGGTCAAACTTCCTCCACTTTTCAATTGGAAGAAATCATGAAAGGAGATGATTTTATCGGTCATTCACCTGAAAATGTACGTTGGTCGTTTGATGGACAATCGATTTTGTTTGATTGGAATCCGACGAATACTTTCGGAAACACACCTTATATATACAACCCGTCAGACGGCACTACCAAAACGCTTCCGGTGAACACCGTTACTGTTTCTGCTGCGCCTATCGGCAGTCAAGTTTCCGCGCATTATTATTTTCAACATGCGGGGAATCTGATGCGTTATACAATCAACAGTAAGCAAACCGAACCTGTTGTTTCCTTAAAAAGCCGGGTAAATCCTGTTGAACCTGTAAGCAATGTGCGGCATGTTTATTTTGAGCAGGAAAACAACCTTTTTTTCTTCAATGAAACAATCGGTGGAATTACCCAAGTGACGGATTTTGTGCAGGCTAAAACGCCAGAAGATGCAGATTCGACCTCGCTGATGCGTCAACAAACAGAACTATTTAGTTACATCCGGCTAGAACAAAAACGTGCGCAATGGCAGGAAAAAAATCAGGTGAAACGAAAACTACCACTCACCATTTATTACGACCGAAATGAACAGTTGGAAAATCTTCAGGTTGCACCGAATGAACGCTTTGTGACCTTCAGACTTAGTAATTATCCTGAGGATCCTGAAACACATGTGGAAGAATACATTTCTACAAGCGGTTATACAAATCAAATCGGTGCACGTCCAAAAGTAAGCGACAACGATCCTTCACACCGATTAGGAATTTATGATCGTGAACACGATACGGTTTATTATGTGTCGTTTTCATCATTGACGGATATTCGCAAAAAACCCGATTACCTGAGCGAATACGGTAATACTGATCTCGTTTATCAAAAAGACAGATCAGTGATTATGCATGCACTTGTGATGCACCCACCCGGAAATCAGGCTGTGGTAGATGTGCGCAGTCACGACAACAAAGACCGCTGGATCGTTTTACTTGATTTGGCAACGGGAACAATCCGAGAATTGGAGCATCAGCACGACGAAGCCTGGATTGGAGGTCCGGGTATTTCAGGTTGGAATGAAGTTCAAGGTACGCTGGGTTGGCTCGATGATCAGTCGTTTTATTTTCAGTCGGAAGTTTCAGGATTTTCGCATTTGTATTCCATTAATACGGTTACCGGCGTAAAAAAACAATGGACTTCCGGAAATTGGGAAGTACATGAAGTGATCTTGAATAAAACAAAAGAAACGTTTTATATCATCGCAAACAAATTGCATCCCGGTGTACGAAATGGTTACAAAATTGGCATAAAAACAGGTGAATTGACTCCACTTTTCGAAGGTTATTTCGGGATCGAATGGTCACTTTCTCCCGACGAGAAAAAATGGGCTATTCGCTACTCCACTTCTACTCAACCATGGGAATTGTATGTTGCAGATAACAAACCCAATGCTCAACTGCGTCGGGTAACCACTTCTTCCTACGACGGATTTAATCAACTGAAATTACAAGCTCCGGAAGTAATACAGGTCCCAACTTCTGACAATAAAACTGTAAGCGCACGGTTGTACAAACCCGCCGCATCAAACGGAGCTGCAATTCTTTTTGTGCACGGAGCCGGATATTTGCAAAATGCGCATCATTACTGGAGCTATTATGCCCGCGAGTTTCTCTTTCATCAACTGTTGATTCAACAAGGTTACACGGTGCTAGACATTGATTATCGCGCCAGTGAAGGTTACGGAAGAGATGTCCGTACGGCGGTTTATAGACACATGGGTGAACGTGATTTATTGGATTATGTCGATGGAAAATCTTTTTTAGTAAAAAATCATGCTATCGACGCCAATCGCGTGGGAATTTACGGAGGAAGCTATGGCGGTTTTATCACACTCATGGGCATGCTGAAAACTCCCGGAACGTTTGCTTGTGGAGCAGCTTTACGCTCGGTAACAGATTGGGAGCATTACAACCACGAGTACACCAGTAATATCCTTAATTATCCTACAACAGATCCGAAAGCTTATCGCAGAAGTAGCCCTATTTACTTCGCCGAAGGTCTAGACGGTCCGTTATTAATACTACACGGTATGGAAGACGACAACGTGCAATTTCAGGATGTTGTCAGGTTGAACCAACGTTTCATCGAATTGGGAAAAAGTAATTACCAATTGGCCGTTTTTCCAACGGAAGCTCACGGGTTTAAATCGGCCGTTGCCTGGACAGATGAATACCGTAGAATCTTAGAATTGTTTGAACTCCATTTGAAATAACAGACATGTACATCAAGGAATTGACCTCCAAAGAGCAGATGCTAGACTATCTTCACGTAATACAGGAATTGTACCCCGCACTAACAGCCGATTATTATGGTGAAATGCTCGACAAAATGTTACCGCATAATTATGGTCAAATAGGTGTTTTTGACGGCGATCGTTGTTTGGGAATTAGTGGTTACTGGGCCGGAACCAAATTATGGTGTGGCGCTTATCTTGAATTGGATAACGTGGTTGTGATCGAAGCTGCGCGAGGAACCGGGGCTGGGAAATTACTTTCTACTTACCTCGATCAAAAAGCAACCGAATTGGGCAGTCATATTATGACCCTCGATGCGTATTCAAACAATTTTAAAGCGCATCGGTTTTATTACAATCAGGGATATGCCCCAAGGGGATTTCATTTTATTAAGATCTTGGATGCGGATAAATTGACCTGATTTTAACTCAGAAATCCGTTCGTAATATTGCAAATTGACATATCAAATAAACACTCGTAATTTTGCAATATTACGAACGCTGGTTCTCAACAATCACCAAACTTTCAGCCCGTTTTCAGAATCAAGACAAAAGGAGAGTTTCTTTTATGAAGATTATGCCGAATAAAATGACCTGATTTTTAACTCAAAAATCCGTTCGTAATATTGCAAATTGGCATATCAAATAAATGCTCGTAATTTTGCAATATTACGAACGCTGGTTCTCAACAACCACCAAACTTTCAGCCCGTTTTCGCTTATTCCGTTTTCAACTGCACTTTATTATACCGCCTCGCATGTATCATTCCCACCACAACCGGCCCAACAGGCGGAATGATCCAACTCGCGTAATCAATAAAAGTGGGTTTTACCCGAAGTTGTTCCAGACGATTTACCTGCAGCGAATCACTATAATTCACATAACTAACTCCTTGTCGTTTTGCACCTACATTCAACGAATCGGGAAAGGGATTGAATTGAAAGTTCCATCCTTTTGCATCCGAAAGCAAGGAATCATCCTGAAATTCGGGGAAAGTTCGATTGAAATACAAAAACGCACGTCGGTTACAATCCACCTCAACCGGATGTGCGTCATGATTGCCTTTGCTCATGATGGCCGGAAGTCCTACTCTCACGAAATAAGCCAAGCCCATGCGTTTGCTTTGCAAATAATGTCCGTATTCGTGCTGAAACATCGCGTTTTCAGGCTGTGTATGAATTGATGTGTCTGCCAGAATGTAATTACCCAAGGTCACGCCCAGCCAATCTACATTCATATTGAGCGATGTAGCTCCGAACGCATATTCAACGGTATTCACTTTTCCCAACACGGTATTGTACCATTGAGCTGTTATAAATCCGGCGGCTGTTTGTGGAGCCTGATAGGTAAAACGCGAAATCACTTCTCCAAACCGATAAGCTCCCGAACACGTAGAATCGGATGCAAACAAACCACCCCAAATACGTGCATCCGACTTTGCGCGACGATTTGCCGTTTTCCAAGCATGTTTAAACCGTTTTTCTTTTGCCCTGAAAAAACCACCGAAATAACCGGTGAGCCACGAATCGATAATCATCAAGCTTGGTTCAGAGGAAGTTTGGGTTATTCTCACCGAAGCAGTTGCCGGCTGAAGCATCAGCAGACAGTAACAAATCGATAATAGGCGAATAACCTTTTTCATGTATGGTCAAATTTGAAAAACGAAAATACCGATTCGGTGAAAACAAGGCTACAATTCCGTTTTTGCACGTTTCAATTCTTCTTGAAGAAACAATTCCACCTGCTCAAAATCGGTAACAATCCCAACCAATAGTTTACTGTAAAACGCTGCTTCTTCACCTTGCGCGTGCATCATTTGTTCAAGCATCGTTACAATCGTTGATAACTTGAATAAACGTGCCGGACTAAGCATTTTATGTGCCTTGGCGAGAATTTCGGAATGATCTCCGGAAACCGTTGCTTCTTTCAATTCAGCGAGGTATTCAGGCATATTTTCCAAAAACACCTCATACATTTCCACCAAATACGATGTATCTCCGTCCGAACGTTCATACAACAATTCCAAATCTACCAGTGTAGATTGATGACTTGATTTAGATTCCGATTCGCTCCATGTCAATTCCTGAAATGATTTACCCAACCACTTGCAGAGCATGGCGTACAAATCTTGCGGTTCATAGGGTTTCGATAAATAATCATTCATTCCTGCTTCAGCGTGTTTGTGAAAATCATTGGTCATAGCCGAGGCAGTAAGCGCAATTATTGGAAGCGTACTCACCGGTTCGGGGAAAGTGGTGCGAATGATATGAGTTGCTTCCAAACCATCCATTTTAGGCATGGAAATATCCATGAGAATCAGATCCACCTTGCGTTTGCGCAGCCACTCGAATCCTTCTTCCGCATTATTGGCTATCAGAACTTCCGCATGCCATGATTCCAATTCATAAACGGCAACTAGTTGGTTGATTTTATTGTCTTCCACCAACAATACACAAACGCCTTCCAGCAAATGGTCATCCGATTCTATTGGTGTTTGATTGTTCCCAATCTGTTGTTCTTCGGCAGATTTCATGGGCAATAACACCGTAAAGATCGATCCACGCCCTCCAATGCTATTAAGAGAAATACTTCCACCCAATGCCTCGGCAAGTGTTTTACAAATGCTCAAGCCCAATCCGGTTCCACCGGCTAAACGCGTTCTATGATCTTCTAACTGAGCAAAGTTTTCGAACACAAATTCTTGTTTGTCGGCAGGAATTCCGATTCCCGTATCTGAAACAGCAAAGGAAACCATCAATGTTCCATCTTTCTGTGCTGTGCCTGTAACGGATATTGATACGCGTCCTTTTTCGGTAAACTTAATGGCATTACTGGTAAGGTTCAGCAGAATTTGGTTCAATCTGATCGGGTCACCAATCAACCATTTCGGCATTGATTTATCAATGTAACAGGAAAAATGAAGGTGCTTTTCGTCGAATTTGAGTTGTTGAGTTCTGCGCAGATTTTCGAGCAAACCTTCCAAATCAAATGGTCTGGACTCAAAGTTCATTTTCCCCGCCCGAATTTTGGAAAGATCCAATAAATCATTGACTACATGTAATAATCCGGTGGCGGTTTGAACAATAGTTGTGGCAATTTCTTTTTGCTGAACGGTGAGCGCAATATCTTTCAATTGTCTGGAAAGCCCCATGATTCCATTCATTGGTGTGCGAATTTCATGTGAAATGTTGGCAATGAACAGTTCTTGTATTTTGAGGGCGTTTTCTGTGATTCGCTGCTCTCGCTCGGCTACTTCTCGGGCAATGGAAATTTCGGTAATATCCGTTTCTACCAACACCCAATAGCTCAACTCATCGCGTTCATTAAAAACGGGTGTCATCGATGATTGAATGTCTAACCGTTTTCCGCTCTTGGTTTGGTTGTGCGATTGATACGTAATAGACTTTCGTTCTTTGATGGCGATCTGTTGGTAATTTCGAAGTTCTTCCAGGGTTAAACTGCTCAGCGAAAGAAAATCTTCGCCGGTGTGTCGGATAAAATCCTGTATCGAGTCCCAGCCAAACATGCGTTGATAACCTTCATTCATCCATTCAGGAATACCGTATTTATCTGTGATAATTACACCGTTCATTGTTTCGCTAGCTACGATAGACAATTTTTGCAACAGCACATTTTTCTCCACCATCATTTTGTGAATACGTGTTTTCTCACGATATCTCAAGTAGATTCCACCGGTAAGAAAAAAGGCCAATAAAACTCCGATGACCAATAGGTTTCGAATCTTGCTTTGATCTTCAATGTTTTGATTCTGGAATTCCTTTGTACTGTTAAGCAACTGGATTTGTTTGTCTTTCTCAATAATTTCGTTCTCGACTTGTAAACGCAAAATTTCCTGCTCTTTTTCTTCGTATAATTGGAAATCGAGTTCCTTTTCGTAGGCTAACCGATTGAGGTAAGCCGCCTCCGTATCACCTGTTTCAAACAAAATTTCCGATTTCATTTTATGGTACATTCGCAAACCTGTAATCAGTTGATGTTCTTCTACATTTGCTTTAAAATCTTCCAAAAAAACAAGTGCTTCCGAATAATTTTTGGTTGCCATGAGTGAACCTGCCATCAGTAATTGTTGTTCTGCCAACGAAGTAAAATCCTTGTTCATCGCATAGCCTTTCAATGCTCGCAAAAAGTAGCGTTGCTCTTGCTTGCGATTACCTATTAATCCATAAGCTTCTCCTATGTTACCAATGCAATAAGGAGCGGAGGCACTGGTGGTATCATTCCCGGTCATTGCCAATGAAAGTTCCGAAAACGCAATGGATTTAAGAATGTATTTCTCATCCGGATCATAGGCATAATAGCGCATGTAAAGATTACCGAGTGCTATGTTGATAGACAGCTGATTCTGCTTATCTTTCTGTGTTTTATAGTAATGCAAGGCCAATTGATAATATCGCTTGGCAATGTCAAGAAACTGGCGTTTGTGAAGTGTATTTGAAAGGTCCACAGCCGTATGCCCCATCAGCACCAAAACCTGCGCGCGCTTTTTCCATTGAAATTTCTTACCGTACAAAAGCTCAGCTTTTTTCAGGTGAAGCATCACTCGGTCAAAGATTTGCAGTTTTTTATAACTTTTGGCAAGGTTGTAATGACTTTCAGCCAATAGCAATGTGTCGTTCAACTGCTCGGCAATGTTTACCGCATTCAAACTGGCTATTATTTCTCGCTTACTATTTTTTTCTGTGGTTGCCAGCAGCGAGTAAACTTTGTAATGCAATCGCTTGTTGGTAACTTTATTCAGTTGGAGTTTGGCTGATATGAGCAAATGATAGGCAGAATCCGGATCGGATTTTTCAACTTCTTTACTTTGTTGAATGAGTTTAGCCACAGTTTCACCAGCAGAATTTCGAGCATCAGATTGCCCAAACCCTGTGCAGGTCACCAGAAAAACAACTAGTGTCATCCAGAAAACTCTATACCAGCAGGGTTTATTCATTCGCCCCTATTTTCAACGTGATCAGCTTCAAAACAGTACAAAGGTAGAGAAAAACGACTTCGAACTAATAAAAATGGACATCAGGTTTTTGATGTTCAAGAAGTTATGCGTTAAAATAATGGAAAACAGTAGGGTCAACTCGCGAGTTGACCCTACTGTTTTCAATTTTACATTCACCTTTTGCCTGAAAGGCAGTAATTACTTTCTGTGTGGTATTCTTCCTAACAAAACATTCCGTAATTTGGATGAACTAAAACTGTATGAATGAAACATTTTCTCCTCCTCCTCCTCTCATTCCCTTTTTTCTCCTTCGGTCAAGATGCCAAAGGCAATTGCTCACAAGTAAAATCAAAGAACAAACAGCTTAAAAGCAATACGTTTACTATAGCGCAAATAGCCGAAACGGAACGTTACGATGTGCACTTTTATTTTCTGGATCTGAACATGACCAACACGGCTACCACACTTTCGGGAGCGGTTGAAATTCATGCTTCAGCGCGAGAAAACCTCGATTCTGCTTTGTTGGAGTTGTTTCCTACGTTTGTGATTAACTCCATTGAAGTTGATGGAAATCCGGTGACTTACAGCAGAAATGCATCAGCATTAAAAGTTCCGGTAAATGCCACGACTAATGAATCATTTGTAATTCGTGTGGATTATCAGGGAACACCACCAACAGCTGCCAGCAATCCGTTGGGAGGAAGTGGCATGACGAACGATTTTTCTCCTTCTTGGGGAAATCAGGTGACTTGGTCGCTTTCCGAACCGTTTTCGGCTTATGAATGGTTTCCGGTGAAACAATCATTGCGCGATAAAGCGGATAGTTCTGCTTTTCACATTACGGTTCCAACCAGTTGTAAAGCCGGTTCAAACGGCGTTTTGGAACAAATTGTTGATTTAGGAAACGGAACCCATCGTTTTGAATGGAAACACCGCCATCCAATCGATTATTACCTGATTTCGGTAGCTATTGCTCATTATGTAGAATATACCGTTACAGCAAATCCTTCAAATTCAGGACCGGTAACCGTTCAAAATTTCATCTACGATAATCCGCAAACCTTGCTCAATTTTCAATCGGATATTGATGAAACAGTAGATTTTATTGAGCTTTTTGCCGACTTGTATGGACCTTATCCTTTTGCCGACGAAAAATACGGTCATTGCATGGCTCCGCTGGGTGGTGGAATGGAACATCAAACAATGACAACACAAGGTTTTTTCAACAAAGGATTGACGTCTCATGAATTGGGCCATCAATGGTGGGGAGATCACGTTACTTGCGCTTCATGGGCAGATATTTGGGTGAACGAAGGTTTTGCTTCTTATTCGGAATACTTAATGTTAGAAAATTTGTATCCGGGTCAGCAACAAGCTGATATGTTAGATCGCCACGACAATGTGATGTCGCAACCTGATGGTAGTGTTTGGGTAGAAGACAGCTTAAACGAAGGACGGATTTTCTCGGGTCGTTTGACCTACGACAAAGGAGCTTCCATCGTTCATACCTTGCGTTTTTTGATCAATAACGACAGTCTATTCTTTGCCGGTTTGCAACAATATCAACAACAATATGCCGATTCTACTGCTTTGGGTGTTGATTTCATTCAGGTAATGGAAGATGTTACCGGAATGGATTTCACCGATTTCATGCAAGAATGGTATTTCGGAGAAGGTTTTCCTACTTATTCGGCGCGCTGGAACATGGTAGGCAATGATCTACTAATGGAAATATCCCAAACTGCTTCTGCGAGTGCTATCACTCCGCTTTTCACCAACGATTTGGAAATCCGTTTTGATCGTCAGATTTTGACTGATACCATTATTCGTTTCCCAATAAATACAGCGACGAATCAATACATTATTCCGAACGCCGGAAATGTGGTGAATATCTTATCCATTGATCCAAAAAACTGGATTATCAATGCCGGAGGAAGCATTGTAAACGATGTGAATTTCGTTTCAGTTGGTGTTCTTGAAAATACGCTTGCGAATGCGTTAACAATCTACCCGAATCCGACTGAAGGTCCGTTCACCATTACCATGCAACAACCGGGCGATTATACGCTAACTGTTATCGACACAAAAGGAAGAGCTATCAAAACGGTTTCGTTTGAACAAGAGACAATCATCGATCTCGGTGCTGCAGCCCAAGGCACGTATGTAGTGCAAGTAAGTGATGCTAACAGCGATTTGAAAGTAAGACGATTGGTGAAGCACTGATTTTTTTCAACACAATGCTTACGCTAAAGCTATTGGCGACATGCGATGGCACAAGCTGCGGCGAAAGCGTTGTGTCTTTGAGGTGAAATTAATGTTCAGATCCGCCTTTGTAAACCTTTACTCTCAGTAAAATCCCATCCCGGTCGTAAACATATACTTTTCCATCCCAAAGCTGACCGTCTTTAAAAACACCATCTTGCCAAACTTCATCGTCTTCGTTGTAGACTTTGTTATAACCGTCTGGGTTCCATTTCATTCCTTTTGTGTTGATCGGATGTACTGGCAAAGGTGCTTTTTCTGTTGAAATGATTTTCAAAGGATTGAGGTTTGCCTGTTTGAATTCTTCTGATTTCGCAACGCTACCGTTTTCGCCATATTCAATGAGTTCATTGATATCGCCATTTTTATAATAACGCGTTGCATTTCCGGTGGGAGTGCCGTTGTTAGAATTGTAAGTAAATTCCAATTGACCATTGGAGTAATAATAATTCACAGGCCCTTCTTCTTTGCCTCCTTTATTGTAAAAAGCTTCGTATTCGCGTTGGCCATTTTCATAATAGCGGATTAACGAATCCCTGTATTGGTTTTTTTCAAAAGTTCCGGTTTCTTTTATGGTTTTACTTGGATAAAAAAACGTGAATTTTCCGGAAATACGATCATAACGGTCATATCTGCTATGATGGTTGCCCCAAATTCCTTGAATGCGAGGCATAGTGTCAGTCGCTCTTGTATCATTCAGAAAAGGAATGGAATCGGGTCTTTCTTTCCCATAATAAACCCACTTTCCAAGCTTATCAACATTTGAGGTTTTGGTACCATTCGGCAAACTATCGCTATCCTGCGCCGAAAAGGCCGAAACAACTAAACTGAATACTAAAAGGGTGATTGTTTTCATACCTCGATTCGTTAAAGTTGCCGTTCGGAATGATACACCCCGTTTTTGTATATTTTCAACTTCACTAAAATACCCTCTTGGTCGTAGATATAGACTTTGCCTTCCCACAATTTACCTTCTTTGAACATACCGTCTTGCCAAACTTCATTGTCTTCGTTGTAGACTTTATTATAACCGTTGGGTCTAAATCCATTACCACCGCCACAACCCTCCGGTATTCTTTCAGGTATTCTTGATGAAGTGTTGTCCAAATTATGAACGATTGTTTTTTTAATAGTTCCTTTATCATCATAAATAATCGATTCTTTAAGTATTCCCGATTCCAAGTAACGATAGGCGGTATCCGTAGGAACACCGTTTACAGATATGTAAGTAAATTTTAGCAGCTTGTTTGGAAAGTAATAATTGACACGCCCTTCTTCTTTGCCATTTTCGTTGTAAAACGCTTCATATTCTAGAACACCATTTTCGTGGTAGCTCATTAATGAATCTCGGTAATGGCTCTTTATTAGATACAAAGACTGTTTCAGTTGGCCTGTTGGATAGAACGTCCAACACTTGCCGTTTGGTCGATTGTTATCGTATTCACCAATTAACTTAGGTGTGAAACCGTCAGTGTGATACTTGATCCAAATGCCTTCTTTTCGGTCATTGATGTAAGTACCTTCTTCAATTTTGCCACTGTCGGGAATCCCCATTTCAGGACGATCTATTCCATACCAGACATAATAACCTTCTTTGGCATTGTTGCAATTGCTAATCCAGCGGTCATCAATAGTTTGAGAACGACCAATCATGGAACACACCAGAAAGAAAAGGATCATTAGCTGTTTCATTGATTCACTAAATTAAAGTTGCCCATCAGAATGATACACCCCGTTTTTGAATACTTTCACCCTTAGTAAGATGCCATCTCGGTCATAAACATACAATTTACCTTCCCACAATTTCCCTTCTTTGAAAATGCCGTCCTGCCAAACTTCATCGTCTTCGTTGTAGACTTTATTGTAGCCGTCGGGATTCCATTTTATTCCTTTTGTATACATTGGATTCACGAGCGAAGGTGCCTTTTCTGCGGAAATGATTTCCGACGGATCAAGGTTTACCTGCCCAAATTGTTCCGATTTCGCAACGCTACCATCTTCGCTATATTCAATGCGTTCCTTGATGTCGCCATTTTCGTAGTAACGCGTTGCTTTTCCGGTTGGTGTGCCATTTACGGAATTGTAGGTAAATTCTAATTGTCCGCTGGAGTAATAATAATTCACTCGTCCTTCTTCTTTGCCGTTTTCGTTGAAAAATGCTTCGTATTCTCTACCAAGACTACTTCCGCGTATAACTGAATCATGGTATTGATTCTTTTCGAAGTTGCCGATTTCAATAATATTACCACGAATCGTAGTATAATTCCCCACCGGTCGGTTGTTCTTGTATTCAGCTTTGAGTTTTGGGGTAACTCCATCATTATGATACTTGATCCAGATACCTTCTTTTTTGTCATCGATATACGTTCCTTCTTCCACTTTTCCATTGGCGGGAATACCTGACTCCGGACGGTCACTGCCGTAATAAATCCAATAACCTTGTTTGAGTCCATTGCTGTCTCGTTGGTTGATGGTATCATTAAGCAATCGTTTCAGTAGTATAGAAGCGCTTTTTGACGAATCATGCTTTCTAGTTGGCGGAGTAGAAACCCTTTCATAATCCCGTGCATTGGTAAATTGGGGGGCGATACCATTCTGCAAATAATCAACACCCTGCGCCGAAAGGGTCAAAACAACTAAACTGAATACTAAAAGAGAGATTGTTTTCATACTCGATTCGTTAAAGTTGCCCGTCGGAATGGAAATCTCCATGTTTGTAAATCTTTACCTTCAGGAGCAGTCCTTCTTGGGAGTAAACATATACTTTTCCATCCCATAATCTTCCTTCTTTGAAAATACCGTCTTGCCAGATTTCCCCATCTTCGTTATACACTTTATTATAGCCATTTGGTTGCCATCTTATGCCTTTTGTATTCACTTTGCCTTCAAGTGGTGCTAAATGAATAGGCTCTAAATTAATTGGTCCTATTGTACTTGGGGTTGTTAATTGATCTTCATGAAGGTAAATAGGTCCGATTTCTTTAGGTTCAATTGGAATAGGGCAATGGACAATCGGAGGTAGGCAAGCTGGTCTATTCGGTATAGTTCCATGAACTGCCTCGTACTCGCAATTTAAACTCCCGTCAAAGTTGTATTTCCGAATCGTACCGTGTTCCTTGCCTGTGCTGTCATACGTGGCAAAAAACTCAAGTTTTCCGTTTTCAAAAAAGCGCTCGAGTGTGTCAAGGTTCTTGTTTTTGATAAAATACCCGCGTTCTTTTATTTTTCCGTTGGGATAATATTTGGTATAATGCCCATATGGCCGGTTATTTTCATATTCGCCTTTCAGTTTTGGTGTGGCACCATTATTATGGTATCTAATCCAAATTCCTTCTTTTTTATCATCTACGTAATTTCCTTCTTCCACTTTTCCTTCGGGGGGAATACCTGTTTCAGGACGGTCTTTTCCGAGGTAAACCCAATAACCTTGTTTCATCCCATTTTCATCGGTATAGTTGTAAACATCTTGTGCAAAAGTGTTCTGAACAATGAACAAAAGGAAAACGATCATTAGCTGTTTCATTGATTCACTTGATTAAAGTTGCCCATCAGAATGATACAGCCAGTTTTTGAAGATTTTCACTTTCAAAAGAATACAATCCTCGTCATAAATATATTCCTTTCCATCCCACAACTTACTATCTTTGAAGATGCCAACCTGCTTAATTTCATTAGGAATGCTCTCGGGGTAACAACTTCTTTTTTCTTGTAAGTCATGTGTTTTTGCAGGCAGAACAATTATATCGCTTGAAAACTGATTACTAGGATTTTTAACTTTTTGTTTAAGGGAATCAGGTGGAATAGTTTTATGAGAATCACTGTTATTCTGAGCACAAACAACAACCGAACACACCAAAAAGAAAAGGAGAAACAATGATTTCATAAGCTAAGTTTAGTAGTTTCTAATATAACCAAAAAACGTTTCTTGAAATCTGTCAATGAATAAACATTGCTACAAATTGAACCGTTTTTGACTTTTATGTGATATTCAAAAAGTTAGTTGGCTGATTCGTTGGCTTTTTCTGTTTTGGCAGTATATTTGGTAACAGGTTCACAAAAAATCTACTTACTATGAAAAAACGATTACTACCGTTTTGTTTTCTTGCTGTAACGGCTTCTGCTCAGCAAACCATTCATTCCGTTTCAAATGGCGCGGCTACCAATCCGTTTATTTGGGATTGTTTATGCTTCCCAACAACTGATGATATTATTTATGTGGATCATCAGGTAACGATGGATGTTGATTGGGCCATTACTTCGGGTGGAAAAATTGAGGTTTCGGCTGGAGCTTCTTTGGTACAAGATGTGAGTCGCCAATTATTGGTCGATGGTGCAGGTTCGCAATTGGTCATCATCGGTACGGCCGGATTTACAGATATAGCCTTTACCAATGGCGCCAGCGGATCAAATACAGGTCAGTTTTCCGTAGACCGCGGATTGTACTTTGCTTCCGGAACAACATTTACAAATTCTACTACCATCAGCGGTATCGATAGTTTGCTTACCGAGGGAACGTTTACCAACTCTGGAAACTTTTACGCGGGCAATTTCCTGAATACGGGAACATTCACCAATACAGGTCACATTGCGGCCGATTCGATGGGAAACACCGGAACGTTTAATGCCAACGGCGGGTATTTGACCATTGCAACTTTTGGCAGTACGGGAACATTTAACATGGCCAACAACGGTTTCATGGATGTATCGGGCAATTGGTACAACGCCGGTGATTTTACCATTGCTAACGGATTGAGTGTTTTTGTGGGCGGAAATGCGTATACCGGAGATACACTTGGTGGCTCAGCGTTGCTCACCAATAACGGCGCTATGGCTGTAACAGGCGATTTTGCCAGTTCGGATGATGTGAACGGAAGCGGTGATATCTGCGTCGGAAACGATTCGTACAACGTTGGTGTGATTTCCGGAACACTCGATTTCTGTGATGCTACCGGTAGTGATTTTGATCTCAACTTAGGAACAATCGCCGGAACAGTGACTTATTGTACTTCTGGGTGTAGTTTGGGTATTACTGAAGAAACCACCACTGTTTCCGTTTATCCGAATCCGGCTAGTACACTGTTAACTGTAGCAGGAAACACCGCATTTGAAACCGCACGTTTTTATACCACGGCAGGTAGCTTGGTGAAAGAAATAACACTTTCAGGTAACGCCATCGATCTTTTAGGAATGCCGAAAGGTTTGTATTTGATTGAATTGGATGGAACTCAAGTCGAAAAATCAACAGTAAGAGTGATAGTAGAGTAATTTCGATGACAGACAAGATAAAAAAGGCTTTCGGATTCATTTCCGTAAGCCTTTTTTTGTAGATGTATGTAGTAATGACTGAAATGGCGATTGATTTATCAATAAAGACCAATGCTTACAAGCCAGATTATAAGCCCAATTCCGGATGAAATACCCAACGCATACCAGATGTAGGCCAGATTGCGTTCGCGTATGGAACCATACTTGGTTTGTTTTCGATTATACAGATGAAAAATCAAGACTACAACCATAGTGAATACAAGAGCCCCGAAGAATACTCCAATAGCAGCAATTAATAAGGATTCTCCTATCAAAAAAGCAATAACCAGGTAAATGATTGTACCAATAAAAGCGCTTACAGAACCACCTACAAAAACCAACAGTATGGTTAGTAGAATGGCCAGTGGAATGGGAATAACACGTTCCGAATTGGGGAACATTTCTTTTTTCGGTTCCTCGGGTTCGTCTTTTATAACAGCAGTTGAAGAAGACTTATTTTCAAGCACACTGGTTCTTTCTTGTGTACTTTCGGTTGATGAGGCATTGTCTTTCGGTCTTTCAGACGATTCTTCGGTTCGAATGGAGGAAACGGTTGCTGCAGTTTCCTGGGCGTTGTAGGATACAGGTTGAATGATCGCAGTATCTGAAGAAGTTTCCGTTGGTTCATCAATTGCAGATTGATCGAAATCATTCGTTTTTGAAACAGTTTCACCATCAGTACGATGTGGTTTGTTCCATTCAACATGCCAACCGGTATTGTATCTTCTCTTGGTAATGCTGCATGAACCGATCAGCATTGATAATAAAATAAGTACCAGAAAATGTTTCATCTTGTTTTAGCTTTCTTTTCCCCAAAAGTAGATGAAAGGAAAAGTTTGGTCGGGTCGGATAATCATACTTGATTTGGAGCAGTTGCAGTTTTCCGTACAATCTTGTTGTCTTTTAGGTTTTCTGACTCGGGTAAGTCCCGTAGGGACGAAATATGGTAATAGAAATCTAACTACCTTGATCAACTACCCCGTAGGGGTAGAATATAGACAATCAAACAATGTCCCACCCCTACAGGGTGGATATCAATATATGCATTTATTTCTTCCATATTTCGTCCCTACGGGACGGAAAGGATGATGTCTTTGCTTGTATGAAAGATTTCCAGTAATAAAAAAGCCCCAACATTTCTGTTGAGGCCTTCATCATCAGATTGAAAAATCTTATTCAACAAATGTCTTCGGATCAACTTTTCCGTTGACTTCCAATTTCACGATTTTCCCGGATAACCCCATTTCACCCATCATAAGGTTCATTGAATGAGCAAATAAAAGTCCGTTCACATCTTTGTAATCACCAAATGAAATAGCTTGTTCGGATGTTTCACCGTCTTGCGTTTGAATAATCACAGATTTTGCTTTCAAGAACGTTTTGGTATTGAAATAATCGAATTGTTGTTTGTCACCGTCTGTGGTAAACAACACGTAGAAATCGGTTCCGTTTTGGTTTTCGATTCCTTTCAATTCGTAAGTCATGCCTGATGTTTTGTAATTCATCTCAGGAAACAAACCAATGGATTTTTTCTTCGCAGCCAATGCTTCAGGGCTCAATGGTTTTTTACCTTCCTGCATACTGGTGCTTCCACCGTTTGTACCATCAAAATACTGACGTTGCAATACCATTCCCTGCATTTCGATCTGACTTGCATCGCTGTTAGGCGCCTGGAAAACATCTGTCATTTTCAAAGCTGCCGGAATTTGTTGTGCAGTCAATTCCATTTCTTTCGTTACAGACTTGATTTTCTTCATCTTTTTAGTTGCCGCTTTCAGTGAAGTTGTTTGCGTAACTGCCAAGATGTATTTCTCTAACAATTGATCGGCTGAAATATCAGCTGTTTTCATTTCCACTACCGGATTTCCGAAAGCATCCATTTTTTCGATCACACCATCAGCATCAAATTGCTTGATTTTGTCTAATACCGATTCATTTCCTACTACTACAATGTTGTAACCACTTGCAAGATATTGTTGTGCCATGAGCAAAACGGTTTCTTTATCGATAGCGTCCAAACGCTTTAAGTAGTTTTTGTAGTAATCAGCAGCGAGGTTGTTGCGGATAATGTTCAGGGCAAAACGCGCAATGGTTTGCGGACTTTCCAATGAACGGGCAAAACCACCGGCCATACTTGCTTTTGTCAACGACAATTCCTCGTCGGTTACATAACCTTCCTGAATACGTGCAAATTCATACAAAATCTGCACAATCGCGCTGTCGGTAACTTCGTTGCGGAAACTTCCCGATGCACTCATCCAGCTACCATCGCGGGTGATTTGTAAATCAGAACGACACCCGTAAGTATATGCTTTGTCTTCACGTAGATTTTGCATCAAACGGCTTCCAAAACTTCCACCACCCAAGATTTCGCTTAGTACAGTCAAAGGCAATTGGTTTTTGTCGCCCGATTTAACGTCTACCGGCAATGAAATAGAAATCACCGATTGAACTGCTCCCGGTTTGTTTACGAAAATAACACGGTTTCCTTTGGTTGCTTTTCCACCGCCCAAATCTACTTTGTACAAACTTTTGCCTTTCCAAGAACCGAAATACTTTTCAGCCAAAGCTTTCGCCTGATCTTTGGTAATGTCTCCAACTATAACTAAATAAGCACCTTGAGGTGTAAATGTTGCTTTGAAGTTTTCCAAAACATCTTCGCGCGTAATTGCGGCCAAAGAAGCTTCATTCATGACATCACCGTAAGGGTGACCAGCAAAATTGGCTCTTTTTTCTGCATTAGCAGCCATTTCATCCGGACTTGCCTTTGCAGACAACAATCCTGATTCGGCTTGTTTTTTGATGCGCTCGAATTCACTTTCAGGGAAGGTCGTATTCAATACAACATCCTGCATAATTCCCAAAGCTTTGTCTAAATGTTTGGTCAAACAAGACAAGTACAATGAACTACCATCGGCATTAAGTGTGGCTCCCATGTAATCGACCTCGGCGTCTAATACGTCTTTGGTGCGATTGCTAGTTCCTGAAAGAACCAATTGTCCCATGATTGAATTGACACCTGCTTTCGGTCCTTCAGCGATAGGCGATGCGCCCATTACCAAGTCAAACGAAACGCGCGGCAATTTGTGGTTTTCAGAAAGCACTACCGTAATACCATTACTGGTTTTGAATACTTCCGAATCGTTAATGTTAATGGTTGGAGCTTGCGCCGGATTCGGACGAACAGAACGATCAAGTTGACCGTAAACTCCTGTAATTGCTACTAAAGCAACGAGTGTGATGATTTGTTTCATGACGTTCTATTAATTCGCTTTTGGTAAGTAATACAAAATGATGCGGTTGTTCGCCGTCAAATATTGTTTAGCCACTCGCTGAATGTCTTCACGTGTTACGCTCATGTAACGTTGCATTTGCTCGTTTGTCAAAGCAGTGCTTCCGAAGTACATGTAGTTTTGTGCAAGATTTTCGGCAATACCGGCAACTGATGAATTAGATGTTACAATTTGATTTTCAAACTGATTACGGATTTTCTCAAATTCTTCCACGCTGATCAATTCATTTTGAATGGCTTTGATCTCTGCATCCAACGATGCTTCCAAATCTTCCAGTTTGGTTTCAGCCGAAGCAATTGCTGCAACGATTCCCAATCCCGGATCTTCCATGTTGAATGCAAACGAGAAGGCAGCAACCGCTTGTTCTTTCTTCTCAACGATGTTTTTATTCATACGTGAACTGGTACTTCCTGATACCACTGCATTTAGCATTTCCAACGCAGCAAAATCTTTATCTGATTCTTTCGGGAATTTGTATCCTATGAAAACACCAGGCAATTGGATGTTATCGAAGATGGTATCGCGTACAACACCGTTGATTGGTTCCATGATCGGTTTCGGACGAGGCACAACTACCGGCATAGCACTGTATTTAGCGATCAACGCTTTTGCTTTCGCATCTTTCGGATTTAAAAAGTCGGTAGCACTGAAAGCTGATTTTTCTACACCATATTTGTCGGAGAAATCATTCGCTGAAAGGTTTTCAAAATCACGGTACAAGTTAATTGCTTCGCCTTTCGGAATCGTACTGAAGTATTTTTCGATCCATTTTTTAGTTTCTGCAATATTGATATCACCTGCAATCGACAATACAGCATTTGAAGGAACATAGAATGTGCGGTAGAAATTCACGTAATCGATTTCCTGCGCTGCATTCAAGTGCTCCATACTTCCGATTGGAACCCAATTATATGGGTGCGAATTATACGCACGCACAAACATGTTTTCCATAAACGTACCATAAGGCTGGTTGTCAACGCGCTGACGTTTTTCCTCTTTTACAACTTCGCGTTGTGTTTCAACACCTGTTTGGTCAACTTTGGCATGCAACAAACGCTCACTTTCCAACCACAAGCCCAATTCCAACTGATTGGACGGAAGCAATTCGTAGTAATAAGTGCGGTCTTGAGACGTATTGGCATTGAGCATACCACCATTTTTCTCAACCAATTCACTGTATTCACCACGTTTTATGTTGGCAGAACCCTCAAACAACAAATGCTCAAAGAAGTGAGCAAAGCCGGTTCTCGAAGGATTTTCGTTTTTCGATCCAACGTGATACATTACCGAAACGGCCACAATTGGAGTTGCGTGTTCTTCGTGAAGAATCACGTGCATTCCGTTTGGAAGGTCATATTCTACGTACTCCACTTTTTTCTGTGCAGTCAAGGGTAAAATACTTCCCACTACGAAAGCGGTTAAAAGTCTTTTTTTCATGCTGATTGTTTCAAATCTAGTTCGGCGACGAATTTACAAACTATTTACGTCCGAGGCTTGTCCGGATTTACTTTCGGGTAAAAAGAATGACAAAAGGCGGTGAGAAAGGTTGAAGATTTGATAGTGGTTAGATATTAGTGGTTAGATATTAGTTTGCTTTTGGAATAGAGGGTTTTATTGGAATTGCTTAAGTTCCGTCTTGTAGTATCGAATTACTGCTTTTAATTAATTCTATAAAACTTTGAACGTATATTTGTTATACCTGTACAGGTGAAAAATAAGTGATCATGCAACGATTGATTTTTGTATTTATTCTGGGTTTTGTGACAACATCGTTTGCGCAGGCCAATACGCAGGAATTGAATACCGAGCCGGCTAGTAGTGGTAATAGTAATGGCGTTACCAACAGCGGGTTGATAATACAAACGAATACGTTAAATAATAACAACCCCGGTAACGGTAATTTTAATGCACTTCCTGATAGCGTGCGCACGTATAAATACGAATCGCCGGCTGAGGATGAAAAAATACTGGAAAAAGAAAATACTGTAAAAGCAAAGAAAGCAGAATCAAGAGAAAAACAATCGGTTGGCATTTCGGCAACAAAAGCAGTCCCGCAATCAGCTTCTGAGGATTTGCAGATCGAGTTAAAAGACGAAGAAAAAGCAGATTCTCCGGTCATTCAACAACAAACACAAATGCAGGAACAGTTTCAAAATTATCAAAACAGTTCCAAAAGCCAGTACAGTCGTCGTTCTGCTTCTCCAGAAGAACAATCCAATATGGATGCCAGTGTTGGCTATTACAATGCTGTACTTCCGAATACCTTCGAATCGCACTTCTACACCTATTTGGCCGGACATTACAATACCGATCTTTATCCCGAACTGCAGGCAGCGGCAGCATTGCAGCCCACAAATACAGATGTAAAAAAACAACAGGCAGCTTACCATATTATTACCAATGAGTCAGATCTGGCCTTGCCGATGATCAAAGAACTCATTGACGCGAAAGTTGTTTCGCAAGGTCAGTTGACGTATGCCAATGATTTGCTGCTATCCGGCGAAGAAGCTTCTATTCTGGTAATGCACGGCTTTGAAGATATGTTTGCCGTGTATTATGTGCAGCAAAACAATGCGGTTCGTGAAGATGTACAATTACTTTCGCTTGACTTCATGCAGAGTGAAACTTATCGGGCAGATTGGGCTTCGAAGAATCTGGTTTTGCCGGCATCTACCGTGATTGATACAGCTTACTTGACCGAATTATGTCAACTGAATTCTGATAAATCACTGCAATTGTCTATGACCCTTCCAAAGGATTATTTTGTTCCGATGAAGAGCAACTTGTATCCTATCGGATTGACATTCAGGTATTCGGCAACTCCGGTTGATAATTATTCCATCAATTACAACTTGTGGAAAGAAACCTTGAAGTTTCAGTTGATCAATGAAATGGCAAACGATAGCGGCGATAAATGGTGTTCTAATTACTTGCCGATGTTGGTTTCGCTGCGCAAACAATTGGTACTTCAAGGCAATACAGCCGAAGAACAAGCGGTGAATAAAGCGATCCTGAAAATCGGGGAGAAAACAAATAACCCTGAAAAAGTGAAAAAGTACATCGGTAAATGAAACTGTACAAAAAGGAATATCAGTCTATGTCCGACGAACAGTTGGTGATCGCTATGGCAGGCGGTGATCAGCGTGCGTTTGATAGTTTGTATGGACGTTATTCCAATGCATTGGTTTCTTACTTTATGCGCATGCTGTGGCGCGACCGTGAAAAGGCAGAAGATTTTGTACACGATTTGTTTACCAAACTCATTCATCGCCCCGAATTGTTTGATCCTTCACGGTCGTTTAAAACGTGGGTGTATTCGGTAGCGAACAACATGTGTAAGAACGAGTACAAGAAACAGGAGATTCGCAAGAACACTAGTAACGGCTTGGATAGCAGTTATCCGGTAATGGACGGTTCTAAAAATACGATGAACGAAGTGCACCATAGTTTATTTAAGGAGGCATTTAACGAACAAATTTTGGAATTAGACGTAAAACATAGAGAAGTATTTGAATTGCGGCATTTTGATGGATTATCCATGAAGGAAATAGCCGACATTTTAGAGATAAATGAAGGAACAGTAAAATCGCGGTTGTTTTATGCAACAAAGTACCTGGCAGAAGCTCTCAAGGCTTACCACCCGGCGCAAACAACGTAAAACAACGCAGATTATAACAATATTGAATAGTAGAAAAAATGGAAACATCAGTAGAACAACTCATCAAAGACAAAACCTTCGACTCGTTGACGAGCGATGAGCTTGTTGTGGTGCAAGAGTTGTGCGAATCCGAAGAAGAGTTTCTGAGCATGAAACAGTTTTTCCAGGAATTGGAAGGCGTTTCAATGACACAGCAAACAGTGGTTAATCCGGAAATAAAATCCAGTTTGGATAGCATTTTCGGAGCCAAACACCCGGGCATTCGTGCCAATTGGACAGCTCCTGAAGCTATCGTTGCAGCCGAACCGATTATTATTCCTTTGTACCAACGCACGTGGTTTCGTATTGCGGCTATTTTGGTTATTGTTTTGGGAACCATTCCGTTTTGGAACTTGGTGCAAACCGATCACGAGTCATTACCTCAATTAAAAACGGCCAAAGTGGACGGTGCCAGCATAGGGCGAGAACAAGCTCCGCTGGAGAAATTTGTATCCAATGAAGGCACCGGAAAAGAAACAATTGCTGCTGTGACCAAGCAGCAAGTAACGACACCAACAAAAGCTGTTTTGGTAGCTTCATTGAATGATGACATGAAGGATTATGCTGTGCGAATGGATGATGTGCCTGCAAGCGGCGAAATAGCTGACTATAGAACTATTAGCGAGCCTGTTTTTTCTGCTGCAGCCAGTTCTCCTGCACCAGCAATGTTATTCAGCGCTGGTCGCGACGCAGATTTACATCCGTTTGATGGAATCAGAACCCGCGCAAATGCGCTTTCATTGGCCGAAGAGCCGGAAGATTTGTTGGATTTGTTGGTGCCTGCTTTTTGATTGGAATTAAATAGTATAGATTGATTTTAGGGAGAGATTGGAATGTCCTCCCCTCATCAATTAGTTCCAAAATAGAGAACTGAATCTGCCTCCTCCCTTGAGGGAGGACCGAGGAGGGTGGCTTTTTAATACAAAAATTTCCTTTGGCCACCTCCCTTTATCCCTCCTCAAGGAGGGAGATGGGGTAATCTCCGTTTAATGGTCTGTTTTTCAATTTTTTCACTCCTGAATCTGCAACTGTCGCAGTTTCGTTTTTAACTCTGCAATACGATTTTGTTTGCCGCGTTCACGAATGTTTTTCGAAGTCGATGTATAGAAACGGTGATCGTTTTGTAAGTAGGTCAACTGGAAACTCAACCATTCTTCTTCGGTCATTGTGGTTCCGAAAATGGCTATTTCTTCACGCAATTTTTCCGCTACCATGTAATAATCGGCTCTGCCAAGGTAATCGTGGTCGGCATCGCACATGATTTGTTCCAATAAAGTGATGGGTTCGTTTCCACTACTGGTTGCGAGGATCATAGCTCTGATGGCGGCAATTTGCTCGGGATCGTAACCGTATTTTGGCAACGATTGCTCCATCATGCGCACACCATGCAATTCATTGCGATGATAAGTAAAAATGAATCCGCTGTCGTGGTAAAGCACCGCGGTTCTAAGCATCATGATTTCTTCTTCGTTGAGACCTTCCAAACGCGCCAAACGCAGGGCCGATTTTTCCACATTTAAGGTGTGTGCCAAATCGTGGTAGATCATTTCCTCAGGAAGTGTAGACTTCAATCGGTTGACAATATCGTTGCGCATGTGTTCGAAATCTACCGAAGTGATGTAACAACGCTTGCGTAATTCTACGTTGGCCAATTTCCCATCGCCATACAAACTGTGTTCTTTTTTCAAACCATCGAGTGTATAGAGACTCATCGTACCGCCTCGTTTTTTAATCGGTACTTCACCAATGAAGGTACTTTCAAACAAACTGTCGCACTCGTCGATTATTTCCTGCGAAATGGTAATCGCATCTATTTCGGAAAGCTGTTGTGCACGAGCAGCAATGTTTACAGTATCGCCCCAAACGTCGAAGCTATAACGTGCAGAACCGATGATTCCGGCAACAAGCGGTCCTGTGTGAATTCCGATACGGATTTCCCAAAAATCGCGTTTCAATGCACGAGCTACTTCCTTTTCGTTGCGGATAAAATCACGCATTTCCAGCGCTGCCAAACAAGCTCTAAGAACCGGTTCTTCGTTCGATTCGGTCACTCCGGCCAACGCCATGTAGGCATCACCTATGGTTTTGATTTTCTCTAATTTATACCGCTCAGTGATTTCGTCGAATCGCGTAAAATAATGCTCCAATCGTTTGACCAGTTTCAGCGGTTTGATGGACTTTGATTTCATGGAGAAGTCAACGAAATCAGTGAAGAGAACCACACCTTTATCAACCCTTCTTGGAGAGAATTTTCCGTGATTGTTTAGGTCTTCCAATACGGTTCGCGGCAAAATATTTCCCAGCAACTGAGCAATGCGCTGATCTTTGTAATAAAGGGACTTATACACCTCAATTTTAGCTTGAATCAAGTGCGGATTGAAAGGTTTACTGATGAAATCGACCGCGCCGCTGTTGAGTCCACGTAAGACTTTTGAACCCGAACGCGCATTTTCAGTAATGACAATGGAGTAATGCGTGTTTTGCTGGTGTTTCTCCAATAACTCCTGAAATTCATCCATCGATGAAAAGAACGCACTGTCGATGTTGATCAGAATAATTCCGACTTCCTTTCGACTCAGAATATGATGGGCTTCTTCAATGGAATCGCATTCTAGCAGGATGTTACCACCACCGCCTAGAATTTCGCGCAAGGCCAATTGGTCCGTTTCATTATCGTCAATAATCAGAATATTAATCAGCCGCTCCATGGATGGGTTTTACGCCATGAAAATAAACAATTGTTGAATCAAATACAATGAATGAGAATTTATACTTGATTTTTTGTGGAACAGCGAAAAAAGCAACGAAATCAACGGGTCTTTTTCATTTAAAATGGTTATTTTTAATAAGCCATGTATCGAGTATGAGTGTTGTGTTGACTTCCCACAGATACACAGATTCCGCTCGGCTAACGCACTCGCCATTGTAATTTAAAGCGTGTCCGTTAGGCACGCAAAAATCTGTGCATCTGTGGTAAGTAAGAAGCGCATCGGCTAGCCGATACAAAGTATTGTAAAGGTTTAAACTAATTTTTTCACAGATGACAGATCAGAGTTACATACAGAATTTAAGAGTTCCAACCACGGAACAACCACTAAGAATACTCATGAGTGCATGTTTGCTAGGAACAACTTGTGGTTTTGACGGAAGTGCTAATGGAGAATATCCGAGTGCATTGAAACTGCTTACTTATGAAACTGCAAAGTTGGTGCGATTTTGTCCGGAAGAATTTTCTTTCGGTACGCCACGCGAAATGTGCGACATTCATGGTGGAACAGGACTCGATGTATTGGAAGGTCGAGCTCGTGTGCTCACCGAATCAGGAATTGATTGGACGCAAGGTATGATTCGCGCATCCGAGAAAATGTTGGAGTTGGCTCAACGCGAACAAATAGAACTGGCGGTACTCATGGATATCAGCGCGGCTTGTGGCAGTCAGGTGATTTACGACGGTAATCGTTTCGGTGAGAACAAAGTCTATCAAATCGGAGCCGGAGTGTGTGCTGCACAGCTGATGCGAAACGGGTTTAAGGTGATCAGTCAGCGTGATTTTGCTTCATTGGAACTATTGTATGCGAAATTGGATAAGAATCATTTGGTGAATGAGGAAGCGTTGGATCATCATGAGATTGGGTGGTATAAGGAGTATTTTGGTTAGAAGGTGTTTGATTTTGGATGCTTGATGTTGGATTAGATTTAGGTGAAAAGCACGCCTCAACTGATTTAATCGAAAGTTACGCCAGATTGACAATTCATATTTCCTTTATGAAAAGGTATTTTTAGTGAAGAGAACCAACTCATCCAACATCAAAAATCAAGCACCGTGTCCGCCTTTGGTGTGATTCGACATCAAAAAATTACTGAATTGATCGAAGCACCGATTCCAAATCCTTTTCCGGTTGAGTTAGCTTTAAAACACGTTGAATTACCTGATCAACCGTAGCGTCGGGACAAGAAGCGCCGGAAGTAATGGCTATTCTCAATGGTCTTTCGGATTGAGGAATGAAATCAGAAACGGTTTCCATTGATTTGGAGTGAATATTGAAACTGTTGATCGTTCCTGAATCGCTGATTTCGGTCGCGTCTTTGATAAAGTAAGTCGGGCAGGTTTGCTCGAGTAATTCTACTAGATGCGTGGTGTTGGAACTGTTGTAACCGCCCACTACTATTGCTAAATCGGGTTTGGCTTCCATGAGTCCGAGCGTGGCCGATTGATTGTCGTTGGTGGCATAACACAAGGTGTCGCGCGTATCGGCGAAACGTTTGTCGAGTTTGTTTTCCAGCGCGTGAGCTTCAGTCAATGCTTTCAAATACTCAGCAATTTCTTGCGTTTCGGTGGCAAGCATTGTGGTTTGATTGATCACTCCCAAACGCGAAAAGTGAACTTCCGGATCAAAACCGGCTGTGTATTTCCCGTTGAATAATTGATAAAATTCTTCAGATGATCGTTTTCCGGTAATGCATTCGCCCAACAATTTAGCTTCGGCAAGATCTTTCACAATCACCGCTTGTGTGTGTGCAGCTGTATGCGAAAAGGTAGCGCGGGTTTCTTCGTGGTTGTATTTTCCATGAATGACAAGCGTGTGTTGATCCTGAGCCAGTTTTTCGGAACGGTTCCACACTTTCTCTACAAACGGACAAGTGGTATTGTATTGTTCCACATTCACCCCCTTTTCCTTTAGAATTGCTTCAATTTCGAGCGTGGTTCCGAAAGCGGGAATGATCACCACATCTTCGGCAGTAATTTCGTTCCAATCGATGAGTTGTTTGCCTTCCGTATCCTGAATAAAAGTGATTCCATGATTGGTCAAATCTTCATTTACACCCGGATTGTGGATCATTTGACTCAACAGAAAAATACGTTTTCCTTCGTTCTCGGCAATAGCACGATAAGCAATTTCGATGGCGTTTTCAACTCCGTAACAAAATCCGAAATGACGTGCGATCACCAGTTTTAGGTTCCCAAAGTCGAGCACTGTAGGCGTGAAATCTTTCTTGCGTGGATCTTGTGCCTTGCGGAATGCTTTTACTTTGCTAATGATCGGTGAGCGATAAAACTCGGGAATTTCGAATTGTTTCATTCTTTTTAAAATGTTGAATGTTGAATTGATTTTTCTAAAAACAATAATTCTATATGAAAAGTACGAAGAACCGAATAGTTACCCTAATCCCCCATTCAAAATTAAGCATTCAACATTAAAAATTACTCCCCGAGTACACGAACAATTACCTTATCAATCCGTGCGCCGTCCATGTCTACTACTTCAATTTCAAAATTCATCCATTGGATGATTTGTCCTGTTGTGGGAATAGTTCTGATTTCATGCATAATCAATCCGCCAACTGTGGTGAATTTGAGGTCGGAAGCTACATCTTCGAGGTCGAAATGTCGGAAGAACTCAGCCAACGGATATTGCCCATCGATGAGCCATGAACCGTCTTCGCGTTCTACGAAGTTAAATTCTTCGGAGTAGAAATCGGAGAAATCGCCCACCAAAGCTTGTAGCAAGTCATTGAGGGTTACAATTCCCTGTGTTTGACCGAATTCATCCGTGATGATTCCGTAGTGTAATTTCGATTCTTTGAACTGGATCAAGGCTTCGTAAGCCGAGATGTGTTCCGACAAAAAGTAAGGATCGATCAGTAAACGCTCTAAATTGAAATCTGCATCGTTAATGTGGCGAAACAAATCTTTGAGCAACACAACGCCTTTCACATGGTCTTTGTTGGTTTCGAAGACCGGATACAGTGAGTGCATTTCGGTATTAACAATGGAACGAATGGTTTCGCTGTCGTCGGATAACTTCAGGTAAATCATGTCGTTACGATGCGTCATTAACGAACTGATGGTACGATCACCAAGGTGGAAAACACGTTCCACAATGTCTTGTTCAATTTCCTGTACTTCACCGCCTTCGGTTCCTTCTTGAATAATGGCTTTGATTTCTTCCTCGGTTACTTTACTGTCGGATGACGGTTTGATTCGGAATAATTTGATTAGCAAATCGGAAGTTACAGTGAGCAACCACACAAACGGTGAGGTAATCATCGAAATGATTTTCATCGGTCGTGCCATGATTTTGGCAATACTTTCCGGGTTGGCCAAACCGATGCGCTTCGGAACCAATTCACCCAAAACGAGTGAAAAGAAAGTCAATAAACCAACAACAACAGTTACACTCAGCGTGTGAGCATAAGGCTTGGTAGATGCAAACTGCTCAAAATAAGCTTGAATATCATTGGTAATGTTTTCACCACTGAAAATACCGGTCATGATCCCGATAAGGGTAATTCCGATTTGTACCGTCGACAAAAAACGATTGGGTGCGGCGATGGTTTCCAAAGCCGCTTTGGCTGATTTATCGCCGCGTTTGGCTGCCGATTCCAATCGTGTCTTTCGGGCTGAAACCATGGCGATCTCGGCCATCGAAAAGACACCGTTGATCAATATTAGAACTAGAATTATGAGAATCTCCACGGCGAATTAAATTCTCCCCGGATAAACCTTCAACGCTTCTTCGAGGCATTTAACTGCTTTGCGCAACGAGTCTTTCTTCAACACGTAGGCGATGCGCGCTTCCTGCTCACCGGCACCCGGTGTTGCGTAAAACCCGTTGGCTGGTGCCATCATCACTGTTTGACCTTCAAATTCGAAGTCTTCCAACAACCATTGGCAGAAACGTTCGGCATTGTCGACCGGAAATTTAGCGACGCAATAAAATGCACCACTTGGTTTCGGGCAGAAAACTCCTGGAATGTTATTGAGACCGTCAACCATAATGTTGCGACGTTCTACGTATTCGGTTACCACGTCGTCGAAATACGATTGTGGTGTATTTAGTGCTGCTTCGGAAGCAATCTGATCAACGGTTGGTGGCGACAAACGCGCCTGACCGAATTTCAAAGCGGCAGCCATAACTTCTTTGTTTTTCGTAACCAATGCTCCGATTCGTGCGCCACACATAGAATAGCGTTTCGAAACGGAATCAATCATGATCACATTTTGTTCGATGCCTTCAAGGTTTAATACCGAAAACGGTACAGCTCCATCGTAGCAGAATTCACGGTAAACTTCGTCGGCAAACAAGAACAAATCGTGTTTTTTAACGATGTCGCGCAGTTGCTCTAATTCTTCTTTCGAATACAAGTAGCCTGTCGGATTTCCGGGATTGCAAATCACAATAGCTTTTGTTTTCGATGTGATTTTTGCTTCGATTTCGGCAACGGGAGGTAATGCAAATCCCGATTCGATGGTTGCAGTTACAGGAACTACTGTGAGTCCGGCTGTTACGGCAAATCCGTTGTAGTTTGCGTAGAATGGCTCAGGAATAATGACCTCATCCCCCGGATTACAGGTCGTCATAAACCCAAAAATTAATGCTTCCGATCCACCGGTTGTGATAATAATATCTTCCGGATTCACAGGCAAGCCACCTTTTTGATACGTTGCAGCCAAGTTGTTGCGGTACGATTCGAATCCGGCCGAGTGGCTGTATTCAATCACTTTATGGTCGAAGTTACGAATGGCATCTAGTGCCACTTTCGGTGTTTCGATATCGGGTTGACCTATGTTTAAGTGATAAACGATTTTTCCTGCTTTTTTGGCTTTTTCGGCATACGGAACCAACTTACGGATTGGCGACGCCGGCATATCAATGGCTTTCTGCGAAATCTTTGGCATAAACTTGTGTTTTCAAGGAAGGCAAAAGTACGTAGAATGTTGGGAATATGGATGGAATAATTGAGTGGATTTTGTGATAAGTAAAAGGTTGTTTTTTGAATTTAAAAATTTGATTTACAATGATTTAAATTCAGTAATCCCGCAATATTACGGAAGTTTATCATCTTGAATCTATAGAAATTAACCATTTTTGTAGTATGAAAAACAGCGTCGTTGGGCTTATTTTTTTGTCTTTACTAGTATTCCAAGCGTGTGAAAATGCTTCAGGAGAAACGAAAGCAATTTCAGAAAAGGATGCTGTGAGACCTCCTAAAAAGAAAGCTGTTGTTCCAATTCCAAGTATGTTGATCAACGGAAAAGACACCTTGGTTCGCGTTGATTCGTTCAATAAAAAGGTGTTTTGGGACTTGAAATACGCTTCAACTGATAACTTCATGCACCGCGTTCTTTACGATACATTAAAAACGGTTTACTTGCAGCGCGATGTTGCTCAGCGTATTGCCAAATGCCAAGAATTACTGACTTCCATCGATTCCAACTTGCATTTATTGGTCTACGATGGTGTGCGTCCGTTGGCGGTGCAGTGGGAAATGTGGCGTGCGTTGGACACCATTCCGGTGGCGCAACGGGTGAAATTTGTGAGTAACCCGCGCAACGGAAGCGTACACAATTACGGCGCGGCAGTCGATTTGACGATTTGTGGTGCCAACCGAAAACCACTTGACATGGGAGCAGGTTACGATGATAGCCGACAAATTGCTTACCCAAGTTTAGAAGCGCAGTTTTTGGCTTCGGGAGAATTGACCAAAAAACAACTCGCCAACCGCCAATTATTGCGAAAAATCATGCGTTCACAACGATTCATCAACATTCCCAGCGAATGGTGGCACTTCAATGCCTTTCCACGAGCGGTGGTGAAGAGCAGGTATGGAGTGGTGGAGTTTGAGTTGGTAGCCAATTGATAATTTTAGATACTCGTACTATTTTATTAAAGCAAGCGTTATAGTTGAATCATAAATCAATCCGCTACGTATGAGACCTCTTCTATTACTGGTTTTTACATTTCTTTTTGTATCCAATTATTTCGCTTTCCATCCAGTTTGGACTTTTATGGACAAACGATTGATAAAGGATATTGCCCATCTTGATCTGAATAATCCCAAAAAAGTAGAATCCTATTTTAAAAAACATAATAAGCGCATTTCCAAAGAAAAATTAGGCTTTTCATGGGAAGTTTGGTCTACTGGTAAAGCAGCGGGAACAATTTCTATTGGAGTCGATTTTTATTATTTCAATGATAGTTTGGTATGTTATAAAATTTACCCGGAGTTACCTGAAGAAAAAGAACGAATCAATCGTTATCGAAAGTGGTATGGTAGTCAGTTCAACTATATAGAAGACAAAATAGTTCCTTATGAATACAATTGTGAGACAATTTATTCTCCGCTTGACGTTTATTATCAATTATTCCCGGATGTCTTGTTATCTGAAAAATCGAAGAAGTACATGTCTCCTGAATCTGGATTGACTTATGGATATGCGGGTGGGTATAATGGAGGGATATTACCCAATCGAAAAGCTTTTCTTGAATTAAGAAAGGACAGTTTGACAGTTGATCAAGTTACTTGTTTGATGTATGCTAAAAATCCAACAAGCCGATTTACGGCGATGGAATGGTATTTGCAAAATAGAACCTCGTTTTCAGATACTATTTTGCTAGACGAGTGGATACAACGTAATCTAAAAGAGGTTCCTGTTTGTTATACATTGAATGGGTGTTTTGGTAGAAATGAAAGTTCAGATATGTTGCTTTACATTTATAGTCAAATGAAATTAGAGGATTAACTCGATTTTTATATCCTATTAAAATAGTAGTATATTTATCGCTATCAAAAAGATCGCTTTGTGACTTTGCGTCCTCTGCGCCTTTACGCTTCCGCTGAAGCTTGTGCCATCGCTAAAGCTATTGGCGACATGCGATTAGCGTAAGTGTTGCGTTGAATTTTTTATAAACATGATCCCGAAACGCTCCAAATACGCTATCAAAGCACTCACAGCTCTCGCTAAAGTTTACCGCGATAAACAACATTTGTCTATAGCGACCATTGCCGAACAGGAAAAAATTCCCCGTAAATTTCTGGAGGCAATCTTGCTACAACTGCGTAACGAAGGCATGGTGAACAGCAAAATGGGAGCTAGCGGTGGTTATTATTTGGTGAAACATCCGGATGAAATCATGCTAAGCGCGATCATTCGGTCAACAGGTGGACCAATAGCTTTGATTCCATGTGTGAGCCTGAATTTCTACGAAGAATGTGTGGAATGTCCGCACGAAGAACTGTGCGGTTTACACGAAGTCATGCTCGAAGTACGCGAAGCAAGCATCCATATTTTGTCTAAAACCAGCTTGGCAGATTTAATTTTGCGCGAAAAAAAACTCTTCCGAAAATCGGAAAACTCCCGTAAATAAAACGATTTTTCTATTTTAACTCCTATTTATCCGATAGGAGAACAAGAAAATACTTTGCGATTTTCTTGCACACCCCGTTTTGCGACCTTTACTTTGCATCATCAAAAACGATAAAAATAGTATGAACAAGCAATTTTTTCACCAAGCCATGTGCTGCTGTATGCCCGAAAAGGGGCTGCGGATGGAATAATTATATACAATTAAGTATTGAGTTATACCCTTCTCCGCACTAGTAGAGAAGGGTTTTTTAGTGTAAAAAAATGAAGGTTGAGAATGTCAAAACAATCCGACCTGTTTAAAACAAGAAAAATGAAAAAACTATATATCAACGAAAATGGTCCGGAAGTATCTGCTGCAATTTACGGATTCTGGAGATGGGACAACGCCGATTTTAATCACCCGACACATTTCAAAGATGTGGTGACTTTTACCCGCGAATTGGGAATTACAACCTACGATTTGAGTCCGTCGTTTGCCAATGGCGAAGTGGAAACTCAATTCGGTAAATTGTTAGCCGATGGTACATTGAAGCGAGACGAACTAGTCCTTTCAACCAAAGTGGGAACCAAACAACTTTCGGAAGGATTCGGAAATGGAATTTATTATGATTTAAGTGCTAAAAACCTCACGCAGAGCCTGGAAGATTCGCTCAAACGCTTGCAAACCGATGTGATCGATTTGTACATTTTAGAGAATCACGATCACTTGTCGAATTTCGAGCAAACTGCTTCTACACTTTTGAAATTACAACGTGCAGGCAAAATCAAGCACATTGGTGTGTCAAATTTTAATGTGTCGCAGCAACGTTTGTTGTCGAGCTATTTGTCGCAACCGATCATCACCAATCACATCGAGTTGAATTTATTAGAAACGGATGCGTTGCAAGACGGTCGATTGGATTTCATCAAAGAACAACACAGCCGTCCGATTGCTTTTTCGCCGTTGGCAGATGGAAGAATTCTCTTGGGCGAAGATCCGAAAGCGGTGAAATTGCGTCACGCATTGACAGTTGTAGGTAAAAAACACGAAGCAAATGTAGAACAAACGGCAGTGGCTTGGCTCAACAAACTCGGCGCTTTGCCAATCATTGGAAGCAAGGAAAAACGCCGCATTCAGAATGCCGCTACGGCAAACACCATTCAGTTGTCGCAGGAAGAATGGTATTACCTCTATAACGCAACAAAATAAAAGTCATGCAAAGTTATCGAACGGAATTAGAGCAGGAGATTTCGCTGAAAGAAGCGATTGTGGAGAAAGATGTGTTGGAATTGGGTCGTAAGATCGAACAATACAAAAACGGTTCCCTTCACGAAGATAAATTCAGAGCACTGCGCTTGGCGCGTGGTGTTTACGGTCAGCGTCAGCAAGGCGTGCAGATGATTCGAATCAAACTGCCTTTCGGAAAAGTAACCGCTCGTCAGCTACGCAGAATTGCCGCTGTAAGCGATGAATACAGTACAGGACATCTGCACATTACCACCAGACAAGATATTCAGATTCACTACGTGAGTTTGGATAGAACACCGCAACTGTGGGCTGATCTGGAAAAAGACGATGTGACCTTGCGCGAAGCCTGCGGGAATACGGTACGCAATGTAACGGCAAGCCCGATTGCGGGAATCGATCCGAAGGAACCGTTCGATGTAGCACCTTATGCTGACTGGGTTTTTCGCTACTTTTTACGCAAACCGTTCGGACAAGAATTGGGGAGAAAAATCAAGATTGCGTTCAGTTCAAATACCAACGATGATGCCTATTCGTTTATCCACGATTTCGGTTTTATTCCGGCAATTCAAAACGGTTTGAAAGGATTTAAAGTCTTGGTGGGCGGAGGTTTGGGTGCTCAACCTGTTTTAGCGAAGACAGCCTATGAATTTTTACCTGCGTTTGAAATTATTCCGTTCATCGAAGCAAGTATTCGGGTATTTGACCGTCATGGTGAACGCAATAACCGCAACAAAGCGCGTTTGAAATACCTCATCGCAAAAATCGGTTGGGAAGCATTTCAAACCTTGGTAGAAGAAGAACGAAAAGCGATTCAATTCACCGAAGCCGATGTACAGTTGTTTGAGCAGCAGCCCGAAGTAGTGCCCTACAATCCGGCAACTACTTTAGCTGAAGTCTTAGCAACAGCTGCTGATCCGTCATTCAAAGAATGGTTAAAAACGAATGTGTTCGAGCAAAAACAAAGCGGGTATGTGGCAGCTTTCCTGAAAGTACAATTAGGGAATTTCAACACAAATCAAGCTCGCCGTTTAGCCGATTTAATCGATTTCTATGCCGCAGATGATGCGCGTTTTACCATCGACCAAAGTGTGTTGCTGAAGTTTTTATTGCCCGAACAATTGGAAGAATTGTACAATAAACTGAAGGAAATTAATCTGGCCGATTCGGGATACAATAGTTTGGCGGATGTGACGGCTTGTCCTGGAACCGATACGTGTAATCTTGGAATTTCCAACAGCACAGAAGTAGCACGCGTGATCGAAGGCGTAATCCGGGACGAATTTCCGGAATTGCTGTACAACACCGATATCAAAATCAAGATCAGCGGTTGTATGAATTCTTGCGGACAGCACGGTTTGGCGCATATCGGTTTTCACGGAAGCTCGATGAAAGTAGACGGAGCAACGGTTCCTGCTTTGCAAGTATTACTTGGTGGTGGAAACAACGGTTTCGGCTTAGGTCGAATTGCTGAAAAGGTGATCAAATTGCCCAGCAAGCGCGTATTAGATTGCATTCGCTCGCTGATCAACGATTATTTCGAAGGTCGTTCTGACAACGAATTGTTCAACGAATATTACGACCGACAAGGAAACAAGTATTTCTATGATTTGTTGAAACCATTGGCTGATACCACGCAATTAAACGCGTTGGATTACATTGACTGGGGACAAGACGAGCAATTCAAAACCGCCATTGGTGTGGGCGAATGTGCTGGAGTGGTGATTGATTTGGTCGCAACCCTGATTTTCGATGCCGAAGAAAAAATCGACGCTGCTGAAGAAGCATTCAGCGAAGCACGTTACGCCGATGCGGTTTACCATACCTATGCAGCCGGAATCCATACAGCCAAAGCGTTGTTGCTTGGCAATAACATTCGATGTAACACGCACCAAGGAATCATTAGCGATTTTGATCAGCACTTGGTGCACGATTACCAATTTGAAGGTTATAACAGTTTTGAGGATTTGATCTTACAGATTCGAATGCGCGAGGCCGGGGAAACCTTTGCAAAGGAATACCTGGCAGCCGTTACCTCATTTGTGAAACAGGCGAAAATCAATAGATCGTAAGACGAATCAATTCCTCCCTTGAGAAGAGCGAGCACTGCTCGTGATGAAAAGAGGAGGGTGGCGTTGTTTGATTGCCATCCCCCTCGGTCCCCCTTCAAAGGGGGAGGCGAATCTCACTCCGAAAATAAAAATCAATACAAAACATTCAAAATGAACAAACAACCCAAAATAGCATTAGTTGGCGCAGGTCCCGGAGATCCGGATTTGCTAACCATCAAAGGCCAAAAGGCCATACAACAAGCCGATGTGATTCTCTACGACGCATTGGTTAATGAAATTATCCTTGATCTGGCGCCAGCAGCAAAAAAAATCTTTGTAGGAAAACGTCGCGGTGTAAAAGCTTTTTCACAAGATCAAATCAACCGATTGATGGTGCAGCAAGCCATTGAAAACGGAAACGTGGTTCGCTTAAAAGGCGGAGATTCGTTTGTCTTTGGTCGCGGTTACGAAGAATTGGAATTTGCACATTTATTCGGCATTCCGGTAGAAGTAGTTCCGGGCATTTCAAGTTCCATTTCGGTTCCGGCGTTGGCGGGCATTCCGGTGACGCACCGCGGAGCAAGCAACGGATTTTACGTGCTTACGGCTGTGCTTTCCGATGGAAGTCTTAATCCTGAAATCAAACAAGCGGCTCAGACCAATGCAACCATTGTGATCTTGATGGGTTTAAACAAACTGGCAGAAATCGCCACCATTTTTAGTGATTCAGGAAAGAAAACCGAGTCTGTTGCCGTGATTAGTAATGGTTCACTTCCCAATCAACGAACGGTTATCGGTAACATCGGAAACATTGTTTACCGAACCGAAACAGAAGGTATTCCTGCTCCGGCTGTAATTGTGATCGGTGAAGTGGTGAAGCAGTCCGAAGTTGTTTCATCCTTCAAGGTTCAACGATTTATTTCTCAGAATTAAGATGAGGTGGTTCTTGTTGATCATGTTTTTAGAGATGTCACCCGTTTTCACTGCACAAAAAGCATTTCAACAAAATCTGTGGGGAAGTCTTGTTTGGAATCACCAATGGAATGAAAAGATTGAAACAGTTACAGATGTTGGTTATCGACAATGTGACCAGTTCTTTCATAAACGCAGACAAGTATTGAGCAGATTGACGGCATTGTATCGTTTCGAGAATGGTTTTTCAGCGGGAATAGGATTCGCATGGTTTCAACATTCATCGCTAACATCCAATGCTACAACAAACGAGTATCGACCATTCTTGCAAATGGGTTATCGTTGGGGCAAAGGAGCTTGGAATAGTCAGTTGCGCTCCCGTCAGGAATGGAGATTGTATCCGTCAACTGACAAGCAATTCCATAGAGCACGTTTACAGATTCAACTGCGTCGCAAAACACGTTTTTCTTGGTTACAACCGGCTGTTAGTATCGAAGGATTTTCAACGTTGCAACGCAATGGTTTGTTAGAATCAAGAATGACGATTGGTAACAATTTCACCCTTAAAAGGCAGTCGCTTTTTCTGTTTTTTACTTTACAAAATCAAACTTCAGTTGATGAAAACCAACATATTATCGGATTACAACTCAGTCTTAAAACAGGAAAGCATGTCAACTAATACCAATGAGCTTTTTCCAATTTTCCTAAAAACCAATCATTTGGCAGTTTTGCTCATCGGGGGAAGCACAGTTGCATTGGAAAAATTGCAGGCTGTTTTGGGCAATTCACCTCGTGCTCAGGTTGTGGTTGTGGCCGAGCAATTCTCGGATGCGTTTGTGTCTTTTGCTGAAGAACAACCTACGGTTGAGCTCATTGAAGATCGTTTTAAGGAAGCGTATTTAGAAGGTCAGCAATTGGTGATTTCAGCTGTGAACAATAAGGAACTTTCAGCAGAAATCCGAGAAAAAGCAAACGAAAAAGGGTTGTTGTACAACGCTGCGGATAAGCCCGAATTATGCGATTTTTACTTAGGATCGGTGGTTACAAAAGGTAATCTAAAAATCGGAATTTCTACCAATGGGAAATCGCCCACCATTGCCAAGCGCTTGCGCGAAGTTTTGCAGGAAGACTTGCCGAACGAAATTGATGAATCACTCGAAAATCTGAGTCGTTTACGCGGTCATTTGAAAGGTGATTTCAAACAAAAAGTGAAAAAGCTCAACAAAGTCACAGCAGCTTTAACCCGTCGAAAAGAGCAACCGTGGTACTTGTTTTCGTTTCGCAAATTCTTTGGTTATGTGGCTGGAGTTTTGGGTATGTTGTTGGCCGGACATTTGGTGTTTACCTTGATTCCCTTGTCAACCATTTGGTCTTCTGCTACCGAAATGGTCGATTCGTTGGAAGTGGATTTCCTCTACTTCATGCTCGGTGGATTCATAGCACAAATGATCGATGGTGCTCTTGGAATGGCGTATGGAGTAAGCGCAACGACGTTTCTGCTTTCGTTTGGAGTCAGCCCTGCGGTTGCAAGTATGAGTGTGCATACCTCAGAGATTTTCACCAGTGGAGTTTCGGGGTTTCTGCACCTGCGCTTCGGGAATGTCAACAATAAACTGTTTCGAACCATTTTGATTCCCGGGGTTCTAGGAGCCATTTTCGGAGCTTATGTGCTCACTGAATTTCAAGATTACAATGTATACATCAAACCGATTGTGAGTATCTACACCTTGATTTTGGGAATCATTATTCTTCACAAAGTGGTACGAAAACGCATCAATCGGAAGAAAGTGAAACGTGCAGGTTGGCTTGCAGCAGCTGGTGGATTTTTAGATTCCATTGGCGGTGGCGGTTGGGGACCGGTAGTTTCTTCAACACTCATTGCCCGCGGTAAAAATCCGCGTATTGTTATCGGGTCGGTGAATCTGGCGGAATTTTTTGTTTCGTTGGCCAGTTCATTTACCTTCTTCACCTTAATCGGAGCGGCGCACTGGCAGATTTTTACAGGATTGATTTTAGGCGGAGTGTGTGCAGCTCCGATTGCAGCGTATTTATCGCGAAAACTCAACGTAAAAGCCATGATGATCCTTGTGGGAATCGTAGTGATTATTGTGAGTTTACGCATTCTCATCATGACATTTATCTAACAAGAAATGACACAACACGAACAAATCAAGCTGTCGGCAAATCAATCGTTAGAAGACTTATTGCGCACAATTGCAACTGTTTTTGGCAAAAGAGCTGCGTTTTCGACCAGCCTTAGTTGGGAAGACCAAGTGATCACCGATGCGATTTTTAGGTTGGATTTACCCATTCGGGTATTCACAATGGATACCGGCAGGTTGTTCCCCGAAACCTACAGTGTGTTGAATAGCACCTTGGAACGCTATAAAAAGCACATTGAAGTCTATTTCCCGCAAACGGAAACCGTGCAAAAATTGGTCACCGAAAAAGGTCCGATTAGTTTCTACGAATCGTTGGAAAACCGCAAGGAATGCTGCTTTATTCGGAAAGTGGAACCGTTAAATCGCGCATTGGAAAACGTAGATTGCTGGATCACCGGGCTACGCGCCGAGCATTCCGAAAACCGACATGATTTGCCGGTAATAGATTGGGATGAACAGCGCTCAATCACTAAGGTAAATCCGTTAGCAAACTGGACGCTAGATGAAGTGAAAGCACACATCAAAACAAACCACATTCCTTACAACGCATTGCACGACCGCGGTTTTGTAAGTATCGGTTGTCAGCCGTGTACGCGCGCAATTAGAGAAGGCGACGATTTCCGCGCCGGCCGCTGGTGGTGGGAAGATAATTCGAAGAAAGAGTGTGGGTTGCATGCGTAGAGAGCTTGATAATTAAGGAGGAACAACTTCCCCCTTTGAAGGGGGAGCGAGGGGGATGGCAAATGTGGAGAGTTGGAGTAGTAGAAATTGCCACCTCCCTTAATCCCTCCTCAAGGAGGGAGACAGAGTATCCTCTTTTACAAAATGATTAGAAACAAAACAAAAAAAATGAGCGATTATTTAGATCAACTAGAAGCAGAAGCCATTTACATTCTGCGCGAAGTAGCCGGACAATTCGACCGACCTGCTTTGTTGTTTTCCGGTGGAAAAGACAGTATTTGTCTGGTGCATTTGGCTCTGAAAGCCTTTCGTCCGGGGAAATTTCCGTTTCCGCTGGTGCATGTAGATACGGGACATAATTTTCAGGAAGCATTGGATTACCGCGATCAGTTGGTGGCCGAGTTGGGTGAACAACTGATTGTGCGTTCGGTAGAAGAGACCATCGTTCGACAAAAACTGCAAGACGGAAAAGGTAAATTCCCAAGCAGAAATGCGCTGCAAACCTATACGCTGTTGGAAGTCATCGAAGAGTTTGAATTCGATGCATGTATTGGTGGTGCACGTCGAGATGAAGAAAAAGCACGTGCCAAAGAACGCATCTTTTCGGTGCGCGATGAATTTGGTCAGTGGGATCCGAAATTGCAACGCCCCGAGCTGTGGAACATCTACAACGGTAAAATCGATAAAGGCGAAAACGTGCGCGTATTCCCGATCAGTAATTGGACAGAACTGGATGTTTGGAATTACATCAAACGTGAAAACATTGCGTTGCCGAACATTTATTTCACCCATAAACGCGAATGTGTACTCACCGAACACGGACAACTCATGGCGAATAATCGGTTTTTGGAACTCGATTCGACAGATGAATTGGTAACTCGCAATGTTCGATACCGCACGGTTGGAGATATGACCTGCACAGCCGCTGTTGAAAGCGAAGCGCATACGGTAGACGACATCATTGCGGAAATCAAATTGGCTAAAATCTCGGAACGCGGTGCTACTCGCATGGATGATCGCATCAGCGAAGCCGCAATGGAAGACCGAAAAAAAGGAGGATACTTTTAAATTAATTTAAAATTGAGAATGTAAAATTGAAAAGACCTTTTCAATTTTACATTTTACATTTTCCATTACATAGAAACATGGAACTACTAAGATTTTTCACCGCAGGAAACGTAGACGATGGCAAAAGCACGCTCATCGGGCGGTTATTATACGACAGTGAATCGATTTCAACCGACATCATTGAAACACTTACGCGCCAAAGTAAAACTACAGGCGTAAATGCCGATATCGATTTGGCGTTATTGACCGACGGACTTCGTGCCGAGCGCGAACAAGGAATTACCATCGATGTGGCTTACAAGTATTTCACCACCGAAAAACGCAAGTTTATCATCGCCGATACACCCGGACACATTCAGTACACGCGCAACATGTTCACCGGAGCTTCCAATGCCGATCTGGCCATTATTTTGGTAGATGCGCGCCATGGAATTACCGATCAAACCAAGCGGCACAGCATTATTTCGTCCATTTTGGGCATTCCGCATGTGTTGGTGTGTGTGAATAAAATGGATTTGGTGAACTACAGCGAAGAAGTGTACAACGAGATTCAAGCTGCTTATAAGGCATTTGCCGAACCATTAAACCTCAAGCAGGTTTCGTTTATTCCAACAAGTGCGTTGGCCGGCGATAATGTGGTACACGTTTCAGAGAATCTTTCGTGGTACGAAGGCCCTTCCCTACTTGGGTTTTTGGAAAGTGTTTCTATTTCTGAACAACAACCGAAAGAAGAGCCGCGCTTTCAGGTACAGTATGTAATTCGACCACAAACGGATGAATTGCACGATTACCGTGGTTACGCAGGAAGTATTTTAAGCGGACATTTTCAGGTTGGCGACCAGATAAAGGTGCTACCATCCGGTTTGGAAACAACTATCAGTGCCATTGAGTTGAATCGTCAACAGGTACAAGAAGCATTTCGTGGTGAAGCCGTAATTATTCATCTATCAGAAGATTTGGATGTGAGTCGCGGAAACACGATCGTTCCGATTGATCAACTTCCTTCTACAGAAAAATCACTCGAAGCAACCATTTGCTGGATGGACAACACACCATTTCAGCCGGGGCAAAAATTGCTTTTACAGCAGAATAGTTTTCGTACCAAAGCCGTATTGAAGGAATTGAGCGGAAAGATCGACATTCACTCGTATGAACAATTGGAAAGCGATGGAAGTCTGAAACTGAATGACTTTGCGCATGTTACGATCAAAACAGCCGAAGCGGTAAGTACCGATCCTTACACTTCAAATCGTAAAACTGGCGCATTTATTTTGATCAATGAAAACACCAATAATACCGTAGCGGCGGGCATTTTCAACTGATGGAAAATTATGACTCATTCATCGAACAACTAAAACGTGTTCACAAAGATGCGCATCGTTTTCCAACAAAATCGCAGGTTGAATTAGTTGTAGCACGGCTTTTCGATGTGCTTTTTCGCAATCATTCGTGTGTTCCCGTTAAGGATGTCGAAGCTGCATTAAATCTGGCCTTGACCGATTTGACGAACTGTTTGCAACAGGAAGCATTGTCTGACGAACGTTCCGTTCATTCGGTCGTTTCCGCATTAAAACAACAATTGCCTCAATTGTACAGCGATCTTTTATTGGATGCGGATGCGATTGAAAAGGGCGATCCTGCAGCTGTAAGTCAAGATGAGGTCATTCGTACTTACCCGGGATTTCTGGCCATTTCGTATTACCGCTTAGCGCACGTTCTTTGGTCGGAAGGCGTGTCATTCATTCCGCGGATGATTACCGAAATCGCACACAGCAAAACCGGAATCGATATTCACCCCGGAGCGCAGATTGGTCAATCGTTTTTCATTGATCACGGCACCGGAATTGTGATCGGGGAAACAACCGTGATTGGGAATTACGTAAAACTTTACCAAAGTGTAACGCTTGGTGCATTGAGCGTACAAAAGGAATTGTCATCCACCAAACGTCACCCGACCATTGAAGACCGTGTGGTTATTTATGCCGGCGCCACCATTTTGGGAGGAGAAACCGTGATCGGAGAAGATTCCATCATTGGCGGAAATACTTGGATCACAGAAAGTGTTCCGTCACAATCATTGGTAACTCATACTTCAAAAGTTACCATTAAACAACGTACCAGTTATGTCTAAACTACTCGATTTTATTGGAAATACACCGTTGATTGAATTGTCAAACATCAATCCCAATCCGAATGTGCGTTTGTTTGCCAAGCTAGAAGGTCACAATCCGGGAGGAAGCGTGAAAGATCGGGCAGCTTATGGATTGATCAAAGGAGCGTTGGATGCAGGAACCATTGATCGTACATCCAAACTCATAGAAGCAACCAGCGGAAATACCGGAATTGCGTTAGCAATGATTGCGCGTCTCTTGGGAATCGAAATAGAATTGGTAATGCCAGAGAATTCAACCAAAGAACGGGTCACAACCATGCGCGCTTTCGGAGCAACGGTCACACTCACACCTGAATCCGGAGGTATGGAAGCGGCGATTGACTATGCCCGAAACAAAGTGGAAAAGGAAGGTTTTGTGATGTTGGATCAGTTTTCCAATCCGAATAATCCGTTGATGCATTATCAAACCACCGGTCCTGAAATTTACCGCGATACCAAAGGCGAAATCACGCATTTTGTCTCAGCCATGGGGACAACCGGAACCATTATGGGGGTTTCGCGGTACTTGAAAGAACAAAATCCGACGATTCAAATCATTGGTGCTCAACCGGCTGACGATGCAAAGATTCCCGGAATCAGAAAATGGCCAGCGGATTATTTACCGGCAATTTTCGAGCCGAACAGAGTGGATCAATTGATCGATGTAAGCGAAGAAGATGCGCGTATTGTGGCTAGGAGATTAGCCAAAGAAGAAGGCGTTTTTGGTGGAATGAGCAGTGGAGGAGCTGTCGCAGTGGCGTTGAAACTCATTCCCCAATTAACGTCGGGAACGGTGGTGTGCATCATCTGCGATCGTGGAGACAAATACCTTTCTACCAATTTATTTGAAGATTAAATAGAACTTAAATTAGATAAACATGATTCAGACAGACGTCATTATCATTGGTGCAGGTCCGGTTGGACTCTTCACTGTTTTCGAAGCAGGATTATTGAAATTAAAATGTCATTTAATTGACTCATTGCCGCAGCCTGGTGGTCAATGTTCCGAGATTTACCCGAAGAAACCCATATACGATATTCCCGGTTTTCCATCTGTTTTGGCGGGCGAATTGGTCGATAATCTGATGGAACAAATTGCTCCGTTCAAACCCGGATTTACATTGGGAGAAGCTGCCTATGCCATTGATAAGCTAGACGACGGTTCGTTTGTAGTAACTACCGTAAAAGGAACCAAACATCAAGCTCCTGTTGTCATTATTGCCGGAGGATTAGGTGTGTTTGAACCGCGAAAACCACCCATTTCTACCATTACCGATTTTGAAGAAAAAGGAGTGGATTACATCATCAAAGATCCTGAAGTATATCGCGGTAAACGATGTGTGATTGCCGGCGGAGGTGACTCAGCCTTGGATTGGTCAATTTATTTGGCCGAGCGCGAAATTGCTTCGGAAGTGACATTGGTTCACCGCAACAGTTCATTTCGCGGACATTTAGATTCGGTACAGAAAGTGATTGATTTGGCCGAAAGCGGAAAAATCAAGCTCATCACCGAATCGGAGGTTATTGGGTTAAACGGTGGATCGCAATTGGAACAAGTGGTCATTCAACATGCCGCCAATGGTGAAATCATTACAGAAGCTGATCATTTTATTCCGTTGTTTGGTTTAAAACCGTCTTTGGGACCAATTGCCAACTGGGGCTTGGAAATTGAGAAGAGCGCTATTAAAGTTGATACGCTGGATTATTCCACCAATATTCCGGGGATTTATGCCATTGGTGATGTCAATACGTATGAAGGAAAACTGAAGTTGATTTTGTGCGGTTTCCACGAAGGAACATTAGCGGTTCAATCGGCATTTGCGCGCATTCATCCCGAAAAGAAAAACGTATTAAAATATACAACGGTGAATGGTATTCAAGGATTCTGATGAATGAAATTCGGGAATTCGGGTGTTCGGGATCTTCCGAACACCCGAATTCTGAAACATCGTTTTCACGCCGAATTCCCGCGGTCATCTAAAATCAAAAAAGCCTGAATTTACACAGGCTTTTTGGTTGTATCGAGGTGATAATCAATGGCTGTGTTCGTGATCATGTCCTTCGTGTTCATCGTGGCTATGTTCTTCATTGGCAGAACACAATCCTACGATTTGATGAAAAACATCGTGTAACGAAGACAGTGAGGTTGTAATTTGCGCATCCGTCGCTCCGGCTTTGATAGAGCTTTGCAGCTTTTTAGAGTCGGCAGCTAATTTCTTTACCGCTTTCTTTACTTTTTTGTTGTTGAAGTCTGCTGGAATAGCTGAGCTTTTCAATGCTTCTGCTTTTTCAACCAATTCTCCAACGCGGGTTTTGATCGGTTCCAGATTTCCTTCTTCACTTGGGTGAAAGGTTTGCGACATGATCTTGTGAAAATCGGTTAGTGCTGTCCATGAACTGAGATTTGATTGTGCATTACCTGTGTTACTAATCGCGGCAATGAACAACAAACAAAGTGTTGCGAGTGACAATTGAAGTGTTTTCATGTTTGTAAATTGGTTTTAATGAGTTGTAAGCACAAAGGTAGGAAACATAGAAATGCTAAATGAAATTTCAACACAAAGGCACAAAAAAACAGGACGAGTTTGGCGTGCTAAAAGCTCACCCGTTTATTAATCCACCTGTATGCACAAACAACACCGTCTTTCCATCAAATTCTTCCGATTCCAAGGCTTTCATGAGTGCGTAAAATGCCTTTCCTGTGTAAACACGGTCGAGGGGTAAATCAAGGGTTCGTTTACAAAAACCGATGAACTCAATCAATTCGTTCGTCGCTTTGGCGTACCCTCCAAAATGTGCTTCCGAGTGAATCACTACTCTATTAAGATAATCATTTACCAACTCACTATCGATCAAAAACTGATACAGCAAAGGCCGCATTTCTTCCAGTGAATCAAATCCTTTGAGTGCGGGAACCACATGAACTGTCGTCTTTTCATCGCTTCCCAATAACAATCCGCAGCTGGTAGTTGTTGTTCCTTGCGCCACAAACACATGATCGATGGGTTCATTTATTTCCGTCCAGATTTCCTGACAACCAATCAATCCGTGATACGTTGCACCACCTTCGGGCACAAACAAATAATCGGGATGTTGCTGTTTCCAGATTTCCTGTCGTTCTTTTTCGTAGCGTTCGCTGTATTCATCGCGAGAAATAAACCGCAGATCCATTCCCATAGCAGCGCACCGTTGCAGGTTTTCGTTGCTCTCAGCTGTTAATTCTTCCCCGCGCACCAGGCCTATGGATTTCAACCCGAATTGTTCGCATGCAGCAGCAGTTGCCAGTAAATGATTGGAATACGCACCACCCAAAGTCACTATTCCCAAGCGTTGCTGATGCAAAGCCAATTCGATAATGTACTTGAGTTTGCGCCATTTATTGCCCGAAACAAAGGGATCAATCAGATCATCGCGTTTCACTAGCACTCGAATGGAACGTTTTTCCCAATCGGGAAACTGCAACTCTTGTAAAATAGATCGTTCCGTTTGAAAGCGAGACATGATTTGTTTGCTTAATTTTGCCGCATGAACGATGATCGTCCACTTCCCAAAAATAACGGTTTAGAACCGGATGATTTCTATTACAACGAAATGGGCTTTATCGTATTTACCGAGAAGTACCACTTAAAGCGCGGACACTGCTGCAAAAGCGGGTGTAAACATTGTCCGTATGGATATGATAAGCGGACGGATTCGTTTAAGAAGTAAACTATCAGATTTTTGGTGCGAAGCCAATTCCCTCCTTGAGGAGGGATAAAGGGAGGTGGCCGAAGTTATTTGAAGATGATATAGACGCCACCCTCCTCAATCCTCCCTCAAGGGAGGAAGCAGACTCCCCTTCACAATAACGAGTTTCGGTTCTATTTTTAAAGGTAATATTACCCCACATATTCCTTCAATAACAACTCCGCCGCTACATCCAAATCATCTGCTTTTCCCGGGTGTGGACGTGAAGTCTGGATCATCGAACTGCGAATGGCCGTAAGCCAGCGAAAACGTGAGGGAACATCTTCCTTTGCAATTGGTCCTGCGGCGCGATCTCCTTTGCCAATTCGAACAAACGCATCGAGGTTTTCACGTAATTGCTCGCAATCTATCTCGCTCGAAAAAAGTGTTAACCGTTCTTCATCAAGATCAATCAACACATTGATATAGTTCGCTTTCTTCGAAAACAAGATAATCCCAACGTTGATGAATTCCTCTCGCTCAACCTTCGGCACTACGCGAATGACAGCGTACTCATACAGTTTTTTTTCGGGCATCTTGCGCTTCGTTTAAAAAGTTAGCCGCCTGTGCCAACCGAATGGATAAAAACTGAAAGTAGACATTTCTGATCGCGTCTTCCGACAACTCGCTTCCCTCCCACTGCAACCATTCCGACGGAATCTGATCAACCAATTGGCGAAATAATTCTTCGGTCAATAATGCGGTAAACTGAGCATGAACTTCATCCAATTGCGTTGCGCGATTCAGCAATACATGGTCTTTCACATACATAAACGGACTTTTGGCATTTTGTTCCCAATTGTCCCATGAATGGTGAAAATAAAATGAAGCTCCATGATCGATCAACCACAATTCTTTGTTCCAAATCAGCATATTGGTGTTGCGAAACGTGCGGTCGATATTGGTAAGAAACGCATCGAGCCATACAATTTTCGACGCCAGTAGCGAATCAACTGTTGTTACTACCGGATCAAATGTAATTGCTCCCGACAAAAAGTGCAATCCAAGGTTCAATCCGTGACTTCCACGCAGCAAATCCTGAATTTCTTCATCGGCTTCTGAGCGACCAAAATCTTCGTCCAAGGTCACAAAGACCAATTCGGGTAATTTGAGTCCCAATACGCGAGCTAGTTGACCTCCCAGAAATTCAGAAATCAACGCTTTCGTTCCATGACCGGCACCTTTGAATTTCAAAACGTACTTAAAATCATCATCTGCCTCCACCAAAGCCGGCAGCGATCCGCCTTCGCGCAAAGGAGCAATGTAGCGGGTAACAGCAACCGTACGCAATGGTTCAATGGTCATGGATTCTCCTGTTTTTGAGGAACGGGTTGTTCGATTTCTTCTTTTCTGATTCCGTTTTCGGGAAATCGTCCTTGAAACTGCGACAAAACCGATTTGATGTAACGGATATCGGCATCTGAATTTCCTGTCGGTTCAAACAATGAGTGAAAACCTCCGATCTTGCGTTTGTAATCAATGTAAGCTATGTAAATCGGCACATTGGCATTTTGTGCGATGTAATAAAACCCTTTTTTCCAGTTGGGGCTATAACTGCGTGTGCCTTCCGGTGTAAAAACAAGGTAACAGGTTTCGTGCTCCTGAAAGTATTTCACTGCCTGATCGGTAATGTTGTTGTTTTTCTTCCGATCTACAGGAATTCCTCCCATCGCTTTCAGAATCCAGCCCATTGGGGGTTTAAACAATTCTTTTTTAATGAGAAATTTCGCGTTGACTTTGTAATGCGCAAAGGCCATCTTTCCGATCACAAAATCCCAATTGGAAGTGTGCGGCCCCATCACCACAACTGCTTGCTTCACATTTTGCGGGGTAGTTGAATCGATTTTCCAACCAAATAGCTTCAATAACCAGAAACAGAATTTTCCCATAAAAACAAAGGTACAATTTCAGGAAAGAATTACTTTTATGAAATGCAACTGAAATTTCGAATACTTCATTTTTTCCTAGTCTTGCTCCTCGGCGTGCTTGGAATCATCGGCCTGATTCTCTTTGAAGTTTTTGGAACCGAGACTCCACCCGAAGATATCCTGGTACCAAAATCTGCAGATTGGGTGATGCGTCTGCACGTCAGTCAGTTGGCCAAAGACGAAACGTACACATTATTATTCGAAACAAAAGACGACCCATTTTTCAAACAACTGAAAAACATCACCGATAATCGTCTTGAAAAACGCCGCGAATATGGTGTTTTAGCCATCGATTTCCGGCAACCGATTTTAGTGTTCGGTTCACGCGAAGGCACTACCAATTACATCGGCTTTTTAGTGAAAGTGATGGATGAAGCATTGTTTCAGAAAAACATCTCTAACTACTTGGGCGAGAGTCAGTCATTTGCAGTAAAAAACAATACGGCATTGATTCTCTCAACACTTCCGGGAACTGCAACAACCAATAAGAATCTGAAAGCTGCAGCGCAAAAACTCCTGAATAACAGCAAGGTAGAATCGACCAAAACTACGGGTGACAAAGCGTTTATGTCGGTAGATATACCTACAAAAGGGAACAAAAAACCAGCCCATTTTAACTTACAACATCAACCACATCAACTGTCATTTAACGGCAATTTTACCGCAGACAAGAATCTGAAACCGGCCAATTATTCGTTGAATTACAGCGGCTTACTGGTTTCTACTTCGATCATTCATGAAGGCATTTCAGATTCACTAAACAATCTTTTTCCTTTCGGCCTATACAAGTTCCCTGAATTGCGTGCTTTGACGTTTGATTACCAAGGAATTGCAGTAGAAAAAGTGAAAGGTGGCATGCTCTTTTTGCCGAAAATGAATATGATTGTTGAAACGGAAACCCCTGTTTCAATGAAAGAGTTGTTCGCTTCCATTCCGGAAGAGTTCAAATTGGATGATCATACCATTCAGCTGGGTTTTATGAAATATCAGGTTGTTCAATTGGATAAACATTCCCTCTTTATCGGGATTGATCCATCGAGTGTGATTCGCAAGAAACAAACGGACTTGATAACAATACAAGGGACTTTTAAACCATTGTTGGTGATTGAAGGAAACCGATTGATTACGGCATTTATGGACGTCATTCCGGGTGTTGGAGCGGCCAAAAAATTCAGTAATGCTGCAAAAGATATTCGTTTCACCGCAACCCGAAAAGGAAGCAATGTTTCCTTGAAAGGCTCTATTAACTTCAAGGAAGATGCTTATGCCTTGCACGAAATCGTGAAACTATTGGTGTCTTTAGGTTCGTTTGAGTAAATCCATGAAATAATCCGGAGCGCCCAGCATACGTGTACCGTACCAGGAGAAATACTCACCGTCAACTAGTTCAATTCGTGCACTTGGGAAAAATGCCTTTAATTCTTCAATGTGGCGTTCCTGAAACGGATATGGCTCGGAACTGAGCAAAATCAAATCGGGTTGAAGCGTAGTTGGATCAATTTCAGGGTATCGCGTTTCCGAAACACAATTCACCCAACCGCAACGTGTCAGACAATCGTCAATAAATGTTCCTTTTCCGGCTGCCATATACGGTTTTCGCCAAATCAGGTAAAGTACCTTGGTTAATTCACTGCTTTTCTTAAATTGATCTAACTGATTGAATTTATGTCGAATGGAATCAATTACTTGAAGTGAGATTTGTTCTTTTTCGACCAGCAAACCGATTTGACGAATCATGTCTAAGGCAGTTTCCAAATCGTGAATATCACTCATCCAAACGGGCACATGTTGTTCCAAAGCTTCAATATCCGATTGCAAGTTTTCTTCCTTATTGCCAATCACCAAATCGGGTTTCAGCGCGATCACTTGATCGATTTTCACGGTTTTGGTTCCGCCGATCTGCCCTACCCGCTCTTTCATTCCGGCGGGATGAATACAGAATTTGGTGACTCCAACTAGGAGTTCTTCCAGTCCCAGATCGATCAATAATTCGGTTTGTGATGGCACCAGCGAAACGATCCGACGAATGGGGAACGGTATCGTAACCGCTCTCCCCATTTGGTCAGTCGTAATAATGCTGTTCATAGAACGAAAATCAAGACAATGATGAAATGATATCCTGACGTGTTAAAATATGTTTGTTGCCATTGGCGCGTTCTACCAAAACGGCAGGTACATCATTGTTGATTAATTTAGCTACATCCTCAATTTTGGTAGTTGATTGCACAACAGGGAACGGTGCCTGCATCACTTTTGAAATTGGGGTATCGCGCAATGAAGGATTGTCGACCAACAATTGATAAACCTGATTATCGTTGAGTGAACCCACAAACTGTCCGTCTTTCATTACCGGAATTTGCGAAATATTGAACTTGCGCATTTTCATAATGGCATGCGACACCAATTCTTCTGAATACAAGGTCACCAACGGTTGATCAGCATGACGAGCGATCAAATCTTCGGCGGTTCTTAAATTTTCATCCAAGAAGCCGCGTTCACGCATCCAATCGTCGTTGAAAATTTTCCCCACATAACGACTTCCATGATCGTGGAACAATACCACAACAACATCGTCGGCAGTCAATTTATCTTGCAATTGTAACAAACCGCCAATGGCTGCACCAGCCGAATTTCCTACAAAGATTCCTTCCTCACGCGCCAATCTGCGGGTATAAACAGCGGCATCTTTATCCGTTACTTTTTCAAAAAGATCGATCACATCAAAATCTACATTCGCCGGCAAAATATCTTCACCGATGCCTTCCGTGATGTATGGGTAAATTTCATTCTCATCGAAAATGCCCGTTTCCTTGTATTTTTTGAACACCGATCCGTAAGTATCAATTCCCCAGATTTTGATGTTCGGATTTTTCTCTTTCAGGTATTTTCCAACTCCGGAAATGGTTCCTCCTGTTCCTACTCCCACAATAAAATGCGTGACTTTTCCGTCGGTTTGTTCCCAGATTTCAGGTCCGGTTTGCTCGTAATGCGCGGTTCTGTTCGATAAATTATCATATTGATTCACATACCATGAATTCGGGATTTCTTTCGCCAAACGCTTGGAAACAGAGTAATATGAACGTGGATCTGTTGGCTCAACAGCTGTCGGACAAACCACTACTTCAGCACCAACTGCACGTAAAATGTCCATTTTCTCTTTCGACTGTTTATCGTTGAGCACACAAATCAGTTTATAACCTTTTATGATCGCAACCAAGGCCAAGCCCATTCCTGTGTTTCCTGAAGTTCCTTCAATGATCGTTCCTCCGGGTTTCAATAAGCCGCTTGCTTCCGCATCTTCGATCATTTTCACCGCCATACGGTCTTTCACCGAGTTTCCCGGATTGGTTGTTTCCACCTTTGCAAGAACGGTTGCTTTCACATCTTTGGTAAGCACATTCAGTTTCACCAATGGTGTATTACCGATGGTTTCCAATATATTGTTGTAGATTTTCATCAATTGATTTTTTGCAAAGATAGGATTGTGCCGAATAGTGTCAGCCTAATTGGACGAATGTTTTAAAAAAGAATCTCATCTTGCATAATGTAAGACTTGATCTGTTATGCATTTTTTTCGCCACGAATAAATCACACACTTCCCTATTGTCAACAAATCAAGTTGAAACAAAATCAATTATATTTGGTCAATAAAAAATTGGCAAAGGATTTGTAAAGCACATACTTATACTAAAAAACACTACGATGAAACTACTTTTTAAAACTTCCCCTTTTGCGCTTCTTCTATTGTTATTCTCTTGTGCCGGAACACGTGGCATGAATGTAGAAGTAATGCGTGCTGCGCAAATAACAGTAGATCCGGAAATCAAAAACATCGCCATCGTTAATCGTTCGATTCCAACTTCAAAACCTACATTGGAAAGCACCTTGAGTGGTGAAAAACCTGCGCAGGATAAAGATTTATCAGAAGAATGTCTGCGCGGAATGGTTGAAACGCTCAATACCAGCGCACGCTTCAAAACAACACGCGTAGAAGGAACAATGAATGCACCCGACGGACAAAGTATTGCTTTCGGTGCGCAACTTCCTTGGACAATGGTGGATAGTATCTGTGCCGCCCATTCGGTAGACGCACTGATCGTTTTGGAATACTTTGATACGGATTTTTCTATTCTAAACCCGGGAGCGACAGCGGCGGCGGCGGTAGGAAGTGTGTTAAACGGTGGTGGTGGTCAGGTTGAAGCACGTGGAACAGCCACAGCACACGCCGGATACCGCATTTATTATCCGAAAACAAAGAGCATTGTTTACGAAGACCGATTCGATTATAAAAAAACATGGACGCAACAATCAACCAACCCGATTGACGCAGTAGCCAAACTCATCAAACCGAATCAAGCGTTGCTTGAAGTAAGTTACGAAACCGGCAGCGAATTTTCGATGAACGTGGTGCCGCTCTATTATTGGGAGCACCGCGATATGTACAAAGGAAAAAAAGGCGCCATGGAACGTGGTGAACGTCAAGCGTTGGCGAGAGATTGGGAAGGCGCCATTAAAACATGGACCGAAGTGTATGAAACATCCACCAAGGGAAAAATCAGAGCCAAAGCGGCATTCAATACAGCCTTGGGTTATGAAGTCATGGGTGATTTGGCAAAAGCAAGAGAATGGGTGCAAAAAGCATACATTGAAGATGGAAAAGACGAAGCTTTGAATTATTCCGATATTCTGGAGCAACGCCTTCGTGAGCAGGAAGCATTGAAGATTCAAACAGGAGAGTGATTTTTGATGAATATGTAGGGGCGACTCGCGAGTTGCCCCTACATATTCATCAAAAATCAAGTTTTCAACAAGCCACCCTATTCCCAAAAGATTGGCTATTTTTGCACCATGTCTGAATTTGTTGTTTCTGCCCGTAAATACAGACCACAAACCTTTGATACGGTTGTGGGGCAAAAATCCATTACTACAACCCTCAAAAGTGCCATTAAGAACGATCATCTCGCTCAGGCTTTTTTGTTCTGCGGGTCGCGTGGAGTGGGAAAAACAACAACAGCACGAATTCTTGCCAAAACGATCAATTGCTTCAATAAAACCGAACAGGTAGAAGCGTGCGATCAATGCGACAGCTGCACATCTTTCAACTCAGGAGCATCATTGAATGTGTATGAATTGGATGCGGCTTCCAACAACTCTGTTGATGATATTCGCGGACTAATTGACCAAGTGCGCATTGCTCCGCAATTGGGAAGTCACAAGGTGTATATCATCGATGAGGTTCACATGTTGTCAACGGCTGCTTTTAATGCGTTTCTGAAAACATTGGAAGAACCACCGGCACATGCTATCTTCATTTTGGCAACTACCGAAAAACACAAGATTATCCCTACGATTTTGTCGCGCTGTCAGATTTTTGATTTTCAGCGTATCAAGGTCAAAGATATTGCCGATCATTTGGCGAATGTAGCTACCAAAGAAGCCATCAGCGCCGATCCGGATGCCTTGCATTTGATTGCTCAGAAAGCAGACGGAGCATTGCGTGATGCGCTTTCTATTTTTGATCAGATCGTCAGCTTTGCAGGTTCTACTATTACGCACAAGGCTGTTATCGACAACCTCAACATTCTCGATCACGATTATTATTTCAAGGTAGTTGAAAACTCCTTAAACGAAGATATTCCAGCCAACCTGTTGTTGTTCAACGACGTGATGGAAAAAGGATTCGACGGTCATCATTTTATTGTTGGTCTTGCTGATCATTTCCGTAACCTTCTTGTTTGCAAAGATCCTCGAACTGTCAATCTGCTCGAAGTTGGCGAAGTCACTGAAAAAGGATTTCTAGATCAGTCAAAAAAGGTGGATGCGAACCTTGCCGTAAGAGCACTGGGAGTATTGAGTAAAACCGATGTCGACTACAAATCCAGTAAGAATCAGCGATTACTCGTTGAAATGGCTCTCATGCAATTGTGTTCGATTAAAAGTGAGCTCGAAAAAAAAAATCCCTAACTGATCCGGTTCTGATCATTCCGTATGGTGGACAGTCATTGCGAAACGAACCGAGTAAACCCGTAAACAAACCATCCGTTCCTACCGAACGCCCTGTTTTTAATCTCAAACAAGAGGCAAAAACCCTTGCTGCGCCTACAGGTAAGCTTCAAACCACGCACCTGTCGATCAATCACATGATTGAGCAGCAAAAGGAAAAAGCCACCGTTGCGGCCAATGATTTACCCCGTAAACCGTTTGACCGCGATGATTTGATTCGTTTGTGGAAAACACAAGCACATTCCGAAAAACTCAACGGTAACGATCAAGTGTATCATATCATGGTGAAGCGCGACCTTCAGGCCATTGATGCGGTGCGTTATCAGTTGGAAGTAGACAGCGCAATGCAACTTACACGCATGGAAAATGCCATCGGAACTATTCTGGCGCATTTGCGGGAAGAACTGCAAAACTACGACCTCGAAATCAACATGGAAGTCACCACAGAATTGCAGGAAGAAACAAAATTCCTGACTGGAAATGACCGTTTTGAAAAAATGGCGAAGAAAAATTCCAACCTTTTCGACTTTAAGAACCGTTTTAGTTTAGATATCGAATACTAATGATGATGAAAACCCTTTCTGTAATACTTTTTTCAGCGCTGTTAACCGTACTTTTTGTGCAATGTGGCGGGGAAACCCAAACCGAACCGGTACAGGAAAAAGCTGTGAAACCAACGAAAAAAGAACCGTTCGACAAACGATACAAAAGCGAAATTGAGGCCAAGTTGAAGATCGGTGATAAGGAAAAATACAGTTATCATGTTTACAAAGCATTCATCAATGCTGACAGTATCGAAGATGCGATCATTACGGTGAATCGGATGCAATTTGCCGAAGATGAAGCCATCAAATCCGGAAAAGTGACTAAAGCTGTTGAAATGGGGTATGTAGGCACGTACAACTATTTTTTCTACTACGATGGCGCAATTGATCAGATTTCGGAACCGATTAACGTACCGTCGAGCCCGGGTCGGGAATTGGATGTTTCGTTTACATCTATTACCTCTCCTTATAAAAAAGACATTGTCATTGATTACCGCATTCGCAACTCCGGATGGCGCAGTTATTTCACCTCAACCGGCGATGGGCATTTATCCTTGATGTTTCAATGGAAATGGTTTGATCATGTGGGGGAAGCTGTACCGGAAGTATTGAATCATGTGCTGGAACTAAGTCCCGAAGGTCAATCACAAGATATCTCGATTTACCAAAGTGCTATCGACGGTTACAGTCCCGAAGTGAAAGATGTGTATGCTTACGTACCAAAAATTACCAAAAAAGGAGCCTTGATGTACCGTTTCTTCTATGATCCGGCGGTTTCAAAGTTCCGTATTTACAGTCCGCAAATGCTGAGTGATATGGGGCTTACTGCTGTTGGTCCGTTAAAACGCTAAGCCACTCTTCTGCGATTTTTTTCAGTTGAAATTCGCTTGAAGATGCTTTAGCAAAATCACGGAGAACGAATCTTTCGGTTTGCGGCATCGAGTAAAATGATGTAAGGATGCCTTTCAATTCATCAATTGTGGAATATAAAAATCCGGTTTGTCCATGCTGAATAAACTTCGGGTTTTCACCAACATTTGTTGAAGCCACCGGAATACCCAAATTAAGGTACTGTTTTACTTTAAACGCTGATTTCGCCCGACAAACCACTGTATCATTCAACGGAGCCAGTCCCAAATCCCAATCGACCATTGCTTGATTGATTTCGTCTTCGTCCATCCAGCTATTGATTGATTTAAACCGCAATGTAACTGAACTATTTGCCAGAAAGCTTTCCGTTAATTGACGCTCAACCTCCTTCTCTGCTCCAATAATTTCAAGCGTAATCGGAAAATCGAGTTCAATCAATGCAGGCAACACCCAATCGAGCATGTTTCGATAATGCGTTCCCCAATAACAACCAATAAATCCAAGTACAAGTCGGTCTGAAACCGTCGGTGAGGCCAGTAAATCTGTTGAAACGACAGGTGTAGTGATCAATCGTACATTTCTGTTCCACTGTTGGGCATAACTTACCAATTCATCACTTCCCACAATCACTAAATGTACGTGCTGCATAAACCAGCGAATCTGAGCATCGTTTGCCATCTCTTCATAGATCGCATCATCCAGGTCATAACAAAAATAATGCGTTCGTTTTCGAAATCGAATTACTAATTTCAGTAACCCGGCATAAAACCCAAACGAGCTCACGCGTTGAATAACCACAATACCGGATGTACGCGTAAACAAGAGTTTGGTAACCAATATAGAGATTCGAAGAAACGAACTCAATGATCGTTTTGGAAGATAATGTTCCGAAGAAACGCCATGGTGTTCACTTAAATAATCTAACAAATAAGTTCCCCTGTAGCGAACACTTGGGGCGCTATTTGAGAAGAAATTAAACCAAATTATTGTTCTTGACTTTGTAAGAGGCATTGATGGTCGTTCCGTTGAAACACCGAAAATAAGAATTATCTGTTCACGAAAACATGACCAACGTACTCATACTTCTCATCAGTGAATTTATCTTTCGCACTCAAAGTCCAAGTATACAATCCGGAAGGTACAATCTCTCCATTGTAGGTTCCATCCCACTCGGCAGACGGATCGTGATTTTCCCATACGGTTTGTCCCCATCGGTTGTAAAGGCGAAGATCTAAACTATACATATCAACTCCGTCGATGAAGATTTGCCATGTTTGGTTAAACTCATCGCCGTCAGGTGTAAATGTGTTTGGAATATACAAGGTAATGATCGGAGATACTTCAACGGTTTTAGTGATACTATCGGTGCAACCCGCAGCCGAAGACACAATCAATGTAACATTATAATTTCCTGAAACACCACTTGGTAAACTTGTTTGAACATCCTCGGTAGTTGCCGAACTTGGCCATCCTTGATCAATTGTCCATTGAAAATTGGTTGCATTTACGGAAGAATTGACCAACGAAATATCGGTGTTGGTTGCCAATACCTGTCCGGGATTCCAATAAAAATCTGCGATCGGTTGATTTTCAACGGTAAGGTAATCAGCTACTGTAGTTGTTCCTACGCATCCTTGCGGAGAAGTAACCGTTAACTGTACATCGTAAACACCGCCTGGCAATGAAGGTGATTGTAAAGTTGCACTACCATAAGAATTGATTCCATTATCAAAAATCCATGAGAACGAAGCTACATCTGCCGGATTCGTAGTATTGTTCATTGTAAACACAGCAGGTGCACATTGAATAACCGGAATGGACGAGAACGAAGGCACAGGATTTGCGTACACCGGAATCAGCGTGTCGATAACTCCTGTACATCCTAAACTAGTGGTCAATGTAACAGATACAGGATAACTACCGCCGTTGGCAAATGTCACTGATGGGTTGGCAGCCACAGAAGAAGCCGGAGTTCCTACCCCAAGATTCCAGTTATAACTTGAAATTGTTTGACCAGCTATAGGTGAAAAACCCAACACTATTGCCTGATCTTCGCAAGAAGAAGCAAATGTAATATTACCTGATGGTTGTGGATTCAAAACCACAGTAGTTGTCAAGTTGAAGACCTGATCAACTCCAAGCGTATCCGTAACCACACAGGTATAAGTCCCAGCTTCTGCAGATGTAAAATTCGGAATGGTTACCGATTGAAGTGTCGAAGAAAATCCATTTGGTCCAGACCAGCTATAGGTAGCGTCAGTAGTAGTGTTTTGTGCATCCAAAATCAGTGATTGTCCTTGACACAGCGGTCCGTTATTACTGATAGTAGGCGGTGTTGTAACCGGTGTAGTGGTAAGATATAACATCCCTATCGGATCGGCAACGCCAGCATTATCAGTCATCAATGTAAACTCTGCCCCAACTACTGTTAAGCCTGCACCATAAGTAAAACTAGCAAAATCCAAAAGGGCAACTCGGCGATCATACGTCCAACCGGGATTCAATCCGGCGGCACCGCAATCATATAAATTAAAGGCATTGTTGTCTACAGTAGGCGTCATGTCAGCTAATAAGCTATTGGAATACGATCCGTCAGATAAGCGCAAGCGCACCATCCAGCTTTCTTCCGTATGCAAACTCACGCACAAAATCTCATCTCCCGGACCATCAGCATAACCCAAACCACTGGCCCAAGTTCCTTCGAAAACACTTCCTAAAGAAATTTCATACGAACCGTCGGTGAAATCAGCATCACCCAAAATAGCCAATGTGGCAGGTGAACAAGGACCTGTAATGTTTGTGAGGCGCGTTGTTCCGGTATATGGACCAACAACTTGAGCAACCATTCTGCTGGAGAAAAGAACTGTCGCGAGGATTAAAAAATAAGTAGTACGCATGAAGAAGATATATAAAGCTATAACTATGACGCGAAAGTAGCCAAATGGATGCCTAAACTAATCCTGTTTGGAATAAAAAATCGTGAATAAATTACGTTTACACCAAAAGAATTGTTAATCGCTTGACAAAACTCAGGTTATCGAATTTGAGCCAAAATCAATGATACACTTGTACAAACCCTTGTTTTACAAGCTCTTCATCATTATTCAATACCGCTTTGATCGTGTAGAAATACGTTCCTTCATCAACTTTTTCGCCGTTTTGGGTTTTTCCATTCCAGGCAGCTGCAGGATCGTTATAGAAATACACTTCATTTCCCCAACGGTTAATAATGCTGCATTCGAATGATTTGATTCCGCTGTAGTTGATATAAAACACATTGTTTCCGTCTTCGGAACTGAGTGAGATGACATTCGGTACTTCAATATCACAAGCTATTTCTGAAATAGTGGCCGTATCCGACCAAGAATAACAGCTATTGGAAGCAACAACGATATAATTTCCCGGTTCTGTAACTGTAATAGAAGGGCCCGTAGATCCTGTATTCCATAGATAAGAATTACCTGCTTGCTGCAGGGCATTGATTGTGTATTCTGAATTGCTACAAATGGTTGTATCTGACACTTCTGTGTAAACAAGATCAGGAAATATGATCTGAGCACTTACAGTCACCCCACACACATCATCGGTGAAATCAACCGTATAGGTTCCGGGCGATGCAGAAGTAATAATCGGATTTAATGCCGTTGTGGAACTGAACTGAATATCAGCATCGGTTGAAGACCAAACACCGCCAGCCGCTGCAACAGTTCCTTGAACTGTCAACGTTTGGTTACAAGCTGTTGTATCTGAAAAAATGGCTGGTTGCGGATTGATCACTACTGTGGTTGTCAGATTCGTATTTACTCCGGAAGAGTCTGTAACCACACAGTTGTAAACACCGGCCTGAGCTGCGGTGAAATTGAGAATGGTTACTGTTTGTTGAGTAGAATTAAACCCATTTGGTCCCGACCAGCTAAATGCAGCACCTGCAGGGGCATTTTGAATATCAAGAATTAGTGTGTCTCCGTCACAAAGCGGTCCATTATTAGAGATTGTCGGAACCGGTGCATTTGACATCAACAGCATTCCGATAGGATCGGCATTACCTGCATTGTCGCTCACTAGCGTAAACTCTGCTCCCACAACTGTTAAGCCTGCTCCATAAGTAAAACTGGCAAAATCCAAAAGGGCAACTCGCCGATCATAATTCCATCCCGGATTCAGTCCGGCGGCTCCACAATCATATAAATTAAAAGCGTCATTGTCTATGGTTGGAGTCATATCAGCCAATAATCCATTGGAATACGATCCATCGGATAAACGCAAGCGAACTGTCCAGCTTTCTTCCGTATGTAAACTCACGCAGACAATCTCATCTCCCGCACCATCAACATACCCCAAACCACTTGCCCAGGTTCCTTCAAAAACAGTTCCGAATGGAATTTCATAAGAACCATCCGTGAAATCGGTATCACCCAAAATGGCTAATGCAGCCGGTGCACAAGGTCCGGTAATATTTGTGAGATGAGTTGTTCCGGTGTAAGGCCCTACAACCTGAGAAAGCAATTTCGTACTGAAGAAAAAGCAAATTATGAGTAGTACAAGTGTATGGCGCATAGTCGGAGGAGTTACTGTTTTAGATATAACGTTTAGACTCTCAAAAAAGATGCTTCTAGTTGATAAATTTAAAATGATGTTGGATGTTGGATTTTTGATGGTTGATGAATCAAGAATCCAACATCCAACATCAAGCATCCTGATACGCAATTTCGTTCTTAGAACCAGAAAAAATCCAATGACATTTCATTCTAAATCCCGATCTTTACAACGAACAAATCACATGATTAGCACAGAAAATATTTCGGTTGAGCGCTCCATGCGTTATTCGCTTCGGCAAGCTTCGAAGGAAACGAAAACACTTGTGTATGCCTTGCATGGTTATGGACAGCTGGCCAGTTATTTCTTGCGAAAAGTTGAGACTGTTTTACCTGAAACGGTTACGCTTGTGGCTCCGGAAGGTATGCATCGCTTCTATCTGCAAGGCAATTCCGGTCGTGTGGGAGCATCCTGGATGACAAAAGAAGCGCGCGAGTTGGATATTACAGAAAATACCCATGCTTTGGATCGTTTACACCTAGAACTGATGGAAACATTTTGTCCTGAAAAAATTCTGGTAATCGGTTTTTCTCAAGGTGGAGCAACGGCTACCAGATGGATTGCCAATGGCGCTATTAAACCCAACGGCTTTGTTTCTTGGGCGAGCGTTTTTCCACCGGATATTACTTCGATGACAAAAGAAGATTTTGATCCATCGATGAAAAAATGGTTTGTTCTAGGTACGGAAGATCCGTATTTTGACCTCAATAATGCCGAAATAGCGTGTAACGAATACCGCGAAAAACAATTTGAAGTCCTTAGATTTAGCGGACAACACGATTTGAATGCCCCACTTGTTGAACAACTAATTATGAACTTATGAAATCATTCTTTTACACCTTATTGGTTGTCTTATTGAGTTTTCCTGTACTAGCTCAGGATGAAGAAGAAGTAATTGCCGAAGAGGAAGAAACGGAAGAAGAAATGCCTATTCACCAGCGCGAAATCGGTTTCGATTTGAATTTTAGCGCTTCCAATTTTGGAGGAACCGCCGGTTTGGGGTTAAAACTCGGTTTCAATATTCATGATCAATTCATTGCCGGACCTAGTATTCGTTTTCAACAATCTTGGAGCAATGGTGTTGGAATAAATGGAGGGACAGGAGTAAAATCTTCTTTCTCTATTTATGGTGGCGGAGCATTTATTCATGCACGATTACTCAATTACTTTTTTGTTGGGGCAGAAGTTGAATTACTTTCCACACCATTTCAAAATGGTTTTCTTATGGCACAGCGCGTTTGGGTTCCCACAGCATTGGTGGGCGGTGGATTCTCGCGGGCATTCACACCTAACTTCCGACTCAACGCAGGTGTTATGTATGATGTCATCAACAACGTAAACAGCCCCTTTCGCCAAGGGTATTTTATGAAACGCGCCAATGGAACTTACATTCCGGTGATGTACCGCATTGCGTTTTTCTTCCCGATTTAATGTTCGGATTTTATCTATCATAGATCATCCTAAGGCTAAAGCGTACAAGGATTCATGCGCGCCTAACGGACGAGCTAATGATTGCAAAACCATTGTTGAAACACGAATCATGGTACAAATGTTGAAATAGGTTTTGTTGTATTCTCCCACCCAACAATGTCGTATTCCCCCATTCTACCAACCGTAAATTCGCTTTAATTTTGCCTTAACCAAAACGATAATGCAATGTTAAAGACAAACTCTTACTTAAATTTTCAGGGCAATACCGGTGGAGTCATGGAATCTCACAAATCGGTTTTCGGTGGTGAATTCACCAAACTGTTAAACTCAAAAACTTACCTCACATGAAAAAACAAAAGATACTATTTTGGACCACAACCATTCTCATAGCTTTATTTGAAGGTCTAATACCTGCTTTAACTTCTCAAACTGAACTGGCGAAAGAAGGAATCAAACACCTGGGTTATCCTGAATATTTTGGAAACGCTCTAGTGGTGTTTAAAGTAATGGGTGTTCTGATTCTCATCATTCCTCAGATCCCGAAACGCATGAAAGAATGGGCTTACGCCGGTTTTGCGTTTGACTTCATTTTTGCTTCTATCAGTCATGGAGCGGTAGACGGTATCAATGGTCAGACTTTTTTTCCGTTGATCGTGTTGGCGGTGTTAGCTGTTTCGTATCATTATTATCATAAGTTGAATAATGCTTCTTTGAAATAAAATTCACTTACAAATCGTCCCGCAGGGACGTAATATGGTAGTGCAAAATAGATAAATGTCAACATCCACCCCATAAGGGTGGGATATTATTTGTTTATATGTTCCGACCCTACGGGGCGGTGTTTACAAAATGAAAATATTACTACCGTATTGCGTCCCTACGTGACCGCAAAAACAAAATGTTGGTCACAAAAAAAGGACCGCAATCGCAGTCCTTTCTTCAATTATTTAAATTCTTAAATCACATCCCCATTTGTGGTTGTGCCTTCACCAGTGTTCCCGGTTTTCCATAATTCATCAATTCCACATAGAAAATAAGCGGAGAAAAACGCTCGATCGGAGAACCTTGCGGCGGATTTGCACCATAAGCCAATCCTTGCGGAACATATAAACGGTACTTCCCTCCTTTTTTCAATTTCGGGAAAGCAATTGACCAGCCTTGAATCACACCATTCAAACTGAATGTTGGAATCGGTTGACCGGCTTTTTCACCTGCAAAAGATGATTCAAGCGTATCACCTTGCGGAGAAATCAGGATGTAACGCGCTTCCACATCGTCACCGATAGCAGGACTTCCGCCTGAACCTTCCTTGATCGTTTCAAGGTAAATACCGTTTCCGATTTCTTTCGTGTTTTTAATCTTGCTCACTTTATTGAAAAAAGCCATTTCTTTTTTCTGAGCGTTGGCCATTACTTTTTGGTTCAAATCGCCGAGTAATTTTTCCATCATTTGATCGCGCTCGATCTGATCGACCAAGGTATCATTGCTGTTCAAGGCGCTTTCAAAACCGTATTTCACCATTTTTAAGTCAAACTTACTGATGAAATTTTCTTGTTTCCAACCGCTCAAAAAGTAAGAACCCAGAGCCTTTCCAATACACAATGAACCTTCGGTTTTAAAGGCAGGATCAAATTCCATTCCCTGATAACCGAACATGCTTTGGATGGTTTGGTTGCATTCGGGTCCGAACGCTTTTTCATCTTTCAACCCGATTTCAAAACCTTCCATGATTTTTTCCATGTCGTAGTTGGCGAAATTCTTGTCTTGCAATAATTGCTTGGCATGATCGGCCCCTACGATGTAAGAAATTTTGTCTTTGTTGGTTTTCAGCTCAACGGTATTTGCTGTTGCTGCATCGTCTCCGCAAGACGCTACCAATACCCCGAATAAGGATAATGCGATTAGTAATCTCATCTTAGTTTTCAATTGCGATCAATTCCACATCAAAAATCAACGCCATGTAAGGTTTGATCGCTCCACCCGGATGCGGATGTGCTCCGTAAGCCAAATCTTGTGGAATGTACAAACGGTATTTTGAACCAACAGGCATTAGTTGCAACGCTTCCGTCCAGCCTTTGATTACCTGATGTACACCGAATGTAGCAGGCAAACCGCGCGAAATAGAACTATCGAAAACAGTACCGTCTGTCAACGTTCCGTGATAATGAACTTTTACCGTATCGGATGAAGTCGGTTTTACACCTGTTCCTTCTTCGATTACTTCGTATTGCAAACCGGAAGCTGTAGTGGTAATTCCGGCTTTCTTTGCATTATCAGCTAAAAATGCTTCACCGGCTGTTTTGTGTTCTTCAAATTTAGAAGCAGTGATTTCCTGAATATAATTTTGAATGATTTGATTCGCTTGATCAGCTGTGAACTTCAATTCTTTTCCTTGAAAAACATCAGCAATTGCTTCAGCCATAACTTGAGGATTGAGGGCATCCAACTCTTGTTGTGCCAAACTATCAGCTACGCTCAATCCGATGCAATAGCTTACTTCGTTAATATCTTGTGACATGTCGTGAAAAATTTGCCCAAAGGTAGTCTTTTTAGTGGTTAGTTATTAGTGGTTAGTTATTAGTGGTTAGTGATTAGTGGTTAGTTATTAGTGGTTAGTTATTAGTGGTTAGTTATTAGTGGTTAGTTATTAGTGGTTAGTTATTAGTGGTTAGTTATTAGTGGTTAGTGATTAGTTGTTAGTGGTTAGACTTTGTCAGAAAAGCAGATTCTTCCAACAAAGTCCAATCACGAACTAAAGCAACTTCAGTATGAGTATCTCTGTATAGTTTAAAATTGCCCCAAATCGAATAGTTTAATATCCGGAAAATGCGCATTGAAGAAACCGTAGCCATTAACAACATTTGTCGGATAACTGATTGGTTCCAGATTCAGCTGCGTAAAGACATTTCCACCTCCAACACTGCGGGCTTTTAAATAATCAAAGTATTTTTCATTGATATTTGACACTGTAACGGCAATGCTGTCATTGTGAAACAGATTTTCCAAAGCTATTTTCTTTTCATACACACCATTAAATTCTTTGTCACTTACCAATACGGTTGTCAAAGAACTGTTATTTCCCGTTTGGAAAAAATTCAATCCATCGAGCGGATTATATGATCCCGTTTTGCGATAAACATTCACCAAATACCAATTATTAATATTTTGTATATCATTGAATGCTACGTTAACATATACATTGGTATCCGTCGGAAACTTATCTACTTGCGGTAAACAAGTTGTGAAATCGACCTTAGGTAACATGATAGTCTTGGCTGTAACAACTTCCGAACCACTCGTAATGGTCAATTCGTATTCCTGATTATACTGATAAGCCTCGTTGTAACTGATGTAAATACCGGGAGTGATTTCCTGAAAATCAAACGTTTCACCATTAAATTTTACTTGTACCTGAGCACCTGAAACCAATAAAGATTCAATATTAGCTTCTGTGAATCCATCCAATGCAGAAAAGGTATGGGTCAATGAAACGATAATACTTTTATCGGGAATCAATTGTGTATAGATAACCAATTTTTCCGGTGCCGATTCCACATTGATTTTAATGGGTTTAGGTCGGCATGATGCCAGTAAAAACACCGACAAAATGCTTGAAAACACGATGAATTTGATTGTTGTCATTGAAAAAAAGTTGTTCATAACTTAAAATTTAAAATTGAAACCAATTGAAGGAATAAAACCGAATAATCCTGGCTGAGTGTATTCAAACTTGCCGTCGGCTGTTGGTTCTAGTTTAATTCTGAAAGGAGTTGCGCGATTGTAAACATTGTATGCACCAATGTGCCATTCCGACGAAAAACGCGGGTTCTTTTTCGGTTTGGATTTGATCACAAAATTGACGTCCAAGCGGTGCGACATCGACAAACGATAGGCGTTTCTTTTTGAGTAGATCGGAATGATTTCTACGTCAGTCAATCCGGCATTGGGTTGAAAATATTGCCCAATGATCGGTGTGAATCGCGCTCCGGAAGCCAATTCAAAAATGGCCGAAAAACTCAAGCGTTTATTGATCTCCACAATCGCCACAGTAGTCAAATAATGACGTCGGTCGTATTTAGCCCAAAAAGCTTCACCTCCGTTTAATTCATCAAAATGACGTTTGGTCCATGATAAGGTATAAGCCACCCATCCGGTGACTCTTCCTTTTTCTCTTCTAAACATCACTTCCGTTCCCGATGCCCAACCCGTTCCTTGAATCAAGTATTGCTCAAAATCGTCATTCAATATAATTTGACTTCCTTCCTTATATTCTGTAAGATTCTGCATGTATTTGTAGTAACCTTCAATAACCAGCGATGATTTTAACCGTGGAAAATAAAAATTGTATGAAACGGCCACTTGATCAGCAATTTGCGGTTTTACATTTTCAGAAACCGGGTACCATAAATCTGTCGGTAAGGCAAACGAACTGCTTGAAACGCGGTGCATGAATTGGTACATACGCGAAACCGAAGCTTTGAATGATTGGTTTTCACTGACAATAAAAGTGGTGTTTACGCGCGGTGAAATGCCGAAATACGTTTTGTTAGCCGTGATTGAAGTCGGTATAGAAAGTCCGGCTTGGATTTTCCAACGCGTTGTAATATCGTACTTGACATCTGCATAGGCATTGGTTTCAAACGTAGTGATGAGTTTGGCTTCTTTGTTTTTGAGGAAATCTGAAATTTCACCCGTTGTATTGATAACACTTGGCTTGAAATTGTGATTGGTCACCTGCACTCCGTAAAGAAATTTCAATTCCGAGCTGTGGAAATACTGAAAATCATATTTTAGTCCAATGTCGCGAATGGCACTACGCACCAGTAAACTACTGCCGAAACCATTTCCTTCAATATCGTATTTAAACCGTGTGTGAATCAATGAAAGGTAGGAGAATAACTTCGGATTAAAGACATGTGTCCACCTCACAGTTTGGGTGAAATTACCTAATTTAAAACCGAAATTACCTGATAAGCTATCCTCATTCGAACTTACATCCAATACATCATTACCAAAGTAAGAACTGATGAAAAGGCGGTCTTTCGGACCAATGTTATAGTTGATTTTAGCATTGAGATCGTAGAAATAAAACGGTATATTTTGCCCTACAATTTTCAGCACCTGATCAATGTATGAGCGGCGTCCGGAAATCATAAACGACATCTTATCCTTCAAAATCGGACCTTCCAATGTCAATCGCGACGAAAGCATTCCGATACCGCCCGTTGCATGAAATTTATTTTTGTCTCCGTCAATTGTTCGAATATCGGTAATTGATGACAATCGACCGCTGTAATTGGCCGGGAAACCACCTTTATAAATACTCATTTCTTTGATCACGTCCGGATTAAACACCGAGAAAAAACCAAACAAGTGACCGGGATTATACACCGTAGCCTCATCCACCAAAATCAAGTTTTGATCACCGTCGCCACCACGCACAAAAAAGTTGGTTCCGCCCTCGCTACCCCGATTGATTCCCGGCATTAATTGCGCTACTTTCAATACATCTGTTTCACCACCGATAGCGGGTAACAACTTGGCTTCTTCTATCGAAATTTTCACCAGTGAAATATCAGTGCTTGAAATATTTTCCTGCCCATCTGATTTCGATTTGGATGTAATGACCACTTCTTCAATCTCACTAACATTGGATTCACCTCCGAGTGAAAAATCGATGGTTTGTGTCGATAAACCGGAAATAGTATCCGTTAAAAGTGGAAAGTCAGCCGAGGTAACTTGTACCTCATAGTCTGATTTTTGAGGTATTTCTATGGAAAAAAATCCATATTCGTTACTCATAACGCCTGTCTTCAACTCCGGAAAATAAATCTTGGCGAAAAGCACTACCTCATGGCTTTTAGCGTCTCTCACATATCCGGAAATGCTTATTTTTTCTTGTGATCGCGCAGAAAAACACACCAAGAAAATGAAAAGAATAGTGTTACTAATTTTTTGTTTCATCCTGTTATTCATCTTTTTCGGAGTAACCGACACGATCGTCTTCGCGACAGTTTTTGGAGTTACTCATTGGGTTCTGATAACAGAAACAACCACAGAATCGAAAACCTTTGGTCGAAATGAAAAAAATCTGCTTTTTTTAGAGAAGTAGGTTAAAGGGAACTCGGACTACCCAGTTCCCTAGTTCCCTTTAACCCAGTTCCCAATAAATGGTATTAAAATGCTTTCTCCAAATCTTCCCAAATATCTTCAATGTGCTCCAAACCAATGCTCAAGCGCACCAATCCGTCGGAAATACCAACTTCGGCACGTTCTTCGGGTTTCAATTTGGAATGCGTTGTAGAAGCCGGATGGGTCGCAATACTGCGACTATCACCCAGATTCGGAGTTAAGGAAAATAAACTTAATTTATCCAAAAAGGCGCGACCTGCCTCCAAACCACCTTTGATCTGAAAGGAAACAATTCCTCCGCCGGCTGCCATTTGTTTTTTGGCGATTGTCACTTGTGGATGACTGTCTAAAAACGGATATTTTACCCAATCAACTGCCGGATGATTCTCCAAACGTTTGGCAATTTCCAAAGCTTGCTGACAGTGTTTTTCCATACGCAAGTGCAATGTTTCCAATGATTTAGAAAGCACCCACGCATTAAACGGACTCATTGCAGGGCCGGAATGACGGGCAAACGCCTGAATTTTGTCAATGATCTCTTGTGTGGAAACAATCAATCCGCCCAACACACGACCTTGTCCGTCGATGTACTTGGTAGCAGAATGAATCACGATATCGGCACCGAAACGAATCGGTTGTTGCAGCACTGGTGTAGCGAAGCAATTATCCACCACAAACAACACGTTTTTCGCTATGCAAATTGCGCCGATCTTCTCCAAATCAATAATATCCAACCCCGGATTGGAAGGTGTTTCCAAATACAAAATCTTCGTAGCCGGCGTGATCGCATTGGCGTACGCTTCGTAATCATCCGCATCTACATAAGTTGTCATGATTCCCCATTTCGGGAAAATGTTGACGAACAAGTTGTGCGTAGATCCGAAAACCGATCTTGAGGATACAATGTGATCTCCGGAAGCCAACAATGCTGCGAATGTCGTGAAAACCGCCGCCATTCCTGTAGCTGTTGCCCAAGCCGCTTCTCCGCCTTCCAATTGGGCGACTTTTTCCAGTAATTCGTCAACGTTGGGGTTAGAGTACCGTGAATAAATATTCGCCTCTACTTCGTCTGAAAACGCGGCACGCATGTGTTCGGCATTCTCAAACGTAAAACTGCTCGTAAGGTACAACGGCACGCTGTGTTCGCGTTGTTGCGTGCGTTCCGACTGACTGCGAATCGCTAAGGTTTCATTTCTGTAAGTGCTCATTCAATGTGTTTTGTATGGGTGTTTACTTGAATCGACGGGTGAATACTCGCCGAAACAGAACAGTATTTTTCATGACTTAATTTTATAGCGTTTTCCAGTTTTTGCAACGGAACGCCTGCATCAACGCCAAAAGTCAACTCAATGGTTTCAAACGGAGAAGGAACACCATCCGCGCGTTTGGCATCTATTTCAACGGTATAGTTTGAAACTTCTATTCGTTGCTTTTTCAGAATCAACAATATGTCAATTGACATACAACTTGCCAACGAACCGGCCAACAATTGCATCGGACGCATGCCTTTGTTCTTGCCTCCTATTTCGGGCGATGCATCTATTGTTGTGACCAAACCATCTTCGTTGGTGAGGTTGAGAACGAAGGGTTGTTCTTCGAGGTGTAAGTTTAATTTCATGATGCTAATTTATTTATCTAAATCGACTTCCACTTTTGAGGAAAATCTATTTCCCCCTTTGAAGGGGGATTAAGGGGGATGACCAGTAGAAAATTAATTTAAAATTGTCACCCTCCTCTTTCCATCACGAGCAGTGCTCGCTATTCTCAAGGGAGGAGGTGAGTCCTGCTTCCCCCTTTGAAGGGGGATTGAGGGGGATGACCAACTCTATTTTCAACTTAAAAAATTAATTCGCATGCGCCTCCAACTGCCCTTCTTCAGCATAAACCGTCGAAGCCAACTGCAATCCTTCCGGTAAAACGGCCAAAAACAAATCTGATTCATTGTTCCAGTCGAGTTGTTGTAAATCACTAAAATTGGCCCAACCAATGTGGAAATGGTGTGTAGAACCGTGGTAGATTTCCTGAATTTCTTCAAATTTCACACGCTCCAATTGCTCTTTCGTGGTTCCTGAAACATACACGCGCAAACGGAAATCAGTTGTCAATGTCAGGTTTTCTTGCGCATTCGTTTTACGGTATTCGTAAGCATAATCAAACTGCAAGGCTGAAATATCCGACAAAACAGCACTTGCCGTAGGATAACTTCCTGCTCCTTTTCCTAAGAACAACTGGCGGTCCGAAAACAAGGCTTCTACCACCACTGCGTTGAACTCATTCTCTACATTGTACGCAAAGTGGTTAGCAGGAATCAAATGTGGCGCTACAAATCCCACAACCTGATCATCCACTCGCGTTCCGAAAGCCAACAACTTGATTTTGTAGCCTTTTTCACGGGCATAAGTCGCATCCCACGTTTTCAGTTGACGAATCCCGTAATTCCAAACCTGCTCTGTTTTGGCGGTGTACCCAAACGCATGTTTCAACAACAACACCAGTTTGTATTTCGCATCGAAACCATCCACATCCGAAGTTGGATCGAGTTCTGCGAAGCCCAGTTCCTGTGCGGTTTTCAAGGCATCATCAAACGATTGACCTTCGCCGGTTTTGGTAAGAATGTAATTCGTGGTTCCGTTTACAATTCCGTTAATCGACGACAAGGAATCGTTGTTGTAATATTCTTCCAAGTTGCGGATAATCGGAATGGAACCGCCAACCGCTGCTTCGTACAGAAAGGAAACATTGTTCGCTTTTGCCAAGGCAATCAATTCCTCCAAATGCAAGGCAATGAGTTTTTTATTGGCCGAAACCACGTGTTTGCCCGATTCGAGCGCGCGTTTTACAATCACGTAAGCAGCATCGCTGTCGTTGATCAATTCCACCACCACATTTACCTCCGAATCACCCAAAATCACTTCGGCATCATAGGCAAAATACGACGCATCGATCTGGCGTTTTTTAGTCGCATCTTTCACCACAATGTGCTTGATACGCGCTTGTAGCAACGAAGTTTGGTTCAATACTTCATACAAACCGGTTCCTACACATCCGAAACCGAATAATCCTATTGTTAGTTGTTTTCTCATCTTGTTTAATTGTTAATTAATTCGTGTTGAATAGATTGGGTTGAAAAAGTGTTTGCTAAAAAGGGAGCGATTGCCGCTGTTAGCTGATCGTATTCCACCAGAAAACCGTCGTGACCGAAACGCGATGAAAGTTTGGCCAACTGCGCATTCGGAAGGTGTTTCGCAATAAATTCCTGTTCCGAAATCGGGAACAATAAGTCGGAATCGATCCCAACAACCAAGGCCGGAATCGTGATTTCAGAAAGCAATTGATCAGCCGGTTTACGGTGACGTGCCAAGTTCTGCGAATCCATGGCTTTGCTGAGTGTCCAGTAACTGTATGCATTGAACCGATTAGCGAGTTTTTCACCTTGGTAACGTTGATACGAAGCTGCTTTAAAATCGTCGGTTTTATCATCGGTAGTTTCAGCTTGCGTAATGCCATAACCTTCGTACGAGCGGTAACTCAACATGCCGATGCTTCTTGCGGCGATCAAACCGTTTCTTCCGCCCGAATATTCGTTTTTCAGGAACGTCGGATCGGCTTGAATGGCCAAACGTTGTGCTTCGTTGAAGGCAATTCCGAACGGTGAATGTTTCACGTTGGTTGCGATCGGAATGATGGATTGAAACAATTCAGGTTGCTGAACGGCCCATTCCAAGACTTGTTGTCCGCCAAGAGACGCACCAATCAATACCTGAATTTGGTCGATTTCTAGAAAAATGCGCACCAAATCGAGTGTTTTCACCATATCGCGCACCGTCACCAACGGAAAATCGCGGTAATAACGCTCGGCTTGATTGTTAAACGAAAACGGACCTGTACTACCGTAGCACGAACCGATCACATTCACACTCACGATGAAATAATCCTGCGGGTCGAAACACTTGCCGTCGCCGAACAATCCTTCCCACCATTCGTGAATGCGGTGATTGCCCGTTAATGCATGGCACACCCAAACCACGTTGGAGCCGCTTTCGTTGAGTTTTCCCCATGTTTGAAAGGAAATAGTCGGATTGTGCAGGCGCTCACCCGATTCGAGTTCTAAGTCAAAATCGAGCTGAAACTGACGTTCTACGGGAAGATTGCTTCTACTGGAAGCATAAAATAAGAGTGACATAAAGAAATGGTATTCGTTGGAAAATGTGTGATGGACGGGAATTGCCGGTTAGCAACAACACATTCGATGCGAGCAACTAGCAACATCAGCACGGGAACTCTCATTGAGCTCGACCAAGGAACAGAAGAAAAATTCATGTTTCATAGCACATTTATTATATTCTCCCGCAACAGCGCGGGAATCGGAAATTGGCACCGGTTTTCCAATCAAAATGAGCTTTTCTCATTCGGACTTTTAGTTGGTTGCCAGAGGGTCACGGAGTCCGTCTCTCGCCTCTTCTGTATAAACAATGTCTTCTACGCTTTAGAATGACATTGCAAAGATTGCGGAAAGATTTTCTCTTTTCCAAACTTTTAATTGAAAAGATCAAATTGAGAAGGGAATTATCAATTCGAAAATTATCAATTATGAAGGATTGGAGAGGGGGATATGTGGGGGATTTTTGGTATTATTGGATTAGATAATGAACTAGAAAATTCACTGATAAGCCAAACTATGGAAGTAGAAGAAATAAGCCTAATAATAAATTCGGTCATAGCTATAGCAGCTATTGGAACATTAGTATATCAGAGGATATACAATAGCAAAAGCCTTGATTACACTTTTCATCCAATATTTAAATTGCATGATTTTTGCCCTCATTGCACAAAATTTTGGACACCCAAGCTTTGTGAATCTTCGGAACCAAACTCCAAACATTTTTGTACTGATGACCATTGGTTTGATATAACAAATATTTCAACAGGCATTGCTTTTGAATTTTCATGTTATTTAATCCATAAAAGTGAAGCAAGAAAAGGCTTCAGTTCTTCTGAATTCAAGAGCCGGATTAAAAAGAGAGAAGCTTTCATAAAAGATGGAAATATTCAATATAAAATACCGAAGGATTCGATACCTTTTAAATATTACAACAAGTCTTCAACCGATAGTTTATTCGCTATTATCGAGTATAAAACTGTTAGTTATGGATCAAGATATCTACAAATAATTGAGTTAAATTGTCTTCCGAAAATTGAGTTAAATCAAATAACAGACTGGAAAGGTGCTATAGAAGTTTCAAAACCTAATGTTGTATCCCTTAAGAAAATTAACTTATGGAACAATAGCGATAAGCTGCTAAAGTCGGAGCTTGCTAAAATTATTCAGGAATAAAGGATTTAAAATCCCTTTTATAGAATAATTATCCCTACACATGCTGCAAAAATTTTAGTTGAAAAATATTTTAAGACATAGAATCATGGGACATATAAAAGAACCAAAAGGTGTTGACTTCGTTATACAAAGTACACCATTAACAGATAAAGACAGAAAAGAAATTAGTGATTTTATTGCTGATTATAAAGCTAAGAATGATAAAAAAGGTCGTATTCATCCGAAATCAAAGCAACTTTCATAAGCCTTATAAAATCTGGTTTTCAAATCAATAAGCCGACACGACAAAACGAATTCCCCATAAATAACCCTATTCATAATTATTCCTTTTTGCGTTCATCATGCAACGTTTCCTAAACGACATTCATCAAAAGGGAAAACACAGCTTACATGAAACGAATCATTCTAATAACAACACTACTCTTAACAGGCATGAGCGCTTGGAGTCAGGTGGAAACAATTGCCCCGAAAACCAAAGGCAATTATTACGGACGTGGTTCTGTTGGTTTGTTGATCGGTGAATTTGCCAGCGGGTCGGCACAAATCAGTAACGGATACGCATTTGGTTGCGGATTGGATGTCGGAATCGGTTTGGGGTTTGAAAACTACAATTATACGCGTTTTGCTCCGCTGTTTTTGGAAACGCGCTACCATTTCGGTAAACACGAAACCAAACCTTTTGTGGGATTGATGACAGGCTACATGGCCGGGCTCAATCAATATGATAAAGTGAGGGGTTTTACCGCAGGTCTGCAAGTCGGAATGACGCATTATTTCACCAAACATATCGGTATTTCAACATCCGTAGGTTACCGCTACGTCATGACCGAATCAACGAATATTTATTACACACAATTGCACCAATTTGCTCCGTATCAATACATAGAAAACCAGAATATTCACCGGATCGAGGCACGTTTCGGTCTCGTTATACGATAATCGTTTCCAATTAGTAATTCTCCGACCGAAGCAACCATTTCTAACCCACTTTCATCAGAACGTAAAACAATATAGTATGAAACGAGTTCTTTTAATAGCAGTGCTAAGTTTATACGGGTTTAGCGCGTGGAGTCAAGCGGATAGTATTGCTCCAAAAGTGAAAGGCAACTATTACGGTCGCGGATCGGTTGGTTTGCTTATTGGTGAATTTGCCAGCGGTTCGGCGCAACTGAGTAATGGCTATTCGTTCCGAAACGGATTGGATGTTGGAATCGGTTTGGGATATGAAAATTACAACTACCAGCGCTTTGTACCGCTTTTTGTTGAAACGCGCTACAATTTCGGGAAACGCGAAACCAAACCTTTTGTGGGATTGATGACAGGTTACATGGCCGGACTCCAGCGATTCAACCCCAACGTTAAAGGCTTTACCGCCGGTTTACAGCTCGGAATAACACATTATTTCACCAAACATTTCGGCATTACAACGTCGCTTGGTTACCGTTATAGCTTGATGCAATCAACGATCCTTTATTACTTGGAGGTTCACGTACCGAATCCTCCGGTTGAAAACGAAACTATTCATGCTATCGAAGCACGTTTCGGGATTGTTATACGTTAATAAGATGTTACGAACCCACATGGATCACTAGAAAAGGTGTTCATTTGCGGTAAACGAATCGGTAAAACACCAAACGATTGGAGTATAAAAACTGTTCTGATACTGAATTAGTAGTAGCTTGTAAGGATCAAATCCGGCAAGCTCAGCAGGAGTTGTTTGCCCGATTTGTTTACATGATGAAAGGAATTTGTTTGCGTTACGCACACGATGAAGCCGAAGCCGAGGATATTCTGCAAGATGCCTTTATCCGCATTTTCGGGAAGTTAGATCAATTCAACGAAACGGGCGCATTAGGTGCGTGGATCAGACGAATTACGGTAAACACCGCGTTGGAAAGTTACCGCAAGCGTAAATCGGTGAAACAACAATTGGTAAAGGCGCTTGATTTAAAAGACCTGCATCCGAGTACCAACGACGGCATCATCGAGCAATTAAATGCCGAAGAACTGGTGAAAAAGATACAGCAATTGCCCCCCGGTTACAGAGCGGTGTTTAACCTTTACGCAGTTGAAGGGTACACACATCCTGAAATCGGCGAACTGCTCGGTATTTCGGAAGGAACATCGAAATCGCAATACAGCAGGGCGCGATTGATGCTGAGAACAATGATAGACGAGGAATTGTCGCAAGAACAAATACGATTGAGTTATGCAAAATAACGATCAAAAAGGAAGTTTAAAAGATACGTTTAGCGACTTTGGTGCAGCGCCAACCGATGGGTTGTGGAATGCTATTTCGGAGAAGCTGGATGAAAAGAAAAAGCGCCGCTTCTTGTTTTGGTGGTGGAGTGCGGGATTGGCGGCCGTGTTGGTGGTTGGTTTTGCAGTTTGGAATATGAACCAACCTTCTACCAAAGAGAAACTTACCGGTGGACGCTCCTATTCGGTTCACGCTGAAACCAATTCCGTAGAAACAAACACTCTAAAAGGTGGAATTGCAGTTGCGGCAGTTGATTCCCTTCATTTACATGCACCATTCGTACTCATTTGGGATCCTTCTATGTTTCCGTTCAATTTTAATTTTATGGATGGATATTTCAATAATTATCCGTTTTACTCTGATAGTTACTCAGGATACACGCCTTGGAATCCATATCAACCATCGGTGGATTTGGAAGCCAACAACAAGCGTTCGACTGATTCATTGAAAAACGAAGAACTATTGATCGCACAAGTTGATTCCTCAAATCCAGCCCCAACCGATTCAACTGTTCGTTCTACGGAAATAGCGCAAGTTTTATTAAGAGTCATTCCTAAAAAATGGCAGCTCGGTCTTTTTGCAGGTCGTTCACAAGCATTCACCCAATCCAATCCGTTGATCGATGGCATTGGAAGCAATTCAAGTCAGTCTATGGGCGTAAATCCAGCTATTGAAACGCATTATTCATGGGATGTTGATCTAACCGTAAGCCGACTAATATTCCGCCGTTGGTGGCTGGGAACAGGTGTGCATTTCGGTGTATTGGGAAGCGGAAACATTTCGGAAACAAGTGATTATAAAAGCGGGAAGGTGAATTATACGGCGATTGGTGTTCCGCTCTCCATTGGCCGCGATTTTTGGATCGGAGGACGTTTCCACATCACACCGATGGTCGGTTTCAGATATGATTATGCTTTCCGGAAAACAGAAGAATACACCTATAAAGAACCGGATGTATCTATTTCATCGGCTGATGCTACTCCAACTTATGTCAAAACATCAGAAACGGCTAAGTTGAACCTGTTTTCGACCTCTATTTCAGCAGAATTGGCGCTTCGGCTTCGCGGAAATTGGAGCATAGTTGCCAAACCCACCACACAATTTTACCTCTACGGAAAAACGGATGAAACCAATCCGAATACCTTCCGAAAAGTGTGGTTTGGTGGATCGGTTGGTGTTACGAAGCGATTTTAAATCCGACTTTTTATCGGAATAAACGTTCGTAATATTGCGAATTAACGAACAGTTATTTGATATGCCAATTTGCAATATTACGAACAACTGTTTCAGTAAAAAAGCACCCTAAAAACATCGGTTTTCAGAATAATGCCCGACCTAAAAAGCCGAATGATCTTTTTTAAAATTCACCGTACAAAAACCCATTCCGTTTCCGTAGACTGATTCGGATCAAACCGATATCCATCCACATCATATCCTTTCAGATCTTCGATATCTTGCAAATCATGCTGAATCAGGTAACGCGCCATTGCTCCGCGGGCTTGTTTGGCATATACCATAACCATTTTATATTCACCGTTTTTAAATTCCTTGAAATTCGGGGTCACAAAAGGACGTTTCAATTCTTTCCAATTCACCGCTTTGGCATATTCATTCGATGCCAGATTCACAATCCACTCCCCTTTTTCGGTTTCCTTTTGCAGATGTTTGGTGAGTTTTTGTCCCCAAAATGCGTAAAGATTTTTGGTCTTGGCATCCACCTGAAAATTGGTTCCCATTTCTAATCGGTACGGAAACATCAAGTCCAGCGGACGCAGTAAACCGTACATGCCCGAAAGCATGCGCAAACGATCTTGTGCAACGTTCAATTCACCCTCCGTAAGCGTTGCGATATCCAACCCGCGGTAAACTTCTCCTGTAAACAGAAATCCTGCCGGACGCACTTCTTCGGTTGGCGTATCCGATAAGTACCAATTCTTGAAACGCGCTACGTTTAGGTTGGCAATATCTGCTGAAACATGCATGAGGTCGATGAGCTGTTTTGCCTTGAGCTTCTTGAGTTTTTTCGACAGTGAAGTCGCTTCCTTTGCAAATTGCGGCGTTGTAAACGACAATTGTGGAAAATCACATTGTTGGTTGATCGATTTTGCAGGGGAAATCAGAATTTTCATGCGTTTGGAATTGTTCCTTCCAAAAATAAGGCAATATGTGCGTTAGTCGACTAAAGTTTGATGATTTTTTCAGTCGTTTTTTCACCTTTCGAATTGATCAGCAGAACTGTATAAAATCCGGTAGCCAATGTGCTTACATCCAGTTCAAAACTGCTTCCCGTAATTGCCGCCTGCTCAAAAACAACTGTACCAAGATCATCTATTACCTGAAGAATATATTCATCGTGAAATTGATCATTCCATTCCAGATACATCGTTGTTTCCGATGGATTGGGACCAAGATACAAACGTTCGGGGTCGAGGTATTTGACGTAAATCTCTTTTTCTTCGGAATATTCAGAAAAGCCGAAACGGATGTAATAACGATTGGTGGCATTTAATTCCGGAGATTGATCAATCAAACTGTATTCCTTATTTTCAATTTCGCTTCCACAAATACCGGGGATTTCGCCTACGATCACATCTGCTGCTCCATCAATTGATCTGTAAAGCACAGTACCGTCGCAAAGCGAACCGCTATTCACCGTCCAGCGAATCAAGACAACTTTATTTTGTTGAACCAAAGAGAAATCGGAATATTGAACTTGCGCAGTAGATACGGTTGTCAAAAAGAGAAATCCGAACAAAAAAAGTTGACGCATAAGTAACTGTTACATCATGTTAAACGGAAAAAGCCGGACAAAAGTTTACTGACCTGGTAGATTAACAGGTAAAATAACGTGATGAAAATTGCCGGCGAGTACGAATTTTCAAAAAAAATCTTAATTAAGGTGCTGAAAATCAATAAATTAAATTCAGTAATCCCGCAATATTACGGAAATAACTAAAAAAATAAATTAAACTGATTTTCTGTTGTTTATTTAAACCCAAAATGTTTCTCCGCCTCATCCGCAATTTGCCCGCCAATCGCGAGTGAAGCCGTAGCTGCCGGAGAAGGAGCATTCAACACGTGAATGGAATTGGCATGAAACTCGAACCTGAAATCATCGCGGGTATCGCCATCAGCTGCAAGCAACAAAGCCCGCACTCCTGCTCGTCCCGGATGAATGTCTTCCATGGTCAACGAAGGAACCATACGCTGTAAGGTTTTCAAGAATAATCTTTTCGAGAACGCACGTCTGTATTCGTCTAAACCGAATTTCATGTTGTTGAAAAACAGTTTCCATGTTCCGCCATACGTTAGCGCATCCCAAGTATCGCGCATAGAGAAATCGGTTTTTCCGTAGCCTTCGCGTTTAAAGGTAAATACCGCATTTGGTCCGCATTCAATCTCGCCATTGGTCATACGTGTAAAGTGCACGCCAAGGAATGGAAAATCAGGATTCGGAACCGGATAAATCAGGTTCTTTACTTTGTGCTTGGCCTGTTCGGTGAGTTCGTAGTAATCACCTCGGAAACCAACCACTTGTTCTTTCAGCTTCACACCATCTTTGCGCGCCAAACGATCAGCTTGCAAACCGCCACAGAAAATCAGAAATTTAGCTTCGATGTTTCCTTTATTGGTAGCCACGATTGTTTTTTCGTCCGAGCGTTCAATTCCGATCACTTCATGACTCAACATCATGGCGCTTTTCGGTTGCATTGAAAGGGCAATTTCAGCCATTTTTTCAGTCGCTCCGCGGAAATCGATGATTCCGGTACACGGAACGTAAATTCCACCTATTCCTTCTACAAACGGTTCAATTTCTTTGATGCGTTTGGCATCTACTTTTTCAATTCCTTCAATCTTGTTTTCGATGCCATTTTGGAAAATCTTATCCATATTCCCCAATTCGGATTGGTCGACAGCGACCACTACTTTACCGCATACATCGTGATCAATGCCGTGTTCTTTGGCAAAAGCCACCAATTCATGTCGACCGGCTACACAATTTTTGGCTTTCAGCGATCCAGGTTTATAGTACAATCCCGAGTGAATTACTCCTGAATTGTTTCCCGTTTGGTGATCGGCCAACTTTCCTTCTTTCTCAATCAACACAATCGATTTATCGGGATAACGCGTTTGTAATTTGTAAAACGTTGCCGCCCCTACTATTCCTCCACCAATGATTGCTATATCGAAAGCCATGTTTGTTTATTTGGGTGCAAATTTAATCATTGGTAGGGGATTTCACCACAATTATTCAGCATGAAGTTGATGCGGAAATTTCACCACAAAGACACATAGTTTTTTTGAAGGATAGACGTGTTAAGTTCACAAAGTTGCTTCTGCGGAAATTGCCTTTTTGTTCTTTGTAACAAGTCAAGTTTGTCCTTTTTCTTAGTGTCTTTATGGTGATACTATTCTTCTTTTAGATTCTCCGTCTTTTGGACAACCGCTTTCACGTTCCACGGGAATCTCTTTGTGTTCTTTTTAACACGTCAAATTAGTCCTTTTCTTTGTGTCTTTGTGGTGAAATTGCATTAGTATTGTAACCTAATTCTACAGTATGCCGGAAGCCGAATTGATAACCGTAAAAGAATTTCAGGATCGCGAATTGTTGGGCGATTACGTTGAATTGTTTGAAAAAGCTGAAATCCTGTTTTCAGTGGAAGATTCGAAACCCCGCTTCGATGCTAGTTTCGCCAACGATGAATCACGACGTTATTACCGCATCAATGTAGCTCCGGTTGATCTGGGAAGTGCGTTGGAACTCTGCGAACGGATGGATCAGAAAATCATGGCTGAACTACCTGATGATTATTACCTGTTTCAGTTTTCGGATGACGAGTTACGCGAAATATTAGTCCGTTCGTTTGAATGGAATTCGCTGGATGTGATGCTTGCAAAGAAATTATTGACCGAAAGAGGTGTTCCTTTTTCCGAAGACAATATTGCAGTAGAACGACAAGAAATCATCGATGAATTGGATGCTCCGGAGAAAATTGAACTACCAATTGTGATTCTTGGATATATTTTTTCTCTTCTGGGAGGTGCCTTTGGTTTGATAATAGCACTCATTATATTGAATAGTAAAAAGAAAACAATAGAAGGTCATCAAATTCCTCGCTACAATAGCAAAACCAGAGTTCACGGTGCTTACATGCTTGTCATTTTTGCAGCTGTAATCATTCTTGCATTGGTTTCAATTGCTCTCAGGTTGATTTAACAATCCTATTTCAATGCATCAAAACACAACTTCCCCTTCATTCTTTCCAAATCTCAACGGATTAAGGTTTGTGGGTGCATTGGCAGTGATGTTGTTTCATTGTTTTACCCTTCACCGCGATATCTGGGGTGATTTTTACAACACACAATGGTTCAAGGCAATCGGAATGGTGTTGAATAAAGGTCATTTGGGTGTTGCGTTGTTTTTTGTCCTCAGCGGTTTTCTGATTACTTATTTACTGCTGAGTGAAAACACCCGCAACGGTCGCATCAACCTCGGGCATTACTTCATGAGAAGAATCCTGCGCGTTTGGCCGCTCTATTTTGTGGTTGTACTCTTCGGATTTTTCATTTTCCCACATTTACCCTACGGAGTTGAAACCGTTCATGAATTGTGGCGTTACCTGATTTTCGCCTCCAATATCGATGAACTCGTTTTGGGATTGAAAGACAACCTCAATTTCCTAACCGCTACCTGGACAATCAGCGTAGAAGAGCAATTTTACCTTTCTTGGGGAATGCTGATCGTGCTGCTTCGTTTCCGGAACAAGAATACGTTTTTGTGGTTCTTTCTTTCGGTGATTGTAGGAACAATTGTTTTCAGGATGTTTCACTTAAATAACGAACGCACCATGTATTTCCACACGTTTTCAGTGATTTCAGATCTGGCATTCGGTGGTTTGGTGGCTTGGTTGGTGTACTTCAAAAAACTCAACGCTTTCTTTGAACAACTTCCGCGATGGAGTATTCTACTAGCTTACCTGATTGGCGGAGCATTGCTATTGTCGGAAGGAAAACTGCTTCACGGACCAGCGGCTGCATTCGCTCGCTTGATTCCGGAAATCGTATTTGGGTTCATCATTCTGGAACAAGTGTACGCTAAACATTCATTTTACAAAATTGACCGCATTCCCGGATTCTTCGAAGCAGGAAAACTCACCTACGGCTTTTACCTCTTTCACTGCATTTATATTTGGTATTGGGCACATTTCTTTGAACAGCATCAACTCACAACCAATGTGGGTTACTACATTCTTTATGTCGGCTTAGTCTTTGTGTCTACTTATGCTACGGCGTGGTTGAGCTTTAGGTATTTCGAACAACCATTCTTGCGCTTAAAACGTTTCTTTCGTGCCTAATAACGATTCCATGAACAACAAACTCGAAATCCGTCCGATTCAACCGGAAGACAATGCAGCACTTGCGTCAGTGATTCGTTCGGTACTGGAAGAATTTGGTGCCGCAAAACCGGGAACGGTTTACACTGATCCGACTACCGATCAATTGTATGAATTGTTTCAAACTCCGCAGTCTGCTTATTTTGTTGCGGTATTGGATGGAGAAATTGTGGGCGGTTGCGGCATTTATCCGACCAAAGGCTTACCCGAAGGTTGTACAGAATTAGTGAAACTCTACCTAGCTTCTGTTACCCGTGGTAAAGGTTTAGGAAAAGCGTTAATGGAACGTTGTTTTGAAATCGCCAAGGAAAACGGCTACACCGAAATTTACCTCGAAACATTGCCCGAACTACACATTGCTGTTGGCTTGTACGAACGTTTGGGATTTGAATACTTAGAAAAACCGTATGGAGAATCAGGGCATTTTGCCTGTGATTTGTGGATGGCTAAAGAATTATGAATTGAAAATGTAAAATTGAAAAGGGAGTTTACGTTGAAACCTCTTTTCAATTTTACATTTTCAATTTTCAATTAGTCTTATTGTAGTCCGTTCAGTTGCTCAACGAAATAAACAGCCTTGTCTTCCAACTGCTCATAGATAACCGGGTAGTCTTTTTTGGTTTTAGCCTGGTGAATTTGAGCCAATACCTGATCGCGGTAATCCAACGCTTCGTCGATTAATTTATTGGTAACCTCTGTTTGAGAAGTTTTATACAATTGCACAGAGAAACATTCGTCTACTACGTCGAAAATCATTCCGTTTAACTGCTTTTTAATGGTGCGTTTACTTGCCATAATCTGCTTTTATTTGTGCAAAGGTAGGGATAATCGCTGAATCAAAATTCGATCGCTGTTCTTATTTGGAAGTTGCACTCACCTGCAGAGACAATAACCAGATCTAATGCCTGTTGGCCGATAGAGAGCCCCGTCTGCGAGGAGCTTGTGGAGGTCTAATATACGGGATAGGATCATCTATAGTCGCTGGACATTCAATGATTCCAAATCGCTGTGCAACAGAAGCTGTTGTTTGGTAATCCAAGTGAAAATGATCCATGTGTTGTGCATCGCTTCCCGGACCATGAATTCGCGCGAAAAAACGGGGCATTTCTCCCACCAACATTCTCAAATAACCTTCTTTGCTTGTGTAATTAATTGGAGGCCGTTGAGAATGCATTGGAATTTCATCAAAATACACGTTAGTATTTTGATTGTTCATTGGAGCAAAATTAAACCAATCAGATGGGCCAGTTCTATAATTGTTTAAATCCGCTGACCGACTAGAAGCCCCTCTTACTGCATGCAACGGATGCCCGCTTCTCAAATGCAAAACAATACCTGCTGTAGATGAATTAGCTGTTGGTCCCAAGTTCACTCTAAACCCCGTTAAATCCCAAGCTCTGCCCGAGGGATGAGGATCATTAAGACCTAGTGGATCGCGCTGAAAACCTTCTGTATACACTTCAGTGACACGTAAGCCTTTGATATAAATTAAAAAACGCTTGACCGCAATCGCCATAAAAAGATCTATACTATGCTGGTTGTTCCTTGCTCCGGGATGGTGCTTTACCGGCATTAAATGAGGATGATCCCAATTAAGTCTTACCGCAAACTCATTATCTATTGGCGTATTGATTGAATTTTCAGGCAATGATATTGTTGGATCAGGATCATTGTTGTGAGCCGCTAAATATTCTGCGGTTAAATGTATTCTGTTGAGATTAGCGTATCTGTTTCTCAAGCTGGTCAGGCTTTCTCCAGTTCTATTAATTTGGGTTCTAAGTGAAGCGATCAAAGACCTATCAGCAACAGATGTCTGATTAGGGTCAGGTTGATTCGCTTGCAAAACCCACATAGGATTAGCTAAAAATTCAGTTAGATGCTGACGTGCAGCATCCATACGTTGTCCTAATGCAGTCAATGCTTGCATCTGTTCTCTGCTTGTACTGTTGGGATTTATCGTAGATGCTCTCCTATTTTGAATAACATGCAACTGTGGTCCGGCATTAATGATTAGTGTTGTGGTTGATAATCTATTCAATTCGGGTAACAACTCACTAATCATTCTTCGTGAACCAATTAAAGTAAATCTTCTGACCGAAACAGGATCGATCGGAGCGGAGCTGATAGGAGGACTATCCTGTTGAGTTCCTCTATTCGTTCCACGACTGGATGTTCCACGGGCTGGAGTTGGTTCTAGTAACCTCAAATGCCGAATAGCAACCTGCTGAATTTCTTGAATCCTTGTGATCAATCTCTCTAGAGCAGCAAAGCCTTCGTTAACTTGTGCTCCATGATTAGCAACCAATCTATTAGTACGTCCATCAAATCGATGGTGAACAATTGGCCACCACGGAGAAGGAGGCTGACCTGAACGCCGATTCAGTATCAGATATGGCTGCAATTCCCTAAGTGCAGCTTCGCGGGTTATAAAACCAATTGGCTGAATAATTGCCATAACGAATGCCTAATTAATCGGAAATATCGGTTCCGTCAGCATCTAAACCACGTACAAGCGTTTGTTTATCAAAATCAGGATCTTCTAACTGATCACTTAGTATCCGTGCAGCATAGCGGATGTTTTCGAGTTCCATTCTTCTTACTTCAGCCTGCACTTTTTTAACATCAATTGATCGGTGAGCCAGTTTAAAATTCTCTAATACAGGATGTACTCCAGGTAGCGCCTCAATAAACAATGAATCAGTAGGGACAATTATTCGTTCCTTCTCTGTTCTTGGATGAAGCAATTTGTCATTTATCATTCGAATCACTCTATCCTTTTCACGCTCATAAGCTGTGGTATTCTTTGTTCTAAGACAACGTAAGTAATCGATTAATTCCTGAGTAGTTAAATTCCCCAAATTATCAGAGTCCGCAAGTTGCCCCGTAGCTAAATCGATGTAACTTCTCATCATATATTGATGCAGCTGATTACGCTTTTTGGTAGCAAAAATCATATAATTCCCTTTATAGCCAAGGACATTATCTAAATCAGCAATCTCTACTAATTTTTTCTTCACCCGAACACACGATTCATCAGTAGGTATTTCTACTCTGTAACGACCAAATGGATCTCTTTCTCTAATGGTCATTTCTACCGTTTCTTCAGGTATTTCAAACCAATCGACTTCCTTATCAAATAATCGAAAAAAGCGTTGATCAGAGGGTTCATGATCCCAAATAGCTTGCATATAATAGAGTATATTTTCTTTCACATGGATTCGCAACTGAGTAATACTATGCTCTTTATCAAGCATTCTTTTTAATTCATCAACATATTGAGCAGTGAGTGATTGTAGTTGAGAAAATTCATTGATCAATTTTTCACTAAACTCTGTTTTTTCTTTTTCGAGACGCTCCATCGACATGTTTGTAGCCTCCTTTAGTCTCTTTAATCGTTCCTCTTCATTCGCCGCGGCAGTAAACGCTGAAATAATAGAACCAATAGGATTAAGAATGGACATCAAAGTGCTAGCAGAATTGCGCATTTGATCCTCATTCAAACCTAAACTCCTATCTCTAATAATTATTCTGCGAAGCAATTCAAAACTACTTGACAATTGATCGTTTTTTCGAGCAAGAGTCGAAGTAAGTGTCTCTACTAATAACGCTTGCTTATCTAGGTTTCTACGCAAAACATCTAGAGTCATAGTACCACTAATGCCACTTTCACTCAAATAATAAATCGCTGAGAGGTACATAGGGTCAAGAATTACCTTTTGAAGAATCCAAGAATTGGCAACCAGCCAGTCAAAATCAATTTCATCTGGCATTGGAACTTCATTCGCGACAAAAATGACCGGTTCTATTTTATACAACTCTTCCGAAATATCATATTGTCGCTGTAATTCATAAAATAAATAGGTTACAGTTATTTCATCATTCGGGTTGATGATTTCTCCACTACTTGTTGTCTCCATTTCAGATTTCTCTGAAAACTCCAATTCAACCTTGTTCTGTTTTCTGAAATCGTTGGCTGCTTTCACAACAGATTCTCTGAAATTTTTCTTGGTTTCAGAAGAAAGATTCTCTGATTCAGTACCGAATTGGGTTCGCATCTCTGCGCTGATAACTCCAGCACTATAACTAGCACCAGCGGTTAGATTAAAACTTGTTTTATTTTGAGCTTTATTAATTATTTCACTTTCTGCACGCGCCGTAGCAGATGACTCAGAATGACTTTTATACTCTTGGTCATCCATTCGTTTTTGATTTCTAGTTAGCACCTTGGTTAATTTGCTACTATACTTTTTTGATTCTTTGGGTGCTAATGGAATTGAAGATACCAATCTTCCGACTTGATAACTTTTAGGTTCCCATTTTTGTCGAAACGTGTATACCAAACCATAATTGATGGAATCGGGAGCGAAAATCCTGAATTTATAGCTCTCTGAAAGGCGCTGATCTAACTTCTCTGCCAGCCTTCGGATATGTTGTGGAATTGGTGTCGAAGCTGACGAAAACTGTCTAATAAAACGCTGAAGATCCCGGACGGTATTAATCCGAGGAGGAGTTGCGACCCCTTGACTATTGACGGGCCAACCAATCGTCAATCCATCATCATCTACCCTCAAATTAGTTTCCACTTCAGAGTATCCTTCTTCTAAGCGTACTATTTCTCCGTAAAGTTCTCTGGCGTCCGTTTCTAATTTACTATCTAATGCTTCGGTCCATATTTGTTCAAAAGCCATTTGAACCGTTTTAAAATCATGAAATGACGTCACATCAGCAGGACCACCACAAATAGACAAACTATTAAGTGAATCACATATTTGTCGAACACCAGCTCTATCCTCTAAAAGTGATTGATAACTAAATGCTTCTTCAGGACTATTTGCTGCACTAATTTGTTCTTGTACATCACGCAAAATATCTTCTCGTGAAATTCTTGTTTGTCCTTCATTGGTCACTGTTGTAGGTTGTTGATTTTCTTCATTTAAAGGAGGATGAGAAGAATTCGAAGTAATATCTCCCTCATTTATTTCACGTAAGCACATTCTTTTAGCAGCTTGCAATGATGGACTTGGATGAAGCAGGTTAATACCTACTGCTCTATTTACAATCTTGTTTGCAGGCGCGTCATTATCCCAAGCTCCAGCCTTTTTCAATTCGCGTTCTCCCAAAAGAGCTGAGTAAATTCGTGACTCCGTTTTCTCATTAAGCGATTTCGCAACCTCACTAATAATAGCATCCTGTTTATCCGCTAATACTTCTCCAAGTTCATCTAACGGAACAAATGTTGATGGCATTGTTTTTTGATTATCAACATTAAAACCTTCGAATGCGACATCTATCTTTTGTTCATGTTCTATTCGTGTTTTTTGTATTTCAGCAAACAACATTTTATTCGTTTCTGTTTTCAACTTTAAACGTTTCAATTCACTCTTTGCCGAAAAAGAACTCAAATCATATTTTTGCAACACACTTTCCTCAATCCTAATAAAATATGACTCTGTTTTACCTGATTTCAATCGAATGGCTTTACTGGTATGCATGACCCTATTAACAGTATCAGCATTATTTTCACTCAAGACATCATCTGGAGCCTCGATCATTATGAAAATATCTGGGCGCAACTCTTTATCTGACAACGTAAAATCTGCTTCTTCAAACTCCAACGAAAACACTCCGTCATCGCTAGTTAGAACAGACCCTAACGAGTCGTATGGTAAAAGTTGATCTACTTGTTGATCACCTGAAGAAAAAAAAGACGCAATTTTGCTTTTTCCAGAAACAACATCTATATCAAAAGCTCTGACGACCAAATTTGGGATACCTGCTCCAGTTTCCTTTACAACAATTTTTCCAGTAATTAGGTACATATCTTATTCAATTATAGTGAGTTAAAATCAAACCGCCATATCTATGACACGTAAAATGATTGATAGCCAAAAATAATATTTAAAGTTAAAAAACCAATAGATCAGAATTATTTTTTGCACTAAACAATAATAATTCAGGCAATTACAAATCTACCTTCTCACTAAAGAATTGTATTCGTTACTCAATCACGAATTCAAGGTTAACAGTAAACGATTTCTATTCAGATTTTCGTTAATTTGGCACTCATGCAATTTGCCATAGTAGATATCGAAACAACCGGAGGAAGCACCAAATCTTCCAAGATCACTGAGATTGCTATCTACAAACATGACGGCACGCAAGTCACCGATTCGTATGTGCAATTGGTAAACCCGGAAATGCCGATCCCGGAATTTATTGCCCGGCTCACGGGAATCAACGATAAAATGGTGGAAGATCAGCCCCGCTTTTTCGAAATCGCCAAACACATCATTGAATTTACTGAAGACTGTGTGTTTGTGGCTCACAATGTCGGGTTTGATTACGGCATCATTCGACACGAATTCAAACTGCTCGGTTACGATTACCGAAAACCCCATTTGTGCACCGTTCGTGCTTCGCGTTATGTAATTCCCGGACACGATTCTTACAGCCTTGGGAAATTGGCTCGCGCATTGGGAATTGTTGTAAACGGCAGGCACAGAGCCGGGGGCGATGCTGAGGCTACAGCAACATTGTTTAGCATACTCATCGAAAAAGACAAAAAAGGCTTGCAAACCTTTATTCAGGAAGATGTAAATCCGAAGGTGCTTCACCCAAATCTGGATTTGGAAATACTGGAAGAAATACCCAATAAACCGGGCGTTTACAAGTTTTACAACGATGTCAACCAGCTCATTTACATCGGAAAAAGCAAACACATTCGCAAACGAGTTGATCAACATTTGCGCAACAATAAAACGCTCAAAGGTGCTACGATGATGCAAGAAATTGCCCGTATAGAATTTGAACTTACCGGTTCGGAATTGATTGCCCTTTTGTATGAATCGGAATTAATCAAAGTACACAAACCGATCTATAACCGATCACTGCGTCGCAATAATTTTTCGTACGGTTTGTTTGTTTACGAAGACGAAGGTGGGTATAAACAATTGTTCGTTGACCGCCTCACGAAAAATTCGGGACTTCCGATCACCACATTTACTACCAAGAAAGAAGCCAATGATTACATCTATCACCTGGCCGAGCAACATCAGTTGTGTTTGAAATTGTGTGGCGTAGAAAAGGCTACCGGAAGCTGTTTCGGTTTTCAGGTGAAGAAATGTCACGGAGCTTGCGCCAAAGTAGAAACCGCTGCTGATTACAATGATCGCGTAACGGTCGTAGAACAATCACTTACCTTTGATCAGGAACATTTTTACTTGATTGAACCGGGTAGAGATAAACGAGAAAAATCAATCATCTGGATTGAAAACGGTTCGTATAAAGGATTCGGCTTTGTGCCATTCTACCTTTTGAAAAACCATCCGAAATCGTGGTCGAAATTCATTGATTTGCGCCCTGAAGACAGAGACGCGCGTACTATTCTAAGATATTACCTTCGCAAGAACACTGAGATTCAGCGTAAGGTGATTCAATAATTACAATTACCCTTGTTTTCCCCAAACAATGTTTCCGATTAACGCCACCACTACTATTCCTACTACAACAATCATTCGATCAATTATTAAACTGCGTCTTTAGTAGCATGATGCATACCAATTTCAGAAGTTGGAAAAGAAAAGGGGATGAAGTAGTAAACGGTAGTTTGGGGCTATTCAATGGGACTTAAAAGACCAAAAAGTAAATCGCAAAAACTGAGTCCTATTGCACTATTACTATCTATCTGTTTACCAAGTATTTATCACTATACTTTCAACCTTACCGGATTGCTCAACAAATCCTGTTGTAACACATGAACCAACAATTGATACATCTCAGGTGCCTTTTCCTTGAATAATCGCGGACGTTCGAAAAAATTCTCAATGCACACTGCAAAAAACTCCTGATTGTTGGTCGTTGCATAATCACGCAGTAGCGTATCATCTTTTTGATCTTGTTCCATACGCGAACGTTCGTAAACTGCTAACTGATCAAAGCGATTTAAGTGTGGCTCACTCAAGAATTGATATTCATCGTTTTCGATTCCATTTTCGAGTCGCAAAGCGTGCGCGAACTCATGTAAAGCCAAATTCACTCCATCTTTCGACGACTCGTGCCCTTCTTTCAAATCTTTCCAAGAAAACACGATTGCCCCATGTTTGTGGGTTTCTCCTTTGTGCCATTGTTGCGTGATCGTTGATTGATAAGGACTCGGATAAACAACAATGGTTTTAAAATGCTGTAAACGCACATCATCGAACCCAAAGGTAATTTGCGCTGCATACGAAGCTATCACCGTTTTCATGTGAAAACTCACTTCATCAAAACCTCTGGCTAAAAATTCCTTTTCTTGAAAAAATAGCCAGGTACGTTTTAAATAAAGCGTTTGTTCAGCCTGACTTAATTGATGATAATAATATGATTTCCGTTTTACTTCCTCGCACAATTGCTCATACATTGAAACATCGTTTCCGCTCTTTTTTCTTCCGGTAAATTTCCTGGAAAGAAAGAAAACAACCGTTAACGCTCCTGCAAATAGAATAAGTGTTGGTGTCATATAGAAAGTCAGTTCAATAAAAAACGTCTCATCAACCGAAGTCAATGAGACGTTTAAATATAGTTAATCAGAATGATTATTTTTTCTTAACCTTAAATCGTTTGCTGAAGTCGAGCAAGATTGGAGTCGCTACACACAATGAAGAGTATGTACCGATTACAACACCTACCAACAAGGCAAACAAGAATCCTTTGATTGCCGGACCACCGAAGATGAACATCACCAACAATACAACGAATAGAATCATCGACGTATTGAACGTACGACTCAAGGTCGTGTTCAACGATTTATTAATGATCGCGCCGTGGTCATCTGTATCCTTATTCAGGTTCAGATTCTCTCGAATACGGTCATACACAATCACGGTATCATTCATGGAATATCCGATGACTGTGAGTATCGCCGCAATAAATGCTTGGTTTACATCCAAACTAAACGGTAAGAAACCGTGTAACAAGGCAAACACTGATAATACTACCATGGCATCGTGCGCCAAACTGACAATAGCACCCAATGAGTATTGCCACTGTCCAAATCGGATTAAGATATAAGCAAAGATCGCGATCAACGCCAAGATAATGGCGATAGCTGATGATTTCCACAATTCATTGGAAACCGAAGCCGAGATACTGCGCGATTCGGTGATTTCATAGCTACCCAATTTGTCTTTACACTTATCCAATCCTTCTTGTAACTTCTCAGTAACCTGAGCAGTTGCCGTATCTACTGCCAACAAATAATTGGTAGTGATCTCAACATTGTAGTCGTTTGATTTTGTTTTTAAGTCAATGGAAGAAATCTCGCCATTTTTCTCTACAAACACTTTCGATAATTCACCACGAATGAATTCAATGTCAGCCTTGTTTTCAAACTTAGCTACATACGAACGACCTCCTGTAAACTCAACGCTTTGTTTCAACCCACGTGTCATCAAAGCTACCACACCCAAAATGGTAATGGCAATCGAGAACATGTAGAAGTATTTACGTTTTCCAACCCAGTCAAATTTGAAGTTTTGGAACAACCCTTTCGAGAATTTGGTATTGAACGTTACCTCTCTTCCTTTTTCGATAGAAGAAGTAATGATCAATTTCGAAATTACAATTGAAGAGAACAACGATGTAAAGATACCGATGATCAAAGTAGTTGCGAAAGATTCGATCTCACCTGTTCCGAAAACTTTCAAGATGATCGCAACCAATAAGTGAGTTACGTTGGCATCGATAATAGAAGGCAATGCTTTTGAGAAACCAACCGAAGTTGAACTTGCCAAATCGAGCCCTCTCGCCTGCTCCTCCCTGATTCGCTCAAAGATCAGGATGTTGGCATCGACTGCCGTACCGATTGTTAATACGATACCTGCGATACCCGCTAAAGTCAAAACAGCTCCGAATGATGCAAGTGCACCGAAGATCAAAATAACGTTCACAAACAACGCAACGTTTGCTACCAAACCTGCTTTACCGTAGTAGAAATACATGTAAATGAATACCGCTAAGAAAGCCAAGGCAAACGATACCAAACCTGCTTTTGAATTTTCGGCACCAATGGTAGGACCTACTTTGGTTTGATCTTTAATGATACATGGCGCAGGAAGTGCTCCACCGTTCAACAACCCAACCAAATCCTGAGCTTTTTCAATGGTGAAACCACCTGTAATTTCGGTGTTACCGTCGTTGATCGCATTGATTACGCGCGGTGCACTGAACACGATATTATCCATTGTAATGGCAATACTGCGGTTTTGAGGAGCATTTTTAGCTGTCATTTCTGACCATTTACCAGCACCTTCTGTTGTCATACGCAAGTTAACCGTAGTTTCTTGCTTGTCTTGGTTACGGGAAACAAATGCTTCAGCGATATCCGTTCCACCTACCATTGCTTTTCCGTCTTCAGGAATCTTACAAGCGTAAAGTGTATACGCCATTTTTTTATTTTTTCCAGATTCTTCCATTTCGGAAGACCACATAAATTTCAAATCCGGTGGAAATAATGCTTTGATATCTGCGCGGTTCAAAATACGGTCAACCTGACTACGGTTTTCAGCCGTTGCAGTTCCAATACTTGCAAACATCCCCGTAGTCAATACATCAAACAATGCTTTTTGGTTCGGGTTAGCAGCAGCAATTGGTTTGCTGGCAGCTTCGGCTTTCTTGATCGAATCCAAACGCGCTAACTCGGTAGAGTCGGTTGTTGTGGTAGTATCCAATTCAGGAGCTTTGATTTCTGCCTGACGAGCCATTACATTAGCTTGCGTCAAAGGCCCTTGAATTTCTTCCAAATTATATGTTTCGAAGAATTGAAGATTCGCTGTTGATTGTAATTTATCAGCAACCGTTTTCTCATCTTGTACACCCGGTAATTCAATGAACAATCGGTTATTACGCATATCGCGCTGAATATTCGGCTGTGCAACACCAAACTGGTTGATACGTTTTGTCATGATTTGCTCAACACCGTCCATTGAACTAGCCACTTTATCACGGAAGAACTCTTCTACTTCAGCATTGGAAGAAGTGGTTTTCAACTCTTCTATTTCTGAAATATTCAACTCACGCACCAATTTCTTGTTTGGATACATGCTTTCGTACTCCGAAATAAACAACGAAATGAAATCACCACCTTTATTTGTATGAATAGCGTAAGCTCTGTCATACGGTTTTTTGAAACCTAAGTCTTGTTGGTTACGTGCATAACTTTTTACCAAATCCGGAATGGAAACTTCCAAAGTAACACTCATACCACCTACAAGGTCAAGACCGAACGCCAAACTACGTTTCTTTACCGATTGAAAGTTAGAACCTAAAATAGGATACACCTCTTCTTCTGCACGTTCAGCCAATACTTGGTTTAAGAACGCAGCTTTCGCCAATTCAAACGACTCGGGCTTAGAGAAGTCAACTCTTGTATTATTTGGAAGAGTAGCCCATGTAGAGTCCATGGCGAACGTTTCCTTTTTTAAGTCTTCGGCAAGAGCGGCAGCTTCTTTAGCAGCGTCTTCCTCAACATTACTTGCAACCAGGGTAAATGAAAGTTGGTAAATGCACACGGCAGTTAACACAATCGTCAGAAACCAGAAAAATCCTTTATTACGCATTTCTTATTAATTAAGCCCGCAAATATAGAATTTACAGTTGTCAATGTCAACTTAGCGGGGAAAGCTTTTGAAAATAAATAGTTGATAACTAATTAAAACAGCATAGAATCAACCGAATAAGGTATTACTTTCGGCTGATTTCTTTCGAAAAATCGACCAACTTGGAAGAGAAATTTGCCCACGAGTGCTTGGTTTTTTCTACTTCCAATTGCTGCGCGAACGCTTCTTTTAATCCTTCATTAAAGTATCGTTGGATCGATTTTGTAAGCAACGAAGCATCCGGTTGATCGACAATCAAACCAGTTTTTTCGTGGTGTACCAATTCCTTTAAACCACCGGTGTCTGTTGCAATGATGGGTAAATTAAAGTGCATCGCAATGGAAGTAATTCCACTTTGCGTGGCCGATTTATACGGTAACACACACACATCTGCTCCCGAAAAATAAAGCGGAACTTCCTGATCACCGATGTAATGATTGAAGAGCTTCAACTTGTTTTGAATGCCTAGCTTTTGGATTTGTTGTTCATACTTTTCAAACGAACCATACACTTCACCCGCAACTACCACACAATAATCATCGCTTAATGAAGCGGTCGCATCCAGTAAAATGTCCAATCCTTTATAATCGCGAATAAAACCAAAGAAAAGGATGATTTTTTTTGAGGGATCGATTCCCAATTTCACACAGGCAGCATCACGCTCCAAACGTTCGCCGAAATGATCGTATAAAGGATGGTCGATGCGCAGGTATTTTGCATCAGGCTTTAGCGATAATAGATCCTTGAGTACACTATCCGACATTACCACAAAACCGTCGTTGTGTTTTAAAAAATAACGGTTAAACGGTTTATCGAAGAAACGGTGTTCATGTGGAATTACGTTGTCCAAAATACTGATTCGGGTAGTAGAAGGTCGCATTTTTTTGGCAACGGTTCCCAGCGATGGCCCAAAAAAGGTCATCCAGTATTTTGTGATGAGCAAATCGGGTTCAAATTGCTTGATCTTACGTGCGGTAGACCAATAAGTGAATGGATTAATTGAATCGAGCCACCGTTTGGTCGGAATCGGGTCAACCACATCTTTTTCGGTTACCAGTTGTGTTTCGCCCGGAAACAGAAAATCGGGATATTGACGGGTGAATGTTACCGCCTGTAAGGTATGTTGTTGTTTTTCAAGTTCACGGTAAAGATTGGCATTGAACTGCGCAATTCCGCCCCTGTATGGATAAAGCGTTGATAAAAAAGTAATTTTCATGGTTTGAGTCCGCTTAAATCAAGGTAGATACACGATCAATCGCAGCGGCAACTTCTGCAGCCGATAAATCATGCATACACGATTGGTTGCGTTTGCAGGTATTACCATAATAGCATTCGCAATTGGTCGACGGTTCGATGATTTCTCCGCGACCGTACAATTCAAATTCGTGTTTATTAAAGATATTGTTCATGAGAACCATTTTCTTTTGCAAGGCAGTTGCAATGTGCATCATCATAGAAACCTGCGTTAAAATCACCTCGCAACCATCGGTAAGCGCAATGAATTCTTCCAGCGAAAAATGTCCGGGATAATAGGTTCCGGTTTGTTCAGACATCGCTTTGTTTTTCTCGTCTTCCAAACTTCCACCAAGAAAAACAGGGAAATAACCTGCTGCCTTGAGTGATGCAGCCAATTCCTGCCAACTCTCAACAGGCCAAAGTCGTGTATTCCAGCGCGGACCACAACCCGTATTTAAGCCTACAATTACTTTCCCATCTGCCAGTTCCTGTAAACGTTGTTTCCAAACAGTTGCCAATGCTTCATTTTTATGAATGAGGTAGGGTTCGTTTTGGAACGTCCGGTGACAAATTTCGAAGATTTCGGCAGGATAACTTTTGGTGTTTTCCTTGGAAAGACTATCGAAGAAGCCGGTCATTAATTTATGGGTAGCAGCCGGAGTTGCCGGAAACAATTGACCGAAATTGGAAGTATAACCGAATTTCTCAGGAGCGGCAACTGCTTTTAACAATAAACAGGCTTCGGGTTCTTTATCAAGGTTAATGGCAATGTCGAATACCGAATCACGGATCAACAGCAACGAAAACGCATCCGGTTTTAAGATTACATTGATGCTGTCTTTGGGCAATACTTCAGGTGATTGAGTAAGCCAAGTAATGTGGCAATCGGGAAATTCTTGTCGAAACTTCACAACTAACGGAGTTGTTCGGATCACATCGCCCAAGGCGCCTAGTTTAATAATCAGAATGCGTTTTGAAACCGGTCTGTAAACATCGCATGTGGGACAAACTGCACCAGTTTGTTTATTTGGGGCACACGGGATGCTTCCTCTGAAAAAGACACAATCCTGACGTACATTTTCAAATCCAATATCGGACATAGAAATTTGTTTGGAGCAAAAATAATGGGATTTATCAATTGGGGAATTATCAATTGGGGAATTATCAATTATCAAGGGATGCTTACCTTCAATTCTTTCACAAAATACCCTTCATAATTCTAAAATTGATAATTCCCTACTCTGTTCCATAGTCAATCAACCGCATGATCAATTCTTTTCCTTTCTTTACATCTAAGGTATCATTACCAAAAAGCCGGAAGTCTTTGTAATGCTTGTAATACATCCCAACTCCTTTGGCGTATTGCTCATACTTACGTCGGTAAAAATACAAGATAGGATGAAAATCTTCTTGCTCAACGGTCATTGTAGATGCAAATGAAAATCCGTTAATCGAAGCGGGTTCATGAAGATCACGGTAATAACAATCCAATGCATCGAATGAGTTGTAGGCATTGCAATTCCATTCTTTGTACTTGTCGGGGGTGAAGACCATTTTAATTGTACGCTGGTTCTCTTCTACTAACTCGGCTCTTCCGGAAGCAATAATACACGTCCAACTATCTTGTAAAGCCCAAGGTTGTGTTAAACTGTCTCTGAAATAACGTTCGTATCTCCGAGCAACTCGACCTTCATTATCGGTAATGGTGTCACCGATTTTGGTTTTCACGTAATAGTTGAGTGTATCGTTTAATCCGAGGGCATAGTCGATATTGATTTCACGAACGGAATAAGTAATGAATCGCCCCTCATCCATCGGGAAATAATCATAGTGCAGATCTACAGGTTCGTTTTTCTTACACCCGACCAAAAATGCTACAGCAATGATTGTTATTCTTAAAAAACACTTGAATAGTAAGTTCATAGCAAGTAGTTTAATTAAAATGTAAAATTGAAAATGTAAAACTGAAAAGGAGGTTTAGCCTAAATTGAATGTGATTACTTCAACGAATACTTTCCTTAAAAAACACCTTTTCAATTTTAAATTTTACATTTTCAATTACTCGACTCCATAGTCAATCAACCGCATGATCAACTCTTTCCCTTTCACCACGTTTAAGGTGTCGGCATTGAGGATACGGAAGTGTTTGTAGTGTTTGTAGTACATTCCCACTCCTTCGGCGTACTGTTCGTATTTGCGACGGTAATCAACCAAACTCAGGAAGTCTTCTTGTTCAACAGTTACTGTTGATTCAAATTGAAAGCCATTGATTGAAGCAGGCTCGTAAAGTTCACGGTAATAACAATCCAAAGGATCCAATGAGTTATAAGCATTACAATTCCATTCTTTGTACTTGTCGGGAGAAAACACCATTTTAATGGTACGTTGATTTTCTTCCACCAATTCAGCTCTTCCACCGTCAATAATAGTTGTCCAAATATCTTGCAAAGCCCATGGTTGTGTTAAACTATCTCTGAAATAACGTTCGTAACGTCTCGCAATACGACCTTCATTATCGGTAATGGTGTCTCCGATTTTGGCTTTCACGTAATAGTTGAGTGTTTCGTTTAATCCAAGGGCATCGTCGATATTGATTTCACGAACGGAATAGGTGATGTAATGTCCTTGATTGATCGGATACAATTCGTAGTGAAAATTGGCCGGTTCATTATCTTTTTTACAACCTATTAAAACGGTTGACAAAACAATGGTTAAAACAAAAAAACGCTTCAATTGCAGATCCATTTATGTAGTTTTCGTTAAAAGTACAATTTTAGATCTTATGGGTTCCGGCAAATGAACAAAGAGTGGTGCTGATTGAAAAAACTACCCGTTCGGACTAATCCCGAGCGCCTTCATCTGGCGCATTTTCTCTTCCAATTCCTTACCTGTTAATTCGCGCCCGTAATAGAAGTATTTTTTTCCGGTTTCTTTTCCGGTATTATCGTAGGTTGCACACCAGCCGTGGCGTTCGCCTTTTTTGTAACGCTCAAGGATCATTTTTTTTCCATCAGGGTGATTGATGGTGAAAATGCCTTCTTTTGCGCCTTTCAGATATGTTCCTTTGCTTTTAATTGTGCCGCTTTCGAAATACTCGATCACTTCGCCTTCCAGTACACCATTTACATAATTGGTGACTTTTGCCGGCAATTCGCGTTTATCATCAGGGTTTTCCGATACATAATAAACCGTTGTTTTGCCATGCAACTGATCTTTGAGATACGTTTCTTTTTTGCTCAATCTCCCGGAAGGGCCGAAATAATCCCAGACACTGTCTTTGAGTTGATTTTTGTAAATACCACGGGCAAACAAAACACCCGATTCATGGTACATCAACGCGGCTGATCTTCCCGTTTTTTCATCATGTTTGATTACTGCCTTTACTTTCGTAGAAGGATAATAATACGTGAAGGTTCCAACCGGTTTATCGTCTTTGAACTGTCCTTTGTATTCAAAAGCAGTCGATTTTGGATATGACTTTTGCCAAGGACCTTGTTTTCTGCCCTGTGCATCTGTTTTATTAACTCCTTGAGCAACTACTGTGGCTGTAAAAAGAAGAGCTGCTATCAAACCGAAAAACTTCATCATACCATTTGTTTTATTCCTTCATAAAGCGACGAAACGGTAAGGTCCGCCAACTCATGTATTTCTTTGTTATGTGACACAAAAACAGTTTTCATGCCAAGATTTTTACCGAATTGAATATCTGAGTCCGAATCACCTATCATCACTGATTGTTCAAACGCAATTTCCGGAAAATCAGCTTGCGCCTGTAATGCCATTCCTGATTCAGGTTTACGTAAAATGCCTCCTGTTCCCGCCAGTTCAGGTGCAAAATAATAACGATCAATTCTGCCTCCAGACTCTCTAATCAATTCAGTACAATAAGCGTGAATGTCAGAAAGGTTACGTTCTGTCATGATTCCTTTACCGATACCTTGTTGGTTGGTAACCACTACAATTCTCCCAAAAGTCTGTGAAGCAAGGTGTAATGATTCTGTAACACCTTCAAGTAATTCAAACTCGTCAACCGACTTGACATAATCCCCCATGAGTCGTTTGTTGATAACGCCGTCGCGATCGAGAAAAAGTGTCCACGATTGATCAATATTCCAGTTCATCTTTTCTCAGATTTCTTTTTCTACGAGGTAAACGTTTCTTGTAGACGAATTTCTCCCGACCATTTCAGCGAGGAAACCTGCCAGAAAGAACTGAACTCCCATAATCATCGCTGCCAATGAAATATAGAATTCTGTGCGCGAAGCGATCAAACGTCCGTGCGTATCGAAGAATAGTTTACTGATTCCGAGGTAAAAAGCGAAGCCAAAACCAATGATAAAAAGCAAGGTTCCGATGGCTCCGAAAAAGTGCATGGGTTTTTTTCCGAATTTCCCCATAAACACTACCGACATCAAATCGAGCGGACCATTGAGAAAACGGTTTAATCCGAATTTTGTGGTTCCGTATTTTCGTGATTGGTGGATGACTACTTTTTCACCGATATTCGAAAACCCGGCGTATTTGGCCAAGGCAGGAATGTAGCGGTGCATATCTCCGTAAAGTTCGATGCTTTTCACCACTACCCGCTTGTAGGCTTTTAGTCCGCAGTTAAAATCGTGCAGGTAAATTCCAGTTAATCTGCGAGCAGCCCAATTGTATAATTTGGTAGGAATGGTTTTGGTAATGGGATCGTAACGCTTCTTTTTCCAGCCCGAAACCACGTCAAAATCGTCTTCAACGACCATGCGGTACAATTCAGGTAATTCTTCCGGTGAATCTTGCAAATCGGCATCCATCGTTACCACAACACGACCTTTAACGGCTTCGAAACCTTTTTGCAATGCAGCTGATTTTCCGTAATTGCGTTGAAACTTAATTCCACGCACATTTGAATCTTTCGCCTGAAGGGATTCGATGACGTCCCAGGATTCATCTTTACTTCCATCGTCAACAAACACGATCTCGTATGACAATTGCCGTTCGTTCAAAACACGAACGATCCAATCGTGCAATTCAGGAAGCGATTCGGCTTCGTTGAATAACGGTACTACGATGGATATTTCCGGTTGCTGCTCCAATGATTTCAATTTTGTAACAAAAATAACGATTCTATTGGCATGGTGACATTCATTGGATAACAGTCATTAACAGATTGGGTTTAATAACGTTTGAATTGGGTGAATTGTAATGTGGGCTCGGGATGCGTCTCGAGCCTACATTACAATTTCACAAAACGAATTGTTTGATCGGATAATTGCAGGAAATAAATTCCGGCGTTTAAACCTATTAACGAAATGTCGGCTGAAACCGCATTGCATTTTCCTGAACGGACAATTGTTCCAGTAGGTGTAAGAATCGTATAAACTTCGTTGGATACGCCACTCACCGTTATTTTATCATCTGCCGGGTTTGGAGCCACCTTCAATGTCGATTTTTCAACCGATTCGGTTTGTAAGATAGGTTGATCCGATATCACAAACACGTCTATTCCCGCTTCGGTAACATTGATATCCGGTTCGTCATCTGCAACAGTGACAATCAATTGCATATCTGCCGTTGGTTGAATGAAATCAGCAATACGGAAACTCGCAGGCAACCAGTTAATCTCGAATCCGGTTGGTGGATATTCCTCTAATTTCACTTGTGTGATTCCATTCGACAAGAAAATTTCCAAGGTGTCATCTATTTCTGCCGGACCGTATTGACAGAAAAACCAAGCTTCGTAATACAGGTAAGGATCCGCTATACCAGATAAGTCAAACACCGGTGAATACAACGTGACACGGCCATTATCCACATCATCGAAATCGGAACTTACCACATTGTTGGCATTTCCTGTTACATAAGCGTAGCCTCCACAATCGTAATAAGCGTCATAAGGCGGTGCTGCAGTATCAGTTGTAGTAATCGGAATTCCGCGTTCCCACAAACCGGTTGTTGCACCGTTTGCAGTGGCTGTCCAACCGAAATCGAATGAAAAATCGTCGTAATAACCCTCACTTAATGTTATTGTAAGCGTTCCTGTAGATGCATCTAGTACATAATCGTCGCAACTTGTTTCATACCCCCATTTACCTGCTATCACATGAGAATTTCCAGGGTAATACAATTGGAAATCACTTTCGCCAAAGCCGTTTGTCAATACTTCCTGCGTCATTTGCGGTACTTCGATGCGCACATTTGCGTCAATGATCGGATCTCCGTTTTGATCTTCAACAACAACCATGAGGGAAAACGGCGGAATCGGCACTAGATCAATGGTATCGAGCAACAAAATGCCATTGGTGAAATTGACCATTATCGTTTGCGGGTAATAGGCTACCTTATAAAAAGTAACGCTTTGCGCACCAATAGTCATGGTTCCAACGGCAAATTCACCCTGCGCATTGGAAAGATCGGTATGCGGATTGTTGTTGATGGTTACCGAAACATCGGTCAGCGGATTCAAATTCGAGGCATCGCGCACCAAACCTTCATAATAGGCAGGTTTCACAAAAGTAGGTTGCAAAATAAACAAGCCTTCACTGATATCGGATGCCAATTGCAAGCCCGAAGGTAAAAACGGATATGCTCCCCAGCTTCCGTTGAATGTTCCGGTTTCCAGCGGATGGGTATCATAATTGGCAATTTCGACCAAGTTGTGCGGTCGGCTCATATCATGAATGGTGATTCCATCGGTGTAATACGACGAAACGATGAGTGAATCGTCTAAAATAAAGGCATTGTGCGGAATGATGTTGAGTCCCGGGCTGCTGCGAATGCGGTCGATTTCGTGCATATCATCGGGAGCCGAAACATCGTATAATGTCAAATAAGAACCCGCAATTTCGTCCGTAGTCACGGCATAATGATCGTCTGAAGTCACCCAAACATTGTGTGTAAAGCTGTTTGGTGTAATTTGAGTGCCGATCAATACCGGATTGGAATGATCTGTAATTTCGATGGTCGACAAAAATCCTTCACCGATATGCGCTCCGTAAAGCATGTTTCCCTGTGCAAACGCATCATGGCAATACCAGGTATCAAACACCCCTACTTCAATCGGATTCAACGGATCGGTGTGGATGTCTAAAATGATCATTCCTCCGTTTCCGCGATTGGCTCCGCAAATGTATGCCCATCCTCCGGTGGTATCGATAAAAACGTCGTGAGCGCTTGTCCATCCGTTTCCAACAGGACCAAAATAATAAGTTGTCGGCAATACATTCGATGCGGGCAAGGGACTCATATCGATGATCAACAAACCGTCGTCGGCTTCTGTGGTAACGTATGCATAATCTCCGTAAACCTGCAAGTCACGCCAAATGGATTGTGTGCCGGGTTCCCAGAATACTTCAACCGGATTGGCAGGATCGGCAAGACTGATAATTGACGTACCCGCGGTAGTTCCAACAAGTGCATATTCGATGCCTGTTTCGTCTACATAGCCCCAGCAATCATTGAGTTCCACATTATGAAGAGCGGTATAATCTACATGACCAACGAGCGACATGTTTAATTGCGAAAACGCGTTTGATCCGATAAACAGACTCAAAGCAAGGAAAAGGATGCGTGTAATCATGGTGACAAATTACGAAGAAAACGGTTGTTTGGCAAGTGGGGTTGCGTGGATGAATTGAAAAGGTTTCCCGCAGAACTCGCAGATAGACGCAGAGAAGTATTGAGAAAGATTCTCACTGTACTGCAAAGGTCGCAAAGATTTAGGCTTACTGTTTTTTGAATAATTGCCCAAATCCGGGTGCTTCGTCAGGTAGACCTTCAACCCAAGGCCAGTTGGAATTATCCCATTCATAATCAGCTTTTGATTCATTCCAATTGAAGATCAAATCTTCTTTTTTGGCTTTGAATAAATACTTTTTCGTTTTCGGATTACTCTGTCTATAGGTGTATTCAGAATAGGTAATTGTGATAATTACTTGGTCACGAGTTTGTGATTTTATGGCAGATTTAAGCGTCCAAACGGTGTTTTCATCTTCGGGGGTTGTGCATTCAGAATCAAGATACTGATCTACAACAAATCCCCCTAAACGAATCAGCTTTCCTTTATGGAAACGCGTTCCAGTCATCATACAATAACCTCCACAAGAACTTGAAACATAATCGCTCGTCCAGACCAATCCGCTTTTTGGATGCGTTTCTGTTGTCGATTGTTCGCAGCTAAATTCGTGGTATAATTGCTGTTTAGCTTTTAGATAATAGTCATTCCCCTCTTTTACAGCAAAATAGCGGAAAAAGAAATCAGGATGTTCAAGGTCAACAATCAATTCGTTTGTTCCATCAAAATCGGTATCCGAATAATAACAAACCATTTTCAACAAAGAATCAGATTTATAGAAATAGTAAGGAAACCATTCCGTGTATTTATCTGCAGGAAGTTGTCTTTTCTTCGAAGACGCAAAATCCTGTAATTCTTTAGATAGTTTTATTGGTTTACTTGGAGATTTGGGCGAAGTGAGTTTGGAATAAGCGCTGTACGTTGCGTCATTGAGTATTTCGAAGGCCGTTCCTTCCATATCGTAAACAAACTTCGATTGATTTCCGTCGTCGTAATCTTTGAGTGTATCATTGGGGAAAACGATCCAGGTAACTTTCCCTTGCTCTTTGTAAACATAAATGGGGAATTGCTCAAAATCAGTGGTAATGAGTATCGTATCAATTTCACCGGTTAAAGGCTTTTCCGATTGTTTTTTGTCCGGAACAGATGAATTTACGAAACATGCTGCTATTAAAGTAAGAAGAAAAAACACGGTTAAGAAGGATATTAATCGCATGAAGCCATCTTACAAAATAAACAGCGCCGCAATGATGAAAATAATCACAATCGCAATGTACTGCCACACATCTACAAAATAGGGAAAATACTTTTTGTAGGCTTCCTTGAACTTACTCATAGCGCAAAGATACGGATTTTAAGAATGTGTCCGTTTGCTTAATAAAAATAGGGTTGATCAAAAAACAGCATTGTTTATTCGGTTTCCGACTCCGGGCTTCGCATCAATTCTCGCTCGAAATAAACCGTTTCGGGTTTCTCTGGATTGTCGACAGAAGTGCAATAGTAGATTCTGGGAATGTACCTGCGAATCATCAATCGCTCGGTGGGTTTCATCATTGCATACACAATTTCACCTTCTTTGTACTTGTTTTCCATGATCGTTTTGAATTTGTAGTTATTGAGAGCCTGTTAAATTTGTTGGTTTACCAAGATAAGTCGCAACTCTAACGATTTCGTTGCATATAGGAGCCTTTGTACTTGAAACCCAATTTACACCTTAGCGTAAGTAATATACCTAACTCCCTTCTTAGTAAGTAATATACCTATCTTCCTTCGCAGTAAGTAATATAGCTAACTTGTCTTAAAATCCATTTTGAAAACAACAGTTATCCTGCTACTATCCATTAACACAAATCTGCATTTCAAAACGGCATTCTTACATCGAACTCGTTATTTATGTTTTACTTCAAATGCGATCTATCTTGGTAACCCGTTAAATTTGTTCTGAACTTTTGCAAACAAAAAAACAATGAGACAACCAATAGGCGATCGTCTCATTGTTCTGTTCGGGGAACGGTCTTTTACTGCCTAAACTCTATCAATAAAAGCGGTAAGCGACTGTTGCTTGAACCCAAACGTTTTTATAACGAGGTGTGGTGGATGTTCCATCACCATTGTTGTTGAATAAATCCCATCCGCCGCGAGCTCCGATCACTATGTGTCTTATGTTGATGTCTGCCCCAGCTACAAAACAAAAGGTGTTTTTGCGGACATTGTCGTTTTCAAATTCTTGTTCCTGTGCAATGGTGGTAACACCGTTACTGAATACGTCTTTCTGACTAATAAGGTATGAAAATTGGGGACCTGCCAAGATGGTAATAAACTCAACCGGTTTTAGCATAAAAAATACCGGTACATCAATGTAATTGGTTGTACGATCAATTTCGTAATGCCCGCCGAGAATATTTCCACTGGCATTAAATCCTTTTTGCGAATAGAGAATCTCGGGTTGTATTCCCAATAATCTTCCTATTGGTATTGCTACAAAGCCTCCACCAACAAATCCCAATTTGGCATCAGCATCGAATTCTTCGCCTTCCGAATCATATACGTTGGAATAATTGGTTCCTAATTTCAAACCGAACGCAAGGTTTTCACGTGCATCTGTTTCATCATTTTGTGCTGTTACGACAATTGGACCGGCTAGTAAGGCTAATAACGTTATTTTTTGTATCGTCTTCATGGTGTGTTTTTTGTTTTGCTAATGAAGGTGTCTAAAAGGTAATAACCTGCATCGTTGTTTTCGGAAATCGATGTTGGTCATTTACTTAAGTAAACTCCCAACACCTCATCCTCGACGCCTTGCATTTCATCACTTTTTAATCCACCCAAAAATTTACTAATGGATGATACTTTTTAGACAACCTCGGTTTAGCGATGTATTATTTACTCTTACGGTTTGTACTGAAATCATTCAATGCACGCCCTAATTCAGCCATATCGTTATTAAATTCTTTCTTGAATTCAACCCATTGTTCGTTGCCTTGAGCCGTGTAATTTTCCATTTTGGTTCTCATGGTTTCGTTTTCGGTTTTTAACTCCGTTACTTTTTTCTGATACTCGGCAGAATTTGCTTTCTTTTCTTTCTCAGATAACACCTGAAAATCGGCAATCATCTGGTCATTTGCCGCAATTTTAGCTGCTGTTTCTCTTTTGTATTCTTCGATATCGTTCAAATAGGCTGTTTCCGCTTCGTCCAACTTTTCATTTGCTTCGGTTACATCTTCTTTGGCGTCTTCCAATTTTTCAGAAGAGCTGCTACATGCCGTCAAAAAAGCCATTGAAAACAATGCGCTAATTGTCAATACTTTTACTGTGTTTTTCATCTTGTTTCTTTTTTAATAATTGAATCTGTTTCTACCTGATTGAAGGAAAAAAGAACGAATTCGATTGCTTCAATGTCTGAAACAAAGATCGGTTTACTCAAGAGAAAGACCGTTATAATTAAAAGAAGTAAAATTACATAAATCACACATTTACAGATAGTTGTATGTAAAATAAAAAAAGCACTCACCAATAGATGAATGCTTTTCCAAGAATTGTTTTATACGTTAAGGTTAATAGACTTAACTAATAAAACGAATTCTTTACCTATCGACTGTAACCCACTGCTACTGCCATTTCTTTATCAATCAATTCGGAAGTTTAATCATTGACTTAAATTGAGGTAAAAACAAGGGTAAGTTGTTCATTTCTTACCCTTAAAACCTGAGTTCTGAAGCTGAAGCTAAATTTAAAGTCGAACTCAGGTTTAAACTGATTTAACGAGCAGGCGTTGCAGGTTTTAGCCACTTCGTTGTACCCGAAAAAATCAGTTTATGCATTTAGTGTCTGTGATTTCAGTAGAATATTCATGATCTCTTCGCGCTTTTTATTCAAACGTGTTTCAACGCGAACAATCAATGCGTGCTCTTGTCCACTTTCGTATTTAAGATCGGCATCTGTTAATTGCGGGTATTTTTCCTGCAATTTCTCAGATTGTAAGCCCCAGTCACCTGTGACAATCTTAAACGTTGCGTCGTGTTTCTGCTTCAAATTGTCCATGATCGTGTGTGTTAATGTGTATGTACAAAGTTGCTGTTCTTAGCGCCTGTATGCATTACACTCTACCAACAAAACCTTACATAAATCACATGTCTTCCAGATTGACAAATCGCCTTTCTCTGAGTTGCTTGTAAAACGAGGGTGATAGCCCCGTAACTTTTTTGAATTGATTGGATAAGTGTCCGACGCTGCTATAACGCAACAAATGAGCTATCTGTGTTAGATTCAGTTCATCATACAGCAAAAGCTCCTTCACCCGTTCTATTTTGTGGGTGATGATGTATTGCTGAATTGTAGTGCCTTTTACTTCCGAAAAAACATTGGCCAAATAGGTATAATCGTAATTGAGCTTCTCGCTGATATAATCCGAGTAATTGATGTGTGGCAAATCTTCTGAATAATGCACCAATTCAATGATCACGCCTTTGATTCGTTCTATGAGAATACTGCGTTTGTCATCCAGCAATTCCAAACCTACTTCGGCTAATTTAGTTTTCAATTCCAACAAACCTTCTTCCGTAAGGTCTTCCATGATCTCAACCATACCCAAGTCAACAATCACAAAATGTAATCCCATCTCAACTAGCACCTCCTTCACGGCAATTTTGCAGCGCAAACTCACCATGTATTTAATATACAATTTCATACTATTTTCTAAAAAAAATTAAACGATTTGCTAATCCGGATACTTCTTCTGATCTTCACTCCATCAGCGGCTACAAACATTTTGTCTCGCTGCAGTTCCTTTGCAAAGGGTATAATGCTGTCTTCAGACAGACTCACTTCTCACAATATAGTCATTCTTTCCCGTAAAAGGGGGATTAAAAAATGTTAACTGACTTTTTTTCAGGTTGAAATCTGTAAAACTGACTTTTTGTCGCTTAAATACAAGGGGTTACACTTTGGTTTAGGATTTGACAACAAAAAGCAACAAATTACAAACAAAAATAACACACACCATGGATAACAATCAATTTACCATCAAAACACAGGAGGCCATTCAGGCAGCGCAGGAAATTGCACTTCTGGCAGGTAATCAAGCAGTTGAAAATCCGCATTTGCTGAAAGGAATCTTTCTAAAAGATTCGGATGTTGTTCCTTTTATTCTGAACCAAAATGGCGTCAATCGTGATTTGCTGGAACAAGCACTTGATCGGATTCTTTCAACGTTTTCGAAAGTTTCGGGAGGTGAAGTTTACCTTTCACCCAAAGCACAGCAAACCTTGCAGCAATCAATCGTATTGGCAAAACAGCAAGGCGATGAATACGTTTCGGTTGAAATGTTGTTTGTGGCGTTGTTGGAAAGCAACGATCAAACCGGACAATTGCTCCGCGATACCAAAATCACCAAAAAACAAGTAATTACAACCATTATGAACTTGAGAAACGGCGAAAAAGTAACTTCAAACAACCAAGAAGGAACGTATAAATCACTAGAGAAATACGCCAAAAACCTGAACGAATTGGCAAAAGCAGGTAAGTTGGATCCTGTGATTGGTCGTGATGATGAAATTCGTCGCGTATTGCAAATATTAACGCGCAGAACCAAAAATAATCCGATTTTGATTGGTGAACCCGGCGTTGGTAAAACAGCCATTGCCGAAGGAATTGCACACCGAATTATCGATGGCGACGTTCCTGAAAATTTGAAATCGAAAATTGTTTATTCACTTGACATGGGCGCATTGATTGCCGGTGCCAAATACAAAGGTGAATTTGAAGAGCGACTTAAAGCGGTGGTAAAAGAAGTGACGGGTGCCGATGGCGAAATTATTCTCTTTATCGACGAGATTCATACCTTGGTTGGAGCCGGCGGTGGTGGCGAAGGCGCAATGGATGCAGCAAATATTCTGAAACCTGCGCTTGCACGCGGTGAACTGAGAGCGGTTGGCGCAACTACCTTAAACGAGTACCAAAAATACTTCGAGAAAGATAAAGCATTGGTACGTCGCTTTCAACCCGTTATGGTGGATGAACCGGATACGGAAGACGCGATTTCCATTTTACGTGGAATCAAGGAAAAATACGAAAATCACCACAAGGTATTGATCAAGGATGCAGCTATTATTGCAGCGGTTGAATTATCGCAACGCTATATTACCGAGCGTCATTTGCCGGATAAAGCCATTGACCTTATTGATGAAGCAGCATCGAAACTACGCATGGAAATCAATTCGAAACCCGAAGAGTTGGACGAGTTGGAGCGCAAAATCATGCAGCTGGAAATTGAGCGCGAAGCCATCAAACGTGAGAATGATAAAGTAAAACTCGAGCATTTAGGAAAAGAACTTTCCACCCTTGAAGGACAACGAGATGCTTTCAAAGCACGCTGGCAGGCCGAAAAAGATGTGATTGATGACTTGCAAAAAACCAAAGAAGCCATTGAACAATTCAAGCTGGAAGCTGATCAGGCCGAACGCTTGGGTGACTATGGTAAAGTAGCCGAAATTCGTTACGGCCGTATCAAAGAAGCCGAGGCGAAACTGGAGGAATTGAAAGCCAAACTGACTTCCATGCAAGTCAACAGTAAAATGATCAAAGAAGAGGTGGATGCTGAAGAAATTGCAGATGTGGTTTCTAAATGGACAGGCATTCCGGTTTCTAAAATGATCGAAAGTGAGAAATCGAAATTACTGAAACTGGAAGACGAACTGGGCAAACGCGTGGTTGGTCAGGAAGAAGCGATCAGTGCACTTTCTGACGCTGTTCGTCGCAGCAGAGCCGGATTACAAGACATGCGTAAACCGATAGGATCGTTTATTTTCCTTGGACCTACAGGCGTTGGTAAAACCGAATTGGCCAAAGCACTCGCCGAATATTTGTTCAACGATGAGCATGCGATGACACGAATCGACATGTCGGAATACCAAGAAAAACACAGCGTAAGCCGTTTGGTTGGAGCGCCTCCGGGATACATTGGTTATGAAGAAGGCGGTCAACTGACAGAAGCTGTGCGCAGAAGACCTTACTCGATCATTTTGTTGGATGAAATTGAAAAAGCACATCCTGACGTTTTCAATGTTTTGTTACAAGTATTAGACGACGGTCGTTTGACGGATAATAAAGGTCGCACGGTGAACTTTAAAAACACCATCATCATCATGACCTCCAACTTGGGTTCTCACCTCATTCAGGAAACATTTGAAGGTGTGAAAGAAGATGGCATGGACGAAGCAATGGAAAAAGCCAAATTCAAGGTAATGGAATTGTTGAAAGCAACCATCAGACCTGAGTTTTTGAACCGTATCGATGAAACGATTGTGTTTACGCCGCTCAACAAACGCTACATCAAAGCAATTGTACAGTTGCAATTGGATCAGTTGTCGAGCATGTTGCAAGAGCGCGGAATTCGCATGCACATGACCGAAGAAGCGAAGTTACACATTGTGGAAGCCGGTTTTGATCCCCATTTCGGAGCTCGTCCGGTGAAACGTGTAATTCAAAAACAAGTGCTCAATGAGTTATCGAAAGCCTTACTAGCCGGAACAATCGACACCGAAAAAACGGTTGTGATGGATATCTTCGACGGAAAGATTGTGTTCAGAAAACCGATTTCGGTGGAAGAAGAGATCGTTTGGTAAGAGATTCCGCAGATTTATTTTAAGCCACAGATCATCCTGAGGCTGACACGTGGCGCAGATTTTCTCAGAGGAGGGAATTTGCGCCATTTTGGTTTTACAGCTACGCATCCACTTACGCGAATGCTTTTTTTTGTTTCCCACAGATGCATCAGCCTGAGGCTGACGTGCCTAACGGACACGCTTTATTATGAATATTATTCGTGACGAACTATATGCGAGGGCGTTGCGCCTTTGCTGATCGCATGCCGCCAGTAGCTTTAGCGATGGCACAAGCTTCAGCGTAAGCATTAGCCGAGCCAAATCTGGGCATCTTTGGGAGATATTTTGTTTTCTACCTAGTCACAAAAACTTCTTGTATCCTTCTATCACGCGCTGTAATACCATTGCCTGAACCCGTTTGGAATATTCCTTTTTGTTGGAAAGAAAAATAATCAGTTGAATTTCGTCGAGCATTCCAAGCACCAGCCCTAGCAATTGATTACGTAACGCAAGGTTGGAAGTAAGTGCCGTAGTGATAAACTGTTTCTGTTTGCGTTCCGGTAAATCAATAAATCCGGGATTGAGCGACCGCATAGCTTCTACTGTTACCAAACACAAACTCGCATGCTGAAACTTCAGAATTGGACGCAATACGGTATTTTGGTAACGCTCGTCTTCACTCACATCGGGGCGATCTTCAAAAAAAACGGGTTCTAATAAATCGGCGCGTTGCAGGTCTTTCGGACGGGATTCTTCTTTCATAGTTCTTTACTAACGTTTCATTGCCGATTTCGTTCGTTGAAATCTTACTTCGTTTCACCATGCATCCGTTCCATTAAGCTTAGGTAAGGCAAAATAAAATGGTGAACAAATTTGTTTTCGGCGTTGTATTCGGGAAACTCGTCGTAGTACGATGCATCCGGAATCAAAGGTACAAAGATTCCACAACGAGCGAAGGCATTCTCGTGCAAGTATTCCGGCGGTTCAAAGCCAGGAGCCGATTTTAGAATGATTTTGCCCAGTTTTCGACCCAGGTATTTTTCAAAACGTCGCTGCGATCTGCGCGTAGGTTTATCCATTTTGTTGTAGGCATGTTTCAAAAACCAGCGCACCGGAATCGGAATTCCCTTCATCAATTGTTTGGCTTCCGAAAAGGGATTTGTTGCGTTGAAATCGTTCACTGTTTGAATCGAAAATGGGGTTTCAGGCACCCAATCGGCAGCATTGACGGTATTAAACGCCCATCCGGGATACGTCATCGATTCATAGGCATAAGCAAACTGCAAGTTTCCGGGTTTTGGGGCGGCGCTGCAATAGGTTTTGATGCGTAAATCATCCGGAAGCAAGCCTTGTTTTTTTAAACTCCACAAATGAGCCGTTACCAAATAGGCAATCGCTCCGCCTTGACTGTGACCCGTAATCAATAAATCGCGACCTCCACCGGCAATAAATGCTTCTATTTTCGGAAGCATGTCTTTCATCAATGCGCCTGTTGAATACAGCCAACCCAAATGAACCGCAGCTTTTGGATTTTCGGCTAAAGCATAACGAAACGTATCTTTTTCTGCAATTTTCATCCAACCGGTGGCCGGTACCAACATCGAGTAAAAGTTAGACGCCCAGCTAACGGTTGAACCTGTAGTTCCGCGCACACTGATCACTCCTACTCCGGCATCATCTTTCCAAAAATCCCAGCAATTATCCAATCCAACTATCGGTGATCGGTAATCATGTTTGAATCGTGTTGGAGCAGGAAAGTCTGGATATTCAGCTGAATCAACAAAACGAAAATTGACCTTGATCAACTCCATGCTTTCCACAAATTTGTAACCCGGTTTTAGTTGTGCCGACGTGTAGAATGTGAAAAATAAACAACCAACTAACAGAATCTGTTTCATGTTTTGAGTTTTTTTAGTTTAGCTAGTTTCTTCGGTTTTGTAAGTTGATGTGTTTGGTGAGTTTCAACTTACAACCTTAAAAACTTACTTTACGCACACAATCCCATACACTATCGGGATTTTATTCCCCAAATGCTTTACTCTGTAAACTCCAGGAGCATCTTCTTGTAATTCCTGAAAACACGTGTATGGCGAATAATCCCATTCATGGTAGTTGGTCAATCTTAAACCTGAATCGAGCAAACTTTGCAGTGTTTCCGATGTAGGGTGATTCCATGAAACGGTTTCGTAAGCAATATCGGCTTCGCGATCAGCGTAACTTCCTTCTACTTGTTCTACAATTGTTTCCGTGTTGAAATAATTGTAGGCAACTTCCTTGAAATGATCATCGAACATCCAAACTACAGGATGGAAATCAACCATAATGAATGTACCACCAGGTTTCAGGAAATGCTGCACGATATCGGCCCATTTATCTAAATCAGGTAACCAACCAATGGTTCCATAGCTGGTAAAAACAATATCAAACTGTTCTGCAAGATGATCTTTCAAACTGTACAAATCACAGCAGATAAAGTGCGCATCAAGTTTCAACTCATGGGCCAAAGCTGTAGCTTTCTCAACCGCAGCGCTCGATAAGTCGACCCCAACGGTGCTTGCTCCCATTCGCGACAGCGAGAGTGTATCCTGCCCAAAATGACATTGCAAGTGCAAAATCCGTTTACCTGAAACATCGCCTAGCAAGCCCAATTCCAATGACTTGAGCGTTGTCTCTCCACGCAAAAATGCCGGCATATCATAGAAATCGGAATCAATATGAACAGCCGTTTTTTGATTCCAGGCTTCTTTGTTTTTTGCTAAGTAATCTTCATTCACCTTCTTCATTCCAGATGCGCATTAAGTAATCGACCAATTCATTCACTCGTTTTTGCGTCAGACTTACCGTCCAACTACTATAAATCAACTGCTGAATCGTTCCTCCACCGGAATAGCTCGGATCGGTCAATCGCTGACTCAATAACTGTTCCGAATCACGAAATTTGATCCAATTGCGTTGTGATTCTTTGAGCATTAATTGATCCTCTTTCGAAAGTTTTTTCAACAAGATGACATAATATTTATTCAGCAATTGGTCATATCCGCTTTCGCAATCATAAGCAGCACGGGCCATCCCATAAGTTGTTTGATCGGCATCTGCCTGAAGCGTCCAAATATGGTTTAACAAAAACGTGTCTTTTGCATAGATACTGTAAATAGAATCTGAAAATCCAACCCAACCTTCGTGGTCTTCTTCACCAATGCCCAATTCGGTCATTTGTTGTGTCAATTCGATGGTCCAAACTTTTTTCAGAGAATCAAGTTGTTCGTCTTCCAATTGCGACCAGCTTAGTGAAAGGGAAAAAACAAAAAGTGGGAACAGTAACTTTTTCATGGCAGTTTTTTGCCAAAAATAACGTTAAATTATACTGTTTGAAATTAAAATTATTGGTGAATGATCTTCATCTGGTTAATTTGCGAAACTGGATGAGTGATATCGTAACTAACAAAAAACTCATAAATCCCGGTTTCCTGAACAACAAAAGATCCTGTTTCAAAATCAAACGATTGTTCAATGGAATACTTTTTATCTTTCACCATGTCCTGTTTTTTTCCAAATCGGTAATACACTTTGGCACCAGTTGAATTGACTTGATTACCGGTGAATTTAACTACTTCACCCTTTGTAAGGTACTCTTTTTTCGAGAGTGTATAACAAGCAAACTGCGGAATGTCAGAATGTCTGTAATCATAAACCATTAGCTTAACTTCGGAAGTATCAACTTGTGGTTTGCGTTTGAAATGTACTTTAATCGCATCAAACGGAGTAGTTGCGCTTGCAGATAAGCACCCTTCTTTTATTTCGGTTGTGATCTCCACTTTTTTTCCGTTGCAAAATGCTAGCAGTTGAGGTTGAGTTGTTTTAAGTAATTGATCCGTTAATCTCAATTCGCAATAATAACTCTCTTTTTGAAGTTCATATTTGCTTTTTTTTCTTCCCGAGTGCCTGACAAGACAGTTAACCATTGATTTTGAAAACAATTCATATTGATTGAAACTGCAACCGTCAATTTTCTTATCGTAGGGTAAAACTGCCGCGAAATCATACTTTGGTCGCTTCAAAAATTTAAGTTCGTTATCAAACTTTCCAAGTGAAAACATTGCCCAAATCCGCATTTGATCCCGCAATCGTACATCGTGGTACATGGAATATAAATGATCGAACTCTTCTAATTCATAGCGCATGTAGGAATTTGTAACCGGTCCTGAATTCCTGCTGTAATTGGTCCAATTGGCAGTATTGTATTTATCCAAACTATGAAACAATGCAGCATAACAACTATCGTGTATTGAAGCAGCAAATTGATCATCAGGAAAATACATGCAATATTCTTTCAACCCTATCAGTCCATTGATAAATCCGTTTAAAACTGATTTAGAAGAAGTAAGATTGGGGTATTCTTCAATCCATAATTCTCCTTCTTTAGTGCGTCCAATAGTCCCTCCTTCGCTTTCCGGTTTCAACATAAAGTTAATTAGTTGTTTACTAAGACGCAAGGCTTCTTTATCTTTTGTGAGATCGTAATAGCGTAATAAAAAGGAAGCCGCAACGCCCTGGGTCATGCCGGAATACCACGGTTCTTTTAATCCTTTAAACTCAAACCGGTAAGGCAGTCCCAAGCTTTGATCGTTGAAGAAAATCAACTTGGATGTATCCTTGAAATAGTTGTATTGATTAATTACCCGTCTATAATAAAGTGAATCACCGGTTTGTTTAAAAGCATCGTAATTCATGATCCCGTAAAAACCAATCGTAAGCGCATGGTATTCTTTTTTCTGAACGATAATTCCATTCGTATCAAAAGTACGTTCATACTGTTTTGAATATTTTTCAACATCAAAATGAGTCAACGATTCATAAGGAAGCAGCTGTTGACCAATGGCATTGGATAACACAAAAACGATACTAATTGTGTGAATTATTGCATTCATTGTTAAACGGCTCTGGTACAATTACCAAGGCTAAAAACGAAAAGTTGCCTGTATTCTTGAAACCATTTTTTTCTAGAAATTTCTCAACTAAACATTCTATTGAAAAAAAACGCAATTGACAGAAATCTTCTCTTTACAATTCAAACAACTTTAAGAAAGTAACAGGTTGCATTCATTAGATTCAACACGTGTTTTATAAGCACTAATCGGTTGTTGGATTGCAAGACCTTGATTTCGCGGCAAGCACCATTGATTCTTATACAAATACTTCTCAATTTGGACATAGAAACCATCGGCGAGCTACCTCCGATATTACGCTACAACTATGAAAAACTCTACCTTCAAATTGCACAACCTATTTCATGCACTATTCTTTGTTTTATTTACCTTCTTTTTTTGTTCTGTTAAAGGATGGTCTCAACCATTTGGATATGCATGGTCTAAAGTAGGAACAATCGATGCGGCAAATGTTACCGGACTTACTGATCACACAGACTTTCCGGTGCTGTTACACTTAATTGATCCGGATTTAAGAACTACTATAAACGGCGGGCATGTTTACAGCGCAATCGGAAATGACATTATTTTTACCCTGGATGATTGCAGTCAACCGCTTTACCACCAAATAGAACGCTACGTTCCTACCACAGGCGAACTATTGGTTTGGGTAAGGTTTCCTGTTCTTTACGCTACTGGAAACACGCTATTTCATCTGTATTATGGCAATAGTTCCATTGCTTCACCTACCGAATCTGTTGACGCTTGGTCGGCAGCCTACAAAATGGTGCAGCACCTGCAAAACAACCCGAGCACAGGCGCTCCGCAAATGAGAGACGCCACCAGCAATTCAAACAACGGAACAGCCAACGGTGGCATGACAATCGCGAATTCGGTACCCGGCATAATTGACGAAGCTCTTTCATTTGACGGAACAAATGATTACGTTGTAGTACCAGGATTTGATTATTCGAGCGCTCCACTGGGCTTTACGGTATCCTTTTGGTTTCGCATCGATGATAATTCGGGCACCTCTTATCAATATATGTTCAGCCATAATAATTACGGACTTCAACATTCGCTTAACGTCTATTTTGCAGAATCATCCTGCCCGGTAGTTGGTGATATTGATGTGTTGAAAACCATCTTTATGGATCAAAATGATGCGATTAGTACCGAAGGATTAGACAGTTCTCCGGGTTACGCCGACGGAAACTGGCATTACTACACGTTTGTTGTGGGGAATGCTCCCGGTGGAGATTGGGTGTATGTTGATGGAGTGGAGATTGCTACCTTGTCTTTTCAGGGAAGTGATCCGTACACACCGCCGGGAAATATATTTCTGGGTAGCCGAACCGACCTGAATGCCACCCGTTTTTTGAAAGGATTTTTGGATGAAGTTCGCATTCTAAACGAACCGCGATTTGCAGATTGGATCAAAACTGAATTCGACAACCAAACTACACCTATGGGATTTGCCACTTTCGGACCGGAAACAGACGCCTATATCAACTGCTCTCCATTACCTGTGGAATTAATCGCCTTTAATGTAACTGCACTGGAAGAAAGAAATGTACTTGCCGATTGGATTACAGCGAGCGAAATCAATACGGATTATTTTGTGGTAGAACGAACGTTAGATGGTGTTCAATTTGAAGCTATTGGAACAGTTGATGCCGTAGGATTGAGCTTGGCACCAATTCACTATGAGTTGATCGATGAACACGCCTTATCAGGGACTTCTTACTATCGCTTAAAAGAAGTAGATCTGGATGGAACATTCACTTATTCGGAACTGAAAAGTGTCAATTTTGAAGGTATTTCTATACTGAGCGCTTTTCCGAACCCGGGAACCGAAGAAATAAACTTCATCATTTATTCAACCACCGAAACCGCTTTTGAATTATCCGTTACCGATGCCACCGGCCGAATAGTGGAACATCGCACACTTTCATTGGACGAAGGAAGCAACAACTTCGAACTTCCGCTCACCAACTATGCCAAAGGCCAGTATTTCATTCGTGTGGGCAATCAACAAACTCAACACATTTCTCAGGTATTTTATGTTCACTAATCTTCAAATAATTATTTCTATGCGTTATTTCTCTTCTCTTCTACTCGCTTTTTGTGCACTGGCAAGCACGCCGGTCCGAGCCCAATTTGTGCCCGAAGATCTGGATACATTGGTTTTCTTTGTGCAAAGTATAGACATTGACACCAACCTTCATGTTGCTCATTGCGCAGACAGCTTTTGTTTCAATCATCCCAATACCGAACAAGCTCCGATAGACGAGCAATACTGCGACATTACTACTTGTCCGGATGGTTGTGTGAGACGTTGGCAAGACCGTTCGGGATACATTCCTGCCAACGGATTTAATCCGCCGGAATATACACACGGACGTAACTTTGGTCAAGACGACCACGAAAAACCGTGTTATGTCCCGGATTGCCTCAACGGACAGCCCTGTGTGCGAGGCGGAGCGCCTTATGGTGTGTTTTACCAAGATAAAACCATCGAGAATCAGGTTTCGGATATCATGACGCTCGACAGTGCCTTTTCGATTTTTTTGTTGTGCAAGCCTATCGACCAAACTCCAACCGGCAATTGGTACTATTTTGGTCAGGCTCACTCAAATCTACAGCACAAGGTATCCAACAATTCACTGCTATTTCACATGAATGGTCCTTCGCAAGTTGTTCAGATTTCTCCTGACAATTCAGTTGCGCTTGACGAATGGCAACTCATCGAAATTCACCGATCGGCCACTGACACTGTAACATGTGTCATCAATGGAGTAGACGTAACAAATGTGGTACATGTGAACGGAACCAACTTCCGTTTGGGATATTTGTTTTCCAATTTCAAAACCCAGGGCGATGTGGGAATGTACGGTGATGTGGCCTCAATGATCGTTTACGAAGGCGCGTTAACCGAAGACAACAAAGACAGCGTGCGCACCTATCTGGATAATATCTATAATTACTCAGGTATAGCAGGTTTGGAAACCAGTGTTTTAGAAGCCGGAACAGTTGGTATTTCACCCAATCCGTTTAAAGAGGTCGTGAATGTGCACGTTGCTCTAAAGAAAAATGCTCCTGTAACCATTTCGGTAACCGATTTATCGGGTAGAGAAATCATTACATTGGAAGAACAACTACTCAACCCAGGTTTCAATGAGTTACCAGTAAACTTATCCGGAATTACCGTGGCAAACGGAGCATACTTGATTCATGTGAAAGTCGGAAACGAAGTGTATACCGAACGCATACTTAAATTGTAAAAACCATTTACCAATTGACAGTTAGCTAAGTAATAAAGACAAAAATTTCATTGGTGAAGTAAGCGGGAGCAATCCCTAAACAGATTTCCGTGTTGTTTCGATACTAGATAATAGCCGCAACTTGATTTTTAGTAATGAACTGAAACGACCGGGAATCTGTTTTCATCATTCAATCCTTCGATCTGTAAATGGAAAACGTTATGGCCCACACAATTAGCGAAACACAGTTAAAGGTAACAAACAGCGGCAGCAAATAAATCAAATCGACATAGGTTACTTTATTGTTGCCCAAAACAAGCAATAAAAAGGACGGAATCACTACCAATAGCTGCACAATGGTATGAATTACCTGATACCTGCGAGGTAATAATTGCCGTTTATTAAGGAACCAATTCACTACTATCATTCCAACCAAAGCAGGTAAGGAATAGAGTCCGCTAAACGTTGCTGTAAGCCCAGAAAACCGAACTATTTGATACAGATTTTCGCCGCTTTTCGTGAAATAATTATTTAAGATTGAATAGACAAAACTACCCACCAAAACAGTGATGAACCAATTAAGGATAGTAATCCGGATGGGGATGAAGAGTCTATCACTCATTTCACAAGTGCTTTAGGAATGGTTGTTTAAACGATTTCATCCAAAATTTCACTTGAATACGGAGATGGTGCCAGTGCTTTCCGGCGATAAATGGCAAAGGTCACAGCCCATGTACAGATTCCGGCTAAGGTATACGAAAACGCAATTAACAAAAACTGAAAGGTTTCCGTTCCTGATAAATGATCTGCAAAAACATACAATACAAAGAATGTTAGCATCGCCAAAAACAAGTGAATGGCCAGATGAATGAGTTGGTACGCTTTTCGCTCTAGTTCCCGTTTATTGAGAATCCAGTTGGCAAGTGTCATTAAGAGAATGGTTGGCAAAGAGGTCATTCCGCTTATCATCACAGAAATAAGCATTAGCGCACCTGCTTCTTCGAGATCATCCGGACCACCTTTAAACATTGATGCCAGCAAGGGCCAAATAAAACTTCCGATTAATACGGCGATAATCCAATTGAGGAATGTACGCCAAACAGGAATCTTAGTTGGTAGTTTCATCGTTCTTTTTTTATCGAATATAAATGATTCTTCTATTCAGTGCAGGTCTTTGACTATTTTTAACCTTCGTTGTGAAATCAGGTTTATGGAAACGACTTTTCTTTTCATCTCCATTAAACCGATTGCAAACTAAAGTGTAGTAATGACTATGAGATTGCGTTTATTTTTGTTGACTTTTATTTGTTGTTCTTCGGTTGTGATCCTTTGGTCGCAGCGTTCGTTGACTTCGCTTACGGATAAGAAACAATTCCTGCAACTGGCAGGTCAACCGCTTTCTTCCAAGTACGGCAACATTGCGTCGATTAAACTGATCATTGATACCAAAAAAGAGAAACTCTACTTTATCAGTTCGAAAAACTTCCGCTATCACTACGATTTTGCGACACAGCAACTGTTTTATCCGTACGATTTATATGTGTTCAACGAAGAGAACTACAACGCAGCTTCAAAACGCGATTACCTGTTAGCCAACATCAATTGCAATGAAGCCAGTGGTATGTATTACCTCGATCTTTCTGTATTTGACCAAATGCCTGCCAATCGGATCATTCAATTGTTTGAAGCAGTAAAAGCAAACGCTTATTTCAGCGAACAATTGGTGTTTTTACTCAATACCGAGCGGCTAATAGCCCTGAAGCCCGAACTCGACAAACACATCAAAACCGCCACGCCAAGTGATATTTATGCAGCTATCGATTATCAGGCAATCAGCGAAGGAAAAGTGAAAGGACGTTTGCGTTTTGAACCAAACTTCGATTCTTTAAAAACGCCTCTTCTGGCAACCGATATTGTGTTTACCAAAGCTACACCTGAATATTTACCAACGGTTCGTGGTTTGATGCTCACGGCTTTTCAAACGCCTTTGAGTCACTTGGTCATCTTAGCCAAAAACCGCCACATTCCTATTGGAGTTTATACGAGATTATACAATGATTCACTTTTACGTACGCTCGATCAACAATGGGTGGAACTCACGATTTTGTCAGATACGTTTTACATTAAAAAGGCCGAAGTTTCATTGGGAACGACCAATGTAAAAAAGGTTCACCTGAAAAAAGATCTCGAAACCAAATCGCTGATAGCTGCGGCCGATTTAGAACCGAAACTGGCAGAAACAGTCGGGAATAAAGCCGCGAATTTCGGGTTGCTTTACACGGTTAGTCAATCCGGAAATTACAAGGTTCCCGAAGCAGGATTTGCCATACCGTTTTATTGGTACGAAGAGCACGCAAAGCGTTCGGGAGCAGATGAATTGATCCGGAAATTGATCGCACATCCCCCACTCGACCCCGATTCGTTGCAGTTGCAGCTCAAAGCCATTCGCAAGTGTTTCACAAAAACCAAAATCGACACGGCTTTGCTGCATCAGTTGGAAAACCGTTTGGATGATTCGGGTTTCCGCACGTTTCGTTTCCGCTCGTCGACCAATGCAGAAGACGCTGCCGGTTTTTCAGGAGCCGGTTTGTATGCTTCCAAAACCGTTGATCTAGACGATTGCAACAAAACCATTTCAGAGGGTTTACAAACCGTTTGGGCAAGTTTGTGGTCGTATGAAGCCTACATTGAACGCACTTATTTCGGGATTGCCGACGAAGATGTTGCCATGGGTGTGTTGGTGCATCGTTCCTTTCCGGATGAAGCGGCCAATGGTGTCGCGATTACCAAAAACATTTACCGCGAGAGTTATGCCGGGTTCATCATCAATGTGCAAAAAGGCGATGTAAGTGTGGTGACACCTCCGGCAGGAATCATCTGCGATCAATTGGTGCTTTACCCTGCCAATGAATTATCAGCGTTTAAACGCACAACGGAGGTCATTACTACATCCAATCTCAACGAAGGGAAACTGGTGCTTTCTGACACCGAACTAGAACTTTTACAATCGGAATTGGAGCGCATCAAACGCTATTACTGGAAACACGCACACACGCCAAAAATCAACGAAGAGTATGATACTTTTGGTTTGGATTTGGAGTTTAAATTCAGCGCCGTGACTAGAGAGTTGTATATTAAGCAGGTGAGAATCTATAACGATTAATGCTTGATTTTTGATGTTGGATTTTTGATGAGATTTTACCTAAAAACTCAATCTTGGAAACCTTGGTTAGATGACTAGATGATGTTGGATTTTTGATGCTTGATTTTTGATAAGATTTTATCCAGAAGCTCAACTTTGGAAACCTTTTTAGAAGAATTGAAAAGTAGATTCAGGAAAACAAACTTGATTAATTTAGCTAAACTAATTTTTTCAACCGGCAACTTCTTGATAATTGATCATTATCCAATTGATAATTTCTTCCTGGCGCCCCCCCCCTTTTCAATTTTACATTTTCAATTTTCAATTAAAATGACCTAAATCGTGTTTCCCACCTGTGAGTCATCAAAAATCAAGCATCAAAAATCCTTCCTAAGCAAACTCCGCCAATTCCATCCACCTTTCAGTAGCCGTATCAATTCGCGCTACGATCTCGCCCAGCTTAATACCTGCATTCATGATGTCTTCGTTGCTCGATTCCGGATTTGACAACACCTTTGTGAACGTTTCCTTTTGGGTTTCCAGCGTTTCCAATTCCTTTTCGAGTTGCTCAAATTCTTGTTTTTCTTTGAAGGAAAGTTTCTTCTTTTCGGCTGTAGGAGCTGCGCTGTCTGACATTTGTGTCACTTTCACCGCTTCTATTTTTTCATCTGACGGCTTTTTATCACGTTTGCTATCTTGCGCCAGTTGCTTGCGGTATTCGGTGTAGTTTCCAATAATGTCTTTGATTGCGCCCTGACCTTCGAATACAAATACGTGGTCCACCATTTTGTCCATGAAATAACGGTCGTGCGACACAACGATCAAACAACCTTCAAACGTGCGCAGGTAATCTTCCAAAACGCTCATTACAAAGATATCAAGGTCGTTGGTCGGCTCATCCAGAATCAGGAAATTGGGATTGGACATGAGCACCGTCATCAGTTTCAAACGACGTTTTTCGCCACCGCTGAGTTTGTACACATAATTGTAATGCATGTCGCGGTTGAACAGGAAACGCTCCAAGAACTGCGCTGCCGAAAGTTGACGTCCTTTTTCCAGCGGAATAAACTCGGCAATATCGCGGATGACATCAATGACTTTTTTGTTTTCGTCGACCTGAATCAACTCCTGGCTGTAGTATCCAAACACAACGGTTTCGCCCACCACCACTTTTCCTGAGTCGAGCGGTTCGCGCTCCTGAATCATGTTCAGGAAAGTTGATTTGCCGGTACCGTTGTTTCCAACAATTCCAAGACGCTCTTTGCGGTTGAAATGGTACGAGAAATTATCAATGATTTTTTTATCGCCGTAGGATTTCCCGATTTTGTGAAGCTCAAGTATTTTGGTTCCCAAACGCTCCATTTTCACCGGAATTTCCATTTCGCTATCGTCGATGCGCTGACTGGCTACTTTTTTGATATCCTGAAACGAATCCAAACGCGCTTTTTGTTTAGTCCCGCGGGCTTTCGGCTGACGACGTACCCAATCCAATTCCTTGCGAAACGTATTGCGTGCTTTATCAATCGTAGATTCCAGTTGTTCCTGACGTTCGGCTTTTTTCTCGAGGTAATACGAGAAATTTCCTTTGTAACGGTAAATCGTTTTGTCGTCCATTTCAAGAATCGTATCACAAACAACTTCCAAGAAATAGCGGTCGTGCGTCACCATCAGAATCGTTGATTTGGACTTTGAAAGGTATTCTTCCAACCATTCAATCATGTCGAGGTCGAGGTGATTGGTAGGCTCATCGAGCAACAGAAAATCGGCTTCGGCCACCAATACTTTAGCAAGCGCCACGCGTTTTTTCTGTCCACCGGAAAGGCTTCCGATTTTCAGGTCGGTATTATCGAGTTTCAGTACGCTCAAAATCTGATTCACGCGTACTTCTACGTCCCAAGCATTGAGGTCGGTGAGTTCCTGAAAACAATCGTTTACAGCATCTTCATCACCGCTTTTGAGCGCGAGGTTGTATTTCTTTACAATTTGAATTTCAGGTAAATCGTGGGCAAAAACCGCTTCCAGAATCGTGTGATCTTCGTCGAGGTTTTCGCTTTGTTCCATGAACGCAATGCGGATATCGTTGCGGTAGACAATGCGCCCGGTATCGTAATGCTCAAGTTCCATGAGACAACGCAGCAAAGTGGTTTTTCCGCTTCCGTTTTTGGCAACGATAGCTACTTTTTGCCCGAGGTCGATCCCGAAATTGAGATCTTGAAATAAAATTCGATCACCAAACGATTTGGTGAGGTTTTCAACTGAAAGGTAATTCATACTATTTTTAAACTTGAGCGAAAATATGCGAGGAGAATCTCACAAAACGCTCATTGTGCTCGAACTCTTAAAAAAACAAAAAACGCTTTGCTTAACGCAAGCGATCCATCGAATCCAATAACTTGCGATCTTTGTTTACACCGCGGTTTCCGAGCCACACGAATGGAATTCCGGCAATCATCAGGTAAGTTGAAGCGCCAATGCTAAGATCAACCTTTGTGATAGCCAGCAAGGTGTAATTGAAGTACATTGCTATAAATAATCCGAAGATAAAAACAAGGTAAACCATCAATATAAAACGCCCCAAACGCAATTGCAGACGCAGGTTTTTATAGAGAATGATGGTCAACAATAACAACACGATTAACAGCGCATTTCCCCAGTAAAGCGGTAATTGCAGCATATCAAGCACCAACGGTTTGCCTGCAAATATTTCGCGTGTATTACCAAATAAAGTGAAATGGTGCGTTACATCCCCATTGGAAAATGCAAAGATTTCCATTCCGAACAACGGAAGAGCCACTAACAACAGAGCGATCAAGTAAAAAACGGTTTGAATGCGTTGGATCATGTTTTAAATTTTGATCAAAAGTACCGAAAATAGTGAAGTGGATGGATGATTTTGGTGATTTTAATTGAAAAGCAAGGTTTGTTTGAATGATCAATTATCAATGATAAATTATGAAGATTGGTCCCAATAGGAAGCACGGTTTTGGTCATTTTAATTGAAAAATGAAAAGGTAAAATTGAAAATCACAACTAAGGCGGACATACTGTAAAAGATGGATTTTCTTGATTTCATGAAGATTTCCTTTACAATCAGTTTATAATTGATTAGTCATCATTAACGTTAGAATCAAGTATCAGCAATAATTGAAGGGATATTGGTTATCTTCGGTGGCAGGAAAGTTATAGACTATTAACTATGAAACACATAACCTAATACAACCATGAACGCGTTCAAAAACACGTCAACCCAAAGCTCAAAACATTATCTCGAACTCACGTTAAACAAACACATTTAACCAAAAAACATGACTCTCCTTTCACAAAAAATAGTAGACATTGTCCAAGGATTAGACATAGATATTCAACGAAGTTTGGAGAAGTTGTTGGTGAAAAAACAGGTAAAAAAAGGAGAATACCTGCTTAGAGAAGGTTCGATATGCCGTCATTGTATGATCATCGAAGAGGGCATTGCCAGAAAATTTCTGATCATGAATAACAAAGAAATCACAACTGAACTTTACTTTAAAGACGATGTCGCGGTTTCATTTGATAGCTTTTGCAACCAGATACCGGGCAATGAATGGATCCAAGCGTTGACTGAGTTAACAATTACGTTGTTGAACTTTCATGAATTTCAAGAGCTAAAAACAACTCATCCTGAATTAATCAAACTGGATTTGGTAATTGCCGAACATTATACCATTTGGTTAGAGAAAAGACTGATTGACTTTCGCACTCTTGACGCTTCCGAAAGGTATTTGAACTTGCTCAAGCAAAATCCACACTATATTCAGCACATTCAATTAAACATTATTGCCTCCTATTTAGGCGTGGCAGTTGAAACATTGAGCCGAATACGATCCAACATCTAATTTTTTGACCTAAGTCAATTTTTCTAAGCTTTAGCTGCTTTATTTTCGCCACATAAACAGTTAACTATCAATCCATGAATTTATTGATCCGATTCGTTCTAACCGTTCTTTTAGTCTGCTGGGCGGTTTTTCCATTCTTTAGCAACACTGAAGGTGCAGGTATGTTAAATGAAATTTACCGAATAGGGATCATTCCTTCCATTCTTATTATGTTGGCTTTTTTTATAATGGTGGCTTTTTATTGTCGTACACTTCAGAAATGTTTGACGCTGATTAAGCCCGACAATCGAAAAACAACTCCCACAGCAGTTTGGTATATGTTTGCCATTCCGTTCAATTTTGTGGAAGACTTTTTTATTGTGATCAACCTTGCCAACTCATTGGAAAAAGAGAAAGTATCCAATGAAAAACTGAAAAACGTAAGCGATTTCGGAATGGTTTCGGGAATCGGTTGGTGCTTGGCACAAATCTTATCCTTTATCCCAAACATCGTTGGGCAAATTGCCGGTTTACTCGGAATGGTTTTGGTGATCTACCATTGGTTGCTGATTCATAAAATGAATAAACTGCTTGAAGAGCGGTAAAATGATAACATGCTTTTTTGAGGATGATCAAGCTAAACATGCTTCAAAAACGTCTCCATAATTCTACTTTGAGGATAACGAAACTAGTGGTTGTGATGCATGTTGTCGCTACGGGTTGTTTAAAGCTCAAACGCTGTCAAATCCTTTCCTTACTTTAAAAGAAACAACCAAATTCATTTACGGTGTTGACAACCGGAGAACACGTATCGGTCAACAAAATGCATCAATCTATGGACTTTACCTGGGAATCGGTTTCGGTGGAAAACTAAGATTTAAAGCCGGTATTAGCGAAATGCCTTTTGAAAAAGGCAAAGTGTTGGATGACAAAAATTTGATCCAAAAGAATCGATTGCTATTTGGTGTTGTTGGCGAGGAATTTGATTTCTTCGTTTATAAAAAACTGCGTTTTACAACCTATTTTCAGGCCGGTATGGGTTACAACTACTTTAGAAAGATAGACCAACTGGAAATGGAAATTCTTTCAGGACGAAACCCAATTCTGCCTCTGGAAATAGGCGTGCAAAGTAATTATTCAATTTCACCCTGGCTTACAGTAAAAGTGGGCGGGGGCTGTCGATTTGTATTTCCTGCTCATTCTTATGACCTCAGCGGTTATTATTTTAAAATAGGTTTAAACATAAATGGGCGCAAATTATTGGAGAAATACAAGATAAAAAAAGGGCAAACCACATAAACCGATTTTGGGAAAACGGGAAGAACAACGTACTAACCTGAGTTCGACTCGAAAATACGACTCTGATTTAGACGAAAAAAAGAATTGGAAATGGCTCAAAGACACATTTTTGGCATTCGCTAAATTTGTAGCTTTAGATAAAAGAATCATCAATTAACTACTAAAACAGCTAGGTGATTTCTGTACTTAAATCAGTAAAAGATGGATTGGTGATCTCCCTCAACGTTTCCATCACACAAGGTGAATTGCACCACCTAACGCATTTTGCTTATATTTGAATTCGGTTTTTCAAATCAGAATCAACACTAAAAAAACCGCGCATCGCCAAGACGCAAACCGTTTGCAGCAACAATGACAAACCGAATAATGACAGATGATTTAACGAAAGATATCGTACAATGGGATGTTAAATCCTGGTCGAAGGCAATCGTTTATTGGGATAAAACCATTGATTGGAGCAGTATTCAAAACGGACTTGAGTTGGGCGGACGACAAGGTGGGCTTTCTTTATGGCTCGCACTAAAAGGCAAGCATATCATTTGCTCTGATCTGAAAGATGTGAAAGAAACAGCCGAAGAACTTCACATCAAACACCAAGTATCTTCGCTTATAACTTATGAAGACATTGACGCAACCAATATTCCTTACGAAAATCAGTTTGATGTTATAGTCTTTAAATCAATTATTGGCGGAATTGGAGGGAAAGATAATCTTGAAATCAAACAACAGGTTTTCAACGAAATCTATAAAGCATTAAAACCGGGTGGAAAACTGTTGTTTGCAGAAAACCTGATTGCTTCTCCTTTTCACCGGTATCTTCGAAAACGTTTTGTGCGTTGGGACGATTATTGGAAATACCTATCCATCAACGAAATGAACGATTTTCTGAAAGATTTTTCGTCTGTCGACCTAAAAACAACCGGGGTTCTAGGAACATTCGGGAGAACGGAAGGACAACGGAATTTTCTTTCATCAGTTGATAATCTATTCCTAAATAGAATTTGTCCCAACAGTTGGAAATACATCTGTTATGGAGTTGCGGTGAAATGAGTAGCCGTAGGTATAAAATGAACTGAATTATTTTTCATAATTTTCAGCATGATGAAAACACATTTTTATACGGCATATTTAACTTTTTTCAATCTATAAAGACGACTGAAACCATGAAAACCATACTTACAATTACGTTGACTGTTTTGCTTTTCTCCTTTTCTTTCGGACAAACAATAACCGAATTACACGAGAATAGAGATTTTCAAGAAGTAATCAAATTCGAGAAGAAAGCTAATAAACTAACCCCTGAAGAACTGTTTATGATAGGCTTCGCGTTCTTCCAACTTGAAAATGATGATAAAGCTATTGAGTTTTATGACAAAGCTATTGCTAAAGGACTAGACAACGGTTCGGTTTACTTTTACAAAGGACTTTCATATTGTTATCAAGGAAAATATGATGAGGCAATGACGGAGATTGAGCTTGCTTTAGATAAAGAACCATCTAATCAGGAGTTTATGAATCAAAAAGGGTTGATTTATAAAAATCAAGGTCAAGAAGATAAAGCCTTGGAGGTTTTTGAAGAGGCCATCAAACTTCCGAATACCTATGGCGAACCTTACTTCTGGATAGCGCATATAGTTCATGGGAAATTGGACTTCGAAAAAGCACTATCACTCTATTACCGAGCTGCTGACAGCATTCCCGAATCGAATAGTTATTATTTGACAACGCTTCAAAGTATCGGCCAATTAGAATATACGTTTACACACGATTACACGAAATCTGCCAAGGCTTATTCGCAAGTAATCATTTTGAATCCGACAGATTATGAATATTATCCCAAATTAATCAAAGCATACAATGCCGCAAAAGAATATGCGAAAGCAGATAGTATATTCAACCTGATGAAAACGGCTTACTACAACAAGGTTCTTTCGGAAGACGACATGGAATATAAAAATGCTGCCGTTGATGAATCAGAATGGAATGGACAAAAAATTACCGTTCACAAGTATTTTGAAGATCCGAAAGAATCGATCGATCTTTCTTATAAAGTTTATTTACTTAACAAAGTCGGAGATAAAGTTGAGCGCATTTTTATGGTAGAAAAAACCATCCAATTTTCTGAAGACAGCCCGAAACATTTATTATGTGAAAAAGACAAAACAACAGGTGATCATATCACTTATCCATACGGATGGACCACTGACGACATTACCCTTGAAGAATTAAAAAAAGCGGTCATTCTTGTGTTGGATGGAAAATTAACCAAAGGAGCTTCAACCAGTTTTAACGGTAAGTGATGTGATGATACATCGCCTTTTTAGCCATCAGTTGTTAATTTCTTTGAAGGAGAATAATAAACAGAAAACCAAAATGCAATTTACAGCGATTTAGACTAAAAACACAAATCAATGGAAACAACCAACAATCCGACTGCACACCCCTTCTTCTATCACGGTACTAAAGCCGATTTAAAAACCGACGACTTGATCGAAATTGGTTTTCATTCAAACTATGGTAGCCAGAAAAAGGCAAAATACATCTACCTCACCGCCACACTCGACGCTGCTATTTGGGGCGCCGAATTGGCTGTTGGCGAAGGAAAAGGCCGGATTTACATCGTTGAGCCCACAGGTCCGATTGAAGACGATCCCAACTTAACCGATAAAAAATTCCCCGGTAATCCTACAAAATTATACCGTTCGCTGCATCCGTTCAAAGTAATTGGTGAAGTTTCCGAATGGCAAGGACACGCACCGGAGCAACTGCAGGCAATGAAGGCTAATCTGGAGCGGCTGAAACAACAAGGAATTGAGGCAATTGAGGATTGAGTGAAATTAGGATGAACCGTTATGAAAAACCCTGTTCCCCCTCTCGTATCAACTACAATAACCCACAACAGAGAATGCAAACACAGATTAACGTGAGTTCGGGGAAACAAACAGTACATTTTGTGATCATTAACGGGTAAAACCGACATATTTCCGACCAACATTTGTTTTATTACAAGTGAAGTAGTGAAATAGTGCGTCTCAAAAAAAAAGATCAACCAATTTAAGTGTAAATTTAGCGGTTGAAAAATGCAACACCATTGATTGTACGTTGGCCTGTAGTCTGTTTCATTGACAGTCGATAGAACAACATAACCAGTAAGCACAAATGTTAAACACAAATTCAATGGAAAACAAACAAGACAACCCCAAAGTTCTAAAAAATAAGTACATCCCTACTGCAGAGTTTTATAGCCAAATCATCGACAGCTTGCAGGATTATTCCATTTTCACGTTAGACAACGAACTTATTATTAATAGTTGGAGCTCCGGTTCAACCAAAATCTTTGGCTATGAATCGGAGGAAATCATAGGCAAATCTTTTGATTTGATCTTCACAGAGGACGATTTGAAAAACGGAGTTTCTGCAAAGGAAATTGAAACATCCTTAAAAGAAGGCAGAGCAACCGATAACCGATGGCATGTTACAAAAGACAACACCTTATTTTATGCCTATGGATTGGTTTTTCCGCTCACAGGCCTAGACGGGGAAATGTTGGGCTATGTTAAAATTCTGCGTGATTTAACTGACAGGAAACAATCCGAAGATGCGATCAAAACGTATATCAAAGAATTGGAAGAACTGAACACGCACAAAGAAAGTGTTATGGCAATCCTATCGCATGATTTACGCAGTCCATTATCGGCAATCATCGGAACAGCGAAATACCTCAAAGACAATTTCATGAAAATGAAAGCGGATGATGTGCAAGAAATGCTCGACTTACTTTACAAATCATCAATCGATGAATTGGATATGTTGGATTATCTGGTAGAATGGGCGCGAATCAAATACGCGGCAGATGGATTCACCCCAACAACACTAAAACTATGTGAAACCATTGATAAAGTTTTTGAAAAGCTGAACGAAACGGCCGTTGTTAATACTATTAAGCTGCATCACGAAATCAAGCCTGATATTGCTGTGTATGCAGATGGTAAAATGCTGCTCTCCATCATTCAGAATATCGTATCAAATGCACTCAAGCACACTGAAAAAGGTGGTGAAATAAAGATTTCGGCAAAAATTGAACCTGACAAAATCATTGTTCAGGTGAAAGATACAGGCATTGGAATGTCGAAAGAAATCATGGAAAAACTCTTCACTCCACAAATGAAAACCCTAACCGAAACCAGAAAACAAAACAAAGGAGCCGGAATCGGATTATTATTGGTGAAAGGATTTTTAGAAAAAAATGGTGGTGAGATTTGGGTGGAAAGTAATGAAGGTGAAGGTTCTTCTTTTTATTTTACACTACCAACCGAAGAACCAGCATATAAAATAGGCAGTTCAGACGAAATCATGTTTGATGAAAGTGCCTAATTTACTCGCAATAAACTAAGCTATGACCTCAACAGTTACCATTTCAACCATCTACACATGTTCTCTCGAGCGAGCTTTCAAGACTCCCATGCTGTGTGATATCTCAAAAGTTCACACCGGTTATGGCGTGACGCCGAAAGTCACCCACTGCACCGACGATGAAAACTGGGGAAAACCCGGTTCTTCCAAAAAGGTGTTTACGGCAAAATCGTTGACTCAAAAAGGTGGATTTACTTCTATTGACACCGTCATTGAACGGATAGAAAATGAATACTGGAAAATTGAAGTCAGCGACTTTCAAGCATGGATGCTTAGTTTCTCAAAATTCGTAGGTGAATGGAAAACCACCGAACTAGAACCCAACAAAATACAAATCGACTACACATACACCCTGCATTCAACCAATGTGTTATTGTATCCGTTGAATTGGCTCTTCACCAAATTGTTTTGGCGAACATATATGAAGCACGTGTTGGAGAACATTCGGAAAATGACCCTGAATAAGGAACCTTATCTGTATCAATAACCTTACTTTAAACCTGCAAAGCCATGAAATTCTCAAGCGATCTTTCCGTATTTAAACCGATTTGCAGACTAAGGTTCCTTAACTAACAAAATAAACCATGCTCACATCCGTTCATCCGAAACTCCCAATGCGCAACAAAGCGATCACACACGATTATTACGTTAACCAACTTGGCTTTGACGTATTCGGAAATGCCGACTTTGAGGATTATCTTATGGTGCAAAAAGACGCGATTCAGCTTCATTTTTTTCTGTTCAAAGAATTAGATCCGAAAGAGAATTACGGACAGGTGTACATCCGTACCAATGATATAGATACAGTGTATCAATCATTGCTGGATCAACACATAAGCATTCACCCAAACGGATCTTTGCAACTGAAACCTTGGGGACAAAAAGAGTTTTCGTTACTGGATCCTGATCACAATTTGTTGACGTTTGGGCAGAGTGTTTAAACTCTGTTATCTTTGAAATCGAAGTAAAAATGTGACGAATTAATTTGGACACCATCAACAATCGCATGGCATGGCAGAGCTAGGAATAGTTGGAATCGTATTGATACTAGTAAACATCGTGGTTTCGTATAGAGGGATTACGAATCACTCCTTTCTAGATGCCTATAAATTTGAAATTGACCGAATCCTGATTTACAAGGAATATAAAAGACTCATTACTTCCGGTTTTTTGCACGTCAGTTGGACTCATTTGTTCTTTAACATGTTCAGCTTATTCGCTTTCAGCGGTCTTTTAGAACACCAACTTGGAAGCATTGGCTTTGTGTTAGTTTATTTCGCTAGTTTAATCGGTGGGAATCTACTTGCCATTGTTGTCCATCGTTTTCATGGTGATTACAGTGCTGTTGGTGCTTCCGGAGCGGTATGCGGTGTTATTTTCGCTTCCATCGCCCTATTTCCTGACCTTGGCATCCGTTTTTTTATACTTCCGTTCTTTATTCCGAGTTGGTTGTACGGAATCGGTTTCGTTGCTTATTCGATCTACGGAATCAAGTCCAAAAAAGACAATATCGGTCATGAAGCGCATTTAGGAGGAGCCCTCATTGGACTGCTCATCGCCATTCTGTTGAAACCGCATTCATTGGTTGAGAATTATCTTCCCATTCTGTTAATTGCTATTCCTACGTTGCTTTTCATTTATCTGATTGTAACAAGACCGCACATACTTTTCATCGACAACACCTTTTTCAAATCTCAAAAAAAGCATATTGACATCGATCACCAATACAACGAAAACAAATTGGCCCAGCAGCAAGAAATTGACCGATTATTGGACAAAATAAGCGCCAAAGGAATCAATAGTTTATCTAAAAAAGAACGGCAAAAACTGGATGATTATTCTAAGCGGAAGAGGAATTGAGTACACGCTATTTTTGTTAATGAGAAATGTGTTTTTAACCAAAAACATGGAATCATTTAATACCTAAAGTGGGGTCGTGAAAAGAGCCTGCCGATGCTGACGAAGTTCCGGTCAGAAATATACTCATGAGGTAAACCATGAATGTTGTTCAATTCACCGGTGAGAGTCAACCGTTCGTTTAAGCAACATACACGTTGGTTAAATCAATCATAACGATCGTCAATTATCTAGTTCAAGATTTACCAATTGCTCTATATTAAATGCATCAACAATTCATGAAAAGCTTACTCATCTGAATTCGATTTCTAAACAAAACTTTCTTACCTTTCGTTTCAATTTAGCACGAAAACTATCGTGAAGTTGTACTAATGTGAATCAGTAAATTCAAAAAAAATGAAGCAATTAATTCTTTTATTCGCTGTTGTAAACTTACAGTTAGCTGCTACCGCTCAAAATCCAAATCCCTCATCAACAATTGACGCCGAGATATCGAACATAATGAATTTGAATAACTTACCAGGCGTATCAACCGTAGTGGTAAAAGATGGTGAAATAGTTTGGGTAGAATCGTACGGTTTTGCCAATACCGACCTATCAACCCTACTTACTGATACAACATCATTGATGCTAGCCTCTGTTTCTAAAGTATTCACCGGAGTAGCTCTTCTGCAATTGGTGGAAGACGGATTAATTGCACTTGATGATCCTATAAACGATCATCTCCCCTTTTCAGTGACAGTGCCGGGTTATGAAAATACACCCATTACATTTAAAATGCTTTTAACACATACCGCTTCTATTTTAGACAGTGACGTGATGGATAATTATTACAATTATAGCGGTGATCCTTCCATTACTCTGGCCGATTGCGTCCAGCGGTATCTTTCTACATCTGGTGCAGATTATGATGCGTTACAGAATTTTTTACCCAATCAGCCCGGCACCGTTTATGAATACTCAAACATGGGAACTGCTCTTGAAGGTTATCTGGTAGAAATCATTTCAGGAATGCCTTTCAATGTCTACTGTGAACAACACATTTTTGATCAACTATGCATGAACAATACACATTGGTTCCTTTCTGAGTATCAAAACTTAAACATGCTTGCTAATCCGCATGATTATGTAGCCAACCAATTCGAACCTATTGCGCATTACGGATTTGCAGATTACCCGAATGGTATGCTGCGCTCTAATGCAAAAGATCTGGCAAATTTTATGATCACAATACTTCAAGAAGGTTCTTTTAATGGTGAGCAACTGCTTTCTACTTCTAGTCTAAACAATGCGCTTACAGCACAAATACCGGCAATTGAACCAACCCAAGGTCTTCAATTCTATCAGGAAACATTTAATGTCACTTCTGGTAACGTAACACTTTGGGGACATAACGGTGGCGAGTTGGGAATAAGTACAGAAATGTTTTTTGACCTCACAACTAACACCGGAATTGCTGTATTGGCAAATGCTGAAAGTGAAGCCTCTCCAATTCTGGAATTGTTGTTTGACTATGGGCTTACACTTTCAACATCCGGGGTTGGTAACCCTGCTTGTAACCCAACAAACTCCATTTCTTCACCAAAACAACTGGTTTCTTATTCGGTTTATCCTAACCCAACAAACAAAACTGTTGTTTTTTCAACTGCAAATACGGGTTCAGAGGAACTTGAAATTATTATTTCAGACCTGCAAGGAAAACAGGTTGTATTGGCTAAAAATATCACTCAAGAACTCAAATTGGATGTTTCAACATTATCGAATGGTATTTATACTTATTGTATAAAATCGGCAACTGAGCTTATCGCTACGGGAAAATTGGTCATTAACAACTAACTAAATTTTGACTTTAAGCTTTTCTAGATCGGTTGTGAAACTTAGAGCCTGTTTAAATTTCGAACTTAGTTGCATAATTAATTACTGTGTTTTCGTCAAAGACCATTTAATATGAAACGATTACCTTTGTTGATTTTAGTATTCTTTTGCTTCTCTTGCAGCGAAAGTAGCACCAAAAAAATCAAGGCAGCACAAACAGAAAAATCGAACAAAAACAACGAGTTCTCTTCAAACATCGACAAAGAAAGTGTCGCTGAATTGTTGACAAAATTCCCTGAACTATCTAAGTATAAAGTCTTCACAGGGTTTAAAGACTTTGCAATAGAAGGTGATTTTTACGGTACTAAAACCAACGACTTAGCTATTATGCTCTCACGCAATGATACGGTTAAAATATGCGTCATTCGCGCCGGAAAAAAGAATCGTTTTCATTTTTTAGGAACTGGAAACGATGAATTACCAATGGGTATTGATTATAGTTGGGCAGGAAAATTTGAAACAGTTAAAGGCGGAGAAATACTTTGGTCAAACTACGAAGACGATTTTAGGTCGTTGGATCAGGTTCCTGAAAGCGAAAAAGTGGTACTGGATTATGATGCAATCTATGTTCATGCACTTGAGTCATGTGGCGGTGGCTTCATATTTTGGAAAAACGGAAAATTTAATTGGCTGCAACAAGAATAACATTGGATTACTATGAAGACAACACTATTGATCATACTCCTATTATCGCTTACTACAAAACCGTCAGGAAATCAAGTACGTATTTATTGAACTCATCTGGCTGTTCCAGATTGGATACATGTCCTGCTTTGTCAATTACCTTCAGTACCGATCCTTTGATGGTAGCGTGTATACTTTCGGATTGTTCGAGTGGCGTTACGGCGTCTTCTCTACCACAGATGATCAATGTCGGAATGGTGATCTTACTAAGTATAGAGCACGTTTCTGTGCGCCCGGCAAGTGCAGTTAAGCCCATTGTAATGATTCGCTGTGAATTCGAAAACACCACATTGCGCAATCGCTCAACGATATCTGATTTAGTTGCCAATGAATCTTTGTGGAACACGCTTTTTACAAATCCTTCGTTGAATTCGGTTACTCCGGAAAAGGTGATTTCGTCAATAATCTTGTAGCGTTTCGCTTTCACCTCATCTGTATCGGCAATGCATTGCGTGTCGCATAAAATCAAGGCTTCAAACCGATTCGGGAATTTCTTCAAAGCATCCAACGCAATAAAACCGCCCATCGACAAGCCGCAAATAACTGCTTTCTCAATCGTCAGTTTGTCCATAAACGCGATCAAATCATCCGCAAACAAATCAATACTAAGGGTAGATTCTTCGTCTTTCGACCTTCCAAAACCTCTGATATCACATGCAATAACGCGGTGCTTCGATTTTAGAAATTCCAATTGCCCCTGCCACATTGCTTTACTAAAAGGATAACCGTGTAAAAAGATAATCGGCGTATTTCCTTCTCCGAACTCATCATACGATAAATCAAAGTTGTCTATTACTGCAATCAAATTAGTTCCTTTAGCTACTGTTTCCATGGTGAGTTGTACTTTAATTGGTCTTTTACCAACTGTAAACCTACTGTATGAAGCAGCGGAATGTTTTACACGATGTCTGAAAAGAATTGCAGATTTCACAGCTGATCGACAATCCTGAAGAGGCGGATTTGGGTATATTTGAAACTAAAAACGAGCTGGTTACCGCTAGTAAACAATCCTTAATAAAGAATATAATGACGATAAATGAAACGGAGGAACTGGAGTCGAAGCTGATAGGTCAGGCTCTTACTGACATACAATTCTTCAATGTGAGTGATAATTATTTTGTCTTCAGCCCCAAAAGTCAGGTGGTTATCGACGGCGGTGTCGTGTTGACGTTCAACGATTATCAATTGGTGATCGGTTGGAGCGAAGAGTTGGAATTAGTGGTTCTTACTACAAACACAATTGAAACTCTTCTGGGTAAACTCGATTTTTACCAAATCCCAACCGCAGAATTACTACCGGATGGAATCATCGGATCTGCAGTGGCATCGGTACAAACAACCTGGAACTGGTATTACGATCTGGATGATGAATTGGAACAAATCGGAGAAAAACAGTACATCCCGTATGAATTGGTGCTTCAATTGGAAGGTGAACATTCCATCCAAATTGCAGCCATCGCCTATCGAATTGAAAACAAGAACATTCATAATCCAATGTACGATAGTCAGGGACAACTGCTCATTTCCATCGACCGGATGGTGGCGATTTCCAATGACAATTGAATCGAAAAATCGCCAAGGTAATTGGTTCACTGCTTGGTAACGAACATTTTAGCGGAAGGGATAAACCATTATTTTTTTATTAAATTAGTCCGTTTAACAAACGAAAACAACCCTGCGACTCAACAAAACATGGTAAGACCAATACATCCCGACTTTCAATTTATACTCGATTTAAAATCGCAGGAAGTGATTGATCTGTTCAGCGATGCACGTCAGTATATGCTTGAATTAGCGCCGGATTGCAATGAATTGGTCTATCATACACATGCTTTAACTTCGGTGTTTTCCATTTCCGACAAACTCTCGGATGCCTTTTGTATGTTACCCATTTACACCAATCATGTGAACCTAGGTTTCAACAAAGGCGCTTTGTTAAACGATCCGAACAATTTACTTACGGGAACCGGTAATTTGATTCGACACATTGATATTAAAACACCAGCCGATTACCGAAATTCGGAAGTAACGGCTTTGATACGGGAAGCCATCGCATTTGCGATCAAAGACATGGACAAACCAACAAAGTCAACCGCTAAAACAATTTCAAAAATAAAGGTAAAATCAAACAAACTCCCATAAATACATGACTTTTAAAACCTCAAGGACTAGCAAAAGATGTTCTCACAGAATTTACAAGAACCAAAAAGTCGTTCATGAAAAGTGAAAAAAACTATTATACGTTTGTGTTTTTATTAACACATGATGAATCGTTGAGCAAAGAGCTGGCCAGCGAACTCGTTGAATCAGATAACGATCCGGAAGGGTTCTTTGCAAAACACAGCCCACAACATTTCAGCAACAGAAACATTACAAAGGCTGGTAACCCTGAACAAACACTTTGTTACCTGCTTGATAAACTAGAAGAACATGGTCATTTGTTTGAGTTGGACTGGAAAGCAGATGTAGAAGCTTTAAATGAGGCTATCATTGTACTTTCAAAAGGTGAAATCGAGGATGAATTGTTTGATGATGAAGACGAGGAAGATGCTGATGGTATGGCTGAATTGTTAATGGATGCCGATGATCGTTTAACTGAATTTGACCTCAGTATTGTTGAATTTGCATTAGAAAGCGATAGTCATCCTATTACAATTGTCCCTTTAGAAGACGCTGAAAAAATTAATGCACTGATGGATGAGTTATTCTAAGTTATTGATCAATAGGCGATTTATATTCAAGAAAACAAACTCGATTCATAAACGTAAAGAATAATTATACAACTTTTAAAACCCCAACAAGATGAGCACAATTGAAATTCCACTAAACAAAACAAGAATGAAAATCGCAGTCGTTTTGAGTTCGATTCTCATTCTATATGGTATTTACCTGATGGCATTTGTTGCCTATAGTCAGCAAGTAATGCATCCGCTGCTAATGATTGGTATTACCGCTGCCGTGATGTCTATTTTTGTTTTCTCGATCTTGTATAATCTTAAAAAAATCAGGATTCCTGTTGGGTTTATCATCTCCGACGAAGGAATTATTGATAATACGGCTTCTACCGAACTTGGGTTGATCAGATGGGATGAAATGACAACTGTCAAAGTAGAAACATTTGCAATCAACAGCAAGGTCCTGCTCGTGTACGTTAGAGATCCAAGATCCATTTTAGACCGTGTAAAAGGTAAAAAAGGACGCTATGTTCGCAACAACATGAAAGTGCAGGGTACAATGGTTGCTGTAACATCCAAAACACTGATCTACAACTTCGATGATCTGGTAAAAGAAGTGAAAGACAGGCATAAAACTGCGATTGAAAAAAAGGAAGCAATTTCAGCAGAAGTAATTGTAAATAACCCGGAATGATGAAGAATATCAATGGCTCTCGTCGGTATGTTTTTCTAACCATTATTTCTCTTTTGTTTAGCCTTAGCTCGGTGTTCGCTCAAACAAATTGGATAAAGGATGCCAACAATCCTGTTTTACGAAGAGACACAACCATTGCTTCATTGCCAAAAGATTTGTATGCCATTAGCGACTGCTGGGTTCTAAAAGAAGGCAACACCTACAAAATGTGGTATACCGGAGGTGGTTTTAATTATCCGCCGGATACACTTATGCGTTCACGTATTTGTTATGCAACATCAACCGATGGAGTTACCTGGGATAAATATGTGGCTAATCCTGTGCTTGATATCTCTTACAGTGGCGGATGGGATTCATTAGGAGTAGAAACGGTTTCGATACTTATTGATAGTGCTGCGCCTTCAACTGAACGCTATAAAATGTGGTATGCCGGACAAACCTTTAATGACTATCGCTATGAAATTGGTTATGCCTATTCACCCGACGGAATTAGTTGGACAAAATATCCAACACCTGTTTTACAAGTTGGTGCAGGGTCTGAATGGGACAATGGCTTTCTAGAAGGACCTTCTGTTATTAAAGAAGGAAATAACTACAAAATGTGGTATTGCGGTTATGATGTTACTGTTGATGGAAGCGGAACAGATGGAAAAGCAAACATTGGTTATGCAACTTCAACCGATGGCATTTTTTGGACAAAATATGTCAACAATCCGGTTATTGTAACAGGTGTTGCAACATGGGATAGTATTTATGTTCAAGATCCGCATGTGATTAAAGAAGGGAATGAATACCGCATGTGGTATGGTGGTGGACAAAATGATACGTATTACGATCAACAAGTCGGATATGCGACTTCTTCTGATGGAATTAACTGGTCTAAATCGCCACTCAATCCTGTTTTGCAACGTGGGAATCCGGGTGAATGGGACCAAATCCTGTCTTCATTTCCAAGTGTACTGAATGATGGCAACACCTATAAAATGTGGTATACCGGACGAGATTTGGATCCGTTGCCAGCTGCATCGCTCGATTATTATTGGGAAATCGGATATGCGACTTCTGAAATTGTGGGATTATCCGAAATCAATACGGACGACAACGGTTTAATTGAAGTATTTCCAAATCCTGTAACTGATTTTTTAGAAATTCGATTACCTGTTGAATATACCAATGGTGAACTACATATTTACGATTTACAAGGTCAATTGCGATACCGCAGTTCAGTTGCGGGTGCTAACAATCTGCAAATTGATTTAACAGACTTTGTATATGGCACCTATATTATTCATTTTCAAAACAATGAAAAACAGCTCAATAACCGTTTTGTTCTAATGCGATAATTTTACCCTTGGATGTATTCTGAATGTAGAAGAGCTGCACCCGAGAAAAATAGAGCAGAAATTAACTGTCATCATCGCAGTAAAGAACTGATTGATGAGGTATGTTTGGATCAAAACGAACAGTAAAGTAAAGTGTATCTGACAACCTCATTTAAGCGGAAATTGTCTATTTTTGGTAAAACAGTATTGAAATTTAACTCATTCAAAACCAGTCTTATGGCAACTCTTAAAATCATAATTTCATGTAGTTTGTTTGCTGTCTTTTCGATGTCAACCATCTGCGCCCAAAGCGATTCTATTGCAGGTGAATACATGCGATTGGCGGACGATTTTAAGAAAAATGCAGCTCCGGATAGCGCAATTGTTTACTACGAAAAAGCGAGTGTCGAGTTTCAACAACTCAATCAGGTAGAACAGTTCGTGAGTTCGTGTAACCAGATTGGTGTATTGCTAACACGACAAGACAACTACGAAGAAGCCAAAGTATATTTGAACAAAGCGCTTGTAGCGGCACGGTCTTCACTCGACACCAACAATCCTGTAATTGCCAACACCTATATTGCATTCGGAGTGATATACAGCGCCGAAGAAAACTTTCCTTTATCCTTGGAGTACCACCAAAAAGCGCTTGCCATCAGATTGCTGAAATTCGGTAAAAACCATGCAGATGTTGCAACAAGCTATGGAAACATAGGGAACGTTTACTTCAACAGCAGCAACTACGAAAAAGCGATTGAAAACCATTTAAAGGCGCTGAAAGTGCGTGAGAAACTGTTTGGTAAAGCAGGCGTGGAATTGACTCAGTCGTATACAAATCTGGGCAATGCCTATCGCGAAAGCAAGAATTACAAAAAAGCACTCCTTTATTTTGACAAAGCATTGACAAACAAAATCAAGCAAGTGGGTGACAAGCACAAAGATTTGACGAAGTTTTACAAAAACATCAGCGATGTCTATTACCTGAAAGGTGATACCAAAAATGGTGATTGGTACAAAACGCAGTCGGAAGAACTATCGAAAAGTTAACGTTTCGGGAATTTCACTTCACCGCTTTATTCAATCCTTAAACGGATTCCGCTGTGTCCATTCTGATGTTTTGATGTAATAAAACGCCGGTTTGATCAGTTTATTGGTCATTACCTCCGAATGGCGCATGTAGCAATACATATCCACGGGAACTGCTCCCAAATTGCTTTTCATTTCCATGGCCGTACGCCCGAAAATCACATTAGTCTTTTTTCGTTCAATTGCCCGTTTTACGGTATCCGCCAGCAATTGTTGATAAACTACGTATTCTGTATTGAAGGTATAATCAACACCCACGGAATGTGCTTCGCAATGTTCGCCCCAAAACAAGTTGGTTCTAAATCCGACCATATTCCCATCTAGGAAATAACCGGTCAACTCAAAATCATCGTTCATGTTCCGCTTTAACTCCACAAAATAAGACGTGTCGTAATGATTGATCTTCATCTTGGCTTTGTTCGCTACGTTGTCATACAATTCCTGGATTTTGTCAAAATGAGCTTCAATTTCCTCGGTTGATAAACTGCGTTTTTCCAATGCGCTTCCGCGTTTGTACATATCGCGCATGCGTGTGCGGTACTTGGATTTTAATGCATTTTGGTAATCTTCAAACGTTTGCCATTCCGGTCGAATGGGAAGAAACATATTCGGATCCAACTTGAACTTGCGGTAATTAAATACCTTCAACTGTTCGGAAGGAATCGATTGATTTTCGTAAAAATCTTTGATCAATTGCAAATGAACCGCGCCTCTTAGTTTTTCCGAATTGCGAATTTGATACGTCACATCAGCCAAAGCATGGTAGGCTTCCTCTGGCGAAATCTCGGGTGAATAATGAAAACCGTGATCACCACTGATATGGGTAAGACCACAAATCAACATTTTTAGTTTCGTTTTCTCTTTCAGCGTTCCTTTAATCTTGCCAAGTTTCGATTCTGTAGCTTCTCTGCTCCCGTAATCTTTACCCGACACAACTACAATGGTGAAAACGGCAGCTGCCACCGCTTTTTTACCGTCATACATCAAAATGTACTTGAAACGCTCATCTTCGTTTGACGAATTTTCAATCGCTTTTAAATACGGAATCCGCATCAGACCTTTGCTCTCCGGAATAATCGCATTCCATTCGTTTTCAGAAACATAATGAATCGAATCAAACACGGCAAACCCCAAACTGCAAGGAGTTCTTCTAATTGTGAATTGGTCTTTTTCGTCTTTTAATTTAGAGATGAAGTCGGATATCTTTTTCATGCAACGGTTCTAATAGCGTTTATTAAAAGTAGTATTTCACACATCATTTTTACTCATTTCTACTTTTTTTAAACTTTTTTATGCTTTCACAAAACAAAGTGTCACTATATTTGTTGAATGTAAAACAATCATACATAATAGTAATACTATCAAAAATGATTACACAGATAAAATTTTCAGTTCCGGAATGTACGTATTTACGTGATCCTCAGGAAACAAAACTAGGCATTCAACTTATTCAGTCGAGTATAGAACTGATTGACGAAATTGGGTTTGATGCCTTCAACTTTAAAAAACTGGCGCTCAGTATGGAATCGACAGAAGCTTCCATTTATCGTTATTTTGAGAATAAACACCAATTGCTGTTGTTTCTTTACGCTTGGTATTGGAGTTGGATGAACTATCGTTTGCAGCAGGAAACTTACAACATCAGTTCCGCATCGGAAAAACTAGAAATGGCTATTCAACTGCTCATTAGCAAATTGGAAGACGATCCGCAAACGCCTTTTATCAATGAAGAAAAACTCAAGCGTATCATCGAACAAGAAGGTATCAAATCTATTCTAACAAAAAACGTAGATGCGGTAAATAACGGCGGTGCTTTTGAAGATTACAAACAGTTAGTAGAGAAATTAGCCGGTTGGATATTGGAACTCAATCCTTCATTCCCCTATCCGAATATGTTGGTAAGCACCATTATTGAGGGCGCGCATCTACAGCATTATTTCTCCGATCACTTACCGCGTCTCACCAATAAAAATGCCTCAAACGACAATGTGAAAGCATTTTTCAGTCAACTCATCCATTCTTTCATAGCAAATCATAACAATAACACCAATGGAAACAGTCACTAAGTCACCCTGGAAACGCCTCAGCGAACTGCTAAACCTTGATAAAGCAGAGGTCACGCAATTATACATGTACGCCATTTTTAGCGGTATTATCAGCTTGAGTTTACCTTTAGGGATTCAATCTGTTATTCATTTTATACAAGGTGGTCAAATCACCACTAGTTGGGTGATTCTTGTAGCCTTGGTAATAGGAGGCGTTGTACTTACAGGTATTTTACAAATCATGCAGTTGCGACTTACCGAAAACATCCAGCAACGCATTTTCGTTCGTTACACGTTTGATTTTGCCTTTCGTTTTCCTCGTATGAACAGACAAGATTTAGATGGTAAAAACCCTTCCGAACTAGTCAATCGTTTTTTCGATGTCATCAACTTACAAAAAGGAGTCGCAAAAGTATTATTGGATTTTTCGTCTTCTGCATTACAAATCGCCTTTAGTTTGATTGTACTATCTTTCTATCACCCGTTTTATATTGTATTCAGCTTGGCACTTGTTCTATTGATCTATATGATTTTCAAGCCAATTATCCGCTATGGTTTTCAAACCAGTTTGAGCGAATCAAAATACAAGTACAAAACGGCATACTGGCTTCAAGAAGTTGCACGCGCCGATTGGAGTTTTAGGTTGGTTCCTAATGGGGATTTGGCTTTAAAGCGTCTGGATGAACATGCAAAAGGATACTTAAATAGCCGCGATGCCCATTTCAAGATTCTATGGAAACAATACAGTTGGATGATCGGTATCAAATCGATTGTTGTTGCTTCTTTGCTTGGATTAGGTGGGTATTTGGTCATCGATCAGCAAATGAATCTAGGGCAATTCGTAGCAGCAGAAATATTGATCTTGCTCTTACTTGGAGCTGTTGAAAAAATGATCCAACTCATGGAATCGCTTTACGATGTGTTTACTTCACTTGAAAAACTAGGTCAAGTACAAGACATCAACATGACGTATGAAGAAAGTTCTGTTCCTATTAAATCCGACCAGTTGTTCCCAATGGAAGTGATTGATACGAGTTCAAAAGAAGCTACTGTAGTGTTGAGAGTGAACGAAGGAGAACACATTTTTATTGATGGAGGACATCAATTAGAGGTTACACAGCTGCTTCGTCAGCTAATTGACCCTAGTTCTTCAGCCATATTCAAACCACGATGGAACAATACGATTCCTACGGTAGAAATTTTAGGCGATGCGCTCGAACATGTTGGTTGGTTTACCCAAGAAACCCATTTGTTTGAAGGTACGTTGCGAGAAAATATCTTATTAGGAAGAACTGAGCTGACTTTAGATGACCTTCAGTTAGCCTTAGAAACAGTCAAAATGAGTGATTTTGTGAGTCGACAAAACAAAGGTTATGAAGCCGACCTTACCGAAAGTCATCGTGTAACATCAGAAGTAGAACGTGAACGCATCTTGATAGCCAGATCGTTGGTTCATCATCCTGCAATCTTACTTATCTCCTTCCATGGATCGGCTCTTACTGCAATTGAACAAATAGAACTACTCGACTCTATCAAACGCAATTACACAGAAACAACTATTGTTTGTGCCGCATCTACTATGATTGCAGATGCCAAGCACTCATTTGTTATTCATTCACTTTCTTAAACCTTTTACGATGAATCGTTATAAAAAATATGGCTCTTATAAGTCGATGGGTACCAAAAAGACATCAAAAGCATTGTTGAAAACGCTTTACTGGGCTCTAGGAATATTATTTGTTGTTGTTTTATTGCCTTGGACGCAAACCATTACTTCTACCGGAAATGTAACAGCTTTGAGTCCCAATAACCGGCCTCAAACAATCCACGCTATCATTGGTGGCCGAATAGAAAAATGGTACGTTCAAGAAGGACAACTTGTCAAAAAGGGTGATACGATTGTTTATTTGTCGGAGACAAAATCAGAATACATGAACCCCGACTTGATTAAGCGCGCAGAAGAGCAGATGAAATCGAAAGAAAGCAGTGCCGGCTCCTACATGAGTAAAGTACAAGCACTTGATAGTCAAATTGACGCGTTAATTGATAGTCGAATTTTTAAACTGCAACAGGCCGAGAATAAAGTAAAACAAAACCGTCTGAAAGTGATTTCAGATAGTATGGATTATCGCGCATTTGAAAAGCAGCTTGTCATAGCACAGACGCAATATGACCGGACTCAAAAATTGGTTAATCAAGAAATTAAATCAACAGCCGATTTAGAAGCCAAACGCTTGAAAGTGCAAGAAATGGAAGCCAAAGTGGTGAGTGCTGAAAACAAACTGCTCACTTCGCGCAATGAATTGATCAATTCCAGAACGGAATTATCGTCGATCAATGCCGACTATCAGGACAAAATTGCTAAAAGCGAATCAGAAAAGTCAAGCGCACTCTCAAGCTTGTATGATACGGAGGCAACGGTTACTAAAATGCAGAACGATATTTCTACTTACATCGTTCGTGCAGGATATTATTACGTAACTGCTCCGCAAGACGGTTATATTTCTCAAGCCTTGAAAAACGGTGTTGGTGAAACGGTCAAAGAAGGAACTCCGTTGGTGAGTATTGTTCCAAGTTTGTCTGATTTTGCAGTAGAAATGTTTGTTGAGCCAATTGATCTTCCACTCATGCACGTTGGAAATGAAGTACGTGTTCAGTTCGACGGATGGCCAGCAATTGTGTTTTCCGGATGGCCGAATGTAAGTTACGGTACCTACGGTGGAAAAGTAGTTGCGATTGATAACTTCATTGGAGAGAATGGGAAGTACCGCGTGTTGGTTGCACCCGATGAAAGGGAACACAAATGGCCTAAAGGATTAAGAATGGGAGTTGCCGTAAAAAGCATGACCTTGCTCAAGGATGTGCCAATTTGGTACGAATTATGGCGAAAAATCAACGGCTTCCCGCCAAATTTTTATACACCGAAAAAACCAGCAGATAAATCTGATAAAAAATGAGATTAATTGTCATACTCGTTGCATTCAACCTGTCTTGTTCTGTTTTCGGACAGTCCGACACGGTGAAACTACTTACACAAAAAGTGTTTTTGCAACACGTAAAAGAACACCATCCTGTCGCTTTGGTGGCTGGCAATAATGTGCAACAAGCCGAACAAGTGATTCGCATGGCTAAAGGTGCTTTTGATCCGGTGCTTTTTGGTGGAATTGATCAAAAATACTATGATGGTAAAACCTATTACAGTACCATCAGTACGGGTATCAAAATTCCAACCAGATTGGGTGTGGATTTTAAAGTGATGGGCGATTGGAACAACGGTGATTACCTCAATCCGCAAAACCGCGTTCCGGATAATGGTTTGACCTATTTGGGCGTGGAAGTTCCCATCGGTCGGGGCTTGTTTACCGACGAACGTCGCACCCAATTGCGCAGAGCAGCAGTATCGTTTCAGCAATCACAACTTGAGCGCCAATTAACGCTTAACGACCTATTGTACCAGGCCGGTCAGCAATTCATTAACTGGCAAGAACAAGAAGCGCAATTGGAACTTGCCTTAGAAGGAATGGAATTGGCCCGTATTCGTTTGGAACAAGTAAAAATAAGTGCCGATTTAGGTGAACGTCCAATCATTGATACGGTGGAAGCTTCCGCACAATATTACAATCGGTTGATTGACGTGGAACAACGAAAACTAAATGCCTTAAACGCCAGATTGTCAATAGAAAATTACCTATGGGATCAAGGAGTTATTCCATTGACATTAGAATCATTTGTTACACCTGAACGTTTGGCAGTTGAAGCTCCGATGAGTTTACTCTCCGACTCAATCAATCAGCACCCTATGTTATCGTGGTATGATTATAAACTACAAGATTTACAACTGGAACGCAAGTGGAAAATAGAACAACTCAAACCGGAATTAAACGTCAACTACAACCTCTTGCAAACACCTCAAAATCTTGTTTCAGGTAATTATGCTTTCACCAATTACAAGTGGGGTGCAACCTTGTACATGCCCATTTTGCTACGAAAGGAACGTTCTTCACTTGCGATCACACGCTTTAAAATTGAATCAACACAATGGGAATTGCAACAAAAACAGCGCGACCTTCGCACCAAACTACTGCAAGTGCGAAATGAATGGAACACAACTGTTTTACAAGCAGAATCAAGCCAAAATGCAGCTGAAAGCTTTAAACAATTAGCCGATGCTGAACGCACAATGCTAGAATTAGGTGAAAGCTCATTGTTCTTAGTCAATGCACGTGAACAAAGTTATCTTTCGGCGCAATCAAAATACCTGGAATATGCTGCCAAAACACGTAAATCGGCATTGGCTGAGCTATTTGCACTTGGTAAATTAGGGTAGATAACCAATCGTTGTAGTTTTGTTATTTTTGGAATTATGGAAACCTCAACATTCACCGTTATTTATTCTTTCGCACTTCACGAAGGAAAATCAGCAGAATTTATTCATGCATGGAGCGAAATGACCAAACTCATTTACCAATATGAAGGCAGTTACGGATCGCGTTTGCATCGGGCTTCCGACACCTTATTTATCGGTTACGCGCAATGGCCAAGTCGCCAAGTTTGGGAAGAATCAGGCGACAACTTACCTGAAAGCGCCCATGAATTGCGCACCACAATGCGGGCTTGTTGTACCGAGATAAAAACCGAACACGAACTCACCGTAGTAAGTGATTTGTTGCACGATTCAATCTTCAATCAGTAGGATGTTACCTAATCCAATCAGATATCCTTTTGCTTACTTGATTAGTATCGGTATCTTAATATGGTTAGTCATGCAAATTCCTTCTTGTGAAAAAGTAAACGACTACGGAATGGCCTATAATTCATTTAGAAAAAAGCTAGGGGTTCCTTTGAAAAAAGAAATGGTCAACAACATTCTTTCTACGAGTGACGATAACACCGAGGGTTTTTCTTTGTTCCGATTACCTCCGAGTTTAGAAAAAGTAAATCAGTCGAACCATAGACCTTACTACTTATCAAAATCCATTTACTTTTCTGCGAAAAAAATAACTGAAGAACTGGATAGTTACTATTACTCCTTCGATGATTCTTCTACTTGGCACATGAGTAGCGTTACCAACTATATATCCAAAGAAGTTGAAGGTTATGTTGTTATAATAAGAAACGAACATTACATCGACTCAACGAAAATCAGTATCAACCAACAACAACGAGATAGTGTCTTGCATTCCTGGGGTTTGCGTTAAAAAACAATGAGCTTTAGTTTGTACACTGTTTTTAAATTCTAACTTGCAGCTACATGAACAGAATACTCATTTTTCTACTCGCGATTATACTTATTTCAGGAGGAGTGATGCATTTCATCCGCCCCGAAGTGTACAACCCGTTTATCCCTGATACTCTTCCGAAACTGGCGGTCAATTATGCTACGGGAATTGTCGAAATCGTACTCGGAATCGGATTATTGACAACCAAATACCGTCGTTTGGCTGCCGGAGGAGTATTTTTACTCATGATCGCTTTTCTGCCGCTTCATGTCATGGATGTATTTGCCGACCAGCCTGCTATCGGAAGTAAAACGCTTGCTTATATCAGATTACCGCTTCAGTTTGTGTTGATCTATTGGCCGTGGTATATCCGGAAGCATAGTCGGTAGCTAAGTCTATCCAGACATCTAAAAGCTAATATCTTCCGTTAGAAAGGAAGTATTACTTTTATACCTTCAATAACATGACAACGCACACCAATCTTTCGGAACTAATGATAGAGCTTTCTGCCGGAAGCATTGTTCTGAGAGACGATCGTACCAAACAGCAATGGGCGGTTGACCTTCCTGCTTTTTTACTGGCGAAATTTCCTGTAACACAAGCGTTTTATTTCGAAATCATGCAGGAAAAACCGAGCACGTTTACCGGTGAAAATCTTCCTGTGGAAACCGTAAGCTGGAAAGATGCCGTTGTGTTTTGCAATGCACTTTCTGTGAAAGAAGGACTGAAATCGTGTTATTCATTCGACGATGAAGAAATCACCTTCGATACTACTGCCAACGGATACCGACTCCCAAACGAAGCCGAATGGGAATATGCCTGCAAGGCTGGAACCACGGCTATTCGTTACGGTGAACTAGATGCCATTGCCTGGTACAAAGACAATTCCGGCAAAACAACGCATCCGGTTGGTACAAAAGAACCCAACGCATGGGGATTGTACGACATGCTTGGAAACGTCTGGGAATGGTGCTCGGATATTTACGACGAAACCGTTTACGGTTCTTACCGCATTCTGAGAGGCGGTGGCTGGTACGACGAAGAACGAGGTTGTTTGGCTACCAATCGCCGGCGCAGTCACCCTACTTCGTTTAAAATAGACGATCTCGGGTTTCGCATTGCACGGAATGTTCTGTAACCGATTGAATGTTCCAAAACAAGCAATTATGTAAGCTTTAGGCTTAATTGTGTAACACTTTTCGACCGCTGAATCCTCATTTTTACGTACACATTAATCTAGAAAAGATGAACACAGCAAAAAGTGTCGGTATTTGGATGGATCATTCAAAAGCACATGTCATGGAATTTACCACGACCATCAAAACCGTTTATATAGAATCGGAATTTACGCATCAGAAAAAGGAAAAAAGCTTGGCAAAAGGCGAAAAATCCATGCACAACAAAGAGCAACATCTGCAAGCGGAATATTATAAAAAACTCGAAGAAATCATCAAACTTCACGAGGAAGCCTTGTTGTTCGGACCATCGGATGCCAAACAAGAATTAGCCAACTTGATTCGGGAAAATCATCAGTATAATGACATTAAAATTGATGTGGTACAAGCCGATAAAATGACAACCAATCAGGAACACGTTTTTGTGAGACACTACTTCTCGAGACATTGATTTCATTACACAACCCTTGTGTCGATCAATTAAATTAACGTAAGTTCGACATAAGAATTTCTTGAAACAAAAACGATATTGGCTACATTCGTCCTACATTAAAAAATAGCGAAATGAATGTAGCTGATTTAGTAGCCGATAAAACCTTGAAACCGAAAGAGAAAACCGAAAAGATCGGCACTTGGTTACTCAACGCTGCATTAAATGTAGATGAATTGGTAGAATTTGCCAGCTCACAGAAAGATCCTTCAAAAGCCACTTGCGTAGAAGCCATTGAATTCGCAACGAAACAACAACCGTCTATTATTACCGAGAATGCGTTTCGGTTTGTAACTGGAACACTAACGGCAAAAGCGCCACGCATCAAATGGGAAAGTGCTAAAGTTATAGGAAATACCGCGGCCTTGTTTGCAGATCAGTTGGACGAAGCAATTGTGAACTTACTTCAGAATTCGGAACACGAAGGAACGGTGGTGCGTTGGAGTGCGGCTTATGCATTGGGAGAAATCATCCAACTCAAAACGGTTCACAATAAGGACTTGATTCCGGCTATAGAAGCTATCTGTAATCGAGAAGAAAAAAATAGCATCCGAAAAATCTACCTTGACGGAATCAAGAAAGCAACCAAATAATCTCAACAACTTAAAAACGGAGTTCTTACGTTTTTTGAGTTTCTAAGTTTGTGGTGTAATTAGAAATTTACATCTTAGTTCTTTCAAAAAAAAATCCGCATGACTGTAGAAGAAGTAATGACCCAATTGGAATCATACGGAAGTCCTTCCATTAAGAATATTTTACTGAAACACGGAGTAAAAGAACCGTTTTTTGGCGTAAAAGTGGGGGATCTGAAAGTTATTGAAAAGAAAGTCAAAAAAGATCATAATTTGGCACTCGGCTTGTTTCAAACAGGCAACGCAGATGCAATGTACCTCGCGGGATTGATTGCCGACGATTCCCGAATGACCAAGGAAGATTTGCAAACATGGGTCAACAAGGCTATTTCAGCAAATATCTGCGAATACACCGTGCCTTGGGTTTGTGCTGCCGGTAACTACGGATTTGAACTCGGAATGGAATGGATCGATTCGGATGAGGAACACATTGCAACTGCTGGCTGGAATACACTCGCCGGATTAACCGCGTTGAAACAAGACGAAGAGTTGGATTTGGAGGCATATCGTCAATTAATTGCTCGTATTGAAAAAACCATTCATACTGCTAAAAACCGCGAACGTTATTCCATGAACAGTTTTCTGATCAGTGTTGGTTCCAGCGTTACAGCCTTAACTGAAGATGCCAAAGCGGCCGCCTCCAGAATAGGTTTAGTAACCGTTGAAATGAACGGCACTGCGTGTAAAGTTCCCAACGTGATTGAATACATCGGCAAAGTTGAAAGCAAAGGAAAACTCGGGAAAAAGAAGAAAACACTGAAATGTTGATCCCTAAACTCAAATTAGAAACTCAAGAACTCAGTTTTTCAATTTCTAAGTTCTTAAGTTTCTTCCAAGTGTAATTCTACTTCTCAATTGATACGCTCTAAAACCATTGCAGAAGCGCCTCCACCGCCGTTACAAATAGCCGCAACACCGTACTTTCCTCCTTCCTGATGCAAAACCGAAATCAAGGTACACAGGATGCGCGCGCCGGACGCTCCCAACGGATGTCCCATAGCTACCGCTCCGCCATAAACGTTTACTTTCGAACTGTCCAATTCCAATAATTGTTGATTGGCCAACGCCACTGCTGCGTAAGCTTCATTGATTTCAAAATAGTCGATCTCGCTAAGCGTAAGATTTGCCTGTTTCAGTGCTTTCGGAATAGCTAGAGAAGGCGCTGTGGTAAACCACTCCGGAGCTTGAGCGGCATCTGCATAACCAATGATTTTTGCCAGTGGTTTTAATCCGTATTTTTCTACCGCTTCTTTTGAAGCCAATAAGATTGCAGCCGCTCCATCGTTGAGGTTGCTTGCGTTGGCAGCAGTGATGGTTCCGTCTATTACAAAAACAGGTTTTAGCGCAGCCACCTTTTCGGGAATGATCTTCGCAACGTCTTCATCTTCCGCAAAAAGAATGGATCCATTTTTACTTGCAAGCGTAACCGGAACAATTTCCAGGTCAAACTTCCCTGATTTGGTTGCTTTTTCCGCTTTCGCGTAAGATTCTAAAGCAAAGGCATCTTGCTGCTCGCGTGAAAGTTGAAATTCCTTAGCGCATAACTCGGCAGCATTACCCATGTGTTGATGATTATAAGCATCCGTCAAACCGTCTTTCAGTAAACCGTCAATCACTGTTTCATCGCCCAATTTCACTGTTTTGCGCATCGACAGATAATGCGGTGCATTGCTCATACTTTCCATTCCACCGGTAATCACCAACTCTTCTAACCCGAGTTGAATTTGCTGCGCTCCCAAAGCCGTTGCCTTCATACCTGAAGCACAAACTTTATTCACCGTGGTGCAATCGGTATGATCGGCAATTCCTGCAAAACGGGCTGCTTGTCGCGCGGGAGATTGTCCTAAGTTCGCCGAAAGCACATTTCCCATGTACACCGAATCAATCGCATTCGGATCTATTCCCGATGATTGAATCACTTCTTTAATGGTGAGCGCTCCCAATTCGGTGGCACTAAAACCCGATAAACTTCCCAAAAAACCACCAATTGCCGTGCGTTTGGCGGCTACAATATATACTTCTTTCATTGCCTTTGTTTTTATACGTTCTTCTTTACCGAATGAGCGACTTGTTTCACTTGCTCTTCAGTGAATCCCAATACGGGAGGAGTTTTTACGCCCAACAAATTGAGGTAAATGTAGAGCGCACCGCGGTGATGCACTTCGTGGATGATCAGTGCGCGTAGAAATTGTCCGAGCTCCATTTCCTTTCCATTCAAAGCATGAATCGTTTTTTTGAGATCTTCATCTTTCAGCGATTTGAAAATTTGAACCGACTCATCGTGCATCCGGTTGAAATACTGTACTACAGCATCAAATCCGTCGGCTAATTCTTTTCCGCAACCGGCATAATTGATCGGATTTCCCAACGCTGTTTCCGCAAAAACATGACGTTCTATGGCCGCAATGTGCCTGATCAAATCGGCAATGGTGAATTTACCCGGCAGATACGCCCAGTCGAGTTTGTCATGCGGAATCACCTGAATCAGTCGTTGCGTTGCCTCACGGGTTCTTTCGAAATAAGCTAAAAAAGGTTCAATTGATGTTATTTCCATAGCGTTTAGTTTATAAAATATACCGAATGGTATATTATGGGTTAAATTTTTTTTAAGTTCTTAAATCATTGATCATTCGTTCCATAAAATTCATTGAAGCGTTCAGGTACAGCAGATTGCCTGAAACTTTCGCCTGAAGCACACTTCCTTGAATAACAGAAGTAAGCACAGCAACAAATTCAGTAATATTCGTATCGGGTTTGATTTCACCTGTGTCAATTCCCGTTTGTAAGCGATATTCAACGGCGTTTCTCCAAAATTGCAATGCGAAGGCCGCTTTTGTTTTAAGTGCAGGATGCGTATCGTCGGCCTCAGTGGCTGTGTTGGCTAAGGGACAACCACCTTGTAAAAAGGGCAATTGCCAAAACTGGCGATAGGTTTTAGGATACACCATCAATTTATCAATCACGGAAATTTGTGTTTCCATTTGCTGTTTGATATACGTAGTCAGCAATTGAAAATTGTGATCAAACGCCGCAATTGCGATATCGTCTTTGTTCTCAAAATTGCCGTAAATACTTCCTTTCGTCAAACCTGTAGCGATTGTCAGATCATTCATAGATGTTCCTGCATACCCCTTTTCGTTGAAAACGGCAGCAGCTTTTTCGATGATAAACTGTTTCGTACGTTCGGCTTTTGACAGCATGATTTTGTGTTAATGGTGCAAATGTATCAATAATATACTGATCGGTATATTTTTTAGGATATTTTTCATTCTGGAGTTCGCGAATTTTAGAATTCGCAATATTGCGAACACGCAAACACCCATATTTGCGAACATCGTTTTTGAAAACCTCCCGATTCAATTAACTTTACCAGAAATGAACATCTCCGCATTCGAAAAACGAAATCAATGGACGTCATCACACTCGGTTCGGCTTATGTAAACTGGTACATCCTGCGCAGTGCCGAAGGTGTTGTAATCATCGACGCGGGATTTCCCGGATATCGTTCCCAATTCGAGCAGGCACTGGAAACACACCAAATCAATCCAAAAGATCTGAAAGCGGTATTGCTCACACATGCCCACAACGATCACATAGGTTGCGCCGAAGCAATCAGACAGCGATTTCAGGTTCCTGTTTACATTCATGAAACGGATCAAACATCGGCCACGAAAATAAATCACTTTCCGCCATTGTGGTTCATCAAAAATTGCTGGCGCTTGCCGGTTTTGAAATCCATGTTTCATGCGCTTTTTGGTGGTAGAACATTTGCTACAAAACCTTTAAAAGAAGTGACCTTGTTTGCCGACCGCGACGAATTACCTGTTCCCGGAAAACCATTGGTGATTCACACTCCCGGACACACCTTGGGCGAGAGTTGTTTTTATTTCCGCGAAGCCGGGTTGTTGTTTAGCGGTGATGCGCTCGTTACCAAAAATGTGTTTACAGGCATAGACTGCGAACCACAATTGTTGCACAACAGCATCAATCAGCATCCGCAACTAGCAAAGGAATCCCTTGAAAAATTGAAAATAATCGGAGAAATAACGCTTTATCCGGGGCATGGGAAATTATGGAGAGGAAATTTGTCCGAAGCGCTTTTTCAGGAGAAAATTGTAAAATTGTAAATGTTTAAACTTGCGCACTTTTACATCCGACTCAGTCGGAAAGTCCATCTTTACTGGCCTGTAGAAGTATCAACAACAATTAAATCACATCTGAAATGGAAAAACAACACTCCTACCAAACAACTATTCACTGGACAGGAAACAGTGGAAATGGAACCTCCAGTTACCGCGATTATGAACGCGATCACACCATTTCTGCGGAAGGAAAACCACTTATTTTGGGTTCTTCTGATCCGGCTTTCAGAGGTGATAAAACTAGGTACAATCCCGAAGATCTGTTAATGGCCTCCATCGCTTCATGTCACATGTTGTGGTACTTGCATTTGTGCTCGGAAGCAGGCGTGATAGTTGTTGATTACAGCGATACAGCAAGTGGATTGATGGTGGAAACTCCCAATGGCGGAGGTCGCTTTTCAGCCGTAACCCTCTACCCTGTTGTTACTGTTTCCGAATCTTCGATGGTCGACAAAGCCAATGAACTGCATCACAAAGCAAATGAGTTGTGTTTTATTGCCAATTCGTTGAATTTCAAGGTCGATCATCAACCTACGTGTGTGGTAAAACAGTAATTTAGCGATAAACCAAGAATGATACCAATGAAAGTCTGCGCCATCTTCCTAGTTCTTTATGGTTTGTTGGCTGCTTGTACAGAAACCCATGATGCAAAGAAGCCGACGCAGGAAAAACAAACTATTCAGCAATCGGAGAAAGAAAAAGAAATCGCTGACCCAATAGAAGCAATAACAAAACTGCAACCGAACGAGCTAACAGGCTCAGAAATCAAAAAACGAGAACAAGATATCGAATTGCTTAATCGGACAAAAAAACTAACGAAATACCGCTACCCACCAATGTCACGTTGCGGTGGAACATTAGAAGGATATTATTCGGGGAATGAACTGATTCTCATTAACTCTGCTTTTGGCGGTGAATTAGGAAGTGAAACAAGCCAAAAAATATATTGGCAGAATCATCAACCTATAAAAATTCTCTATCAAGAGAATTGGGTTGACATGGAGAAATACAATAAAAAGTATCCAAACGAAAATGAATTTGACGAGACAAAAATGATGTATACAGACACTCTATATTCAATTGAACTCGGAAAAACATGGAAGTTCCGAAAAAGCGCCGGACAAAAAACAATTTCAACAGTCATTGATTCTTCGTTGGTGAATTACCTTATCAACTGCGCATTCAGCATGAAAGAAGAATTGGAAACCAATAAAAAAATCGTCAAATGAAACCGCAATATTCATATTCTTTCACCTTCAAATTCATGAAGCTATTTCAACTATTATTGGTTTTATTTTCTGTCAGTACCTTGATTCAATGTCGTAATGAACAACCTCAACCCAATCTGGAATCGACAATAAACCCTACAAAACCACAAGCGGAATTTCACCCACTCGATTCTGAGAAACCATCAACCAATCCGCCACGAAAAGCTACTGTGGTTGTGAAAAACCCTTCCGATTATTCCAAGGCATTCATTGCAGGATTGCGTGAAAGCACCGGTTTCAGAAAATTCAACTTAGAAGATTCGTTGTTGATAGTGGATAACCAAGACACGATTCTTTTCCCGCAAAGTATCAAAATCGGTGATGAACTGAAATTCACCGGACGAAAAGATGAATTGGCGATTGCACTTACAATCAAGCGGATCAATTACACCACTGTGAGTTATTGGATAGAAATGGTAGAATTTGGCAAAGCCAATCACGATCAAAAAGGAACGGCCGATTTGTCTTCCGGTTTCTTTTTGGGTTCAGAATCCATTCAGGATGATGACGGAGGATTGTATTTTGTGGATGAATACAGCGATGATAGAAGCGAAGCTTGTCATTTTCAAATCAGAATAGGCACGGATGAAAAAAGGGGAAATACCTTGTTTGTGAAAATCGCCAAAAGTTGCAACGGAAAAATCAGGAACATTACGATGGATAATTTCCCGATGTTGTTTGAAAAGTAACTGAATTGTAGTTGAATATGAATTTTAAGTTGCTCATTAGTTGTTTAAGCATCATCGCTTTCGTCGGATGTAACGACCAACCGCCACAACAACAGCAGAGGCTATTGCCAATTGTAGGAGACACGATTTCCGTACCGAAATACATCCCTGTCTCAAAACAACTTTACAATGAAATCACACACATGGACAGCGTTTTGTTCGATGCATTTAACGCTCAGGATATGGAAAAATTAGCCGCTGTTTTTTCAGATGATTTAGAATTTTACCACGATAAAGGCGGATTAACCGATTTCCAGCAAACGATGGACAACTTCAAATCGCTCTTTGAACGCAATCAACATACAGGATTAAAGCGGGTTTTAATTGAAGGTAGTATGCAAGTTTATCCGATTAAGGATTTTGGTGCCGTTCAATTAGGCAGACATCAATTTTGTCATCAAGAAAACGGTAAAGATGATTGCGGTACCTTTCAGTTTGTGCATACCTGGCAAAAAAAGGATGGGCAATGGAAAGTTACTCGGATTATTAGCTTTGATCATTGAATCTTAATAGCGATGTACTTTATGAAAATTCTACTCATTATCACTCTTTTGATTTCGATTAATAGTAATGCTCAACAAAGTAAAGTGGATAGTTTAAAGAGAAAGATGTATAGCTATATGAATGATTCACTGCAAGTCAATCAACTAATTGCTACCTGCGAAGAGATCATCAAACTTGACCGAAAAGCTGGGTGCAGATCGCATGTTTATGTGCATCTTACAAGTGCTTATTTCACGATAGGTGATTCCAAAAAAGCTTTAAAAACGGCTAAAAAAGTAACTCCCCTCATTACATTGCCTAGATATTCACGGAAGACAATGTATCGAAATATTGATAGTCGCAATATCTGCTATCAACGCTATGAATACTATCACAAAACCGGGCAACACAAAAAAGCCTATAAAAACCTGTCTTTAATGTTCCGTAAATACATTATGGAACACTGTGGAACAGGAAGAGAAAACCGTGATAAACGCCTCCGTCAACGAATGATTGATTGTCTGGAAGAATCCGGAAAGTGTAGAAAAGCCGCTCGATTGCGCAACAAGGTGTACATTTAGTAGTTTCTTCGTAACGCTAAATACTCATCCAATTCAATCGTTTCTCCGCAATGCTTCACGATCACGTTCATCGCGTAAAATCAATCGCAGGGAACTATCGCCGGTGAGGTAACTCCAAGCCCAGTTGTAAAAAACAACAACTTTGTTTCGTACGCTCAAAATAAGCATTAGGTGCAATGCCATCCAAACCATCCAGGCAAAATAACCTTGAAATTTAAAACCGGGTAATTCGACCACCGCTTTGTGTTTTCCAATGGTTGCCATTGATCCTTTGTCTTTGTATTCAAACGGAACTTGTTCTTTGCCTGCCCATTTTCGCTGGAAGTTTTTGGCTAACGTTTTTCCCTGATTAATAGCAACATTCGCCAACTGCGGATGACCTTGCGGATATTTCGGTGTTTCCATGTACGAAATATCTCCAATAGCGTAAATGTTCGGATGATTCTCTACTTCCGAGAAACGATTCACGCGGTAGCGCGAACGCACCATGATCGTCTCATCCATCCCTGGAATGGTATTTCCGGTAACACCTGCTGCCCAAATCACGGTTTGAGTCGGGATCAATTCTCCGCTGACAAGCTTCAAATCGTGACCGTCATAGTCTGCAACCACCGTTGATGTGCGCACCTCCACTCCTATTCGTTCCAAATACGTTCGCGACCATTTTCTGGAAGCGTCTCCCATGGCGTTGAGTGTATTCGGACTGCCTTCCAGCAAAATGATTTTTAGTTTCGAAAAGTCAAAATGCGGGTAATCGCGGGGCATTACGTTTTTTTTCATTTCAGCGAAAGCTCCCGATAATTCCACTCCTGTTGGTCCAGCCCCTACAATCACGAGATTCATCAATTCTTCCTTCTCATCATCGTCTACAAAGATGATTTTCTCGAACTTGGAAAGAATGGTGTTGCGAATGTGAATGGTTTGCTGGGTCGATTTCATGGCCATCGCATGTTGCTCCAAGTTTTTGTTTCCAAAGAAGTTGGTGCGACATCCGGTAGCGATAATCAACTCATCGTAGGGAATGGTTCCCATCGAGGTCTCGATTTCATTCTGTTCCGGCTTTACAGCTGTTACGGTAGCGTACCTGAAATCGATGTTTTTTGATCTTCGAAACAAGGCACGAAAAGGGAAAGAGATACTCGAAGGTTCTAATCGAGCACTGGCCACTTGGTAAAAAAGTGGTTGAAACATGTGGTGATTTTGTTTGTCCACCAACAGAATGTCACAATTTGCTTTTGCCAATTTACGGGCGACATTCAATCCCGCAAAGCCGCCACCTATGATGACTATTTTTTTGCGTTCCATGCTTTAAAGGTAGTCACCGAAACCGAGGGAGCAACCGATTTTTTTAACAAATGTGGTGTGATTTAACGAATATTCACATTTAAAAATTAGAAGTAAAATGCGACCTGAAAAAATTCCGTAATATTGCGAGATTACTGAATTTAACTTATTGATTTTAAATGATTTAAATCACTCAAAAATCAATTCTTTGATCTTCAACGATTTCACCCCTGTAAACGTATTTCCTTCAAAAAACTGAACCCGTATCGAATCAAACTCGGCATAAGTCAACCCAGGATAAAGCTGCACTTCTATCGGAGAAAGTTTTTCTGTTTCAGGAATAAACTGACCAATGAAAAACTGACCTTTACGGAAAACAGCCCCATCTTTGAAATACTCAGCTTCGATTGTCGGATTGGTTTCACCTGAATACAAATACACTTCTCCGGTAATACTCGCTCCGAAATGATTGGATTTATAGGTGGTATCGCTGTAAATCATCAATTGCGGATTATCATTGAAATCATACCCCAACAACTTGAAATAGCGGTCTTGCGGTATCGGTTCGTTGAACATCTGAAACGATTGCTGTTTCATAGTCATAAATCCTTCCGTGGGCAACGATTCATACTGCAAATGCAAACACCAGCCATAGCGCAAATCTTCTTTCATGAATACACGGGCAAATTGCTCATACGTCATGTCGTCGTAATGCAGAATATTGTTTTTCATTTGGTATTCATACACCTGATACATCCAAGTTGTGAGTAGCACAAACGCCAAAGTAAATGCATTTATATACCACTTGGATTGTTGCAACAAAAACGCGAGTGGAATTGCCAAAACAGGCAATATATCAATATAAGGACGCATACCCAAACCGCCACCATACCACCAACACCACCACGATGCAGTAACGTAAGTGAAAATGGCGAAAAAGACGATGCTTCCCCAAAACAAATTTCGTTGGTGACGATACAATATATACCATCCCGGAAGTAACAACAACAATACAGGTGCGAAAATGAACAAACCTTTGCGCCAGCTAAACAACACATCCCATATTTTAGGATTTCCCCAAAATTCAAATGTTTCTGTGGTATAGGTATTCAAGGCAAATTTTCCGGTTTGATCGTATGTATTCCACAATTGAAAACCGAGGAAAAGCGTGAAAACAGTAGCACCCGATAACACATGAATCCAATGTTTTGTGAAAAGCAGTTTTAGACGCCCGAAAAACAATTGCGTACCGGTAAACATAAACGGTACAAAGGCTAGCACTAGAATATTGGTAGGACGAATCATGACCGCCCAACCTAAAAACAGGCAAAACAAGATGAAGTTTTTAGCTGAATGTTCATCGGCCCATTTCTTGGCATAAAGCAACATCCAAGCCACAATAGCAAACGAAAACACGTGCGAAAAAGGTGTCAGAACGTAAGTGAAATAACTCACATCCGTCCCGAAAACCAGCATGCATAGCACAATTGCAATAAAAATCCGATCAATGTGGAAACGCCTTAGTAGAAAATAAATACCTAAACAGCCAAACAACAGGTAAAATACCGAAGCAAAATTTGCCATAAACTGGTAGGGCTTGCTATAACCATCCTTAAGATAATCGCTGTTTTTAGCGTAGATATGCGCTACGGCAAAAAACGGAATCATTGAAAAAGCTGTACCGGTGTAATACTTATTGGTTGCTTTCCCTTGTGCATCAAAGGTTAAGTTATCCGTAAACCGGGAAAATTTATAATTGAGTGTATCGGCATTTTTTACAGTAGGGATAAATTCAAAGTTGGACGTTTTGTAAATGAACCATTGTGGCAGGTAAGCATAGTAACCCGCGCCATCGGAAAGAATGGGCTCACCTTTTTTTGCCTGTACATTTGTCCAACCGAAATAACGATCTGATTTGGTGCCGAAAGTAACAGCTATCGTAACCATAAAAACAACGAAAAACAATTTTGTATTGATCAGTTTTCGAACGGTTTCCAATAATTGCATTAAAAAGTAGCTTTTTGTCGTAAGTAAAAATCAAGTATCACCATTGCAGCCATGGCTTCCACAATGGGAACGGCTCTCGGAACCACGCACGGATCATGTCTTCCTGTACCTGTTAAGGTTGTTTCTTCCAGATTGGTATCAATGGTTTGCTGTTCGGTCATTATGGTCGCAACAGGTTTAAAAGCGACTCTGAAATCAATGGGCATTCCGTTTGAAATTCCACCTTGAATTCCACCTGAATGATTGGTCAAAGTTGCGCCACCTGCAGTAAACGCATCGTTGTGTTGCGAACCGCGCATTTCAACTCCTTCGAAACCGGAACCAATGGTAAATCCCTTCACTGCGTTGATCGACAGCATGGCTTTGCCAAGTTCAGCATGTAATTTATCGAAAACAGGTTCGCCCAAACCAACCGGAGTTCCGGTAATAACGCAACGCACACAACCGCCAATGGTGTCGCCGTCTTTGCGTACTTCACGAATCAGATTTTCCATTTGTTCGGCTGTTTCCATATCCGGCACACGAACCACATTGTTTTCACGCACTTGAGCCAAATCGGTCGACCAAGTTCCTTCCCAGCGTATAGAACCTACCTGATCTACAAAAGCATCTATCCGAACACCTATTGTTGCCAATACTTGTTTAGCGATTGCTCCGGCAACAACCCGCGCCACAGTTTCACGCGCGCTGGAACGTCCACCTCCTCGCGGATCACGGATTCCATATTTCTGCTGATAGGTAAAATCTGCATGAGACGGGCGAAAAGCAGCATTCATCGAATTGTAATCCTGCGACTTTTGATTTGTATTGCGTACCAGAAAACCGATGGGAGTCCCGGTTGTTTTTCCTTCAAAAATACCGGAGAAAAACTCAACTTCGTCGGCTTCTTTGCGTTGTGTAACAATAGCTGATTGTCCGGGTTTGCGACGATCCAACTCGTGTTGAATGGCTTCAAAATCAAGGGTGAATCCGGAAGGAACACCATCTATAACTCCACCTATCCCAACGCCATGCGATTCACCGAACGAAGACAATCGAAATATATGGCCGTAGACTGAACCCATTTAATCGGCTTTAAGTTGGTTTTCCCATTTCGATACAACTGCCGTAGCAACGCTATTTCCGATCACATTGGTCGCACTTCGACCCATATCGAGTAAAGGATCAATTCCCAAAAGCAAGGCCAAACCGGCTTCAGGAATACCGAATGACGCCAATGTTCCGGCAATCACCACCAATGAAGCTCGTGGCACACCGGCAATTCCTTTACTGGTGAGCATCAATACCAACAACATCGTCATTTGAGTTCCCATGCTCAAATCCATACCGTAGCTCTGCGCAATGAACAAAGAAGCAAAGGTCATGTACATCATACTTCCATCGAGGTTAAATGAATAACCAAGTGGTAAAACGAAACTCACAATCTTTTTATCGCAGCCAAAATCTTCCAATTCCTGCATGGTTCTTGGGAAAGCAGCTTCTGAACTTGAGGTACTAAAAGCAATCAACACCGGATCTTTGATGCGTTTAAACAAACCGAAAATGCGTTTTTTGATGACCAAGAAACCGGCGAGGAATAAAATTCCCCACAGCAATAACAAACCACCATAGAATTCGGCGATGAAGATCACGTACGTATTCAATACTTCCAATCCTTGTTTGGCAATGATAGCTGTCATAGCACCGAATACGGCAAACGGAGCAAAATTCATGACATATCCGGTAATTTTCAAAATGATGTCTGCCAACATTTCGAGGGCATTCACCAACGGTTCTACCTTTTTTCCGATCGCGGCACATGCTACTCCAAAGAACAGCGAGAATACCACAATCTGCAAGATCTCGTTGTGCGCCATTGCCTCAATCGGGCTTTTCGGGAACACATGGTTCAAGAATTCTTTGAACGAAAGCGCTACTTTATCAACTCCGGTTGATGTTCCAGCATCTGGGAGCGGTAAATCCATCATCAATCCAGGTTGGAAGACGTTTACCAGCACCATTCCGAGAAACAAACTCACAAATGAAGCACTGAGAAACCAGAGCAGGGTCTTTCCTCCAATTCGTCCAACGGCTTTGATATCGCCCAAACGCGCTACTCCTACTACCAATGTTGAGAACACGAGTAAAGCCACAATCATTTTGATCAACCGCAAGAAAATATTTTCGCTCAACGCAGTGAAATACTGCAATTTGGTATCACGCGATTCATTCATTTTGGTTTTGTGAACCGCCAATGTATCATTCGCAGCTACCAATTCGGCGCGTTTTAGTTCATTTTCCCATTCACGAACCGTCAACTCCTTCTCTTCACCAACAATTGTAGAATCGCCTTTTGCTCTTTTCTTTGCGTTTTCCAGGTTCTCAGTAAGGGCTTCCAGGTTATTTTTCTCTTTCGTTTCGAGTTCTGATTTCGGCAACTCATCGAGCGCCTTCGAATTTGCTAAAACCTCTTTATCAATACGCTGTAAACCTTCGTTTTCGGTATTAACGTAGTTTTTATTCAACAAAACACCAACTCCTATCCCAAGAAATAAGCCAATGAAAATATAGAGCGTTAACCGACTCTTTTTACCTCCTGTTTGAACGTGCGCCATAGTTTCTTAGTTACGAATCATGTCTTCGGTGATTTTCAAAATCTCACGTACTTCTTCCAATGTTGGAGCTTCAGCATAGGTTCTGAGCACAGGCTCTGTTCCCGAAGCACGAATCATCAACCAACGATTATCATCGAAAATGAATTTCCAGCCGTCGATTGTTCCAACTTCGCGAACCTGATATTTCCCAAAGGCTTTGTATTTATTGTTCGTACAATTGGCAACAACTTCGTTTTTCAAGGCTTCTGTCAAATGCAAATCGTTGCGTTCAAACTTAAACGCCCCCACAATCTCATAAACTTCGGCGATCAATTCATCCAGCGTTTTACCCGATTTAGCCATAAATTCCCAGATGATCAATCCTATCCAGATTCCATCTCGCTCAGGAATGTGCCCTTTTACCGCAATTCCACCCGATTCTTCACCACCAATCAATACGTCTTCTTCTACCATGATTCCGGCAATATACTTGAACCCGATTTTCACGACTTCCGATTCTAAATCGTAGTGCTTTGCCAATTGGCCAACGCGAGGCGTGGTACTGAATGCTGTTACCACTTTACCTGTTTGGTGTTTGTATTTCACCAAATAATGCATCAACAGCAAAATGATGTGGTGCGAATCAATGAATTCTCCTTTTCCGTTGTACAAACCGATTCGATCCGCATCTCCGTCGGTTGCTAAAGCGCAATGAATATTTCCTTTTTGTTTGATATAGTTTTCAAGCGGTTGCAAGTTTTTTTGAATCGGCTCGGGAGCTTGTCCGTAAAACGACGGATTGTGCTCACAATGCAATAACTGAACATTTGGCAAAATACGACGAATCACATTCTGTCCTGCGCCGTACATGGCATCGTAAACCAAATTCAAATCCGACTTACGAATAGCTTCCAGGTCGAAATGCTGCTCAATATGTTTGACATAACGCGTTTCAAAATCAACGATTTCCAGCTGTCCACTTGCCATAAACGGATCCAATTCCACCGAAGCATAATCAAACGGCACCGTTTCAGGGATAATATCTTCGATTTCCTGTACTTTATCCGGAGTTAGCGGTCCGCCGTAATGTGCTTTTAGCTTATATCCATTGTAAGACGGTGGATTGTGACTTGCCGTTAAGATGATTCCCAAACCGCACGACAGCTGATTGGCTGCCAAAGAAATCATAGGTGTTGACACAAATCCGCGAGACAATTTCACTTCAATTCCTTCGTTCAGCAACACCTTGGTAACAGTATCAGCAAACAATTCTCCTGCAAACCGGCAATCATGACCAACAGCAATGCGTTGATTCAATCCCGATTCCTTGAGCCATTTTGCAGTTGCATACGCTACACGCGCTACATTTTCTACTGTAAATTCTTCTGCGATGATCGCTCTCCAGCCATCTGTGCCAAATTTGATTTTTGTTGCCAATACTCGTTTTTTTAAGAGTGTCAAAGATATAAAAACAGCTGTTGATTCAGCCGTTTAGGATTTTTTATCCTCTGTTTTTTTGATGGTGATTAAATAGGACGAATAGCCATTGCTATTTCCGATTGTTAGTTGCGAATCGGCTTGTAGACACAAGAGTTCGATCAACGACAAAGCAAATGCGTTTTCGGGTGAATCCCAAAGGTTGTTTTTCACCAAACCAACAACGGATAACTGAAAGGACTCTTCATCTTCAGTAAGTGTCAATCGGAAGGTTCCTTCTGCCTGTTCGAGTTGCTGAAATGAATTTCCAACGATCTCATTCAATATCAATCCTAGGGATATGGCAACATCCGGTGAAAGTTGTGCATCTACATCAATGGAGACTTCTATTTCGATTGGTAAAAACTCAATGTTATGCGCTTGCACCAACGACAGGAAAAGGTGTCTGAAAAAATAATCGGTCTGTAATGTCGACAAATTAATATCGCTGTAAATCATTTCCTGAATACGCGCCATCGTCTTGATCCGCATGATTCCTGAACGGATTTCCTTTTTGGTTGCATTATCCTTTACACTATCCAATTGTAAATTCAACAAGCTGGAAACAATTTGCAAGTTGTTTTTTACCCGATGATGCACTTCCTGCAAAAGCGCTTCCTTTTGTTCTAGAGAAGCTCTCAAGCGATCTTCAGCATATTTTTTCTCAAAGAAAACCGGCACATCGAATTGTTCTGTTGATTTACCTTTCTCATTTGCATTCAGGTATTCCTTGATTTTTTCCGGCGGAGCCATGATGAAGGTACAATGATCGGCTCCCATAGCTTCGCATTCAAGTTCCACAGTCGTTAATGATAGCCCGAAACTTTCTTCGCACCAACCCGAAGAATAGCCACAACTCATCGTACATACAGGAATATCTGATTTACGTCCGACTTTTTTCCATGATTGTGCTTCGAACGAATTGTGGTGATGAAACTTCAGAAAATAGTTTTCATCGGGCGACGGATTACTTTCAGGCAAAATCTCTACATTCGCCCAACCTGTGTATGCAAAATGGACAGGACCGGCAGCCAGTTTTTCAACCGGATCCACGAGGTTCATCCGCTGATGAAACGACAGAGCATCTTTTTTACCCAATACGTGTGCTATATCAAATAGGAAATTGTTTCCGATGCGAATAGCTTCGTCTAAGGGGCGATTGCTGTACAATTCTTTGATGATATCTAAGAACTCATACGACAACGAGGAACTTTTAAACAAGACATACCGTTCATTGTTAATGATAATTTCTCCTTGTTCGGGTTCGATGGAAATTGACTCGAAATAAGCATTCACATTCCGTTCAGCTGTTTCGAAAATAGCCTCAAATGCTTCTGGAACCTGCACTGTTTTGCGGGCTTTGCCGGTACTCAACTTTTCTCTTAAACGTTCATTTTCCAATTGAAGTCGCTGAATCTCTTCCTCCAACAAATGAATCTGTTTCGCCTCCTGATTTTCCAAATAGTAGTGTTTTAAAAGCAACCTGTTTCCCATCAACCGTTTCGGATTGAGGTAGTAAGATAACTGTATTATTTAACAAAACACCTTTTTGAGAAGAAAAACAACAATCAATTTCCCTAAATACGATAAATGCTTTGTATCGGTCTAAAATTAAAAAATCCCGTTATCAACCTAAGGCTGACAACGGGATTTAAATAGTTATTTCTTGTTATTAGAAGTAAAAATTTAATTTTAAAGCACCATTACCAGTACCAAATGCATTGCGATCAACATCTAAAACCAATGCAGATGATTTACCTGATTCGATTTCCTGTTCACCCACAGAAGCAGGTCCTCCGCCTACTGATTCGGTTGTTGTAAGAGAAGCACCTGTCATTTGGAAACCAAGTCCCCAACCAAATTCAGCACCCAACGAAATTTTAGGAGCGATAAAAAACTCACAACCTACAAATGCACGAAGACCGACTCCGAAACTACGCCCAGATTTTGACTCCATAACACGTGCTGAGTTACCATACGTATCTGTTGTCAGGTTGGTTCCAAAATCGGTTGTTGTTGCGTTATTAACCGTTACTACAGTTCCTGAAGCAGAAAGTGTGTTTCCATATTCGTATTTCGATTTCCCACCTTGTGACCAAATCAACGCATCAGCACCATAAATTCCTTGAAGACGACCATTACCACGACGTTTTTCCAAACCGGCCCCCAAACCAATGAAATTTGAATTCACCGTTTGCTTGTCTTCTACCATAGAAATTAAATTAGGGAAGGTAGGTGCAGTTGTTACAGTTGCATCTGAAATCATCGTTTTTTGGTTCGTTGAACTAAAACCTAAACGTAGGATTCCGCGATACGCTGTTTTCTCATCGATCATTTTCTTTCCAACAATCGTTTGAGTCGAATTGAGGAAATTCCATGTTGGTGCAGTAGCTCCACCGTTCGAGAAAATTTGTCCGAAATATTGTAAAAATGGTGTCGCGTCGATACCGATGGAATAATCTCCTGTTTCAGGTAAAATCGGGAAACCTTTTTTAGAAGTCAACTCTTGTCCGAATCCGATAGAACCGGTTAAAACAGCTGTTGCAATTAATAAACTTTTTTTCATAGCATGTATTTTATCGTTTGTCGAGGGGATGTTACGACAAGTAAATCAATTGGTTACACTAATAGTGATTTTTATTTGTTCAAGCAGTATATTCACGAATCGTTTTTTCGATAATCGCTACGCATTCCATTAATTGCTCCTCTGTCATCACCAATGGTGGCGCAAAACGAATAATATTGCCGTGTGTAGGTTTTGCCAACAAACCGTTATCTTTCATTTGTATACACAAATTCCAAGCTGTTTTGCTTTCAGGTGTATCATTGATAATAATTGCATTCAACAATCCTTTTCCACGCACGGTCACTACCAAATCGGTCGATTCGATGATACGATTCATTTCAGCACGGAAAATTGTTCCTAATCGCTCTGCGTTGTCTGCCAATTCTTCATCACGCACTACTTCCAATGCAGCAATTGCCACTTTTGCAGCAAGCGGGTTGCCACCAAATGTAGAACCGTGTTGACCTGGTTTGATCACCATCATAATCTCATCATTTGCCAATACGGCAGAAACAGGATACACACCACCTGAAACCGCTTTACCGAGGATCAAAATATCCGGTTTCACATTTTCATGATCAACTGCCAATAACTTACCAGTTCTCGCGATTCCGGTTTGCACCTCATCAGCTATAAACAGAACATTTGCTTTTTCACATAGTGCTTTTGACGTAGCCAAATAGCCTTCTTCAGGAACAAAAACGCCTGCTTCGCCTTGAATCGGTTCTACTAGAAAACCAACTACATTCGGTTGCTGCAATGCCGCTTCAAGTGCTTTTGTGTCATTGTAAGGAATACGAATAAAGCCGGGAGTAAACGGTCCGAAATTTTTGTTGGCATCCGGATCATTTGAAAACGAAATGATAGTGGTAGTTCTTCCGTGAAAATTACCTTCACACACCACAATTTGCGCTTGATTTTCAGCAATACCCCGTTTTTCATATCCCCATTTACGCGCTAGTTTGATAGCTGTTTCAACCGCTTCAGCTCCCGTATTCATAGGAAGAACTTTATCAAAACCGAAATAGTGGGTGATGAACTGCTCATAAACTCCTAATGAATCGTTGTAAAAAGCACGTGATGTTAACGTAAGCGTTTGCGCTTGCTCAATTAGCGCATCAACGATTTTCGGGTGGCAATGACCTTGATTTACCGCCGAATAAGCCGATAAAAAATCAAAATACTGCTTTCCTTCCACATCCCAAACGTGAACTCCTTTTCCGCGGGAAAGCACTACCGGTAGCGGATGATAGTTGTGCGCTCCAAAACGATCCTCTAATTGCACCAATTCCTGCGACGACAATTTTTCCATTGTTTCCATAATTAAAAACGTTTTTTTGAATCTTTTTGCTCGTCGCGGAGAGCAACCATCCTTTCCTCGTTCACGGTTGTCGGAGAGAAATCATCCGATAGATGGAACAAAGATAAAGAAAGAATTTAAATTAAGAAAGAACCTGTATCAGCCTACTTTCGTTTCTATTCCCTAACTTTGTAATCAAAATTAGAGCCTGTGGCAACAATACATTTTTCCCGTCCGAGCAGCGATTTTTTTGCGACTCTCCGCAAGTCAGTCGAGCAGTATTTTAGCGAAAATAAACTGGATTCATCCGGCAACGCGCACCTGTATTGGAAAGCGACCATTCTGATCACTACCTATATTGCTTGTTATCTAACAATCATGTTATTACCCATTCCAATGTGGTTAGGTGCTGTTTTAGCATTGTTATTGGGATTTATCCAAGCGTTGGTCGGGTTTAATATCATGCACGATGCTTGTCATGAAGCGTTTAGCAACGACAAGCGTATCAATTATTTCTTCGGACTATCAATGAACGCTTTGGGTAGTGATGCCTTTATGTGGCGCCAGAAACACAATGTTATTCACCATACGTATACCAACATCGACGGTGTAGATGATGATATTGCCAAATCGCCGCTCTTGCGCATGAGCGAAACACAACCTCGCTTTAAAGCACATCGTTTTCAGCATATCTATCTTACTTTTTTATATGCGATCAGTACCATTTTCTGGGTGTTGCTGAAAGATTTCCAGCATTATTTTATGGGGAATGGCTACGCTGTTGAAGTAGGAAAAATGAAATTAATGGATCACCTGATGTTTTGGGCTACCAAACTTGTTTACATGGGCCTTTATATTGTACTACCGATTATGGTTTGGGGCGTCTGGCCTACGGTAGTTGGATTTATATTGATGCACGCGATGCTCGGTTCTGTAATGTCGTTTGTATTTCAATTGGCACATGTAGTTGAAAACGTAGAGTTTGAACACCATCACGGCGAAGTTACCGAGATCAATGCGGAATGGGCTATTCATCAAATTGCTACTACCAGTGACTTTGCTCCCCGAAACAAGGTTGTAAGTTGGTTTCTTGGAGGATTAAACTTTCAGGTAGAACATCACTTATTCCCGCGTATTTCTCACGTTCATTACCCGGCTATTCAGCAAATTGTAGCTAAAACCTGCGCTGATTATGGTGTTGAGTACCGCTATTACCCAACTATGAATGAAGCTTTGGCATCGCATTTCCGCCACATGAAGCACTTGGGGCAAATGGATCATCCAACTCCAGCTGTTTCATAGAATCGGCTGTTGACTTACGATTTTAGCTTTTCTACAACCTTGTGGTCGTAATCCTTGAGTGTTTCTTCACTAATAATCCATGGAATTTTGAAGTATTGTTTTCTGAACCATAATTCAAAGGCCGGATCTAAAAATTCGTAAATCCCATCCTCACCTTTGTGGATCATGTCATTACCGGCTAGGATTTCTTTGTTTTTTGATACGTTTCGGGGAGTGCCGATATTGTAGCGCTGCATCACCCGCGTTGAAGTCAATTGTTTTTCCTGCATCGTTACTGCTTTCAATAAATTGACTTGCGTATTGCTCAACCCTTCTATTTCGCGCTGGTACAATGGTTGATTGGCATAAATGAGTTCATCGAGCGCATGGGCAAACTGATCAAAGCGCGCTATTTTGTCGGTGGTATTCCAAACATAGTGTGATAATTGTTGAACATACCACGAATGGTTCCGCATAATCATCGGGATAATGCGTGCAATGACAGGTTCTATTTTTTTGCCGGTTTCACGAAAACTTTCCTGAATAAATGAAACCCACTTTTCTTCTTTGATTTTAGGAAGCAGGAACAGATCTCCGAATCGGTAAAACGGTTTGGATTTGTTATTGAATATATCGGAAAGCATGTGCCGCTTGCTTCCGTATAAACAATAGGTAACAAGTTTTTGACGTTGCCAGATAGCCCGCATTTTCTTTTCGAAGCGCTCAAACTCCGGAAATGAAGTGAGATTTTGAAATTCGTCCAAACAAATGATGAGGTGAATTCCTTTCGCTTTGGCGATGCGCTCAGGTAAGTCAAGCAATTCATCTGTGTGCTGTACGATTTTCTCCCAATCATACTTGATAGTAAGGTCAATGTTGGGTTTCACACCAATTTGCACCGATGGTACCAAATGATGCAAGAATTGCTTCACATCATCCATCCAATCTTGCCATTTGGTGGAAGTTGCCTTGATGATTTCGCGAGTGAATACTTCGAAAAATTCGGTTTCGTTGCTGATGGTGAATAAGTCGATGACTACCGTTTTGTGCAACTTTTCGGTCTTTTGAATGTCTAAAACTACCTTTTCTACCAACGAAGATTTACCCCAACGGCGTGGAGAAATAATAATCGTATTGGTGCCTCCGAGTAAGTTTCGACTAAGCTTTAATGCCTCTTCTTCTCTATTGGTAAATGATTTGGTACTTACCGTATTACCGAATATAAATGGCGAAAACACATCATGGTCCATAACATTCCTTTTCACAAATGTACGAACCTTTTTCTGTTATACCAAACAGTATTATACCAAATAGTATTATACCAAAAGGTATAAACTAGAAAAGTGTTGGCTGAACATCTTCATCGTCTTCATCCGGCTTCGATAAATCCCACTCGATTGTAGGTGCTTCACCATCTACAGACTCCGCGTCTTCAGCATCCATATCCAACTCAAGATCAACCACTTCATCTTCCGGCCAAGGAATATCTCCTTCAATCGGATGAGCTAGAATCACCTCTTTTATCTTCAATTTGGTGAGTTGATTCCCTTGTGCTTTCATGCCTTTTACTTCGATGAAATCGGCAACTTCTACTTCGTTATCAGGTAGATTTTTGGTCTCTTTCAGCAACTTATTGTACACGATTTTGATCTTTGGTCTGTATGCCGTAGACACTACATCGAGGTAAGAACCTTCTGATTCGGAAATATAACTCACACGCTTATCGGAAGTTACTTCGCAGCAGAAACGCTTCACAAAATGCAGTTCGCGTTCGCCATCAAAATACACCGCCGAAATCGGTCTGTCCGGTACCCATTTTTCAATGTGCACCATGTCTTCATCAAAGTGATTCGACAGATCAAAGGTCGACAAGCGGTATTCGCCGTTTTTATAAAGCGTCAGCAAACGATCTTCGCCTTTAAACGAACCAAGGAATTTCCCTCGACCGTCGTCATTTAAGCGTCCCACTACCGTATCGAACCAAATCTTACGGGCGGCAAGTGTGGAACCTCCGACTTCTTTTTGAGTGATTTTTTGTACGATTTCTTTCGTGACACGATTTCCTGCAGCACTTCTGGCTTTGATCAGCAAATCACCTAAATCGATATCGAAACGCAAACGCTTCAAGTGCGGACGCGGTCGTAAGTGAATAGTTACCACCTCGCGCTCGCCATTCGGGTGAACAGAGAAATACAGCAATTTGGAACCTTTCAAGCCACGTGTAAGATCGTATTCCGTATCGCGGGTCACAGAGTTTACGAAGAAGCGCTTCATCATGGTAGCACCGCCTACTCCATCCTGATACATAACATGATAGATGGTTCGTTTGTCGCCTTTTTTCCAGACATCGGCATGCACGATTCCTTTTCCGACAAATTTCTTTTCCGATACCTTGGTAATCATAAACTTACCGGTGTTGAAAAACACAATGATATCGTCAATTTCGGAGCAATCGTTCACTGCTTCGGTCTTTTTCAAGCCCCAACCGATGAATCCTTCTTCGGTATCAACATACAACTTGCGGTTGGCTATGATTACCTTACTAGCCGCAATGGTATCAAAGATTTTGATTTCGGTTTTGCGTTCTTTTCCGGCACCGAAACGCTTTTTCAAATCTTTGAAATATTCAATGGCGTATTCTATTAGGTTGGCTAGATTGGCACGAACCTCTTCCATTTCAGCCTCCAAACGCGCGATGAGTTCATCTGCTTTATCGGAGTCGAAACGCGTAATACGAATCATTGGAATTTGCGTCAGTTTCGCCAAATCCTCATCCACGATCTCACGAAGGAAGCTCTTTTTAAACGGATCAAAACGTTTGTACAAATAACCGTAAAGCGTTTCTCTGTCGGAGTAATGCTTAAAGTCGATGTACATTTCTTCACGGATGAAAATCTTTTCAAGCGTCGCAAAATGCCATTGTTGCTGCAATTCGGTAAGTCGAATCTCTAACTCACGCTTGAGCAATTGCAGCGTGTTATCGGTATTGGTTTTGAGAATCTCGGTGACTCCCATAAAACGCGGTGTATCACCGTCAATTACCGATGCATTGGGCGAAATGGAAACTTCGCAATCGGTAAAAGCATACAACGCATCGATGGTTTTGTCGGGCGAAACTCCGGGTGCCAAATGAATAACAATTTCTGCTTCGGCTGCAGTATTGTCTTCAATTTTACGGATCTTGATTTTTCCTTTCTCATTGGCTTTCAATACCGATTCGATCAACGATGTGGTAGTGCAACCAAATGGAATTTCATTGATCATCAAGGTCTTGTTATCGAACTTTTTGATCTTGGCTCTCACGCGGACTTTTCCGCCACGCAATCCGTCATTGTAATTGGAAAAATCGGCCATTCCACCATTCATGAAATCGGGATACAATTCCACCTTTTTCCCACGCAAATGGTTGATTGATTGATCGATGAGTTCAATAAAATTGTGCGGTAAAATTTTACAAGCCATTCCCACGGCAATCCCTTCGGCGCCTTGAGCTAAAAGAATCGGGAATTTGACCGGCAGGTTATCCGGTTCTTTGTTTCGTCCGTCATAACTCAACAACCAATTCGTTGTTTTCGGGTTAAAGACCACATGGCTGGCAAACTTTGATAAACGCGCTTCGATGTAACGTGGAGCTGCAGCACCGTCGCCGGTAAGCGTATTTCCCCAGTTTCCTTGGCAATCAATGAGTAAATCTTTCTGACCCAATGCCACCAAAGCATCACCGATAGATGCATCACCGTGCGGGTGATACTTCATGGTATTTCCGATCACGTTGGCAACTTTGTTGTAACGGCCGTCATCCAATTCTTTCATGGAATGCATGATGCGTCGCTGCACCGGTTTAAAACCATCGTACAACGAAGGAACCGCACGTTCTAGAATTACATACGAAGCGTAATCAAGGAACCAGTTTTCATACAATCCACTAAGCGGAATGATGTTATCGTCGATGGTTTTCTTTTCAAACGGATGATTTTCTTCACTTCCGTTTTCATCATTTCCGTTTTCATCATTTCCGTTTTCCTCGTTTTGTTCTTCGCTATCGTTATCTAGCGGAATGTTTTCGTCTTCTGCCATAGTTTAAGAAGCTTTTTCAATACGTTCTTCATCTTCTTCCGAAAGCTTCATGTCATCCGGATCTTTTTCTACCCGCAAGTTATCAATGATGAAATCTTGTCGTTCCGGCGTGTTTTTACCCATGAAATACGATAAAATTGTTTCGATAGAGGCGTCTTTGGTCAATAAAACCGGCTCCAATCGAATGTCAGCGCCAATGAAATGCTGAAATTCATCCGGAGAGATTTCACCCAATCCTTTAAATCGTGTGATCTCAGGATTTTTACCCAATTCGTTAATTGCATCTCTTCGTTCCTGTTCGGAATAGCAGTAAATGGTTTTCTTCTTGTTTCGCACCCGGAACAGCGGTGTTTGCAATACATACACGTGATTACGTTTCACCAAATCAGGAAAGAATTGAAGGAAAAATGTCAGTAACAACAACCGAATGTGCATTCCATCCACATCGGCATCGGTAGCGATCACAATGTTGTTGTAGCGAAGGTTGTCCATATCTTCTTCGATGTCGAGCGCAGCCTGAATGAGGTTAAACTCCTCGTTTTCATACACCACCTTTTTGGTTAGACCATAACAATTGAGCGGCTTACCACGCAACGAGAATACAGCTTGCGTGGTAACATCGCGCGATTTGGTAATCGATCCACTTGCCGAATCTCCCTCGGTAATAAACAAAGTGGTCAATTCACGTTTTTCGTCTTTCAAATCGGTTAAATGTGTACGGCAATCGCGCAACTTCTTGTTGTGAAGGCTTGCTTTTTTAGAGCGATCACGCGCCAATTTTCGAATTCCGGAGAGTTCTTTTCGTTCACGTTCGGATTGCTTGATTTTCTTCTCGAGCGTTTCGGCTACATCCGGATTTCGGTGCAGGTAATTATCCAAACTCTCTTTGAGGAAATCGTTGATAAACGAGCGCATGGACTTTCCGCCCGGCTCAATTTCCTGCGACCCAAGTTTTGTTTTGGTTTGCGATTCAAAAACGGGTTCCATCACCTTTACGGCAATGGCTGCTACAATTGACTGACGAATATCCGCCGCGTCATAGTTTTTGTTGTAGAAATCGCGAATGACTTTGGCAATCGATTCCCGAAATGCACTTTGATGCGTACCGCCTTGCGTGGTGTGCTGTCCGTTGACGAAGGAATAATAATCTTCGCCGTATGTTTTTCCATGCGTGAATGCCACTTCAATGTCTTCGCCTTCGAGGTGAATGATCGGATATAGCGGATCGCCATCCATGTTGTCTTCCAACAAATCTTTCAAACCGTCTTTGGACTGGTATTTTTCACCGTTGAAATAAATGCTCAAACCTCGGTTGAGGTAGCAGTAATTCCAAAACATCTTAATGAGGTATGGCGTTCTGAAACTGTATTTTTTAAAGATGGATTCATCGGGCGTAAACTCTACATAAGTACCGTTACCCTCATCGGTTTTTTCAACAGGCAAATCATCGACCAATTCTCCACGACAAAAAGAAGCTTGCTTTTTTTCGCCGTCGCGCACGGAATAAACCATGAAATAATCACTCAATGCGTTTACTGCCTTGGTTCCTACTCCGTTGAGTCCGACCGATTTCTTAAATGCCTTGGAATCGTACTTTCCTCCAGTGTTCATTTTAGACACCACCTCCACTACTTTTCCAAGCGGAATGCCACGTCCGTAATCGCGCACCATGACTTTTCCGTCTTTCACTTTCACATCTACCTTTCGACCATTACCCATGACAAATTCGTCGATGCAGTTATCCATCACCTCTTTCACGAGAATGTAAATACCATCATCGGCTGCCGAACCATCACCTAATTTACCGATATACATTCCCGGACGCAAGCGAATATGCTCTTTCCAGTCAAGCGACCGTATGTTCTCTTCCGTATATTGATTTTCTGCCATAATTCCACTGATAGTGCAAGCAACAAATATAACATGGATTCAGCCGTGAAAGTTGAAGGTGTAGAACGAGTTATGAACGATGGGAGGTTAATTGAATGGAGGAATGAAAAGCGACAATTTTGGTGTTTTGGAAATTGAAAAACCGGAAGATTAGGGTCTGCTTTTTGGCGGTTAATTCAATCAAAAAAGCATGATAAAACACTGTTTTTGAATCAATTAAATTCAGTAATCCCGCAATATTACGGAATTTTTTCAGATGGAAAATCCTAGCTAAATATCAAGTCAACAGACCATCACAGTTGTTATTGATATTCTTCCAACATGAACTTCACATTCCGCAATCGAAAGCTTCGTTTACCCTGATTCCAAATATAGACGCGCACCGTCTCATACTCTTGCAGATAATCATGGATTTGCGACTCAAAATTCAAGGTCACCCAGCCATCACGACCTTCCTCCCGATCATTGAACAAATCAATACTTTTATAATAACGTTTATTTGTTTTCGAAGAACTAGCATCGATCACCAAATAAACACCCTCAAAGCGTTTTTCGCCGATTTGTTTATCCATCTGCACGCGCAGGTAATAGCGTTCATTGGTGCGTTCAACAGGAAGCAACTGATCTACCGTAAACAAAAACTCGTCGGTTGCCAGTACATTCCGCTCTGTCGGCTGATCCAGCAAAAGCAACTCAGCACTTTTATCACCGAACGGAACACATGATTTGCTAAAGTTCCATCGACCGCTGTTGTCTGATTTCCAAAATTGCAGGCTCGTGAAATAGCTTTCTTTGGTAAAACGCTGATCTACCATAAAACCGGTGGATGACTCCCAAAAACGAATTCCACCAACCAAGGCACAAAGTCCCACAAAACTGAAAGCCAGCAAGGCTTTTCGCTGCGCCACCATAAAAATAGGTAACAGCAAAAAGAACAAATGTTCTACAAACGGTCGGTTTCCAAACGGCGATTCATAATCCCAGCACCACCACGAAAAGATCAACCAGCAATTGATGATCCAGTAAACACTGAGCAACGTTGCCTGAAACCGGTTTTTGCGGAACCAGAAGATAATTCCGACAATAGAAAGCAGCAAAACAGGCGTATGCACAAATAATCCGTTTCGGAAACTGAATAAACAGGTGAGAATCGGCGGGTTGAAAAAGTTAAATCCTTCTCCGCTATACGACCACACAATCCAATTACCGGTTTGCCATTTCCAAGAGAATAACAAGAGCGAAACAATTGCTATACATGAAACAATAGCACCCAAAAGCTTTATTCGTTGATTGGTAAAGAGATTTTTGAACCACAATAAGACTTCTGCTTTGCTTCCCAACAGAAACGGAATGAGTAAAACAACGGTAATATTAGTAGGTCTTACCAATAAAATCAAGCCCAACACAACCCCGAGAAAGATCATTCTTTTCAGCGTTATCGCTTCTTTCAAGCGCAGCATTAAGTGCGCAAACAATCCGAATAAAAAGAAGGAATAATGATGTGTAAACGATGGCGTTGAAAACGAATAATACATGAGCGGCGCCGCCACATACAAGAGTGGAATTAACCAATCGATTCTGTTGCTTTTTTGCGGAAAAAATGAACGAATACACCTTCGGAACAACGAAATTCCCAGCCATGTATACACCAAACTCCCAAAGAAATAGCACCAGTGAAAGATTTCCGAATAACCATCAACAGGTCCGCCGCTGATCCACGAAAGGAAACAGGCCAGCAAAAAGAAAGGCAATTGCAAAAGGGCTGTACCCGGAAAATACTTGTCGTAAACATGTCCGTTTTTGTCTTTAAACAAGTAAAGCTGATCAATGTCACCTGCGTGATAACGCTGCTCTGCTTTTTTAGGCTCAGCAAACGTAGGATCGTTGTAAATCAGTAAAGCCGGCAAATAAGCATAATAGCCACGACCGTCGGATCGGATCACTTCCATCACTTTTTCGTCTTTCACCAATTTATAGGTCGAATAAAACGTCAATACAGCAACGAACCAAAACAAGGGTGAACGAAATGCCTTCAGGAAGCTCATATTACTTATTTCTGCGCAGCCAGCCGCGTTTGTAGAAGACAAAAATGAGCGAAACTGCCAACACAAACATGAATGCCATGATACCGAAATAACCATAGCGCCATTCAAGTTCAGGCATATACTTGAAATTCATTCCGTAAACTCCTACAACGAACGTAAGCGGAATAAAAACGGCGCTGATAACAGTAAGCACCTTCATGATTTCATTCATTTTCTGACCCTGCGCAGCATAATATAGGTTTGTCAAACCATCGAGGATTTGTTTTTGCTCCTCAATTTCATCAATCACCACGACACAACTATCTTTCAAATCGAGGAAATAATGGTCGTTTTCTTCGGCAAAGAAATGATTTTCGGCCCTGTCTATTTGTCCCACCAATTCGCGAATGGGCTGAATGATTTTCCGCAATTCGGCCAACTTACGTTTTTGCCATTCGATGCGTCGTAAGACCTCACTTTTAGGAAAACGTATTACAAGCGATTCCAACATAACTACTGTTGAAGCAATTTCCTCTACGACTTCTGTGTAATTATCAATAATGGCCTCCAACATTCTGAACAGCAGAAAATCAGGACCTTGCATGCGAATCTTTCCTTTTTTCAATTCCAGACGATCGCGTACTTCCGGAAAATGATCCGAAACACGTTCCTGAAACGAAATCAGGTAATTCTTTCCGACGATAAAGCTAATGCGCTCTTTTCTGAGCTCGAAGTCATTCTCTTTGGATGGCAACGCAGAAACTATTGAGAAGAAGATGTAATGTTCACATTCTTCTAAACGCGGACGCTTAGTGCCCTGAAATAAATCTTCTTGAATCAACTTATCAATCGACAACACATCGCAAAATTTAGCAATAGCCTCTGTATCTTCCATCGAGTGAAAGTTGAGCCAATGCATCATTTCCGGTTCTTTTTCAGGCTGAAAATGCGTCAGAAAATAACCGATGTTTTCTTTGGTAATGGTTAATACATCTGCATTGTAACGATAATGTTGGACCGGTTTTTGTTGCATTACGCTCGGAATTTTTAAATTCAATGCTAATTTAAACATCTTGCCGAATGAAACACCTACTTCTCATTCTCTTCTTCGTCAACAGCACTTGGACCAACGCCCAGGATTCCTTGTTTGCAACCGTTCACGTGATCTACGGATCAAAACCCAAAGCCAAAACCGAAGGTAAATGGTTTGGTGGCAAATTGGGTGGACATGTAGGGCTGGAAGTTTCCCCCGGTAAAGTAGTGCATTTTAATCCGGGAGGAGCAGTTGGCGCTTGGCAAAAGAACTCCGACACCGGAAGATATGTTGTTTCGACACTTGAAGGTTTTTACTGTACGTTCGGTTGCGATTCGGTGAAACAAATGGCTGTGAAAATTCCGATTAGCGCAGCAGAATTCAAGGCTCTTGACAGTATCGCCGACCATTATGTTGCTCAACCGCCTTATCCGTATGCGTTTTTTGGAATGCGTTGTGCAGCGGCCTGTTACCATTTACTTTCATTTACTAACGTCTATCCTGAAATCAGTAAACGAAAAATGGTGCGTCGGTTTTTTTACCCTCGAAAATTGCGCAAACGATTAATCAAAACAGCAAAAAAAGAGCATTGGAAAGTGACTATTACTGAAGGCCAAGCAAGCAGAAAATGGGATCATGATTAACGCTTTGTGCGTTGAAACTTGGTCTCAACCTTCTTTCTCTCATTTGTCTCCTTACTTTCTCTTAATTTATCGTGAATCACAGCAATGTTTCGCTGGTTTTCCTTACTCAATACCGCTTTTTTGATCTTGAATTTTTCTTTGCTTGTTAAATGCCACGAAAGTGAAATACGGTCTTTGGAACCTTCGCGCAGATTAATCGAAACCATACGCATCGGGAACGACCGGTCAAAAGTTGCCATTTTGAGCAATTCCTCCTGATCAAAATCTTGCGTTCTGGGGAAATTGCCAAATACATTTGAAAACGGGAGCGAAAATTTATCCAAAAAGGCGATCTGACGCACCTCATCGCCCGCAAGCAGTTTGCGTGTATCGCGAATTTGAATCACCACGATTCCGGAAGTATTTTGTTCGATCCAGTCTTCCATTGCGTTGATCCACTGCATCATGGTTTTGACACCGAAATTATCGCGGGTTCCGGCATCCATAATTTGAACGGTAGGTGTTGTTGGCAGCGTAACCATTGGCAATACAAACGGAAACGTTGCGTTCATTCGCAAGACACTCGTAAATCGCATTTGGTCGACGTTATTTCTACTCAGCAAGCGGTGAATGTCAATGTTTTCATACCCACGAATCGTTCCCTGCGGATTACGGTTATTGGCCGTCATGAAACTCAGTTTCTGCGAAGAAATCAGCAACCGGCGACCGTCGTTTACAATCGTCGGTGAAAAAATCATTACCGGAATCATTCCTTTTTGCTCGGGTTTCCGGAAATAACCCAACGATTCATCCATTACAGAACCGGTATTTTCGTTCAAATCTTCTTCAAATGCCATTCCACGGTCGTAGTTGTAAGCATTCCCCGTTTTCAAGCGAGATTGATAACGAAAGAAAATATCATTGGTTGAAGCCGCAAATGATAATTTATTGAGCAAGTCTTCTGAAATGGCATTAAAAAGCGCCGGATTATTCATATCCAACTTATCACCGTTCTTTAACTTCAGTAACAACGATCGATAATATCCAGCACCAACCATTCCACCCGAAGCTCCGGTAATCAATGCAGTATGTCGAGAAAAACTTCCGCCCGAGAGTGAATCACAATACCGCATTACCTGAAACATCCAAGCCGCACTTCGCGATCCGCCACCGGAAGTATTCAACACAAAAAGCACAGGTTTATCTTCACCCGTTTGAGCTTTCCAATTATTGAGCAAACGGATGTAACTCAACGAATCTTTATGAGCGGCATCTTCATCCTCAGAAAAGCTCCTAATGGTTGATGTATTGTAATTCGTTCGATTTTCTTCACTATAATTTAATCCGTAGGCCTGATTTTCGAATTGAAACATTCCCCAGTGCTGCGACAAGTAATTCATTGACAACAGCAATCCTATGAGTAATACATACGTCCAGTTTCTAAGCCAGGAAACCAATGCGCTGAATAACATTAGAATGATCGTCAGCAACATTACAATGCTCATGGCCGCCGGTACATCAAAAAAAGAGGAACCGCCAAACAATCCCAGCATGACAAAGGTCAATACGGTGGTTACTTCAAAAATAGTGGTCGAAATACGGTTTTGGGCAAAGACTTGTTGCAATAAAACCGGACTGTAATGACGTGTCGACCGGCATTGATGCAAACGAAATCCTTTACCAATATACCAATACAGCGGGTGCTTTCCTTCGGCAGCATAACGCAAGGTTTTTCCCTGACTCAAACGCGACCAGCGTGTGGGCTTTACGGCAGCGGTGCGATTACGCCCCAACAAGTCGAAGAAGTTTTTATTCGCCGGAAAAAAATAGGCTAACGCAATGCCTACAAAGAGCATAAATCCAAGTAAATAGGCACAAACATATCCTGTAATGGTTCCAGTATCGGCAAATTCTTCCACACGTTGGAATTCGATCATTCGCAAAATGTAGGTTACATTAAAAACGATGGGAATCACCGCATTGTTGAGGCAAAACTTCAGGAATGGCTTGTGCACCGTAGCTAAAAAGGGGAAATGCGGACCTAATCTGATATAACTGTACGAATTAAAAGCCATTGTGAGTCCTCCGAATGAAAACCCGAGCAATACAAACGACCAGAAATTTACATCTCCTTGGTATTCGGGCGATAGAAACAAAAACGGAATCCCGAATGCACGCCCCAAATTATCGGTAACGATTGCGAAAAAGAAAACCCAATACAACAAACCGATCAGGTTATGCTTCAGGTGACGAAACAACAATACTAACGGAAAAAAATACCGTATGCCATAGACGATTGGTTTTACTGAAGCGCGTGATAACATCGTTAGTAAGGTAGTTAATTTTCGCGAACCGAGTTGTGACATTTAATAAAGTCTGTCACCAGATAACTCAATGATTTGCCTACTAACTGTCCATCGCGCTCAGAAACAGGTGCTGCTTCCGGAAAATGAATGTAGGCAACCTGATCTACCCGCGCCATTGAACGCACGTAAAAACGAGCTTGTTCTAAGGTAACACCACTTGGAGTAAAAGCACTCGACGGCATTCCGATAATGCTGTCCATATCTAGTTCTATGCCGGTAAACCGATCTTTATGTTGTTCAACTAATGTTGAAATATCTGCATAAAAGCGTTCCGGTTCGTCGATCCAATCTTCAAAAAAGCTCGTTGTAGCTTTCATCAGTTCCAAGCGTTTCAGCACACTCTCGTTGTTATACGATTGATGCAATCCCATAACGGAATAACTAATGAGCAATCCTTCGCCCCAGGCATAACTGAAAGGGTTTCCGGAATGTCGACCTTCCAAATCGCGGGTATCTGCATGCGGATCGAGGTTCACCACTGAAAGTTGATTCCCGCTTCCTTCGTTCACACCTTTGATCAACCCAAACGCATTGTTGTGTCCACCTCCGATCACAATCGGAATTCCACCAACGCGCGTCACTTCCTTCGACCAGCAAATCACCAGCTCATCCAGTTCGGCTACCAATTCTTTCAATGAAAGCTCGTGTTCGGTTGGCAACTGCTCAATAACTCCGTGAACCACCAACTCTTCTCCGGTAAGAAACCGATTGCTTTGAACTGCCAGAAAACGGCTGATAAAAACGTCGAATGCTTTATCAGAGCCACCCATTCCGCCATTTGCGCGCGGACCGATATCTTCTTTGATTCCAAGAATGTGGTACTTGCGTTGTTTCCATGATTCGGGATCTTCGGTGCGAAAGAGCGTTTGTTGCCCTATCCTGAATTCGCCTTCACGACGAGTCACCCATCGCTCTCTTTCTTCAAGCGACGGAACCCGCAACTCAAAAAAATCATTCTCCATCATGATACTTACTTATTAAATCGACAAACTCTTTTGGTGCAGGTATAGGTCGCATCGTGACTTTTGAAACAAACACCAAGGTTGTTTTGGCACTCGAAATCAATACATTATTTGCATTATGGATAGTGTATTCAAAAAACAGCCGTGCTCCTTTCAGCAACACAATAGACGTTTTTATCGATAATTCATCATCATACAAAGCCGGACTGTGATAATCGACCTCAAAGTGGCTTACCGGTAACATTACGCCATCTTCTTCCAGCGAACGGTAACTCATTCCGAGCGATCGCAATGCCTCTACCCTTCCCACTTCAAAATAAGACGCATAATTACCATAATAGCAATACCCCATTTGATCGGTTTCGCCATATCTCACTCTCAATTGTATGGTATGATTAAAAGAACTTTTCATGCAATTTTAAACTTCATTCACTTTGAGCGAATTTCGGAACAATTTTCCGATAATTCAGGCAAAATCTCACAAGCAATTTATTATGTTTACCTAATAATTCCCCCATTTTGTCTTTTTTTTTCGTATTTTAGTCGAAGAAACTCGAATAATGAACATTTCATTAAATTCATATTAAAGCTTTGGTTAAAGACAAAGCAAAACTTTTCAAATAATCAACCCCTAATGGACTTTTTTTTTCACTTTTTTATGTAAATATTTGCTCCTGTCTAAGTTCAATGGTTTTAACCCCTGAATTTCGAGCCTATTATACTGATTAAATAGTTATTAACAATAAATATATAAGTTTGCTAATGAGTGCCAACCATGACGCTATATGGAGTTCCTGTCTTAAAGTCATCAAAGACAACATCCCGTTGCAAGCCTACAAAACGTGGTTTGAACCGATTGTTCCAGTTCGAATAGAAAATGATGTCTTGACAATTCAGGTTCCTTCACACTTTTTTTACGAGTGGTTAGAAGAACACTACATTACTTTGTTGAAAAAGGTAATTAAGAAGGAATTGGGAACCGAAGGTCATTTGGAATACAGCATTGTAATGGAAAACAGTGCGGGTAATTCAAATCCTTATACCGTAAAGCTTCCTGCCTCAAACAAGAAAGCACTGAAGAACGCACCGGTAAACATGCCGATCAATATCAGCGACAATCCGATCAAGAACCCGTTTATTATTCCGGGATTGAAGAAAGTAAACGTTGATTCGAATCTGAACCCTGCTTATTCTTTCGAGAATTTTGTAGAAGGTGATTGCAACCGTTTGGCTCGTTCGGCCGGATACGCTGTTGCTAACAAACCCGGCGGAACTGCTTTTAATCCGTTGTTGATTTACGGCGGTGTAGGTTTGGGGAAAACACACCTTGCTCACTCTATTGGAATCGGGATTAAAAATCAATCGCCGAACAAAACCGTATTGTACGTAGGTTCTGAGAAATTTGCGCATCAGTTTATCGACGCATTGAAGAACCAAACAACCAATGATTTTATTCACTTCTATCAAATGATAGACGTGTTGATTATAGACGATGTTCAGTTCTTCTCGGGTAAAGAGAAAACGCAGGATGTATTCTTCCACATTTTCAATCACTTGCACCAAAACGGTAAACAGATCATTCTTACGTCTGACAAACCGCCGGTAGAAATGCAAGGAATGGAGCAACGCTTGTTATCGCGTTTCAAATGGGGATTGTCAGCTGATTTGAGCACACCGGATTTGGAAACGCGTATCGCGATCATGGAAAAGAAAATGTACGGAAACGGCATTGAACTTCCACGCGAAGTGGTTGAATACCTTGCTTATAGCATCAACACCAATATCCGTGAAATGGAAGGTGCTTTGACTTCATTGCTAGCTCAGGCTTCCTTGAACAAAAAAGCGATTACATTGGATTTGGCTAAGCAAATGATCGACAAGTTCGTGAAGAACACAGCACGCGAAGTGTCTATCGATTACATCCAAAAAGTAGTATGCGATTATTTCGACCTACCGATTGAAATGTTGAAATCGAAAACACGTAAACGCGAAGTGGTTCAGGCTCGTCAGATTTCCATGTACTTCTCTAAGAAAATGACCAAGTCATCTTTGGCAAGTATTGGAGCTCATTGCGGTGGAAAAGATCACGCAACGGTATTGCACGCTTGCCGAACGGTAATGAACTTATCTGAAACAGACAAACAATTTAGAGTTTACCTCGAAGATCTCGAGAAAAAACTAACGATTCAATAACAAAAAATCCCCGTTCGATGAGCGGGGATTTTTTTTATCCTGTTAACTTAACTAAGTTAATAATGTAAGAAATTGAAATAACCATTGGTAATATGAAGCGTATCACCAGGAACGCGCACAAACGTTGCTTGAAAAAAACCACTGAGTTTTTGAGTCGAGAGGTTGTGACTGGTAATCGAAGAGGAACCTTCTACCAAGGTTGGGTAGCTTACCCCGTTTAGAAATGCGTAACTTCCCGATGCATTCATTAATGTATCAGTACCAACTGTTCCATCATTTCCCAAATTCACTTGTACCGAAACGGAATCATTTGCAACATAGAGTTTCCAATCGTTTGAATACGTCAATTGCTTGGTCGATACACTAGTATAAGCACCATTGAATGAAAATCCGGCAGTTGGATATTCAGGATCAGGACAATCGCCGCAAGTTCCACCGTAATCGATGGCAGTTTCTCCCGGATCTAGCTGACCGTTCATGCACGGATTGATTACCGGTTCTTCTTCTTTGTTACAAGCTATCATCACAACTAATGAAACTGCCGCAACGATTAATAAACGATTCCAATGCATGTTTGACCAATTTAAAAAGCTAATGTAGAAAAATCAATGCTTAACCAAAAGTAATAACCACAAAAAAAGCCGTTCCGACAGTAAATCAGAACGACTCTCTTTTATAATCTAATCGTATTATTCACATATTTGAGTGCAATAATCACTGGTCCAACCCCATCGATCTGTGTCTTGGAATGGTGTTCCGTAACTCCAGGCTGTTTCTTGCTGTACATCAACCCCATTGACTATTTTATGCATTTCGGCATGAGCTGCAATCACATAACAAGCAGGAAGATCAGCTAATGCTATTTGAATGGTTGCCGTTTGTGTATATGGATTGTACGATTCCGAATAAGGGAATTGCCCCGGTATCGGAGCATTTTGTCCGTTTACAGGAAGTCCAGCTAAGGCGCCAACATACACATGGATTTTCCCGATGTACCAATCTCCTGTTGTTTGATAAGTAATTGTTAGACTATCTTGGTCATTCGTAACCAATAAATTTCCAACCGAAATTGTTTGTCCACCGAATAATTCATAGGATTGAGTAGTAAATACGCAAGGTTCATCGCATTCCTGAACACAATAAGAAGAATACATAGCCCAACTTCCAGACTCATTAAACTGAGTTCCCTGACCCCAAGAAGTCTCTGATTGAATAATTTCACCATTAGAACCCACCAGATGTGTTTCTGCATGAGTTGCAACAATAAAGCAAGCGGGCAAATCACTTAACGCAATTGCATACTGATCTGAAGAAGCCATCGGATCTAAGGTATGTTGATACGGGAAATTTCCTATTTGCGGGTTTCCATTAGCAGTAGCAGGCATATTTTGCAATTCACCAACATATAAATGTGTTTTACCAAGCATCCAACCATTTGTAGTAGTAAAGGTGACATACAAACTGTCTTGATCATTTTGAACAGTTATTGTACCTGAGACAGTGTTTTGCCCAGCAATTAAATTACTCACAACGGGTTCGCCACAGGGAGTGATAACAGAAGTAGTATTACCGGAAGGATTCGGAGTAATTGTACTTGGAGCAAGATTTTGTTTTTTACACGCAGGAACTAATAAAAGTATAGACGCGAGCGTTAGCGAGGCAAAAATGCCTCCTTTTGTAGTAGTGAGCTTCATCTGAATTAGTTTTAGTATTTAATTGAATCTAACGTTTTAATCTATTGTAAAAAAAAATATTCGACAAATTCGAGGAAAGAACGCATCAATTATCACTTTAAATCATACGAACAACTTAATCTGAGTGCTAAATCACGCGTTTTACCCAACTATTTATCTACAAACAAACCAAATCTGCGTATTGCAGGATAGTTTTGTAATTTCGCAGTCTTGACCAATTCAAGCACATACCGCACCATTCTTGCAACTAGCGAAGGATTCTACAAAGAAAAAGGATCCAAATTTCTGGCGTATGCCGTTCCGTGTAAAACCGAAGAAGAGGTAAAAAAACACCTGGCTGTCTGGCGAAAAGAACATTTTCAGGCGGTTCACGTTTGTTATGCCTTCCGATTGGGAAGTGACAAAAAGGTATTTCGTGCCAGTGACGACGGTGAACCTTCCAATTCTGCCGGACCTCCGATCCTCGGACAAATTCAATCTTTCGATTTAACAAACGTGTTGATCGGTGTTGTGCGGTATTATGGCGGAACCAATCTGGGAGTTAGTGGATTGATCACGGCTTATCGAACTGCAGCTAAAGAAGCGTTGGAACAAGCCACCATTGTTGAAGAAGAAGATCATCGCATAGTGGAATTGTTGTTTGAATACGATCAAATGCCAGCGGTTATGGCAATTGTGAAAGCAATACCGCTGCACGTTGAAGAGCAGCAATTCGAGTTAAGTTGCCGGCTGAAAGGCTCTTACCCAATCTCGAACGATCGTGCTTTGGCGCAATTACAAGATTTAAAAAACGTAGAACTCATTGAACATGGAATTAGAACATAAGGCATTATTGGAAGAGTTGGTAACCATTCAAGGTTGTGCAAGCGACGAAGCTAGAATACGTGATTTTATTCTCAGCTACATTAGCCAAAATAGCTCGAATTGGAAAGTACAACCAACGGTTTTGTCGGGAGATGGTTTTCAGGATACGATTATACTTGTATTCGGTAAACCAAGAACGGCAGTGTATGCCCACATGGATACCATCGGTTACAGCGTTGGGTATTCCAATAATCTCATACGTGTTGGTGGACCGAGACATATTGACGGAACACCACTCGTAGGACATGATTCCAAGGGTGATTGTGAAGTTGAATTGATGCTTATTGAAGAAGAATCCGGTGAAAATCAAGTGACATTTGTTTCAGACCGAGAAGTTGAACGCGGTACCTTACTTTCGTTTAAACCCAATTTCCGGGAAACCGAAGAGTACATTCAATCGCCTTACATGGACAATCGTTTGGGTGTGTGGGTTGCATTGCGCTTATGTGAAACTCTAGAAAACGGAGCCATTGTGTTTTCTACTTACGAAGAACACGGCGGAAACTCCGTAGGAAATTGCGCGCGATACTTGTACGAAAACTACAATTTAAAACAAGCATTAATTAGTGACATCACTTGGGTAACACATGGCGTTGTTCACGGTGGCGGAGTTGCGGTTTCCATGCGTGATAGTATGTTGCCAAGAAGAAGTTACCTCAACCGGATTATTGATTTGACGCGAGAATCGGGTGTTTCGTTTCAACTGGAAGTAGAATCTGCCGGTGGAAGTGATGGCTCTGTGCTCCAGAAATCAGATTTACCAATCGATTGGTGCTTTATCGGCGCCGCGGAAGACAATGTTCATACTCCCGATGAAAAGGTATTCAAATCGGATATTGTGTCGATGCTGGAACTCTATCGTTATTTAATGGTTCACCTTTAACGAAGCGGAGTGACATCCGAGACATTAATCGGTTGAAAATTCGGACAATTTTCAGGTGCTTTTGCTTTCGCTTCTTCGTAGGCAAATTTCAAGCGCATACCATCGACCTGAAATTTCGCATCGAGGTTAATCGGATAAAGGCTTCTGGCTAAATCTCCTTGAATGTATTCGATGTAAAATCCGCAATCATCCGTTGCTCGAACTGTTCCGACAATTCTAGTTGATTCTGAAGGAGCAGAACCGTTATCCACCACTTCGGGTTTTTCTTTGTGCAAGTTACAAGCGTTGGTCATTCCAAGTAGGGTAATCGCCAAAACGACGAACATTGTTTTATTGAGCGTATTCATTTCTCTTCCATTTGGTTCAATAATACGGATTTTCCGGCGATTGCAGCTGTAGTCCAGGCAGCCTGAAAGTTAAATCCACCGGTAACTCCATCGATATCCATCACCTCACCGGCAAAAAACAAGCCACGATATCGTTTAGACTGCATGGTTTTTACCTCAATTTCAGCCAAATCAATTCCTCCGGCTGTTACAAACTCTTCTTTGAAGGTTGTTTTACCTTCCATTTGATACAAATCGTTGATCAATACTTCGATGAGTTTGTTTTCCTGACGATTTCCCAATTCCGACCAACGCAAGTCTTCATGCAGCTCACATTTGCTCAGCAAATAAGTCCACAAACGGCTTTTGATCTGAAACAAAGGTGTATTGAGTAATTTTTTGTTCGACGATTTCCATTCGACCAACGCTGCCCGCACATCATCTTGTTTCAAAACACCTGTCCAATTCACCGAAATCGGTGTTCGATAACCCTTTTCTTCCAAGATACGGGCTCCGAAAGCAGAACATTTCAAAACAGCCGGACCACTCATTCCCCAGTGCGTAATCAGCAACGGACCTGATGTTGACCATTTTTCACCGACTATTCGTACCGATGCATTTTCCGTGACAACCCCCATTAGTTCGCGAATAGGTTCGTTGGGCATATTAAAGGTAAACAACGACGGAATGGGTGAAACAATTTTCAGATCGAGTTGATTCAACAACTGAAAGCCACTTATTTTTGGTTGTCCGCCAACGGTAAGGATCACTGATTTACACGTTATCACCCTCGTTGGAGTCGAGACTTCCCAACCCGATTCGATTTGTTGAACCGTATCGACCCTAGATTCAAGGTGCAGTGGAATTTTTAGCTTTTTCAGCTCGTTCAAAAAACAATCGATGATGGTTTGCGAATCATTGGTTATTGGAAAAAGGCAACCATCCGGATATTCTCGTAATTCGATTCCGCGATCGTTTAACCACTGAATCATGTGAGCCGACGAAAACGAGTAAAATGCCTTCCGCAGAAAGCGTTCGCCTCTCGGGTAATTGGCTGAAAGTTCTGTTGGATCTGAAACGCTATTGGTAACATTACAACGTCCACCACCTGAAATCTTTACTTTGGCAAGTGGTTTTATTCCCCGTTCCAGAATTACAATTCGTGCTCCAGGGAAATGGGTTCCTGCTTGGATCGCAGCAAAACATCCTGCCGCTCCTCCACCAATTACTACCACATCAACCGTTTCTTTCATGCGGTAAAAATAGTCAAAGCAATCATCCCTTTTTGGAAGAATTCAACCAAAAAAAGACCCGTCTGCGTAAAACAAACGGGCCTTTCTTATTATAATTCGATTCTTTATTATTTAACTACTTCCAATCGTTTGATGGCAATACCTTTTGAAGTTGTAACGCGGGCAATATAACTTCCTGCGGCAACAGTGGTCAAATCCAATGTTACGCTTCCGTTAGTAGCGCCGAACGTACCGACTACTTGTCCGGTAATTGTTACCAATTCAACCGATTCAATCATTGATTCGTTGCTTACAATGCTTACCGTTGTTGCAGCTGGATTCGGATACATTGTCACAGAATTGCTCAATTCCTCAATTCCAGCAGGACCGTTACCCACCTGAACCGGACCTTGATATGTAGCATAATTTTGTTTGGTAGCCGTAACCGCCAAAGGTAAATTTGAAGCGAGTGCTGGGAACGTAATTACAGCTATTCCTCCACTTACATAACCACGACCGATCAATACATTGTCTTGCGAAATACCAATCAAGGCACCTTCCACATTACAATTTACGGTTATAGAAGTAGTAGCCATGGCAACTTGTGCTACATGAGTTACAGTAATTCCCATAGTTTGTTTATTGCGGAATTGAGTTGACGGATCTCCGAACAACAGCCAAGTTTGCATCACTTCTTTTCCGTCAGTGCTTGGGTATTCTTCCAGCATACTCGCTTGACTGTTATAGAACAACCCACCAATTGTAGTTTTCTTGTTCGCAGGATAAGCCTCTGCAATAATTTCAGCCATTTCATCTTGAGTTTGCATTGGCTGAGCCCATGCCATCAAAATGGAAGAACCGGCAGCGGCAATTGCTCCGGCAGGTGTAGAAGCGTTATCAGCTCTCAACCAAGTTTCAGAAATGCAAGTTCCTCCTGCAAATGTTCCGTTATTACAAGCAACTGAGATGACTAATGGGTATTTACCGTTATTGGTAGCTGAATTGATATTGGTAGACGTGAAGTTTCCGGTAACACATGTGTTTTGCGCACCATGACCGGTATAATTAAACAAACCAACACCTTCATTTACAGCAGGAAGAATGATCGTAGAATTTGGATTCCCACTTGCATCTTCATCACCTCTAGAACCGTCATAAAACTCATAAACGTTTGTATATCCATAGCTCATCAAACGTGTACGGATGTTACGTAAATGCTGCCAATCGGCTTCACCGTCATCACCGTAACCTGAACCTTCACCCGAACCTAAACCGATGGCTTTTTCCATCCAGTCTCCCGCAGCAGGATTTTTTTCGTATTCCAATGTTCTGTCGACCATTACTTTCACTTGAGAAGCAGAACCGGAAAAACGTCCTACAAAAGCCTCCGGATAAAAATCGTTCACTCCACCGGCTAATTGTCCGTAATACGAATCAGACCATAAGTCTTCACCATCACCACTCATACCGTACGTATGTGAAGGAACGTCTTCATGATCACCTACAAGCAATACATAAACTAAATCAGGATTAGAAGCATAAAAATTTTGAATGTAGGTTTTGATTTGTGTATCGGTTGTACCTGCAACAGATGTTGATACTACAGTTGTTTTGATACCTTTTTGATTTTTCCAATTGGCTAATGGTAGAATGGTAGAAGAAAGTGCATCATCAGTAATGATCAGCATTTCACCTTCTTCATCAATAGCAGTATACTTTTGCACATCGCTTGAAGTATTGATAAAGAAGTGTTGTTGCGTGCTTCCTAAAACAGCGTCAATTTTCGATACTTTTGTTTCGTTGATTCCGGCAACATCCGGTTGAACTACCAAACGAACGCGGATATTCTCATGTACACGCAATACTTTCGTCACAGGATTGTATTGGTATGGAGAAATGGTAATTGTTTGTCCTCTTGATTCGCGCCAAACAAACGGATCGTTTAGCGAAGCGATGTTTGACGGATAAAATGCATTTTGCTGATAAGCCGACCCGAATGTATAAGCAACAGATAACGGATCGATATTTCGTTTCAAGTTTCCTTTAGAAGGAGCCACATCAACATTGTGAATTTCGGTTACGGCATCGTATTCAACCACCAATAGTGTGTTTCCTTTTGCAGGAAGTTGAACCGACGTATGGTAAAGCGGCATTGCCGGCAACCCGTTTTCCATCGAAATAACCTGATGTGTTTTACCGAAATCAATGTATTGCTGACCGTTAATGGTAACATACTGATAAGGCATTTCTTTGAGCTTGTGACCAATGGCAACGCCACTGTCATCATGGGAAATTAGTTGGAATTGCTGGGCAAAGGAGAGAGCGCCCATTAGCAACATTCCGGAGAGAAGTACAGTTTTTTTCATCTAGCTTTGGTTTTAATGCACTAAGCTACAAAAAAAAAGAATCGGTTCGTTCACCGTAAACACCATAGATTCAACCTTACACTCAAAGAAAAAGGCCTCTGTCAACTGACAAAAGCCTTTCTCCCTTAACCTGTAGATGTTAATAATTGATCCGTTGATTACTCTAACGGGAATGTTTTAAAAAGGTTTCAAAAAAAATGTACGAAACATCATTTTAAGTGTTCAATCAAGGTTTCTTTTTCAACAAAACCTACATTACTCCAGCTGACTTGTTTGTTTCTGTAGATCTGAATTGTTGGTAATGCATCTATTTTCAGCTCCTTAGCAAGCTCGGGGTTTTTGTCTACATCAATACGTACGATTTTAACGGTTGCTTGCATTTCGGTTGAAATTTCCTCCAAAAAAGGTTTCATTTTTTTGCAAGGACCGCACCATTCCGCATAAAAATCGACCAATACGATTTTCTCATCTGCAATCAGTAATTCGTAATCCTGAATCGTCATACCCGTTTTTGGAGCGGCTGTTCCCAACACTTCCGGAAGTCCGACCGAGCGCCATTTCATCATTCCTCCATCCATTTCATATACTTCTTTGAACCCAAGTTCACGCATGTGTTCTGCCGCAGCGGCACTTCTTCCTCCGGAAAGGCAATAAACAAAATACGGATTGGATTTATCCAGTTTGGCAATTTTCGCATCGAATCCATCCGCAGTCCAGTCAATATTTCTGGCGTTTTCCAAATGACCGCCTGCAAATTCTTCCGTTGTTCGCACATCAAGAATCGTTGCGTTTTCGGTGGCTGCTATCTTTTCTTGGAATGCTGCAGGTTTCAGAACTATTTTTTCCGACTGACTCATCCCACAGCTATTCAATAAGCCTACAAAAATCGGGATCAATATGAATTTGAATTGTTTCATCTTAAACTGAAGGGTTGAATTAATGGATTTTTGATTGTAATCTGAACCAGCTTCCGCCGTTGTAAACTTCCTGAAATCCGTTTGACTTCAATATATTTACTGCTGAGCCGCTTCGCATTCCGGAAGCACAACAAGTGATAACGGGTTTATCTTTCTTTATTTTTGCTAGTGATCCGGCCAATTGATCCAAGGGGATATTGACACTTCCTTTGATATGACCACCTTGATATTCCTGACGCGATCGCACGTCAATTAACTGAGCTCCACGCTTTGCCATTTCAGCAAAATCAATCGATGGTTTACCACCGAATAATCGTTGTAAAAATCCCATTACTTAGTTGTATTAATGCTGTTATTTACCGACAACCAACTACCTCCGTTAAAGACATTGGAGTGCCCATTTTGTTGAAGTAACTGAGTCGCCATTCCGCTTCTTCCACCACTTGCACAGCAAAAAACCAATGTTTCGGCCTGAAGTAATTCTTCCAAATGATCCGTGATCTCTTGTAGTGGAATATTAACAGAACCTACTACATGTCCACCGCTAAATTCAGCATGCGAACGCACATCAACAATTACTTTGTTTTCACTTTTTGTCCAATCATTCATATTTTTTCTTATTTACCGTTTTTCCCTTTGCTGAAAAGAGATTCATAAAAAGCCCACCCATGAGTGTTCCATACAACGTGCTGTTCACCGGGCTAGACGTAATTGCACAGGTTCCGCTTGCGCAGCCTACAAAATAGTAATAAGCGTAACCACCTAAAGCGCCTATTCCCGCGCCCACCATGATCCATTTATTTCTTTTTATCCATTCCATGTGCTTTCATTTGATCGTTCCCCGTTCAGTTCGGAATACAAAGGTGTTTCAAAAATAGGCAAGATAATGTCACTTATGTTACAAGACCCAAATCGATACCGTTATCATGACTTTTATCATGTATTCAAGAGGAATTTTACGTTAATTTCGCACAAAAAAAGGATGTTTGGCAAGGGAACAAAATTGTACAGTATAGTCAAAATGGTTTGTCCGCGCTGTCAGGAAGGTGATTTTTTTGTTGCCAACCCTTACAATCTTAGAAAAGCCGGAGATACACATGAACATTGCCCGAAATGTGGATTGAAATACGAGAAGGAAATTGGATTCTATTACGGAGCCATGTATGTTTCTTATGCACTTGGAGTAGCGCTTTTTGTGGCATGTTGGGTATCCTTTAACTTATTTTTCCCGAATGCATCAACCGGTTTGCAAATCACTATCATTTCATTGGTATCTTTAGCTGCCGGTCCCTATTTTTACGCACTTTCAAAAATAATATGGGCCAATTTTTTCTTCGGATATGACAAAGATGCTATCAGGGACGCACAATCTCATCACTGAAAAATTCGGATACTTATTTGAACCCGAACTAATCGAAGCTATTCATTCTAACATGCTGTTGAAAGAGGCTTCTGCAGGAACTGTGCTCATTGAAATTGGACAAACATTCCCAGGGATACCTTTATTATTGAGCGGTTCGCTGAAAGTATTCCGAGAAGACGATCAAGGGAACGAATTATTGCTTTACTATATAGAAAGCGGTGATACTTGTGCCATGTCTTTAACATTTGATCCGAAACTGTTGAAAAGTACAATCAGAGCAGTTGTAGAAGAAGATGCACAATTCCTTATTATTCCCATTGCTTTCTTGGATAAATGGATGGTACAATATGCCAGTTGGCGCTCATTTATCATTAGCAGTTTCAATCATCGGCTCACAGAAATGCTTGATACGATTGACAGTCTGGCTTTTAAACAATTAGACGAAAGGTTGAAAAATTATTTATCTGACAAAGTCAAAATAAACGGCACTACTAGTTTACACCTCACTCATTTCGAAATAGCGGAGGAACTAAACTCTTCTAGAGTAGTTATCTCGCGATTACTCAAACAATTGGAAAGCCAAGGCAACTTAATTTTGCATCGAAACAAGATTGAAATGCTCCTATTTTAACTCCTCACTGAGAAATCAACCATCTACCTTTCATAACATTCTTGGAGTTTTATTTGGAACATTCGTTGTATGTCTTTACATTTGGTATCGAATTAACTTTTTAATAAAAAACTATGAAAAAAACTTTACTTGCTATTGGAGCTGTTTTGGCTTTGACAAATGTAGATGCTCAGTATTTCACTGAGGACTGGACAACACCACAAACTTGGTCAATCCTACAAGGACCAGCAGATTTAGACACAAACAATTGGGGAATCGGTACAACTGCTGCTTTTGCATCTCAAGGAAACATGGCTATTTCGGCTTCATGGGATCCGAATCCACAACCAAATGGTACTCCTTTGACTCCTGACAACTACTTGATTTCGCCAAATATCGATTTGTCTGCTGTTACAGGTAACGTTACTTTGTCTTTTAAAGTAGGTTCTCCTGAGTCAACTGCTTCTAACTTTTACCAAGAATTTATTTCTGTTTATGTTTTGAACAGTGTAAATGATATTGCTACTGCAAGTCCGGTTCACGCTGCTGCTTTGGCTGGTGGTGAGCAAATGTATACTTTCAACTACGACATTTCTTCAATGGCGGGTCAAGATACAGTATTGTTAGTATTCCGTCACCACAACTGTACAGATGAGAACTTCATCGTATTGGACGATATCAATGTAGAAAATGCTGCGGGTATCAACGAAGCAATTACTGAAGCTTCTGTTTTCCCTAATCCTGCTAACGAAGTATTGAACATCGTTACAACAGAAGAGTTGGCTGAAGTACGTATTATGACAATGGATGGTAAAGTAGCATTTATTTCTGCTACATCTAACGTTAACGTTGCTGATTTGAAATCAGGAATGTACCTATACGAAGCTATTACCGTTTCAGGTAAAGTTGCTCGTGGTAACTTCGTGAAAAACTAAGAATTAACATTCTTTTAATATGAAGGGCTTTCCGATTGGGAAGCCCTTTTTTGTTGCGCTGTTTTTTCTTCATGTTATTCAGGCGCGGGATGCGTCCCGCACTTACAAAAGTGATCCAACAAAAAAGGTCCAGGATCACCGAGGCTGATAAGTTATCCCGCGCTTACAGATCATCTGATTGGTTCATGCGGCGGCATTGTTTCATGTTATTCAACTAGGGCGCGAGATGCGTACCGCGCTTACAGAAAGTGATTCAACAAAAAGGCCTGGAATAAATCCCAGGCCTACAATGGTTTTTCCTATGTTTATTATTGCAAGATAACCTCTTTGTCTTTGTTGTGTTTCACACGGTAACTGAAATGAATCTTACGGTTTTCTTTCGGTTTCATTTCAAATTCCCAGTTGAGAATACCTGTGACAGGATTGTAGTTCGCTTTATCCAAATCAATCGGCTCGATGATGATGTCGGCATTTTGTGTTACCGGCAATTGATCTTTCACAATCAATTGAATGTTCGTCGATTTGAGGTTTTTGATCTCCAATTCGTACGACATTATACGCTCTTTGGTATTCCCAACGATTTTCTCCTTCATTTCTTTCTTCAACAAGGTACGTTTCACGATGATATTCGGGTCTTTACCAAGGCTCAATGAAAGTGTATCATCCATTGTAGTTGGATCCAAATACGTTTCACCGATATAGGTTCCGTCGAAGAAAATATTGGCTGTTGCCGGAACCAATTGCAATTCATCCAGTTTCACGATTTGTGCTACCAAGTAAGCACTCGGATCCAATTTAGGAACACTGATATATTTGTAATTGGCATTCAAATCGATGTTTTTCACCAATACCATGTGTTCTTCGCCATCACTTTTGATAGAATAAGGCAAATCGATTTTAAACTCTGCTGAAAGTACACGATCAATCATGGTCGTAAAATCACTAGCTGTCTGGGCATCGCCCTCCATGTCTTCCATAGCGCCTGCATTTGATTTTGCTTCGCTTGACATTACCTGCGGCATGGGTGCATTAGAATAGGAATAATTTGGCTGATTGTAATAGACACTCGCAACATAATAATCAATGTACCACGGATGAAGAACAGGACGTGTTTTGTTTTGATAAGGATTATTGGTAGAAACCGTTAAACGCACATCGTCCCAATCTTCACTCGTATTTTGGCTCACATGAGCTTTGTATGTCAGGTTGATTTTACCTGTTGCAATATCACTTCTAAGATCGTACATCGGCACCCAACTTGCACCGGTAACAAGGTAGGAAACTGTCAATTTACCGGTAGCTGCTTCTTTGGCAGAAACGGTTATCATGATTTGATGAATAGGTCCTTTCGGTTGCTCAGGAGCGCTAGAAGATTGGAAATTTTTCAAATCCTGCATACGCGCGTGCATCCCTGAACGTTTGAAGTCTTTTTCTGATTTGCGACGATTCAAGGCAAGCATTTTTTTGTTGAGCTCATTCATTTTTACCTGATAATAATCAACGGCTTGTTTCAACAACTGAATCGAGTCATTCACCTTTCCTTGTCCTTTGATTGCTCCATTATTTGCCAAAATGCTTTTGGTGGCTGTCAATACATCTATTTCATCCTGAATTTCGCGGATTTCATAATCGATATCCGAAATGGAATCCTGTAACAGTTGAATGTCTTTTCTGATTTTCAAGGGTAAGCCTTCCAATTTCACCACAACCGGTTGCGGATAAAACATGGAATACTTGGAGTCGATCAACACAACATTACCTGTTGCTTTTACCTGAAGGCTTTTCGGATCAATATTCGGGCTGATGCCTTCAATGACCAATTGAGTGACTCCTGGTTTTACCGTATACGTTGCTTTTCGGTATACTTGCGCACCTTGTGTGTATACAGTTACTTCTGAAATGCTCGATTTGATGGTTTCTTTCTCAGTAGCAAATGTGCTAAGCGCGATGCACAAACTTCCTACTAAACCAATTACTTTTTTCATGGGATCAAAATTTTTACACAGTACCAGCGAATAGGAAATAGGTTCAGCAATTGTTAAAATTGGGTTTGAAATAGGTGTTGTTTCATGTCATTCAACAAAACAAAAAAGGCGCGGGATGCGTCCCGCGCCTACAGTGATTTTATTTCGTTAATTATTTTGTCGGCCAGATCGGATGCGGCTTGTGCATCTTTGCTTTCTGTATAGACACGGATAATCGGTTCTGTATTGCTTTTACGCAGGTGAACCCATTCTTTGCCAATGTAAATTTTTACACCGTCGGTTGTATCTACTTCTTCATTTTCGTAGCGTTTCGCCATGGTTTGAAGAATGCCATCTACATCAATTCCGGGTGTTAATTCGATCTTTTTCTTCGCCATTTCGTAGTTTGGGTACGAAGCACGTAAAGCCGTCATTGACACTTTTTTCTGAGCTAAATGGGTCAAAAACAAGGCAATTCCAACCAATGAATCGCGACCATAATGTAAATCAGGATAGATAATTCCACCATTTCCTTCACCACCAATTACGGCATTTACCGCTTTCATTTTTTCCACCACATTCACTTCACCAACTGCCGAAGCGTGATATTCACAACCGTTTTCCTCAGTTACATCACGCAATGCGCGCGTAGAAGAAAGATTGGAAACCGTTGCTCCCTTGCGACGCGAAAGAATGTATTCTGAAACAGCCACAAGTGTATATTCTTCGCCAAACATGGATCCGTCTTCATTGACCAAGGCCAAACGATCTACGTCCGGATCAACGGTAATGCCTAAATCGGCTTTTACTTCTTGAATTTTCTGAGAAAGTTCTGTTAAATGCTCGGGTAAAGGCTCAGGATTATGCGGAAAATGTCCTGTAGGTTCGCAGTACAACTCGGTAATTTTTGTTACTCCAAGCTTTCGCAACAACGCCGGAACAGCTATTCCACCGGTTGAATTGACGGCATCAACAACGATGGAAAAATCGGCTGCAGTTATCGCTGCAATATCAACATCATCTAATGCCAAAATGGTTTCTATGTGTCGTTCTATTGCAGTTGTATCGTTTGTCAGTTGACCTAAATCATCTACTTCTGCGAAATCGAAATCACCGCTGGTAGCAATTGCCAACAAATGTTCGCCTTCGGCACCGGAGATAAATTCACCTTTTTCGTTCAGCAATTTGAGGGCATTCCATTGTTTTGGATTGTGACTGGCTGTGAGGATAATTCCGCCATTGGCTTTGTGATACGGAACCGCCATTTCTACCGTTGGAGTAGTCGACAAACCAAGTTGTACAACATCAATTCCAAGGCCCATCAAGGTATTAGTGACCAATTGCGAGATCATTTCACCTGAAATACGGGCATCTCTTCCTACAACTACTTTTAGTCGCTGATTCGGAAAGCGCAATTTTAACCATGAACCGTAAGCAGCGGCAAATTGTACTGCGTCAATTGGAGTTAGTGCATCGCCGGGTTTACCACCGATTGTTCCACGAATGCCAGAAATTGATTTAATCAGCGTCATAACCTACTTTGTTTTTGGTAATAAGTGATCGTTTCAATCCGATCATTTTTAACAAGGTAACAGCGCATTCCACCCCTTTGTTTCCATGTTTTCCGCCGGCCCGATCAATGGATTGCTGTTCGGTATTATCGGTGAGGAGGCAAAACGAAACGGGTTTGTTATACTTAAGGGTTATGTCCATGATACCTTGCGTGGCTCCACCGCAAACAAAATCGAAATGACGAGTCTCGCCCTGGATTACCACACCGATGGATATTACACCGTCAGGATTGATTGTTTCGAGCAACCACTGGGCGCCCAATGGCAATTCAAACGCTCCGGGAACGCGGTGAATGAGGATATTGTTTTCGCTTACACCATTCTCGAGTAAGGTATCAACAGCACCTTGCAATAATTTGTTGGTGATGTGATCGTTCCACTCAGAAACAACAATGCCGATCTTAAAATCGGCACCGTTTGGAATAGTATGTTTATCGTAAGCAGATAAGTTCTTGAGACTTGTTGCCACTTTATTTCAGTTTTGTGTTTTTAGATCGTGCAATGAATTTCTCTATTGCTTTTTGTTGAGCAAACTGAGAGTAGTTATCGCGGATGCGTTCGTACAATTCAGTTGCTTTTTCGAAGTTTTTCAAGTGTTCAGCAACCAAGGCTGCTTTGAACAAGTATTCCGGAGTTGTTTTTTCGTTTTCGTTTGTTTCTGCTGCTTCAGTGTATTTATCAAGAGCGTCTTGGTATTTACCCATTTCACTATAGCAGTCACCTTGCAAACCGATCACACCAACTTTGGCGTATGTATCACTTACTTTCACACCTTCCAATGTAGAAAGCGCTTTTTTGAAGTTACCTTTTGTCATGTACTGACGACCCAAAACCAACTGAGCGTTTTCACCACCAACGGTTCCGTCGTATTTTTTCACAACACTTTCCAACTCAGCAATCGCCAAATCAGTAGAATCCTGAGAAGCAAGGTTTAGTCCTTTTACATAAGCACCTTTTGACTTGTCATTTTCAGGTCCAAAAATGAATTGACGGTACACCAAATACCCTACAAGCACTACTACAAGACCACCGATACCATAGGTGATCATTCGCAATTGTTTGTTTTCTTTAAATTGTTGTTTCAGGTTATTAGTGCTGTTATTTTTTGCCATCTGTTGTACGTTTAAGCGATGCAAAAATAATCTTTTTTTCCAATCGGCAATTGAATTTTATTAACAGCAGGGTGTCTATAGCTCTTTGCTGCATCTGAGTTCCAATCTTGTTTTGGAGACTTCGACAACGATATTCGTAATACGTGTGAAATAAAATTGTGTATCTTCGCCACGGTTTTAGGTTTCCAAACAGGATGTTTTCGAATTGAACGGGAGGAATTAATAGGGAATTCGGTGTGAATCCGAAACTGTATCTGCAGCTGTAACCCTTGTCAAAGCTGTTTCACGAAGTCACTGTTGGTGCATTACCGATGGGAAGACGAAACAGAACTGAGGGGAGTCAGAATACCTGCCAAAGCTTTTTTGAATGAAGACTTCAGATTAAAGTCGGTTTCATGATTGGGGTAGCGCGCACCTCAGTTCTGTTTCTCATTTCTGATTTTCATTTGCTTTTTTAACTTTATAAAATGCGTAAGCAATGAAAAAAACATTACTATCTCTGGCTATTCTGGCCACATGCGGTGCTTTTGCACAAACAACAGTTACGTTTGACGATCTGACACTTTCACCCGATTCTTATTGGAACGGTTCCGACGGTTCGGGATCATTTGTAGCAAACGGTGTTACATTTCCGAATGAATACAACATGCAGTTTAGCTACTGGTCGGGAGGGTTTATTTACTCAAGCTCAACTGATATTACGACTGCAGGTTACACCAACGATTTTAGCGCCTATACAGGAATTGGGGCTAATGGAAGTGCCAATTATGCGGTGAATTACGGCGGGAATCTTGATTTCGGCTATCTACAAGCACTAACTAGTATTGAAATCACCAATACTACATATGCTGCACTTTCCATGCTGAACGGCGATACGTTTGGAAAACAATTCGGTTCACCCAACAATGCAGCCGGTGATCCTGACGGAACAAACGGTGAAGATTTCTTCCGCTTGCTGATCACAGGGTATGATGAGAATAACGATTCCATCGGAACAGTGACATTTTACTTGGCTGATTACCGCTTTGCCGACAGTACACAGGATTACATCGTTGACACTTGGCAAACAGTTGATTTGAGTTCATTGGGAGCTATTCGTTACTTGGATTTCACCTTGGAATCATCTGACACAAACGCACTTGGAATTTTGACTCCGGGCTACTTCGCGCTGGATAACCTTATTTACGAAGCTGCAGGCGTGGAAGAAAACGCAGCATTAGCGTTTAGCATTTATCCGAATCCGGCAAATGAACAATTTACCGTAAAAGGTACAGCAGGAACAATTACCGTACGTCAATCGAATGGAACCACTATTCACACAGGTAAAACAGACGGATTTACAGCTATAGACTGCGCTTCATGGGCAGCGGGAGCTTATTTGATCGAATTAACGACTGAAAACGGTGTTTCCAGAAGCACTTTTATGAAACGCTAATTTGAGTATTCGCCTCACATATTGTTTGTTTTCAATTCTTGTCGGATCATCTTGCTTGTTTGGTCAGGGTGATCCGACGGAATTGGATTCGGTAGTAGTGAACCAACGTACTTCTATCCTTAATACTCCTGTTAGTATTGACAAAATTCGACTTGAACGGCGTTTGGCGACCGATGTAGGGCAATTAATGAGCCTGTTTACCGGCGTTCAAACCAAAAGTTATGGTGGATTGGGGGGCATGAAAACCGTTACCTTCCGGAGTTTGGGAGCAGGACATGTTAGTGTTGTTTCGGATCATTTTGCCCTTTCGCTAACACAGAGTGGCCAAGCAGATTTGGGGCAAATTCCGATTGATTTCATCAATAACCTGTTGCTTGTTGGTTATGACCCGATTTCGATTAATTATCCCATTCACTCGAAACTTGCCGGACAAATCATCGCGATGGAAACACGCCACCTCACTAAGGTGGAAAAATTTGAAGCAAATATTGGGACCCAACTTGGCTCTTTTGGTCAACTAGATGCGCATGCTTTTGTGAGCAGGCGTTTCTCCAAATGGCAAGTTGCAGCATCACTAAAAGGAAGAAGATTTGATGGTAATTACCCCTTTACCTATATGAACGGTCAAACGAAAACCAAAACCTCCCGCACAAATGGCGATCTTGTAGACGCGTTCGGTACGGCATCTGTTTCTTATTTTATTTCTCCGAAGCAAAAACTACATGCTACATATAGTGGTGCTTATTACAACAAAGGATTGCCAGGAGCAGTAGTGTTTTATAATGAAACTGCCAATCAACGGTTATTTGGAAATAATCATTTGATTACTTTACGACACCTTGGAAGTTCCAAGCGTTTCATAGGAAGCTCTGGAGTATCTTTCCAACAATCGGAACTCAACTACGTTGATTCAAATTACTTTAATACAATGGGGTATTTACACAGCCGATTTATTTCGCAAGAATCTACCGGAAATTCCCAATGGCGCTATCATTCACCCAGTGATTCGTTATTCGTTTTACTCGGAGGTGGCGTTCGGTATGAACAATTGTTCTCTGATGTTTTCAGCACTCCCCCAACCCGTTTTTCAACCGACTTGATTTCTTCAATAAAATGGTTGTGGAAAGGTGATTTTTCAGCGCAGTTAGGATTTCAGGACATTCAAGATATTCGTCCTCATCAAACCAAGCGTACCACTGTTTTACTTCCTTCATGTGAATGGAAAATCTTCAAAAAAGGTCTTTCGTTTATTGCCGGGTATCGCTATACAGTCAGGCAGCCCTCATTCAACGAATTGTATTACAATCAGGTCGGAAATGATAAATTGGTTCCCGAAAAAGCACAATTGGCCTACACAACCTTTGGATACTATAAAGAATTCGGTAACGAAACAAGGTGGTCGTACCAAGGAGCTGTTCAACCGTTTTATGTGCACGCGATTGATAAAATACTGGCCATTCCCACCAAAAATCTATTCATTTGGTCGATTCAAAACATTGGAAAATCAGACGCTTACGGAACTGAAGTCCGGCAACTTGTTTCGTATCGGAAAAACCGTTTTACAACATCCTTCAGGCTGCAATACACCTTTCAATACACACTCGATTTAAGTGATCCGAACAGTTCCACCTACCGCGATGTACTCAGTTATTCGCCGCTACATGCCGGAACAGCCGAACTGAACGCTGAATTTAGCAATTGGGGTGCGAGCTTGTTACTTACTTACCAAGGAGAACGGTATGCACTCAACCAAAATATTCCATCTAATTTACTGGAAGACTTTGTATTATTGGATCTATCATTTTTCTACAAACTTTCGTGGAGAGATCACCAGCTTACCACTCGTTTGGCGATTAACAACCTCACCAACAATTATTACAGCTATATAAGGTATTTCTTAATGCCCGGTACTAACATTGCTTTTCGTTTGAGTTATGATTTTTAGAGTCCTTTTCATCAGTATTTTAGCAGTAACCGTTTTGGGCTGCAAGAAGAAAAAACCGGATACGGAAACACCAGCTCCTACTACTCTCTCGCATGGACTATTGGTGCTCAACGAAGGATTATTCAATCACAACAACTCCTCGCTTAGCTGGATCAACACCAATGATCATACAATAGGAAATTCGTTTTTCGAAGAAAAAACCAATCGCGGTTTAGGAGATACAGGCAACGATTTAAAGCGTTACGGAGGGAAAATTTATGTGGTTGTGAATATTTCGAGTACGGTTGAAATACTAGATGCAATTACCGGAAATTCGTTGCAACAAATCAGTATGATTCACAACGGAACCCCAAAACAACCGCGTTCCATCACTTTTTATGGTTCCAAAGCGTATGTAACGTGTTATGACGGTTATGTGGATGTTATTGATACGCTTTCGTTATCGGTAACTCAGCGTATCGCCGTGGGAAGTAATCCGGAAGGATTGGCTGTGAGCAATGGAAAATTGTATGTTGCCAACTCGGGCGGTTTGAATTACCCGAATGTCGATAGCACCGTTTCTGTAGTTGATTTGACTACGCATCAGGAAATACAGCGTATTACGGTAGGAAACAACCCTGGAAGTTTATGCGTTGATAGTGAAGGTGATGTGTATGTGATCAGTCGCGGGAATTACAGCACTATTCCTTCGCGGATGCACCGCATCAATCCGGTGAACGATACGAAAGAATTTACGTTCTCGTTTGATGCAAGCGGAATGACACGCATGAATGATAAACTCCTTATCAGTTATTATGATTATACCACGAGTACGAGTCAAATCGGATTGTTTGACGCACTGACCGAACAACTGAGTATTCCGAATTATATTTCAATGGCGGGAATTACAACGTTGTATGGCGTAACTTACTCTTCTGTAACCGACAAGATTTACTGTGCCGACGCCAATGGGTTTAGTAACACCGGATTTTTGCACCTCTTTAGTTCGGCGGGAGTTTTTGAGCGAACTTACAATGTTGGGCTTAATCCTTCGAAGGTGTTGGCGTTTGAGTAAACATATATTACACTTAAAATCAATCGAATACCTTCTTTAAATTAACATGAATTTGCTGTTTAGCATTCAATTATAATTCGCCAAAACTCGTCACAAATGAATTATTTGGCGAAATATAAAATTATAACTCGCCAAATTAAAAGTAAATTCAATATATTTGGCGAGTTATAAATCTGATTTCAATGAAGGTAGCTGGTCGAAAAGAAGAAATTAAACTCCTGCAAGAACTTCTAAAAAAAGACGAATCGGCATTTCTTGCCTTATATGGCAGAAGACGAATCGGAAAAACCTATCTGATCAGGGAAGTTTATAAGCAACATCTTGTATTTGAATGCAGCGGCTTACATCAGCGGGATATGTCGCAACAACTGGAAAATTTTTGGTTAACACTCTTAGATACAACCAAAACAAAACCGGAAGTATTACCCAAAACATGGTTGCAAGCATTTTCATTGCTAAAAACATACATCTCAGGATTAAATACTAAGCAAAAAAAAGTCGTTTTTTTAGACGAGATTGCCTGGTTTGAAACTCCACGATCAGGTTTTTTGGCTGCATTGGATCAATTTTGGAATCAATTTGGTTCCAAGCGAAACGACATTCTATTAGTCATTTGCGGTTCGGCTGCATCTTGGATAATTGACAAAGTAATCAACAATCGAGGTGGTTTGCACAATCGTGTAACAGATCATATTCGTTTGTTACCCTTTACATTGAAAGAAACAAAAGCGTATTTAGAATTAAATAATGTTCGTTTGACGTTGAAAGACGTCACCTCGCTTTACATGTCGACGGGTGGAATTCCTTACTACTTAAAAGATGTAAAACCGGGTAAAAGTGTCGCTCAGTTATTGGACGAGTTGTTCTTTAAACAACATGCGAAACTGAAAGGTGAATTTGACAACCTGTATGCTTCTTTGTTTAAAAACAGCCACCTACATGTTGCTATTGTGAAAGCATTGGTCAGCAAAAACAAAGGTCTTACACGAAATGAAATTCTTTCGGAAACAGGAATTGCAAGTGGTGGCGGTTTTACACTTTTATTAAATGAACTGGTTGCCTGTGGTTTTGTAAAAGAGATCTATCCGATACATAAAACCAAGGAAGATACACTTTACCGATTGGTTGATGAATACTCAATCTTCTACTTCAAGTTTTTAATAAATCAAAAGCCTAACGAGAGTTGGCTTCAGTTATCCAACACTCAATCTTACAAAATATGGCAAGGTTACGCATTTGAGACCTGTTGCTTCAAGCACATTAAGCAAATCAAAAAAGCACTCGGGATTAGCGGGATTATTTCAAATGAATACTCATGGGTGCAAAAAGGAAAAGGAACTGAAAGAGGAACACAAATAGACTTCATCATTGATCGCAATGACAACTGCATCAATCTGTTGGAATTAAAATATTACGACACGGAATTTGAAGTTACACAAAGTTATGCTCAACAATTAATCGAAAAAGCAAGTGTTTTTAAGGTGAAAAATCGGATCAAAAAAAATGTATTTATCACATTGCTTACCGTGAATGGTGTCAAAATGAATGAACATTATCTGAGTGCTGTCACCAACCAGTTGCTAATTGATGTGTTATTTACTGATTAAACAAGCTGAAAGTTAGATAGTTAAATTACAAAATATTGATAATCAAACACATAGTAATATTGCAATATAACTAAGACTAATTTTTCTTTCACAACTTTCAATTATTATTGAAAATATTGTATATATTTGAATCATGACACTCGAACAAGCAAAACAGCAATTTATTCAAACGTGGGGAAACTTCGGAACTCAATGGGGCATTAACCGATCTATGGCTCAGGTTCACGCTCTTTTGCTGGTGAGTGATCAATCCAAATGTACCGAAGATATCATGACAGAGCTTTCCATTTCAAGAGGAAACGCCAACATGAATCTCCGAGAATTAATGAACTGGAACCTCATTTATAAAGAAACGGTTCCCGGTGACCGAAAAGAGTATTTCCGGGCTGAAAAAGACATGTGGGAAGTCGCCAAACGCATTACAAAAGAGCGTAAACGTCGGGAAATTGAACCGTTGCAACAGCATTTAACAGAACTCAAAAAAGTAGAGCAATCCTACGATTCAATAGCCTTTGTTGCTACCATTGAAAACATTGAACGCTTGGTAAATCGCTTAGATGGACTTTCCAATACATTGATGAAAGCGGACGAGCATATTTTCTTCGGAAAGATTCTCAATCTGTTGAAATAAAATTATAGGCGATTCGGCGGAATCGCTTTTTATTGCATTCAAACTTTCAATTTTTACTGAAAGTTTTATAAACTATAAAAACACAAGCCATGGAAACTCAATACAATAGGCTGATTTACGACAAAGATTGCCCGTTTTGCAACTGGTATACCGGCCTCTTTATTCGAACCGGATTCTTAAGTGAGAATGGTCGAATCCCTTATAACGAGGCAGTTAACGATCAGCAATTACACTTCAATCACATCGAAGCTCGTAACAAAATTGCGCTAATCAATATTTCTACCGGCGATGTTAAATATGGTGCAGATAGCTTGCTCGCCGTATTGGGTACAAAATCGCCACTCATACAAAAGGTTGGAATGTTCCCTCCTATTCATTGGATGATCAATCAGTTATATAGTTTCATCAGCTTCAATCGTAAAGTAATTGCCCCTTCCGATTGCTCAGGAAACTGTGATTGTGTACCTACAACTTCTTATTTCTGGAGGTGGATTTTTATTGCAATTTGTGCATTGGTTGTCAATAGTATTACAGCAGTTTATTTCAATCAACACTTGAATCATTATTACACAGGTATCAAAAACAGTGACTTGATTTTCTTTGGACTGCAATTAGCTATTCAATCAATTGTATTTATCTCACTGAAACAAAAGAATTTATACGATTATTTAGGTCAAGTTTCATTCGTATCTTGTTTGGGTGCCCTCCTACTCCTCTTTTTTCATCTTGGACTTCACTGGCTCCAGCAATTCGGGGTCAACATTGATCTGCTTCAACCTTTTTGTTTCGGTGTGGTAGTTACCTTTATGTTTTTTGAACATAAACGAAGAGTTAGATTATTACACCTTTCACAGGCATTAAGTTTTACCTGGATTTTATTTCGGATCGGTATCGCTCCATTCGCTTTCAATCTTATCGCGTTATGAGACCAACCATCATCATCACAGCTGCCAACGGATTTATAGGACAATCGCTTGTGCAGCACCTAAAAGACAACTATCGGGTTGTCGCACTGGTTCGAACTCCACTGCCTTCCACTCCCAACGTAACGTACTACGTTTGGGATGGAAGAACGGTTGGTGGCTGGAAGCACGAATTTGAAGGAGCCTTTGCAGTCATCAATCTCGCCGGAAAATCGGTGAATTGCCGCTACAACGAACCCAACAAAGCGGCAATCTATTCTTCCAGACTTGAAAGCACATACCTTATTGGGAAGGTCATTCAAAGTTGTACCGTGAAACCCAACGTATGGCTCAATGCCGCTAGTGCAACCATTTATGCACATTCATTGGACAAACCGAATACGGAAGCCCAAGGTATAATCGGAACCGGATTTTCAGTTGATGTTTGCCAGCAATGGGAAGCAGCTTTTAACGCATACAACGATCTTGGTGTGCGACAAATTGTGTTACGGACGGCGATTGTGTTAGGTAAAAAGGGAGGTGTCATGACTCCTTTCAAACGACTCGCTTATCTGGGAATGGGTGGAAAAATGGGACCGGGAAATCAGCAATTCAGCTGGATTCATGAACTGGATGTTTGCAGAGCAGTCGAGCATTTACTCTTAAACGAAACATCTTCTGGAGTTTACAATATTGCAGCTCCGAATCCTATTCGACAGACTGTTTTTGCGAAAACGCTGCGTCTGAAGTTGCACATTCCCTTCGGAATTCCGCAACCAAAATGGTTATTGGAATTTGGCGCACGCATTATCAAAACCGAAACTGAGTTGATTCTAAAAAGCCGGTATGTGATTCCCGAACGATTAATTCAGGAAGGTTTTGTCTTTCAATTCCCTGAAATAGAAGGTTGTTTAAAAGATCTTACTTGAAAAAAGAGTAATTTTCATTCGAAATAAAGTAAAACCGAATGTGATTCGTCTTCCTCAGTATGGAAGAAGTAATTTACTTATCAATGACAGAACAAAAGCGATTTTCCATTACAGATACGGTGCAACAATTTGGAAAAAAGCTGTTTGGTTTTATCCGCGGTCGCGTGCAATCGAATGAAGATGCCGAAGATATTTTACAAGATGTCTGGTATCAGTTCAGTAATTTGTCTGCCATTGATGAATTGGAAAATGTGAGCGCTTGGCTGCACCGAGTTGCCCGCAACAAAGTCACAGACAAGTACCGTAAAAAAACAACCGACGCGTTGGAAGATTATTCCTACGAAACCGAAGATGAATCCATCGGTTTTAAGGATATTTTATTGCTCGACGACTCCAACAATCCTGAACTGGCGCTTTTTAAAGATCATTTCTGGAACGAATTGTTGGTAGCGCTCGACGAATTGCCCGAAAAGCAGCGCGAAGTGTTTGTTTTAAACGAACTGGAAGATTTTACACTGCAAGAAATTGCCGATCAGACCGGTGAAAATCTCAAAACCATTATTAGCAGGAAAGGTTATGCAACGAAGTATTTGCGTACGCGGTTAAACGATTTATACAACGAACTTAATGATTAAGAATATGAACAAGTATTTTAACGGAAATAAAAAATGGTTCTTCTTCGGACCGCTCTTTGTAGCAATGATTTTTGGACTGGGAGCAGTTGTAATGTGGCTCTGGAACGCTATTTTACCGGATGTGGTTTCAGGAGTTTCGCCTATCACTTATTGGCAAGCAATGGGATTACTGGTGTTGAGTAAAATTCTCTTCGGCGGATTCGGGAAAGGAAAACCCGGTCGTGGTGGATCTTACGCCCAAAAACAATTCAAACAAAAATTCATGGATATGTCTGAAGAAGAACGCGCCGCATTCAAAGATAAGTGGAAAGAAAAATGTCGCTGAATGCCTGATATAAAATAAGATTCGGACACTGCCGGGTAAAAAACCATCAAGTTTGTTGATGGTTTTTTTTGTGTTCGATAAAAAAATGATTGGTCACAATCGTACCACAATTTTCTCTTACTTTTTGCTCCGCCGCGGCGGACTTGAAAAAGTAAGCAAAACATCCTTTTGCGCCATTCATAGCCGCTTGTGATCCGCCTTTTGGCGGACTGTGTTTTAAGGTCAAAAGTGGCAGATCAGGATCTGAAACGCAACGTACAGCAGTTTTGGCAAACGCTGTACGTTTTAGCGCTTTTGACAAAACACAACGAAACAGCCATTTTTCTTACTTAGCTTCCTTGAATTGGCGCTGTCCGCAAAGCTAGCTTAAGGTAAAAAGAACATTATACGATACGAATTTTTGATTAAAATAAAATCGTTTATTGGTAAGACTAAAAAAAATCTCCGCTGTTAAAGTAAAAGAGTTACTTGTTCGTCTTCCTAATAAAGCAATAACAATTTTTACAAACGAAACATTTCAAAAATGGCAACAACACTTTTAAAATCTATCTTAATCGGAACATTAATGGGCGCTATGATCTTTTTTGCTCCCGGTTTTATCATCGGATTATTTATCACTTTCCTCATTTTCAGATTGATGATCGGTCGCAAAATGCGTGGAGGAAAATACGGCGAATACCGCTTGGCTTTTGCCGATAAAGTGCGCTCTATGAATGATGAAGAATACGAGCAATTCAAGAGCAATGTAAACACGCATCACCGTCATTGCTGCTAAACCATTCCATTTGTAAATAATCCCTCATTTATTCAACGAACATGAAAAGAAAAAGAACAGCAATCATTACAGGAGTTGCCGCGGCGGCAATCACTTTCGGGAGTTTAATGGCTAAAGTAGGACCTCGTCACTTTGATCGCCATTGCCACAGCCAAGCAAATCATTGCGGCTACCAACAAGGTCACCACGGACAGCACCATCAACAACAGGCAACTCGTGGTGAACATTAATGTGTATTAAACAACAACCAATAACAAGCTCGTTTGAGTTACAGAACCGGTACTGATAGGAAACTACAGTTTCGGTTTTTTTGTTTTACCGTGACAAACAATACAATACACCATCAGCGTTAGAAAACAACACGTAATCTCCGGCGATAACCGGTGTTGAAAAAACACCTCCCAGCTTGCATTCAACGTCCAGAAATTCTTCGTTTGAATGAATGATTGAATAAATATCATCCCGGTACGAGTCATCGGGTTTAAAGTACAAATCACGGTATTTTTTGTAAGAATCGGTTTCGAAACTCCATACCTTTTCGCCAGTGGCCTTTGAAATAGCATGCAGTTTACCAATCGTGGTTCCAACATACAACAAGCCATTCGTAAAAGCATTGTTTCCAAAAACAAGGAATTCCATTTTTTGCTGCCACAACTGATCTCCGGTCAACGGATCAGCTGCAATCAACACGCGCTCGTCTGCAGAACCAATGTACAATACCGAATCACTGACAGTAGTACACAATCCCCAACCGTTTGTAAATGCTTTGTTCCAATGACAAAATCCTTTTTCCTGATCAAGTGCATACACATTGTAATCGCGTGAGCCAACAAACACCAGGTTTTTATAAACCGACGGAGAACCTTGCACTTCACCAACCGGAAAATAACGATGCCCCACTGTTTTAAACGTCCACACAAAATCACCCGTGAGTGCATTCACTGCATAGAAATACCCGTCAAATGACCCGAAAAACACTTTATCATTGGCTACCACCGGAGTTGAATGAATCACATTTCCAGTGGAAAAACGCCACTCTTCTTTTCCCGTTTCGGCTTCAAGAGCGTATAGATTTCCATCACCCGATCCCACGAGAACCAAGTCATTGTACACAACCGGCGATGAATGAAAGTAATCGGCAAAATCATACTTTCGTTCTCCTTTGGTTTCAAATTGCCAGATTAATTTACCGGTATGCTTATTCAACGCATAGATAAAACCATCTCCGCCATTGAGAAACAATTGTTCTCCGGCAATACATGCATTCGAACGAATGGGCCCTTTTGTTTGAAAACGCCACAGTTCTTTGCCATCAGACATGTTCAATACGTGTAACGAACTATCCATTCCACCAATGTAAACTGAAGCACCATCTATTACAGGTGAAGAGAAAAAGGAGGTGTCAATCCTGAAAGTCCAGTGAATAGTTGGTAATTCGGTAAAATCGGTTGGTGATGACTGAGTCCAACCAATCATCATAATGGCAACAAAACCAGCGGTAATAAGCGTTCGCATGAATACGGTTTACAATACTGTGAAAGTACAACACGCTTTTCAGCACCGCTTATCCGTTCTTTCATAGTTGTCTTCAATTACTGAAATGATAAAATTGTAACAATTGGTTCGATTATTGTTATATAAAACACAACCAAAAACATCCGTTATGAACTTCATCCTGCTCGTTGTTTCATTCTCACTTGCCGTTGGCAAAGAAGATAAAGTGTATCAAAAACTGGAAAAAAGTTATGCAAAAGATCCTGAGAAGGCCTATGTGTTAGCGAAACAATACCGCAAAAAGGACAATAGCCTTGCTGCACCCTATTTTTTTGAATCACAATATTATGAACGAAAAGCGGGACTGGTAAAAAAGACAGCCGATCAGGCATTGGCACTTGGAAATGCAGCTACAAACGGTGCTTCTTTTGAGAAAAAAGCAAGTGATAAAATTTTACTCAAAGCGCAATGGGAAACCAAAAAAGAGGTTTTACATGACAAAATAGTCGCTTGTTTAACAAAGCTGAATACCGAAAACAACCAAAGCAAGTTCAAACGCTTGAGCGATAAATCGATGGAATTATTCGGTGATCTTTCGGAGGAAATTGAACCCGTGGCTGAGAAAGAAGTCATCGCGCAGCAACCAACCGAACCTGTTCAAACGAATGAGGTTGTTGTTTCAGCGAATCAAACTACGGCGTTTACTTTGATGTCCAAGATTGACTTTTCGAAGAAACCGACTGGAAAAGAGCGCATTCAATCGGCTAATCAGGAAGAAGAAATAAAGATGCTTGAAATGATCAACAAAGAGCGGATCCGGAAAAAACTAAAACCGCTGGTTCTGGACTCCAATTTGGTTTTTGCTGCACGTTATCATGCCGCCGATATGGCAACTGAAAATTATTTCGACCATGATTCTAAAAACAAAGTCAACGGCAAACTCGCTACTTCCATGGGAGCATTCGAGCGTATTGCACTATTTTACAGTTCTTTTGCCAATACCGAAAACATTGCAGTTGGAAATTCAACTGCCGATGAAGCCTACAATCAATGGTACAATAGCCCGGGTCACTACGACAATATGTTCAACAGTTCGGCAACAAAAGTAGGGATTGGATTTGTGCAAAATCCTTCAAGTTCCTATGGTTCTTACTGGGTATTTTGCACGGGAATGTAGCAGAAACTGAAGTTGGTTACTTCACCGCTCCGCCAATACGAATCAACGCATCCTGGTTCAGGATGGTCAATTTGCGGGTGTGAACTTCGATCAATGCTTCGTCTTTGAATTCTTTCAGCAAGCGAATCAATGTTTCTGTAGCAGTTCCTACAAAGTTGGCTAAATCTTCACGCGATAGATTGATGGGTTCTTCACCATATACTTTTTGAAGTAAAATCAAGGTAAATGCCAAACGTTCGCGAACCGATTTCTGCGCCAGATTGGTGATAAACTGCGCGCGATCTCCTAATTCTTTTGACAATTCCTTCATGATCATATTCCGCAAATGCGTATTGGTATCGATCATACTCAAAAAATCATCCTTACCGATAAAACAAATGTTCGCATCTTCTAAGGTAGTTGCCGAAACTTTGTAAGGATCACCACTAAACATGGCTCTAAAACCAATTACTTCGCCTTCTTTGGCAACATGAATGATCTGTTCTTTTCCCTCATCCCCAATGGTATAGACTTTTACCTTGCCATGATTAACACAGTAAACACCTCTCGGGAAACTACCTTCTAGAAAAATAGCCTGATTCTTCCGATACGAATTACAAACTTTGTGGCAATTAAGATCGTCTACTTCACCTGAAGTCAAGTTACTAAACAATCCTTCTTTGCGCACTCCACAGTGTTCACACGTGATATTCTTATGAGATTTTTCAGGCATACTGTTTTGTAATTGATCTACATGCCAAAGGTAGTGTTTTAAGGAATGTCTCAAAATATGATTGATGTCATTTTTATAACAAAATCGTGTCCATAGTTTTGTAGCATTCAAAACATGGATATGTTGCAGACAACCAATTCTGAGAGATTCATTACCAAATACAACGTTCCCGGCCCACGATACACTTCTTATCCAACAGTTCCTTATTGGAAAAAAGAACAATGGTCAAACCGGGATTGGCTCAAAACACTCTCTCAAAATCGACTGCATTTCAATACCAACTCACTTAGTTTATACATTCACCTACCCTACTGCGATTCGTTGTGTACGTTTTGTGGATGTCACAAGCACATCACCACCAATCATGCGGTAGAAGCTCCTTACATAACAGCTGTACTGGAAGAATGGGGGATTTTTCGTTCTTTTTTTCAAGAGTCATTTGAATTGGAGGAAATTCATTTAGGTGGTGGAACTCCAACCTTTTTCTCGCCATCTGAGCTAAAACGTATGATCACTGGAATTACCGAAACCGTTTCGCTTTCGCCTAACGCACAATTGGGGTTTGAGGCGCACCCGGGTTCAACATCAGATGAACACCTAAGTGTTTTACTCGATTTAGGATTTTCACGCGTTAGCTTCGGAATTCAGGATTACGATCCTATTGTGCAGAAAGCCATTCACCGCGAACAATCGTTTGAAAGTGTTGCGCTCGTTCATCAAAAAGCGCGCAATTTAGGATATAGCTCTATCAGTCACGACTTGGTATTTGGTTTGCCGAAGCAACAATTAGAAGGATTCATTGAAACGGTCAAAAAAACCATTTCGCTGCTACCCGACCGCATTTCGTTGTACAGTTATGCGCATGTTCCGTGGATCAAAGGCAACGGACAACGAGGCTTCAACGACGATGATTTACCCACAGCAACTACAAAACGACAGTTATACGAAACCGCCAAACGCTTGTTTCTGGAAGCCAACTACGTTGAAATCGGAATGGATCATTTTGCGCTTCCGACCGATGATTTAGCGATTGCAGCTCAGCAAAAATCTTTGCACCGCAATTTTATGGGATACACCACTCAACAATCGCCTTTGTTGATCGGATTGGGAATGTCGGCCATTTCGGACTCATGGTTTGGTTTTGCACAAAACGAAAAAAAGATCAGTGATTACTTTCAGCGCATTGAAAAAGGTGAATTACCTATAACCCGCGGACACCTGCTCACCGATGCAGATTTAGAGATTCGCACACATATTTTGAACCTGATGTGTCGCTTTGAAACAACGGTTTCTGCTGATTCAACCATTGATTTTGATCAACTTTCAGAATTATTAAAACCGATGATTGATGACGGTTTGGTGATCATAAACGAAAGAACGGTCACAGTTCCCGAATCGGGTATTCCATTTGTGCGCAATTGCTGTATGGCGTTTGATGCGCATTTAAACGAACAACAACCCACAAAACCAACTTTTAGTCAAACGGTATGAGTGAAACTGCAACTTGTTTTCATTGCCACGACGAATTACCTTCAGAAGTCATTCGTTTCGACCAACACTCGTTTTGCTGCAACGGTTGTAAAACAGTTTACGAATTGCTTTCGGCACACGAACTCGGGGCTTTCTATACGCAAGATGCACAAGCGGGCCAACGGCCAAATACTACCCGAAAAGAACAATTCGCTTTTTTGGACGATGCGGCTTTGCGCCGTCAGCTCATTGATTTCGAAGAAGGTGATTTGATTCGACTGACCTTGCATTTACCTCAAATTCATTGCGCTTCCTGCATTTATTTGTTGGAACACTTGCATAAATTACATGCCGGAATTGTTCAATCGTCGGTGCATTTCACCAAACGCGAAGCCACCATTACCGTGCACACCGACAAACTGAAATTATCCGAATTAGCACAATTGCTCAGTAAAATCGGTTATCAACCCAATTTTAACCGTTCAGAAAATGCCAAACCAGGGCTCAATAAACGCATGCTGCTACAATTGGGATTTGCCGGTTTCGCCTTCGGAAGTATCATGCTTTGGAGCTTTCCGGAATACCTCGGGTTGGATAAATCCTATCTTGGATTTAGGCAGCTAAGCGCTTATTTATCATTGGCAGTTTCGATTCCGGTGTTGTTTTACTCGGCCTCGGATTATTTCAGATCGGCCATTGGAGCATTGCGTTCACGCAGCATGAACCTCGATGTTCCGATTGTTTTGGGAATAATTGCCTTGTACGTGCGAAGTGTAGTCGCCATTTTTTCGGGCGAAGGTCCAGGCTACATGGATTCGTTTGCCGGATTTATCTTTTTTCTGCTTATCGGAAAATGGTTTCAGAGTAAAACCTATCAATGGCTATCGTTTGACCGCGATTTCCGTTCTTATTTTCCGGTAGCCGTTGTGAAAATAAGCGGAGACGACGAGCAATTGTGTTCCATCGAAAAACTGGAAATCGACGACCGTATTCGCGTTCGCAATGAGGAAATAGTGCCTTGTGACAGTATTCTGTCTACCGACAAAGTAACGGTTGATTATAGTTTTGTAACCGGTGAGGCCGACTGGGTAGAAAAAAAACGGGGCGATTTGATCTATGCCGGTGGAAAAGTAATTGGCAATGCTGCCGTATTAAAAGTGCACAAAACTACCTCTCGGAGTGCGTTGACACAATTGTGGAACGGTCAGCATGATTCCAACTCACAACCGGCGTTTCAGGGAAGACAAGATCGCATTTCTCGTTACTTTATTTCAGCTGTATTGATACTGGCTTTTGGAGCAAGTATCGTTTGGTGGTTTATCTCTCCGCGTGAAATTCCGGAAATAGTAACCGCCATTCTTATTGTGGCTTGTCCGTGTGCATTGGCACTTTCCGTTCCGTTTGTCTATGGCAACATGATCCGGAAATTGGGTCGTGCCGGAATGTACTTGCGCAATACAGCAATCATTGAGCGCATTCAGCAATGCGACACCGTAGTTTTTGATAAAACGGGTACCTTGACAAAACAGGAAGAAAAAAAGGTAAGCTATGTTGGTAAACCACTTACCGAATCGGAACGAGAACTCCTCTTTATCGCTACCAAAAACGCCCATCATCCGTATGCAAAAGTGATTCATGAAATGCTTAAAACAATTGATAAATCGGCTTTTCATGCAGAAGAAATCATTGAATATCCCGGTCAGGGAATTGAAATTGCCGGAAAATTAAAATTGGGAAGCGCGTCATTTGTAGGAATCGTTTCAACGGATCAGCAGGAAGCCTGTTCTTATCTGATGATTGGAGATGAATTAATCGGGAAATTCCTTTTTCATTCAAGCATCCGCGACGGAATGGAGCAGTTGGTGCAAACGCTAGGCAAACAGCTCCGTATTCATGTGATTTCCGGCGACAAACCGCGCGACGAAGAACAACTCAGAACCTTCTTTCCCGCGAACACATCGTTTCACTTCAACAAACAACCGCTCGACAAGAAAAACTACATTGAGAACCTGCAGCAAAACGGGCATCGGGTAATGATGATAGGCGACGGTTTAAATGATGCGGGAGCGTTGAATGAAGCATTTGTGGGGATTGCCCTTTCGGAAAATCTGGTGCGTTTTACACCATCATCGGATGTGATTCTGAAAGCGGAAAACCTGCGTTACCTGAATGTGTATTACCGATACATGATTCAGGGAAAATCTTTTTTGAAATGGTGCTTTGCTTTTTCGCTGGTTTACAATCTGACGGGAATAGGTTTTGCCGTTTCGGGGCAATTAACACCATTGATTGCCGCCATTTTGATGCCTTTGAGTTCAATCACCGTTATTTCATTGGCAACCATACTTACAGTGCGTAGGCAATTACCAACAAGGCACGAAGAATAAAGGAAACTGAAATAAATAACGTGAGCTTTATAGGTCTGTCTATAAATTATTCTTCTTGATGAAAAGTTGAGGTGGATTAAAAAGTGATAATTTCTTTTTTGATAGGTCTCAATCGTACCACAATTTTCTCTTACTTTTTGCCAAGGCTGAAAAAGTAAGCAAAACATCCTTTTTGCGCCATTCTAAGCCGCTCGTGAAAAATGGCTCTTTCTGTGTTTTAAGGTCAAAAGTGTCAGATCGGGATCTGAAACGCAACGTACAGCAGTTTTGGCAAACGCTGTACGTTTTAGCGCTTTTGACAAAACACAACGAAACAGCCATTTTTCTTACTTCGCTTCCTTGAATTGGCGCTGTCTGAAAGTAAAATTGTCAATTAATTGTAGAATATATGTACGAATTCTTGAGTATACTGAAAACGTTTCGTGGTATGATTAAAACCTATCGATTACTTTTTAGACACTTCCAATTAGCGGCGTTTTACGATTCGTCCGGAACGACGGTTATAATCATTATCATCCGTCAAAGCAATCACATAAATGCCATCATCGTAATTTTCCAAATCAATCACAATTCCGCCTTCAGCCGGAGAAATGGTGCGATCTTCTACCAAAACACCTTGTAAGTTGTAAACACGCAAATGGGTGAATTCAACTTCGGTAGTTCCGGGATTAATTGTTACAAACGAGCTGGCAGGATTGGGAAAAGCGATCAAATCACCTTCCGGCAACGTTGCCGAAGCCGAACGACGTTCCTGAGCGCTTGAAAGAAGCGAAACAAACAACAAGGCGAATAATAGGGTGAATTTTTTCATGCTTTTCGGGTATTTCAACGATTCAATGGTATGTTTGATTTCTCTTTAACAAAGGTAGACTAGTTGTCTTCCTTAACAAAACCATTCAAGCAGTCACCAAGTCCGTTCACTCAACCAAACAACAATCTTCACATTTTTTAGCAAATCACCCGACTCTTTTTGCAGCTTAACCTAGTTGGTCTGCTTTACAAAAACGCCCGATTGACGGTTGTTTCCTTGACAATTCGATAACACTATGTAATAGAATCCGTTAGCATAATGCGACACATCTACTTTTTTATTCCATTGCTCGTTTTGTTGCAATTTTTCCACTTTTACCCCTAAATGATTGTAGATCTCAATTGTGAGTTCGTCATCCTCAACATTGGAATAATCAATTGTAAGGATTGAATTGGCAGGATTAGGATAAATCCTTAGACTACTTTCCAGTTCTTGCTCAATCACATTTACCGGAGGCGTATCTTCGATGCGCAAACTATCAAACATGAGTCCGTCGCGGTTATTATCGATCGCATCACTGATGAATGAAAACTTAAACAAAACCGTATCTCCTACTTCAATTGAAAAAAACAATTCTAACTGTAGAAAAAGAACCGAAAAATTCTTCCAACCATTCGAATTCCCTGTTAATACTGGCACTTGACTCTCAATACCCATATTTCCCCAGTGAATCATCGCATCGTATTGACCTTGATCAACTAAGTCTACCCATGTTGTACCGTTATCAGGTGAAAATTCAATCATTCCATAATCAGATAGCGAGTCTGAATCAACACGATAGACACCTGAAAATGACACGAAATTAGGCATCGCAAAACCTAAATCAGCCACATGTTTGATCATAAAAGAACTATTAGCGTTGATCGGATAAGAATTGGCAGTATCGGTTACAATTGCATTCGGCAAAGTAAATGCCTCTGTAAAAACAGTTTTATCGGGACTCCCAACTTGCCACAAACCATTCGGTTCCACAACTAGTTCATGTCGCGTATCTGATTCATACAATCCGGTACCTTCAAACGAAATTTCGTAATAGTTTTGAGCGGAAAGACCATTGCTGATAAGTGCGACAAGGAATGATAGGAAGAATGGTTTCATAAGCGGTGATTTAAAATCTGAAAAGGCAAAGTTAGGTTATTTGGTTCAACTGATTTTTACCGTTTAATCAATTATCGAACACATGAATACTACAATTGAATAAAATCTACGTCTAATAATTCCTGAATGTAGCGCAATTTCTTGCGTTCAACAGGTTCAACAAAACTCAGTGAAATACCGCGTTTTCCCGCACGGGCCGTTCTGCCGCTTCGGTGTGTGTAATAATCCGGATCATCGGGTAGTTGGTAATGTACCACAAAATTCAAACTATCGAAATCGATTCCACGAGCGGCGATATCCGTGGCTACGATGTACTGAAATGCTTGGTTGTGGAACATACGAATGGCTTTTTCGCGTTCCTTCATGTTCAATTCCCCGAAAATTTCTGCCGCTTTGTAATCGTTTGACTGAAGAAGCTTCGCTACAAACTGTACATCGCCTTTGGTACGACAAAATATTATACCTCTGGCTTTTCCCTGCGAAGACAAAAACTCGATTAGCATAGCCGGTTTTTCATCCTTCAAACATTCCAGGTACTGGTGCTCGATTTTCGGATTCATCACCTTTTTGGTTGCAATACTGGCTTTTGGTGCATCGGCGCTCAATTGTTTGCGAATCCAGCCGTTTAATTCTCCATGTATTGTTGCCGAGAACAGCCATTTTTTATGAAAATCATTCGTGGCTCCTAAGATCTTGTCGACCTCTTTCATAAAACCTTTGGCGTATAACTCATCGGCCTCGTCGAGCACAATGGTTTTAACACGATCCAATTTCACGGCTTTGAGCTGAATGAGTTCCCACAAACGTCCGGGAGTGGCAACAATAATATGCGTCGGTCGGCGCAAGCGCGCTTGTTGTATTTCAATTTGTTCGCCACCCAAAATACCTTCTACAAACACTTTACCTAAATGTTTACTGAGTTTGAACAAGGTTTTCGCCGTTTGATTCACCAACTCACGTGTAGGAACCAAAATCACTGCCTGCACATCGCGGTCTTTGGCTTCAATGCGTTGCAAAAGTGGAACTCCATAAGCGATTGTTTTACCGGAACCGGTGTGCGCCTGCCCTACATAATCCTGATGTTTGGCAATAAGGTGCTTCCATGCGTGCTCTTGAATGGGTGTTGGTTGTGTATAGCCCAATTCTTCCAAGCGCTTCAATATGGTAGGCAAAATGGCATGCGACGTTTTCATGGTGCAAAGGTAAGGGGATTTTTGATGTTTGATGCTTGATTTTTGATTGAGGTCTGGGTTAATAAACACGGCTTCAGGTACATTTTAATTGTTGATTGAGGCCTGAGTCGGACGCAGTGTAAAATTGCAAAGCAGGCTCAATTCGAAGTTCCCTATGTAGAACGAGAAGTGGAACTGATCGAAGCTATGTGCCTCATCAAAAATCCAACACTGTGTCCGCCTTTGGCGTGATCAAACATCAAGCATTAGAACAAGTCAAAAACCCGCCAATGATCCCACAGTTGCTGATCTTCATCGCTGATAAACACTTTTTTCCATCGAAATTGCTGTACCTGAATACACGATTCCATCGTTCCGTTCCATTCTACCGTAAAACCGTTTTCGCGCAAACGTTGCACAATGGTTGTTCCTATCATAACGGCGTAAGGCGAATCATCGACCAAAATGCTATTGAAACCAATATGCAAAGTCGCAGCTTCCGAATAAATCAGCTTTTCTACATTTTCGCCACAATAGAAACAAAAGCCCTTGATCAATTCGGGAGAAAGCACCATATCACCCATCACTGAAAAAACCTCTTCTATTGCATCTTCACGTGTGTATCCGGGTCTGTGCAAAGCCAAAATGCCGTCTTTACACAAGGTATTAAAGACTTCTGCCAGCAATTTCACATCCGTTGCCTTGCTCCAGTCTTTGCTTTTTTCTAACTGATTATTGTGCAGTTGCAGTGCTGTTTTTCGAATCCATGATGCAGGAATAGGCTCATTCCATTGTTGTTCTGAAACTTCATGAATCACATCAGGAATAAACTCTTCCGGATGTTCAAAACCGATTAAAATGCGTTTTTCAATACGCTCGAAAATATCGTATAAGCGTGTATGATCGGGGGAATTAATCCGCACAATGACAGGATCAATAATGGCTCTAAAATCGGGATCTTCATAAAACGCATTGACATCTTCTTCGGTTGAAGCCTCCAGTGCAAACCAATCATCTTCGGCAATACAGAGTTTCAGGTTTTCAAGAAAAGACTCTTTTTCGTTGAGAAGCGCATAACAGCACGATTTCCAAAACAAATAATAGGCAACAGGTTCGTCACCATAAAACTCTTCCGGATCAATCACCGGATCTTCATCCATCCACTTAGAATTCGATTGCTCAGAATCATTTTCATTTTCTTCTGAATTTTCCCATTCGTTTGATTGAGAAAATTGCAGTTGATAAATCAATTCATTGTACAGAACGATTGCCTTCCGAAGGTAAGGAACCGCTTCCTCAAAACAATTCAAACGCAAATAAGCTGCCCCAACATTATGCCATGCTTCGGGCATTTTTAACTCCGGTTCTATCACTAACACCTTGAGATGCAGAGCCAAAGATTCATCGTATCGTTTGGCTTCCTTATGCGATATCCCTTCATTGTAGTAGTGGGTCCAATGTTCCATAGTTTTAAAATTACGGATTCCTTCCATTTTTTCAATAAATTTTGTGTGAAATACTGGTCAAGCCGATCATTATTGTTGTAAAAAAAACTGATATCTATCAGTTTTCAGCCTAATCGATATCATGTTTATTCGGTTGGGTAGTTGCTTCCTTTGTTTCATGGGAATGATCTACATAATGATAATCGTGAGTCTGGTAGTAGCCGTTTTTTTCCTCATATCCTTTATTTGGGCCACCAAGAGTGGTCAATTCGACGACGACTATACTCCTTCCGTTCGTGTTCTCTTTGAAGACGAAACGGCAATCAAAAACCAAAATCAACAGAAAGATGGAAATGGAACAAATTAAGTACGACAACAGAATTGTCAAGAATTTTGCATTTGCAACCCTCACTTGGGGAGTCATAGGAATGCTGGTCGGTTTAATCGCCGCACTTCAGCTGGCTTTCCCCGAATTCTTTAACGATTACTTGGGTTTTAGATATATTTCATTTGGACGTATCCGTCCGTTACATACCAATGCCGTGATTTTCGCCTTCGTCGGGAATGGAATTTTCACCGGAATTTATTACTCGCTACAGCGCTTATTGAAGACGCGAATGTGGAGTGATAAGCTGAGTTTCATCAACTTCTGGGGATGGCAATTCATCATACTCTGTGCAGTAGTAACCTTGCCTTTAGGTATAACAACCAGCAAGGAATATGCGGAGCTCGAGTGGTGGATTGACATCCTCATTGCGGTAATGTGGGTGGTATTCGGGTGGAACCTTTTTGCGACAATTTTAGTTAGACGTGTGAAGCATTTATATGTCGCTATTTGGTTCTACATTGCCACTTTCGTTACTGTAGCCATTCTGCACATCTTCAACTCGTTCGAATTACCGGTAAGTATGTTTAAAAGCTACTCTTGGTATGCCGGGGTGCAAGATGCACTGGTACAATGGTGGTACGGTCACAATGCGGTTGCGTTTTTCCTCACCACACCTTTCCTCGGATTGATGTACTATTTCGTGCCGAAAGCCGCCAACAGACCGGTTTATTCTTACCGATTGTCTATCATTCACTTTTGGGCGCTCATCTTCATTTACATCTGGGCAGGACCTCACCACTTATTGTATACTTCCCTACCCGACTGGGCGCAAAGTTTAGGTGTGGTGTTCTCGATCATGCTCATTGCTCCTTCATGGGGTGGTATGCTCAACGGATTGTTAACCCTACGTGGCGCGTGGGACAGAGTTCGTGATGATGTAATGTTGAAATTTATGGTTGTAGCCCTTACTTGTTACGGTATGGCTACGTTCGAAGGTCCGTTGCTTTCCTTGAAATCGGTGAACATGATTTCTCACTTTACCGATTGGACCATTGCTCACGTACACGTTGGCGGATTGGGATGGAACGGGATGTTTACCTTCGGTATGATCTATTGGCTGATTCCGAAATTGTACAGAACTGAATTGTACTCTAAAAAACTGGCCAATCAGCATTTCTGGATCGCCACGCTTGGAATTATCCTATATGCAGTGCCAATGTACATTGCCGGCTTCATGCAGGGATTGATGTGGCAAGAATTTACCGAATCGGGAACATTGGTACACAAAGATTTCCTTGAAACCGTAACTCAAATGCGTCCTTACTACATCTTGCGTTCATTGGGCGGTGGTTTGTTCATCTTCGGAGCGTTGATGATGGTTTACAACATTTTCAAAACGGTTCGTGCAGGATCACTTCTTGCAGACGAAGTAGTGAATGTACCTGCATTGGCTACAGCGCACGCTTCTACCGGGAAAGAATACTGGCACCGACGCATTGAAGGTAAACCGGTTCGCTTCATGATCATCAGTATCATTGTGGTTGCAATTGGTGGTTTGGCTGAAATTATTCCAACGATGGCCGTAAAATCCAATATCCCGACCATTTCAAGCGTAAAACCTTACACACCATTGGAATTGGAAGGCCGCGATTTGTATATCCGCGAAGGTTGTAACAACTGTCACTCACAAATGATTCGTCCGTTGCGTTTTGAAACCGCACGTTATGGTGACTACACTAAAGCCGGTGAAACGGTTTACGATCACCCGTTCTTATGGGGTTCCAAACGAACCGGTCCGGATTTGGCCCGAGAAGGTGGTTTGCGCGGAAACGATTGGCATTACGAGCACATGTATCGTCCGAAAACACTATCACCGAATTCCATTATGCCGGCTTATACCTGGTTGCAAGAAGATGATTTGGATACGGACTTGACCAAAGATAAAATCTCGGCTATGCGCAAAATCGGTGTTCCATATAAAAAAGGATACGAACGTAAAGCCATGAAAGACTTGAAAGATCAGGCTCATGCAATAGCCTTGGATATCATCACAAAGGCCATGTCTAAAATGCCTAAATCGGTATTAAAAACCTACGATAAAGAAGCTAAAGTGCGTGAACTCGAGAAAAAAGAGATCGTTGCAATGATCGCTTACTTACAGCGCCTAGGAACAGATATCAAAGTTAAACCAACTTCAAACTAACGAATATGTTACGATTCATCAAAAGTCATTTGGCTACGGAAGACGGTGTAGAATTTTACGGAATGTTTTCACTCATGGTTTTCGTGCTCTTCTTCGCAATTGTGTTCATCCGCATGGTACGCATGCGCAGAGCAACCATCGAAGAACTCAGCGCCATTCCACTCAGCGAAGACGAACCTGTAATCAACATTAAGGAACATGAAAACAAGTAATCTCATAGCACTCATCAGTGCATTTATGCTGGTTTGCGGCACAACTTTCGGACAAGGAGAAGGATTGTTCAAGCAAAAATGCAACACCTGCCACATGGTCGACAAAGCCTCTACAGGTCCGTGGCTTAAAGGAGTAAAACAAAAATGGGCAGATGCCGGAGAAGCAGAATTGCTGTATAAATGGGTAACCAATCCACCTGCGCTTTTTGCCAGCGGACAAAGTAAAATGGCTACGGCAGTGAAAAGTTTCAGCGCCAGTGATATGCCGGCGCAAACGGTAACAAACGAAGAAGTAGATGCTATTTTGGCTTACGTTGATGGTTACACGCCACCACCACCACCGCCGCCAACTGATCCAACAGCAGATGGAAGTGGTCAAAACATTACTTATGTCCCTGATTACGAAGGCAATCTGGTTCTGTTCTACTGGTTGTTCGGGTTTATGATCCTCCTGATTTTTGTGATCATTATCATGAGCAATACCATCATCAACTTTGTGCGCTCTGATTTCTTCAAAAACAAATTGAAAGAGCAACAAGACAAGAAAAGCATCTTGGGAATTGTAGTGCTAGTTGGCGCTTTTGGAGCCATAGCTTTGGGCAATAACAGTTTCGCACTACAATTTGTAGACGCCGGAGAAACAACCGAAAAAACACCTTGGTTGTTGGTTGAGCGCATGGATTTGTACCTCATGCTTTCAGCAGACATCTTATTGCTTTTCGTTGTGCTATACCTGCGTGGTTTGTTTACCACTTTCTTGCACATGGTATCACCGAAACGTGAGAAAGTGAAGCCGGAGCGCGTGAAGAAAATCACCAAAGTATTAACCGACACCGTGGCTATCGAGGATGAGGCAAGTATTTTGATGGACCATGAATACGATGGAATTCAGGAATTGGACAACAACTTACCACCATGGTGGGTTTGGGGATTCTATGCAACCATTGTATTTGCTATTGTTTACCTTTTCAGTTTTCATTTCTTCAAAACAGGCGATTTACAAGAAGTCGAATACAAGAAAGAAATGGCTCAGGCCGAGAAAGAAGTCAATGCTTACCTCGATAAAATGGCCATGAATGTGGATGAAAACTCGGCTACTTTATTGACGGATGATGAAGCTATTCAAAGTGGAAAATCCATCTTCACAGAAAACTGTGTAAGCTGTCATAAGCAGAATGGAGAAGGTGATATAGGTCCAAACTTGACAGATAAGTTCTGGATTTACGGTAACGATATCAAACAAGTGTTCGCGACCATAAAAAACGGTACCACTAAAGGAATGCCGGATCATGCTTCAAAACTCAATCCGATTCAGATACAGCAAGTGGCCTCGTTTGTATTGCAACTGCCTTACACAGCAGGTCTTGGTCCGAATGGCACCGAAGTGAAATAAAACCTCATCTACTACTACTTGTATAGCAAGTACAATGCAATTACAAGCAACAATAACATGGACGACGATTTTAGAGATCACATCGCAACAGTAAATGAAAAAGGCAAACGCGTTTGGATTTACCCGAAGAAACAAACGGGTAAATTCTTTCGCCGCCGTCAGTGGGTTAGTTACCTACTACTACTTTTTTTGCTGGTAGCACCACACATACGCTTCAAAGGCGAACCGTTGATTTTGCTCAACGTTATTGAACGCAAATTTGTCCTTTTCGGGTCGGTTTTCTGGCCACAAGACTTGTACATTTTTGCCATCATGATGGTAGCCGGAGTAGTCGGTGTGGTGCTTTTTACAGTTATCTACGGTCGCTTGTTTTGTGGCTGGGTTTGTCCGCAGACCATTTTTCTGGAGTTTGTTTTCCGGCGGATCGATTACTGGATAGACGGTGACTGGAACGAACAAAAATGGCTAGCCAAACAGCCAATGCGTGGACTAAAATTACGGAAACGCATCCTTAAAAACGCTATCTATTGGGCTATTTCGTTTATTATCGCCAATACCTTTTTGGCCTATATCATTGGCGCAGATGTGTTATTCGGCATTCAAACCGATCCGTTGTACAAACATGTTGGCGGACTTACAGCCATTGTGATTTTCACGTCTCTTTTCTACTTCGTTTTTGCTTATTTACGTGAACAAGTCTGCACTACCATTTGTCCGTATGGTCGTTTGCAAGGTGTTTTACTCGACCCTAATTCGATGGTGGTAGCGTATGACCATGTTCGTGGTGAAGGCCGTGCGAAATTCAAAAAAGGCGAAGACCGACAAATAGCAGGAAAAGGTGATTGTATTGATTGTCACCAATGCGTAAACGTATGCCCTACCGGAATTGACATTCGCAACGGAACGCAACTGGAATGCATCAACTGTACTGTTTGCATTGATGCCTGCGATCACATGATGGAAGGTGTTCACATGGAAAAAGGATTGATTCGCATTGTTTCTGAAAACGGAATCAAAAACAGAACCGGTTTCCAATGGACCCGAAAAGTGGTTTCTTACACCATTGTACTAAGCATTCTGGTAGGTTTGCTGATTGTGTTATTGGTGACACGAAATGATTTTTCTACTACCATCCTCAGACAGCGTGGATCAATGTATCAAATCACTGAAGATGAAAAAATCAGCAATACGTTTGAGATCGATCTTTCCAACAAAACCAAAAAGGACTTCACCATCACGTTGGAACCCGAGTATCCGAATGCCGAAATAAGAGTGGCTGTTCCACAATTTATCTTGAAAAAAGAGCAACATCTTAAAGAACGTTTTCTCATCGTGATGCCTTATGGTGATCTGGAAAAAGGGGAACGTGATTTTTACATCATTGTCAAAGGAAACGGAAATGAAATAGACCGCGTGAAGGTCAAATTCATCGGTCCAATTTATTAACCAAACACACAACGAATATGAGCTGGGGAAGAGGAATAACAATCGGTTTAATCACCTTCATGGGATTCATCACCTTTTTGGTAGTGAGTTTAATGCGCCACAAAGTAGATTTGGTTTCAGAAGATTATTATCAGCAAGAATTGGATTACAACCACCATTTTGATGCTGCAACGGTATACGCTAAAACCGGTGAAAAAATCACAGTGAAGTTGACAGAAAGTGCCTTACAAATCAACATTCCGGCTTCTATGTCCAACGATTCGATCGGGTTGCAATTGAAACGACCAGACAACGAATTACAAGATTTGAACCTTCGTGTAAAAGCTCAACCTGTAATTGCCATACCGTATAATCGACTCAAAAAAGGACAATACGACCTTACGGTAACCGGTAAATTCAATCAACAAAAATACCTGTTTCAAGAAAGTGTTTTTATTCCATAAGTCATGTTACTGATCGTTGCATTTTTAGTGGGTCTTGCCTCAACCTTCCATTGCATTGGGATGTGCGGACCCATTTCGCTTGCACTTCCGCTCAACAGAACTTCAGGTGCCACTGTTTTAATCGGACTCATTCAATACCATCTTGGGCGAATAGCCACCTATTCCCTGCTGGGTTTACTCATTGGCAGTATCGGGATGAGTTTGAGCTTGTTTCACTTCTTGCAATGGCTGAGTATCTTAATGGGAATAGTGATGATTCTCTTTGCCTGGAAACGTCATTGGATTCATAAAATGGAGTTCCGGCAAAACACCATGATGCAACTACTTGTGGGAAGCATGGGTAAATTACTTGCTTCCGAAACACCGGGTAAACTCATTGCTTTAGGAGCTTTAAACGGACTTCTCCCATGCGGAATGGTCTTTGTTGCCTTGGGAAATGCATTGTTATCGGGTAGTTTGATCGGTTCAATGGCAGGAATGGCTGCTTTCGGATTGGGTACTTTTCCGGCAATGGTTGCGGTCGGCTATTTTGCTCGACAAATCAATCACGCAACACGTCAGCGCATCAACCGGGTATTCCCCGCATTATTGACAATTGTGGGACTCATGCTGATTGTTCGTGGAGCTAATCTCGGAATTCCCTACATCAGTCCAAAAATGACTGAATTGGCCCAAAAAGAACAACCTAAAAATCCACAACGGGTGGTGATTGAATGCCATTCAAAAAAATAAGTCTTATCAATCTGTTATAATCAAGCGTAATTGTTGAAAGCCCGAACTATTATTTATCACAACGAAATAACTTCCTGCAGTATCAATGGGTAAAACAAGGTTATTTTCTGTCGGATTTTCAAGTAAAAAAACACGTTTACCTGTTGCGTCAAGAACTTCAACTCGAGATACGATGCTTGGGTTTTGCAAATACAATAGCGGGTTACCGTTTACCGGGTTACATTGCAGAGCTCCATTTTCAACAGTTGTTACTTGGTTCACCCCTACTGTAGCTATCGTAATCTTTTTTGAAATACTATCGATACAACTATTCTGAAAAGCAAACTGAGTTACCCAAAATTCGCCATTGCTTGTATACGTATGAGTTGGGTTGGTTTCAGACGAAGAATTTCCATCTCCGAAATCCCACTCTACGTTTACCGCATTTACTGCAAGGCTAGAAAAAGAGACATCTCCACCAGAAATATTACTAGAAAAATCGGCACTTAAATTAAACGTATTCAAACGCCAATCATTCAAATGATTTAAGACAACAGTATCTACAATGTTAAAAAAAATGACCGCTGTGTCAGGCATTACCGAACTATAATAAGTCGTTTGCGAAACTTGCTCTCTAAAAATACCCGAATAAAAAGTTGATGCGACTAAAAATGAACCATTTAAATTAGGGTGTATATCATTATAACCACCATGTAGCAATAAGTTTTGGTGCATTTCATAATATGCTCTTGCACACTGACCTGCCGGCAAAAATGGAATCCCCATTGAATCGGACAGTTTTGTAATAGAATCACGAATCCTGTCTTGCACCGAAAAATAGACATTATAATCATTTTCTGAAGGCACACCGTATGGAATTTGATAAATAAAAACCTTTGCACAAGGACTATAGGAATAAATAGAATCGAGTAGTATTCTTCCTCTGTAAACAGTAGTATCAACCGGCCAAGAAGCACCAGCCGATTCGCCCGACCCCGGCTGTAAAACGACTACATCCCACGGTTCTCTGAAAAGAGCATAAACATTCGGATCAACGTAATGATTTACAAAACCGGTTCCACCCGGAGCATACATAGAAACACTTACATTTTTTCCATTATTCAACGCAATAGAACGAAATAACTGTGGCATTTCGTTAAAATAAGTTATACTATTTCCTACAAACAATACTCTGGTAGAATCCTCAGACCATACAGAATTAGAAGCACAACAAAAAACAAGAAAGGTGATAGTTGGAAAAAAAGAAAAAAATCGATTCATGAAGAAATAAGCTTATATCCAACTTAAAAACGTTGTTTTTATCATTAGTTGCCTCACTTTTGTTGAAAGTCTAACATTTTTCATGCTCTGTTTCCGGTTTTCCTTTTTTAGCACAATAGAAGCCAACAAAACAGGCTCAGAAAGTATTCCGAGCCTGTGTATAACAATTGAATAATAAAATCAGCGTCTTAAATTCAAGATTATAATTTTGAAAACGTCAATGTTCTTGTTGAATTTCCGCCTGAAACGGTGAAAAAATAATTGCCGCTTTGCATAGATTCGGGCAACAAAATGGTAGATGTATTGTTGGTGATGAATCCTGAATCGACCGTTTTTCCTTCGCTGTCTACAATTGAATAACTGATCGGATTGTTGGCAGTCGGTTCGTTTACGTATACATTCAAATAATTATCAGCAGGAACCGGATACAACTGTACTTCTGTGATTTGCGCTTTATCTGCAATGCCCAAACCTGTTCCGAAACTAATGGTTGCACAGTAAGAATTGGCTTCACAAGCGGCAGGTTCATTATCATCACCATATTCAACACAATAAGTAAACGACTGGTTACCTGATGGTGCATACGTATGTGAAAAGGTATGAGAGTTACCAGGTTGTACTTCAATCAATGAAAAGTTGAACGGGTCAGCAATAAATGCCCACAAATCATACACAAAAGCCATGTAAGGAATACTTGCCCCCGATCCGCTTGTGGCAACTGACAATGTGTTTCCGTTTAATGTAGGATTTACAGTCATCGGGCACAAATTCGGAACATTTGAGATGGTGTAAGAATGACACACTTGTTGGTAACAACCGTTCACATCTAAATAGTCGACGCAAATTTGGTAAGTACCTGCACTAGCGTACGAATGCGAGTATTGATTATCGAAGCCTAATGTGGGATTACTTCCATCGCCCCAGTCAACAGCTATTGAGTAAACGCTTGATACTCCAGAAATAGTAATGTTTACACCATACGAACCAAGATTGGCTGCTTGCGTTGAAAAATCAATGTTGCACTGTGCGTTCACTGCAGCATTCATTCCTAAACTTAAAAGGATAAATAATAATTTTTTCATGTTTTTGTTTTTGATGAATAAATAGAAAAATTGTGTGAGACGTCGAACCATTTGAACGACTACACAAAGGAAAACAAGACTGATGCCGAAACACAAAAAAGCAACTATACACAATCTATACATCTCACAATTACAGCTGAAAAACAACTATTTACAAACATACCCCCCTACTCATCAAGCAATCTGATTCTAATTGCCTGCTCAAAATCAATAATTAATTCGCATTCTTTCCAAACAAATCATTGGCAAATGACGCTCGTTGATTGCAGACACAAAAAAGGGGCTTGGAGCATACCAGTTGGAAAGAAGTTAAACGGATTTTTGACAAGTTCGGGATACGTGTCAGCCTTTGGATGATTGCGAACCTGAAAGAAAGTTCGGGATGTTGCGAACCCGAAAGGAAGTTCGGGATGTTGCGAACCCCAAAGAAAGTTCGGGATGTTGCGAACCCGAAAGAAAGTTCGGGATGTTGCGAACCCGAAAGGAAGTTCGGGATGTTGCGAACCCGAAAGAAAGTTCGGGATGTTGCGAACCCGAAGGTAAGTTCGGGATATTGCGAACCCGAAAGGAAGTTCGGGATGTTGCGAACCCGAAGGTAAGTTCGGGATATTGCGAACCCGAAAGAAAGTTCGGGATATTACGAACTCAAAAGTAAGTTCGGGATACGTATCAGCCTCGGGATGATTGCGAACGGCTCCCGAAAATCAAGGGTCTCAGAGATATTCAATGCTTCCATTTAATCAACATTCCCCCAATTATTACGATTCAACGGCAAACCGATGAAGAAATGTTTCATTCAATTCTCAGAAGGTAAGGTTACATCGACTCTCTAAATTCCATTTAGAAATTCAAACAAGTCGTCGTTTTTACCAATTCCCAATTTTTTGCGCAAGCGATAACGCGCTACATCAACACTGGAAGCTTCAATGCTCAGTAAATCGGAAATTTCTTTGGATGCCAAGCCGGTTTTGATCATCGTGGAAAGTCGCACTTCGTAGTCAGATAAGGCAGGGAATTGTGTTTTGAGTCGACGCTGGTAGCTCGATTCGAGTAACTGAATTTCGTTATTGAAGTATTCAAGCTCTTTTTCACCTTCGATCAAACCGCTTAGTTGTTTGTAGATAGTACGATTGCGCTGAATGACTTCTTCTTGCGCTATGCCTTTCAACAAATCGTTTCCTTTTGTGATGCGATACGCCAAATCAAGCATTTTTGAATTTTTCAGCAATAAGTCTTTCTCAAGTAATTGTTTGTTGATTTGCTCATTTTCCAATTCCAGTTTCAGGTTTTGTTCATTGAGTAATTGTAGTGCGTATTTCTCTTGTATCAACTCGTTCTTGATTTTCAGTCGTTTCATCCGATTGAAATAATACACTGCGAAAAACACCAAAACCAGTGATGCCATTAAAGTGATGAAAATAAACCGAATCCGCGCATTTTCGGCATCTTTTTCTTTCAATTGTAATTGTTGGGTCGTTAGGAGTTTTTCTTTTTCGGAAAGTGTGAGGCTTTTGATCAGTTCCGCATTTTCCAATTTATCTAAATTGGCTTTGTTAACAATGGAATCATTGAGTTGATGAAACTGATTGGCAAAGAACAGCGCCTGTTCGTAGTCGCCCAATTTCCCGAGTAATGTTGATTTCAATTCCAACGATTCTGCTTTTCGCAGCAAATCACCTGATTGTTCAGTGTATACCAACGCACTGTCTGCAAAATTGAGAGCCGACTGATAGCGCTTGTTTTTTTGTTCGATTTTGGCCAGAACGATAAAATGCAGCGATTTGATAACTCCATTCCCCGATTCAGTGCTGTATTTCAATGCTTTGAGCGAATAATTTTTGGCTTTTTCGATCTCGTTCTGCTCTTCGTAAATAATCGCCAGCGCCATGTCGCAATACATCATTCCCTTGTGGTCGTTGGACTGTTTGAAATAGCGAATAGCCGATTCGTAATTCTTAATCGCCGATTTTGGTTTTCCGGAGTTGGCTTGAATTCCACCAATGGTAGAAAAAACGTAGGCATCAATGCGCTTGTCTTTCCCGTGGTTGAGCCCGCTTGCTTTGTTTAGGAAATAAATCGCGTGGTCATTTTTACCGATTTCAGCATAAACCGAACTCAAATTGAAATACAAGGGAATCAATTCGGCGGTCATTTCCCGCTTTTCCATTTGTTCACGAATTAGGTTGTAATGCGTGAGTGATGCGATGTATTTTTTGCGGGCCATTTCGCTTGAGGCAATGATCGACTCAAACTGCAATTTCTGGACAATGATTTTTTCAGAAACCCGAATTTCAGCAACACTTTCAGCGATTTTATCCAGTTTTACCCATTGAAAAGTTTCGTAATACACATTTCCCAAACCAATGTAAGCCTTGATCAGATTGACGCTATCTCTTCGTTGTTTCGAATGACTGAGGGTTTGTTTGTAATAGACCTCCGACAATTTGTAATTGCCTTTTAAATTATAAGCACCACCCAGCAATAAATAGGCTTTTGTCTGCGCATCATGCAATCCGTATTTACGAATATCGTCTTGCACCGTAGCCAATAAACGAATGGTTTTATCCGGTTGATATGTTGTTTTTAGTGCCTTTTCTGCACCGTCGATGGCATTGTAGATTTTATTGATCTTTTGCTGTTGTAATCCTTGCGAAAACAACATAGTTGGCGACAGTAACAAACCAACCACAAACAATGAATAAGTGCAAAATCGGGTAATCGTTTTTTCCATACGACCGCCCTATTCAAAAATGTTGCCGAAAATGCAGGGTTGGTGAAATTTGATCAAACATGCCTGTAGGCGCGGGATCATCCTGAGGCTAACAAGCCATCCCGCGCCAAACATGGCGTGTTTGTATTGGTTGTGGCGCGGAACGTATCCCGCGCCACAACCATCAAATTGTGAGTTCATTGGGGTGAGTTCAGTTCAACCATGTCCCAAACCGATCCCTGTTCCTTCAGACACTGAAACACTATCGGTCTCATTTTATTGCGGAAAGCAGCCTTTTCCATGCGCAAACGCTGAACTTTGTAATTCTGCTGTTCTTTTACCAGCCATTCCAGTTCGTCGAAAACAGCCATCGGTTTGTCCAAACGATTGGCATTCATGGCTTCAACTCGACGGTTAAATTCTGCTTCAGAAACCTGTTCGAGGTGATTGATTGTTTTTTGACCACCGTCAACTCCGGTTTCTTCGTACAGATAGAATCCGTTTTCGGCTATGCCAACCACTAAGAGATCATATTGCATGTCTTTGTTTAAGCGACCGCTAAATTGCCCTCCTGATCCTTCCAAACGCTGGAAACTTTTAATTTGTTTCGGAAACAGGTACACCATTGTTTTTCCGTAATCGGTGTTGTTTTTTAGCGAAACGGAGAACGATTTATATTCGGGAACTTTTAACGCCGGCGGTGCATACATAGAAGCCATGGATGGCAATGCTTGCGGTTTGGTGAGTTCTTTGGATAGTTGTCTTAATCGACTGCCTTTCCAAGTCACTCGTTGTGCATAACGTGTTGGTGCAAATTGATCGCAATTAAACACAGGCGCATTATTGAAAATGGTGAATCCAATTTGTGGTTTTTTACCCAATTGACGAACCATTGCTTCGTAATTAAAGCGCGCTTCTTCGGTACTGTTCTGCGATTGCCTGCGTGCAGTGCGCCCCCACTCTTCGGTTCGTAAACGTTGCATACGGTTGTCCCATGCTATTTCCTGTCGGCGCACAAAATCGCGGTCTTTTTTCAGCTCTTTTCGAATTTTAGAAACGGCACCTTCGTAATACTGTCGCAAGTTGTTCATGTGCGGATTATCTAATTCCACTCCACCTACTCGTTCGGCTGCAAATTCCCTGAACTCAGGATAGCCCATTTCAACAACTTGCTCATCTATCTTGTACAATGGTTTATTGAGGTTATCGGTGTAAGCTTCCAACACCTTTTTGTCGCAGGTAGCATGAATGGCTTTCATCCGTTTCTCAAAATCGCGGGTTGCCAAAATAGTATTGTTGAATTTCGGTTTCCAGAAAGCAATCACCGCGGATGGTGGAATATGTTCTTTGGTTTCGATTCCCGAAATGGAATCAGAAATAGTTCCTTTGCTATAAGCTGAAGAAAGTTGCTCGAATGGCATGCCTACTAAGGAAACATTGCCTCTGTACTGGACTTTTTCACCGGTTCCATCGTCATAAACCGAATACAGAAAATTAAAACCGAAAGTGGGCTGTGGTAAATATGCCTCCACTTTTTGCCTGAAGACCACTTGTTTTTCGAATCCCAATACCGGCTTACCTTTTAGCATAACTGTTTTGGGGGAATCTATTTCCTCCAAACCGCCAATTAAACGGAATCGGTTTAAGTCAATACCAACCAATTTTTGTTCTTTATTACTTAAAACATGGTACCCTTTCAGAAGTCTGACTTCTAATAAAACATAGAACTGGTTGTTCCCAATAAGAGTAACAGAGGGATTAACACCATAATGGGTTTCAAATACTGAATTACTAAAATCTTTTGCAACACTGTTTATAAGCGCTAATGAATCGTTCAGTTTATTCAATCTCAACTGAAGACTATTTTCAGCCGTATCTGCCTTGACATTGGATGTAGTTCTTAAAGGATCTACTATTAGTTCGGGAAAACTAACTTGTACATCCATCTGTCGACCAGCGTTGGGAACTGTTACTGCTATAACATCCTCCGGCTCATCCTCAAAACTCAAGTACAAACTATCCCGTTCTTTTTTGCCGGTTTTCCACTTGAGTTCATTCAATTTGGCTTCGTAGCCCGGCGGATAGAAATCCAGGTCCTTCATATCCGCTAATTGCGGAAGCTTGGTGAGTTGTTCCGGATTTTGCCAGTCGACAATGCCATTCTTCATTTTCTTACCCTCAAACAGCATCATTCCCTCCTTGATTTCATCTACCGGAACCTGTACGTAAACCCCAACTTCCGGATTTACGCCCAATTTAGTGCCATCTGGTGCGAAAGCTTGCAGCGCAAACATTCCCTGTGTTTCGAGTAAATGTTCTCCTGCAAAGGTTGATAAACCTGCTTTCACAATATCGGCTGCATTTATTGCTTCCTGCCATTGAATCATTTTAGGACCCGAATATGGCTTTCCGTTCAGTAAAAAAGCACCATCCGGAATGGAAAGCAACACGCCCGTTTTGGAAAGAACCACTGTATCTTGTTGATTCAGGTGGAAATACTCAGCTACGATGTTTTCCAAAGGTGTGTGCTTATCCGCTTCCAGTTGAGAAACCAATGCTTGTTTGGCACGTTCTTGCTGTAAATCGTTTTTGCGGTTGGTCGACCAAAGTGTGATGGCTGTTACCGTTGCTACAACCAATACAACAATAGAAGATGTCACCACGTTTTTACGGAAATGATAACGCTTGGCTGTTTGTTGTACCAGGTCGCGTTGAGCAGCGCGTTTGGCAGCTTCGTGCACTTGTTTGTGCAGAATGAGTTCCTGCAATAACTGATCGTTTTCAGCCAGTTGCAATTCAAATGATTGACGTTCTGCCTGTGACAGTTCGTTGAGCAAATAGCGCTCTATGAGTTGTGTGATTTCAGGATTCATGGTTTCTGTAGTTCAAGTTCAACATTCGGTTGTAGCTCGGGGCTTTGTACCAGCTCTTTGGCTTTTTGCAAGCAGCGGTACTTTTGCGCCTTGGCAACTTTGTCGTTGCGCAGTCCGATTTTTGCGGCAATATCCACCATGTTCCAGCCCAAGCCGTAAAACAACTGCAGGAGTTCCTGACATTGTTCACCAAGTTTGGTTAATGCCTGTTCAATGGTTCTGATCTGCGTTTCTTTTTTGAACCAATCGTCATCGAGCTGCGCTACATCCGTTTCCAGCGAATACGTTTGTTGCTTGCCTTGTTTGCGCGATTGATTATACCATAAGAGTTTGCAGGTATTGCGCACATAGAAAAACGGTTCTACGGTCAATACAAAATCGGGCTGTTCGCACTTGCGGATATAAATCACCAATGCTTCTTGAAATACATCTTCAGCATCATTCTTGGTACAGCCCAGACTTTTCAGAAAACGTTTGATCTCGGGCCACTTTTTATAAAGCGCCTTCAACTGCGTTTCCTGTAGGTTGGTTTTGTTTAGGATCTTTTCCATTACACTGTTTTGTACCTAATGTTGAATTGGGGGAAAGGTAAACAAGAATTATCAATCACGCCAACGGCGGACGCGGTGAGGAATTATGAATTATCAAAGTGATTCAATTGAAAATTGAAAATTGAAAATGTAAAATTGAAAAGTTGAAAGATGCACAATATCAAATTGAAAGTAGTATTCTATAAAGCTTTAAATAATCGTTGGTTTAATGGGCGTCTATTTGAGCTCTAATATGGGGAGTTATATATTCTCTAATGCGTAAAAGACAACCATCAATTTCTCTCTCATAACAACCAGAATCTTTGATTTCGTTAAGAATATCCGTCACGATTAAGCGATCAGGAAACATCTTTTCAATACATAAACCGATGCATTCTCTAATCGGTAATGGGTCAGTGTTTATGCGATCAGAGCCACACATTTCTAAAGTCATTTCAAAACTCATCATAAAACCGACTATAAAGTCATAATACCGTTCGTCACAATCAAGATGGTTTTCTGCCAATAGAACCTCATCTTTGTGATAATAATATTTGATATTGCAATAATTCCGTAATTAAACCTGCTAAGATAAGTAATTTATCGGCTAAATTTATGCTTTTGCGTATTTTAATTCAGTTTTGAGGTCTCAACCAACCAAATTGATTTGTAAAGCACTTAAAAACAACCTACTATCCAAAGAAGTCAATAACAGAATTATTAATGTAAATATAAAATAGTGACAAGTGACATTTTCAATTCGTCATTATGTATTCACAATTCTGCATTATCTTCGATGTATGAAATCAATACTGCTAATTTTAAGTTGCATCTGTTTACTACGTGGCTTTTCACAAACATCAAGTGAAGATTCGGTCAAAACCTGTTTTATGAATTACCGAAGTGCTATTCTGAATGACAGAGGAGAAGATGCCGTTCAATACCTGGACTCACGAACTGTTGCCTATTACGATTATATACTTGCGCAAACAATTACAGCCGATTCTTCAAAATTGGCAACATTTTCCACTATGGATAAACTCATGGTATTGATGATTCGCCATAGGATCGATACCACAACTATTTTTTCCCTAGATGGAAAAAAATTAATCGTTTTGGCTATTCAATTGGGAATGATTGGGAAAAACAGCGTGATCAACAATAGTGTGTCAGAAGTGAAAATTGATCAGGATTTTGCACGAGGTCAACTTGCCGTAAAAGGGAAACCACAACCAGTTTACTTTCATTTTTATCGAGAAGAAAAACATTGGAAAATTGACCTTACTTCTATTTTTCCTTTGGGAGAAACAGCATTTAATAGTGTCATTGTAGAAAGCAAGTTATCGCACGACGATTTCATTTTTGATCTGCTCACGCGATTAAGTGGTATCAAACCAGATGGAAAGATATGGCTTCCATTGAAAAAATGATCCCCCTGTTCATTTTTACGTTTTACACCGCGTAAGCCTTTGGCCGATTTTCAATTTCACCAACTTGATAATTCATAATTCCTTCATTTATAATTCCTAAGTATCTTCGTAAAATGAGTTGGCTGAAAAACTTCATCAAATACCATTTCGTTAAACGCATTCACCGCGACAAGTTGCACCCGTCTGTTGGTATTCAACAACGGCAATTGATACAGCATTACCTGATCTGCAAACAAAACAAACAGCTTCCCGATATTAAAACAACCGGATTCAAAGTGTTTTCGCAGTTTGAGGAAGATGGCATCTTGCTGTATCTTTTTTCGGTGATCGGTGAAGGAAAAAAAACCTTTATTGAAATCGGCGCCAACGACGGAATCAACAGTAATTGCAGTAATCTGGCTGTTCATTTTGGGTGGAGCGGGTTGTTTTTTGAAGGCGATGCAAACCTCATCAAACGCGGACGGAAATTCTATGCTAAAATCCCGACTCCTTATCATCCGAAACCGACTTACGTTCAAGCGATTATCAAACGTGAAAATATCAATGAATTGATTTCCAACAACGGACTTTCGGGCGATATCGAATTATTATCAATTGACATTGACGGAAATGATTATTGGGTGTGGGATGCCATTGAAGCGGTTTCGCCGAAAGTGGTGCTCATTGAAACGCATACCGAATTTGGCACCAACAACATTGTGGTTCCTTACGATCCGGATTACATGTATCCGGGCAAACACCCAATCTACCACGGTGCTTCGGTGATTGCGATGAATAAACTGGCGCAGAAAAAAGGCTATCGTTTGGTGGCCGCCAGCGATTTGGGAATCAATCAGATTTTCCTGCGCAACGATTTGGCTGTGGACGAAATTCCGTCAATCGATCCTGCTTCAACGCTGTGGCATCCGCAAACCATTGACGGTTTCCAATCGTTTGAGGCGATCAAAGACTGGACGTATTTAGAAGGATAAGCCATGAAAACAATCCTGTGCATCGTTTGTTGTTTGATCACGTTGAGTTACTGGTCGCAAAACTATCAACCCGATATTTTAGGGAACGGTTTTGAGCAATTGACCATCAATCAACCCGATGACTACGAAGGAAAAGTCACCTGCACCGTGATCCGCAAAAAGACGGAAACTTCTTCTAAAAAAGCGGTTCTCTATGTGCACGGATTCAACGATTACTTTTTTCAAGCTGAACTGGCCAATTGGTACAACGCACACGGTTACAACTTCTATGCAGTAGATTTGCGCAAATACGGACGATCCATTCTTCCCAATCACAAAATGAACAATGTGCGTGATCTGAAAGAGTATTTCGCCGATCTAGACACTGCTTTGCAAATCATTCAAGCAGAAGGAAGTACAACCGTATTACTCAATGGGCATTCCACCGGCGGATTGATTTGCACTTACTACGCCCAGGAACATCCGAATAGCGCGCTGTTTCATGGCATGTTTCTCAATAGTCCGTTTTTTGAATTCAATGAATCGAAGTTCAAACGCAAATTCGGTGTTCCCTTCATCGCCAAACGCGCACTCAAAAAGCCGGACAAACTCAAAAAAGGCGGATTTACCAAATGGTACGGATATAGCATTCACTCCAGTGAACACGGGCAATGGGATTATAATTTAACCTGGAAACCGCACATTGCACCATCTGTGAATTACGGATGGATTCGCGCCATTCATGAGGCTCAATTGGCTGTAAGAACAGGCAAAGAAATTACGGTGCCAACCATTGTCATTTTCTCTATGAAATCGGTTTACCCCAAAAAATGGAGCGATGAAGTGGTTGAAGGTGATGCCATTTTGAATGTAGAAGACATTCGCCGTATCAGTGAGTTGTTAAACTGTAAATCGATTAATACCGTTCAGATGGATGGGCTTTTGCATGACGTGGTGTTGTCTCCGCACGAAGTAAAAGTGGATATGTACAATCGTTTAGGAAACTGGTTAAAGACGCAACTTTAACAGTTTGAATAGGATCAGCGTTTCATGAATGTAATGTCATTTATTTATGCAAATTCACCATTCATACAATCAACTCCGAAAAACACACTAACAAGCTGAAAACCAACATCACATTTTGGAAATTCAGTTAATTTTGTTCTCATAACCGTACACTATTCATGAAATCTGTTTTTTCATGGAGTATTTTAATGCATCATCACAACTGATGATATGTGAGCGAATTTGCCTGGGGATTTTCATCACCCGAAGAGCATTCGTTTAGCATACTTTAATTGAGTTGGACGTACTTGGAATGGTGTGTTCGGTTATCACTATCACTGAACGGAGAAAGCCGAAAATCCGATCCAAGAGTAGGCAAAAAGAATCACTATTATGGCACTTTTAATTGTAAATGCCCTTTCCGAAGACACAATTGCTGCTCCGGGAAACAATCTAAAAAACTACGTTGTAGTTTCAGTAACTGATGCTAACGGAGTTCCCGTGGCGGGACTAGGTGTTGCTAACTTTGCAGTAACCCCAATCATTGTCGGTCCGGGCGGATCATTGGGAAGTATCTCATCTGTTACAGGTGGCGGAATGGCCGGAACGTACATTGTTCACGTTATTCCTTCAGCCGGACAAACATGGAAAGCAGGAGTGTATATTTTTGCGGTGGCCGTTACAAGTGGCGCCAATCGCGGACAAAACCTATGCAGCGTTTTGATGGATTAATCCGTTCATAAACGATTTAAAAGGAAGGGTGGTTGTTCTCAGGAACAGGCATCCTTTTTTGTTGATTTCTAAAGCTCCAGATTTAGAAGAAAAATTTGTCTCCCTCCTTGAGGAATGATTTCCTATTAAATAGCACACAACTGTCTCCCACGAATAAACGAATGAAAATTACACCTGAATTTATAGCGAATAATGGAAACAAGTTTCCATTTTGATTAGTGAGATCAGCCGTGGCTGACCATTCGTAATGAATTGTACACAATACGTCATTTCCGCCTGAGGCGGATGGTGGAAAATACGCAGCACGTCAAATTCTACAAAGGTTGTGCGTTTAAATGGGAAATCGCCCCTTGAGGAGGGGAAGAGCAATTACTGCTTGTGAAGGGAGGTGACTATAGAGATGGTTCAAATTAATAAAGATAATTGCCACCCTCCTCGGTCCTCCCTCAAGGGAGGAAGTGGATACGCCTTCAGAAAAACAGAACAATCAAACAGATATTTGGGTTTAGGAAGCGGTCCGAAAATACGATCAAAATCTGCCTCCTCCCTTGAGGGAGGATTGAGGAGGGTGGTAAAAGAAATACACCCATTATTACTATCTTTCCCAAAATTTTAGGTCTATGAACAGTTTGTTTTCCAAAGAAGATGTTGAATCACTGGTTCAGCGTATTCAGCAACTAACGCCTGAACATCAAGCATTATGGGGAAAGATGAACGTCGGTCAAATGCTTGCTCATAGTTCTTCTGCAATGGAAGTAGTACGCGATCAAAAACACCTGAAACGCCTCTTCATCGGTTATGTATTGGGTGGCATGCTCAAAAAGCAGTTTTACAACGATAAACCATTTAAGAAAAATAGTCCTACTCACCCCTATTTCGTGCATACTGATACCCGTGAACTAGAAGCTGAAAAAGAACATTTAATCAATCATTTACGTTCTTTTCAGGAAGGTGGAATCGCAAAATGCACCAAACAGCCGCACTCTTTTTTCGGGAAACTGACCGAAGAACAGTGGGCAATGGGAATCTATAAACATACCGACCACCATTTAACACAATTCGGAGTTTAATCATGGAATTTATTGCGCAAGAATTAGACGATTACGTTTGTAAACATACAAGCACGGAAAATGAGCTTTTGGCGAATCTGAATCGCGAAACACACCTCAAGGTCATGCAACCGCGTATGCTCAGCGGACACTTTCAAGGAAGGGTTTTGAGTATGCTTTCACACATGATTCGTCCGGAGCGGATTCTTGAAATAGGCACATATACCGGTTATTCAGCACTTTGTTTGGCTGAAGGTTTAACCGAAAACGGAAAACTGATTACCATCGACGTGAATGCACAACTGGAAGCTTTTGTACGCAGTCAGTTTGAAAAAAGTGAACTCGGTTCAAAAATAGACTTTCGCATCGCCAATGCAATCGAGTTGATTCCGCAATTGGATGAGCAATTTGATATCGTTTTCATTGATGCAGATAAAATGAACTATATCAACTACTATCATCTTGTGTTCGACAAAGTAAAAAAAGGTGGTTACATCCTGGCCGACAACGTGCTTTGGTCGGGAAAAGTAACCGGCGATTACGAAAAACTAGACAAAGAGACGCGTTTATTGATGGATTTCAACCAACTCATTCAGGAAGATGAACGCGTGGAAAATGTGTTGTTACCGATCAGAGATGGCGTAATGATTGCGCGGAAATATTAAACGGAGGTTGATGAACCTCAATAAAAATGAGGTTAAAATTCTGATTTTCAAAAATATAGTAATATTGCAGCAACTTATCCCGATAACAAGTTGCTTTGCAACGCAATGTGTCGGGATTACTTTTTAAAACGGCAGGAGGCAACTCTAAATTAGCCAGTCAATCGTGAAATCACGCACCATAGGAAGTACGGTATCCTTTTGTAAACCAGAATGTATATTTTATTCCCAAATACGATCCTGCATCGCTGTAGCGAAAGACACCCGTATTCGAGTTGGTAGTGATTGTTCCCTGCATCGTTTCAGTTAAACCATAAGCGTAGCTAACCGATAGCCCATGTCCATGATACCCCAGTGCTTTCAGTCCAAAACCCATCTCTCCAACCAACAACACTTCAGGCTTTCCAGTTCTGACAACCGTATTTCTCACGAGCATTGATGAAGAAAAAGACGTTTGTGGTGAATTTTGATTGTAAAAGTTAACCTGCGCTCCTAATTTCAAAACAGGTTTCGGAATCCACCTGGGACCTTTTTTTATTGGTCTAACCGCCAACGTCGAAGACAAAAACCAGCGATCATTGCGAACTTGAAACGTTTCATCGAACGCTTTAACAGTGAAATTTCTCGAATTGTACCCTAACGATGTTTGAACACTCAATTTAAGCTTTGCAAAACGATAGGAATCCGTCATTGCTACTTCAAAACCGCCGTTCGACCGAATAGAACTTCCGGGAATAGCCGTTTCTATTCGTCCAAAAGCTTGTGTATAACCTCCATAAATACCAACCTGGTTTTTGACCATTCGCACAACCATATAGGTTGGCTGAATCATCGCGCATTCGTTTAAGCTTAATCCATTTTCCTTGGCCCATTGCTCTATTTCAGGCAGTTTATCTGTCATTTCAGCAATAGTGGCATATTGGTATTGTTCATTGATCGCTTCGGCAGCAGCGAGACCTGCAGTTTGTTCAACGAGGTAACCGACAGCACAAATGGTTCCTTTTTCATCGATAAAGCACGGTCTGCGCTCATTCGGATAAGCCGTATTCAACGGAAATTGTTCTCGTTGCCAATAATCTTGCAAATGATCTAAAATCGCGTTGCGTTTTGCTTGTTGTTCAACGGTAAGAGCAGAAACATCGGTAGTACGAAGTTGTGCTTCCACATAAGCCAAATGCGTTTTAATTCGATCTCTTTCATCGCAATCGGCTGTTGGTTGTTCGCCGTATTTCGCTACAAAACTGATATCGCCAATTACCGGATTGATCGATGCAAGTGTCTGTGCGAACAAAGAGGAAGTCACTAGTAAATACAATGCAACGAGGAGTTGTTTCATAAAAACGATTTTTATTAATGATACGAAAAATGAGTGTTTCCATAAACGGTATTATTTTAAAAGAACAAAAAATGTGTAACCTTGAGCAGAAAAATACTTTTATCAAGCTGTAAACACAACTACATCTATGAAAATAACAAAACAACTCGCAGGTGCATTCATCCTTGTCATTGCCCTCGCGCTCGTTTCATTTGACAGTCCAACAGGTTGGTTTGAAGCCGGAAGCGATCCGGATAGTTATGATATGGGGATTGATCAAGGAGCCGGTCAAGACGGTAAAAATGCCGCTACCATTAAATCGAAAGTCAAAAAAATCAACGGGTTTGGAACGTTGATGCAAGATTGTTTGCCTGATAATTATTTGGGAAAGCGTGTTCGCATGTCGGGAATGGTGAAAACACAAGGAGTTTCGGATTGGGCCGGATTGTGGTTTCGCATCGATCAAAAAGATTCTGATCGCGATATCGGTTTTGACAATATGCACGATGGCAAAAAAGACCGATCGATCAAAGGAACTACCGATTGGACGAGGTATGAAATTGTGTTGGATGTTCCGGCCAACGCTTCTAATCTTGCTTATGGCGCTTTGTTGGTTGGAACCGGTCAAATTTGGTTCGACGATATCAAGTTTGAAATTGTAGACAATTCAGTTCCTACAACAGGAGAAAGCAGCGAGCATTTGATGCCGAGAAAAGAACCGGTGAACCTTGACTTTGAGAAATAAGGAACAATCCGGTTCTACTTCATCTTCTCTTTCAGCAGTTTCTTCAATTCTTTGTCGGTTGCATATTCATCTACCTTTTTTCCAAAACCATCCTCCAAGTTCACATCGGCACCTTTGTTGATCAGGAGCATAGCGAAATCTTTATTGGATTGTTGTACTGCCAGAAAAAGCAATGATTGTTTCTGAAAATTGACCGGCTGATTCAAATCGAAACGGTAATTTTCCAACGCAACCTGCAACAAATCCAACGACGACGCAGTAACTGCCAGCGAAGCCAGTTTTTTCTGTTCGTCCGGAGACAATGGCAAATTGGGGTACTTATGCAAAATCTCCAACACGGCGGTTGTATTCTTCGTATCAAGGTATTGGTTGAGTTGTTTGGTTTCTTCAAGGCGTTTCATCACCGCCAAATTATGCTCTTCGGGCGTCATCGCTCCTTTCGATTTCAGGTAATCGATCACAGGTTGGAACTCGTTTTTGATGGCATATTGCGCTGCATTTCGCTCGAAATAACCCACCACATTGACATCGGCCTTGTTTTCTACCAGAAACTTCACAAAAGGCAAATCTTTCTTTTCAATGGCTTTGATAAGCACAGGTTCGCTGAAATAACAAGCCTGCTCTAAATCGATCTTTTTGGAAATGAGGTATTGCGCCAATTCGAAATCCTGTAATTCAAGCGCCACACACATATAAGTTGAATGCCAATCGTCAACGGCATTTATATCTGCTCCGTTTTCAATCAAGTAGCGGATGATTTGCGGATTCTTACATTTCGGGCGTTGACCGTTGCTATTTGTTGGGTTAAAATCGGCTCCCTTAGAACGCAACCATTCCAATAGCTTCAGATTACCAGACAATGCCGCCTTGTAAACCAACGTTTCTTTTCCTTTTCCGCACGAATTGATGCCCAATCCTTTTGCAAGCAAAATTTCCGTGAGTGGAATGTCCACCATCGCACCATTCACCTCTACCAAATAAGACAATGCATTCATTCCGTCTTCATTGACCTGTGCGCAATTGGCACCACGGTCTATCAGCAACTTTATGCGTTCACTTTTATTAAATGCCGCCGCTCTCAACAGCACAGAATTTCCGGCATGATCCGTATGATTCAGGTTGACATTACGCTGCAAAAACAAATCAAACAACGCAGGATTATCGTTTCTGTTGGCATAAAACAATGCTGTTTCACCAAGGTTGTTCTCGAATTCCAGATTTGCCGTTTGATCGAGTAATTGCTTCACCAGCATCAGATTCTGCGATTTACACGAAAGCATCAACGCATTTTCATTGGCTGCAGAAACCGCATTTACATCCAGTTTCAATTCGCTGATCGCAAATTCAATCATTTGCTGATCGCCGTTTTCGATGGCAAGCAGCAAGGCATTTTTACCTTCTTCGTTTACGGCCGATTTGCTAGCTCCATTTAACAAGGCAAAAGCAGCAATCGGTTGATTGGAAATTTCAATGGCTTTTAAAAACACACCATTCGCATCAGCCCCAAGGGGAACCAGTTGTTTGATCAGTTCTTCGCGCTTATAGGTAAATGCAACGTTGATCGCCTCATCGACCTTAACACCATTTCTCACCAAAAAGACAGCAACCTCATCATGGTTATTCATGATTGCCGCTTCAATAGGTGAAATGTAATATTTCCGAAACAAGCCCGGTTTTCGTTTCTGTGATACATTCACCGAAAAACCTTCATTGACCAGCAGTTTTACCACACTCAGATTTCCGTATTCACTGGCAGCAAGCACTGCTTCTGAATCTCTGAAACCGTAATCGAGCAAGGTTTGAATCCATTCCAGATCGTTTTTCTCGCATGCCTGATAAAATCCACCGCGGCCTGTGGCTCCCTTTTTTAATAAATAAAGTGCAATGTCTTTGTAGTAGTTCGATACGGCAATCTCTACCGGTTCAACATTCCAATTATCGCCTGTCTGAAAATCAGCGCCCGATTCTACCAAACGTTTTACTTCTTTCAGGTTATTCGCTTTTACAGCTTTAAATACGAGGGTTTCTTCTTCCTGAGCGACGGAAAAAAACACAAAACAAAGCAATACAAAACACAGCGTCAAATCACGTAAACGGATGGAAGTAGTCAATCGTTTTTTCATGTAGTAATCATTGGTTTTTGAAACGAATCAAATATCATGCAATTTTTCGGCAAGAAGCGTAACTTTTTGCCCTTTTTTACGATATAGTTCTTTAGGCATGAATATTGTCTAATGCTATTGAATTTTATAGAATACAGCTTATGTTGAAAAACTACTTCCTTTTTACTGTTGTTTCCGGTTCATTATTGTTTACTTCCGTTGCGTTTGCACAAGAAGAAGATCCGTCTTGTATGCCACCGCCAAAAAAAGCGCAGAAATACATTGATGCGGGAAACAGTGCCAAAACACCTCAAGAAGCTTCCGATAATTACCAGAAAGCGATTGATGCAGCTCCGGATAACGCCGCGTGTTATTTTGCGTTTGGAAAGTATGCGTACGATATGGGAATGGAGTATTTCAAAACCCAACCAAATCCTGCATTGGGTGAGCGTAGTTTTGAAAAAGCAGAAGTGATGTTGAAGAATGCTGTGGAATACTGCGACGATTACAATTCTGAAATGTTATACCTGCTTGGTGTGATCAACTATTCGCAATCGGAAATGGATGATGCAAAAAAGTGGTTTGAAAAGTTCATTGCTTATAAACACTCCGACAATTCACGCTACGGTGAGAATTATGCAAAACAGCTAGCGGATATCAAAGAAGTGATGACCGAATTGGCAGACGAGCAGGAAATGATGTCAACTACTGTTCCGTTCAACCCAAAAATGGTTCCCAATGTTTCTTCAGGCGAGTGGGATGAATACTTCCCTATGATTTCTCCAGACAACGAAATGATGTTTTTTACACGAAAAGTAGACCGCAAAAATTTAGGTGATACGTTTTCGAACTGGAAAGAAGAATTCACAGTAGCCAAACGCAAAGACGAAACACAACCCTTTACAACAGGAGAAGCCTTCCCGAGACCGTTCAACGATGGAACGTATTCCAGCTTTGGTGCAGCATCCATGTCTGTGGATAACAAGGAAATGATCATTTGCGCTTGTAAAAAAACAGAAGTACAAGGTCAACCTTACACAAACTGTGATTTGTACTCAACCACTTTCATGCGCAATGAATCTGCCAAAACCGGTTATGAGTGGACACCTTTGGTGAATCTCGGACCAAAAATCAACACACCTGATGGTTGGGAAGGACAACCTTCTATGTCAGCAGATGGAAACACCTTGTTTTATACGGCAAATCGCATCACAACCAAAGACAATGATGTATTTATTGTGAAACGCAATCCTGACGGAACATGGGGAGCAGCAGTGCCGTTTGACGAGATCAATACCGATGGGAAAGACAAAAGTCCGTTCCTGCACCAAGACAGTGAAACCCTGTATTTTGTTTCAACCTGCTCGGGTACGCGAAAAGGAATGGGCGGTTTGGATATTTTCTACATGCGCGAAGAAAACGGTGTGTGGTCGAAACCGAAAAACATTGGTAATCCAATCAATACTCCCGAAGATGAACTAGGTCTTTTTGTTTCTACCGATGGAAAACTCGCCTATTATTCTTCACAAGTAAGAGGAAAATGGGACATTTACGGCTTTGAGTTGTACGAAGAAGCACGTCCGAAATCGGTAGCCATTTTGAAAGGTGAATTAAAAGCTCCGGACGGATCACCGATCACAGATGCAACAATCGAAGTGGCTTACGAGAACTCCGATAAAGTAGAGACCGTAAAAGTGAACGGTGACGATGGGAAATATGCCGTAGTTGTAAAAACCGAAGTGCCGCAAGACATTATGATCAGCGTGAAAAAAGAAGGTGCTGCTTTCGATTCAAAACTGATTACCAAGGAAGAAGTTGCCAAAAAAGAAGACCGTGTGAACAACGATTTGGCGGTAAAAGAACTGAAAGTGGGCGAAGCTTATACGATCAATGATATTTTGTACGACTACAACTCGGATGTCTTGAAAGACAAAGCGAAGTTCATTTTGCGCGAATTTGCCCGCTATATGAAAAGCAACGAACTGATCGAAATCACCATTCAAGGTCATACGGATAGCGACGGTGACGATGCTAAAAACCTCGATTTATCTGACCGTCGTGCCAAAGGCGTAAAAGATTACCTCGTTTCGTTAGGAATCGATGAAAGCCGTCTGGAAGCCAAAGGTTTAGGAGAAACCCAGCCGAAAGTTGCTAACGATACGGCTGAGAACAAAGCGAAAAATCGTCGTACGGATTTCTTGATTCGGGGGATGTAGACACAAATGATATTCAACAGGTTTATTAAACGAATTTTAATCCCGGCCGGAATCTTTCTTTTCCTTCCGGGATTACCTGTTTATGGACAATACGTGGAATACGACGCGACGAAGCTTTCAGAAGAGAATCGCGCGAGGATCGTTGAGCTAGAACATTACCTTCGCGATTCGGTTTCACCCACGCATCACATGCTCGCCGACTTAGTTGACTCAAAACTGGATCGACTTCACTTTAAATACGAGAATTCCGAACTCGTCATGTTGGTGAATCACCCGAATGCGCAAATTCGATATCATTTTTTATTCTGGTATAAACACTCTCAACTAAAATCAGGTTCCAGTGCCTTCTTGTTCGATTATCTCAAACACTACATAAGTGATCCAACGGAGATACAATTTCGAAGCGGATGTATCATCGGAGAGATTCAATTTTATGATGAGTGTTATGATCAGCTTTATCACCACCTCACTCCTGCTGAACAGCTGCAAATTCGGATACAATTAGTGGAGAACGGCCTTCCCTTACTCGCCCTTCAGTCACTGATCCAAAAGCTTCCGAAAAGCGATTCTTCTTACAACGTGTTAGAGAAATTGATTTACGAGAAACATCAGGTGATGGCGCTGAGATCGTTGTTATCTTACAAAAAAGAAAAGGATATCACTTCCCCGTATTTGTTTCTTCCGGATCACCGTGAAGACGCGCAGTATGCGATGATCTCCAATTTTCATCCTTCGTATAAACACTATTTATTGGAAAGTATACCGGACTTAATCGATAATACGTGGTCCAATGACGCGTATGGAGGATATGCTTCGTTGATCAATAAATGTCCGCCGGAAGAAGCCTATAAGCTAATTCAAGATGTCCTTTGTTATTATCGAGATGATCACGTTTACATATCTGCCGACTTCCTCTACACGGTCGTTGAATCGATGGTTAGTGAAGCCGAACGCGATTCATTTGCGTTGATTCTCTTACCATCCTTAATTCATCCTGACACAGCGTTGGTCAACCATTTGCGAACGCACTATCCGCGGCAATTTGAGCAAAAATTGGAACAGCGATTACTGCTTGTCCATGACGCTTATGAAGATTACATGTATGATGACTCAACGTTTGCCCGATTCATGCTCCGGGACTATACAGCACAAAAATCCGAACATAAAACAGCTATTTACCGTAAACTGGTGGGATTTTCCTACGGGCCGGTTTTGATCGAAGCTGTTCTGCAACTTCGGGAAACGCATCGTGAAGAGATCGCACTGATACTGGAACAGCGTCATGCCGAACTGGTGAAATTACAAACCGTTGAACGACCTTATCTAACGTACGAACCATACGGCCTTACCCTAGAGGAAATGCTTTGGATGCAAAGTATTCAGAAAGCGATGGTTTACCTAAACGATGAGTCACTTATCAAACGCATATCGCCTGTCATTGCCGGATATTTAGGCAATCCCGGATCAGGAACATTTGATGATTATTCAAAAATACTGCTGAAAAAAGCAAACGATCCGATTCTTTACGAACAAATGCTTCGAAAAATAGAAACACAGCCTTACGAATTCACGTATAATTTAATCGTGGAATTTTTGCTCGACCTCTACAATGAGAGCTACAAACAGCGACTTCAACAACGTTATTCGGAGCTCAAGAAAACCAACAAATCAGATAATCTTTATCGTTTTGAAAATATGCTTGAATCAGAACAATAAAGAATTATCTTGGAACTTTTTGATTCAATGAATGTAACTTAACACATGAACTACTTTAAACGTATTCACATACTCAGGATTTTATTCATTTTAATAAGCATATCGGTTAGGCAACAAGCATTTTGTCAACCGGATTATTCCAGCATTTACAAACCATCTGTTTTTCCTTCAGATAGACTGGAAAAAGTACATCTTTTAGAACAGCTTGGAGACACCTCAATTAAGGTGAAGACGCCGTTTAACATTATAGACTCCAGTATAGAAGAGTTGTTGGTTTCTTGCTCCAATGAGGAATTGTACATGCTAGCCAATCATCCGAATGAACACATTCGCCATCTTTTCGTCGATAAATTCGGCTATCAGTGCAAGAATCAAGACAGTCTTTACAATTACTTAAAAGCAACGATCTACGATACAACAGTGCTCGTTTACTTTGATAATTGCACAACGAATCGGGACGAATTCGGTCAAATTGCTTACTATTCTATTTCAAGACGTCTAGAACCAGCACGAAAACGAGAGCTACAAGAATTGATTTTGTTTGACAACAAACCCAGCTACTTGATTGACCCTGTGCTTTATGAAATTCCAAAAACACCGGAAAACTATGCTTTGTTTCGATCATTGGTCATTGACCACAAACTACTAAAAGCATTAGACTTTCTGTTGCGTTACGGAGATACAAATGATCGGATATTGATCCCGCAATTCACTTCAGTTGATCGTAAAAAATGCCATGAGTTAATGGAATTGTATCCCCATTCAAGTAAAACCACCTATCTAGACACTTCTCTATCAATCGCCCTAAAAAACGAATGGACTTTAGAGGAATACAATGGCTTCTGTAAGCTTATTAATTTCATGGATTCAGCGGGTCAAACTGAATACTACGATCAAATCACTTCGTCACTCGACCGACAGCAAGCTTATCGAATTGCTTCAAGCATTTACTATTCCGATTATTTCTTTAATTCTTCAACAGATAAAAAAGCGCAACTAACACTGCAATTACTGCCATCTTTATACCATATTGACTCTATTGATTTGGATTTCGCATGGTCATCAAATCCGGAGTTGTTTGAAAGCGGGGTTTTACAGCGATTAAAAAATGACCGCGACGCATTCGATACTGAAACTGCTTCGCAGGTTTTTAAACGTTTTATGACCAGACCAACAACAGAAAAAATCGCAGTTTGCCTTTCTGTCTGCAAAAATTCTAACGGAGCTGAGTTAATCGAATCCATTGCCGCACTCCATTCAACTCATCAAGGACAACTAGCATCTATTTTAGTTGAACGATATCAGAAAGAAAAATCAGTAAAGGTAAATTCAAAACTCACTATCATACTTGCTGCCATTGCTTACATAAACGATACATTAACCAATGATAAACTCGCCAATGAACTAGTACAAAACCTAGTTAAATGCGAAGAAATTTTAGACCCATTTGTTTACTTAGAGATCATTAAATCTTCAAACAAGCCGGAACTAATTGACGTATTGCTCACTAACATAGAAGAGAATGAACTAAATAGGTGTAGCATCGATGTCATTCGCTTTTTATTGGAATTCAGGAATCCAAACTACCAGCAACGGTTATTGCGAAGATATAACCAGTTTTCTCTTATCATGACGGATGAAGATTATTACTTCTATAAATTCAAAGAGTATTTAATCTACTATGGTTTGATTGCACCCTAAACTCTGATTTATTATTTCACTACTTTCGCCCCATGCAAACCAATAACATTCAAGGATATTGCGCCATCGGCGTGTTCAATGCCAAAACGGAACACAATGTCGGTACACTTTGGCGTTCGGCTTATATTCTGGGCGCAAGTTACATTTTCACAGTTGGCAAGCGCTACAAAAAACAAACTTCAGACGTACTGAAAACATGGGCGCGCATCCCCTATTTTCATTACGATACAATTGAGGATTTGTTTGAAAACATTCCCTACGACTGTCGCTTGATTGGGATAGAATTGACCGACGAAGCCACCATGTTACACGATTTTCAGCATCCGCAGCGGGCGATTTATTTATTGGGATCAGAAGATCAGGGCTTGCCGCAAAGCGTGCTTGAAAAATGCCATTTTACCGTGAAATTGCCAGGGAACTCCTCTTTAAATGTGGCTGTAACGGGAAGTATTGTGCTACACGACAGAGTTGCGAAGAATCCGATTGAGCTGCCGGAAAACCACAAAGGATAATGTTTGATGCTTGATTTTTGATGTTGGATTGGAGTATTGGTAAAAGACGAGTTTCGGTTCTAAATCTAAGTTAAATTAGACAAGCTGTGCTAATTAACCTCAATCTCATCAAAAATCCAACATCAAGCATTGGCAGCTACGCCGATATGAAAAACAGCATCGCCTTTATTGACCAGCGGAGATTCGTTCACACAAATGATAAATCCTTTCATGGTTGATTTTACCTTGCGTTCAATTTCGCCATACGGATCGCAAACAATTCCCAAAACGGTTCCTACTTCCACTTCATCACCGTTTTTGACGATTGCCTGAAAAACTCCGGAGTTGGGCGCTCTCAGCCATTTAGAGGACGTGATCAGAATCGGTTCACGATCATTTAGATCAAGCGTTTTAAAAGTTCGCATACCCAAATGCGTCAATATACGCTGAATTCCGGCCAAACCTTCTTCTACAATTTTCTCATCGATGGAATTGGCTTTTCCGCCTTCAAACAACAGAATTTTTTTACCGCGTTTATTCATCGCCTCACGGATAGATTTACTGATATAGGACGAATGAACGATAAACGGCGGATTAAACACCTTGGCTAATTCCATGCTCACTTCATCGGTCTTTAGGCAACGGATTTGAGCAATGTTGCTGCGTTGAGCCGCTCCGGTATGAAAGTCGATCACCATATCAATGTTTGGCGCAATTTCTTTCATAAACTCGTAAGCAAACTGACTGGCCAGCGAACCGTTTTTTGTGCCGGGAAAACTTCGGTTAAGGTCGCGCCCATCGGGCAATTCGCGTTTCACGTTCAGGTAACCAAACACGTTAAACACCGGAATACAAATAATTGTTCCGGCAGTTGGTTTGTTCCATCCTTTGCGGATCACGCGCCGAATCATTTCCATTCCGTTGATCTCATCGCCGTGCATACCGGCCATCAATAGCAAAACAGGACCGTCTTTTTCGGCACGCTGCACAATTACCGGAACCTGGACCGGAGTATGGGTATGCAATTTTGCAACATTCATGCTTAGCTCTGTCCCTTTTCCGGGTAAAACTTCAGTGCCTAAAATGAAAAATCGCTTAGCCATACGTTATACTTTTACGTTCTTTTCGATGTATTGAATGATTTTTCCGGCAACGTCTACACCTGTTGCACGCTCGATTCCCTCCAAACCGGGCGAAGAATTGACCTCTAACACCAACGGACCTCTTTCTGATTGCAACATATCAACACCCGCAACACCCAAGCCCACAGCTTCTGCAGCGCGAATGGCAGTTGATTTTTCTTCTTCAGTCAATTCAATTTGCATGGCAGAACCGCCACGGTGCAGGTTCGAGCGAAATTCACCTTCTTTTCCCTGACGTTTCATGGCACCTACAACCTCTCCATCAACTATAAAAGCACGAATATCGGCTCCTTTGGCTTCGCGAATGAATTCCTGAACAATCACACGGGCGCGTAAGCCGTTGAACGCTTCCAGAACCGATTGCGCGGCATTTTGGTTTTCAGCCAACACAACGCCCAACCCTTGTGTTCCTTCCAGCAATTTCAATACAACAGGCGCTCCTCCGGCAGATTCCACCACGTGCTCCACATTGCGGGAATAGTTGGTAAACACCGTTTTCGGCAAACCGATCCCTTCTTTTGAAAGCACCTGCAAACAGCGAAGTTTATCACGTGAGTGTACAATTCCGCGGGAGCTCACCACCGAAAACACGTTCATCATTTCAAACTGGCGCACTACCGCCGTTCCGTAAAACGTTACCGAGGCACCAATTCGGGGAATGACCGCATTAAAACCAATCAGATAATCAGAACCGTAATACAGCGACGGCCCTTTTTGTTCGATTTCGATATTGCAGCGAAGGTGGTCAATCACATGAGCTTCGTGACCGTGCTTTTCAGCCGCTTCAACCAATCTACGGGTTGAATACAAATCAGTGTTGCGTGAAAGGATGGCGATTTTCATATACTACTCTTAATTCTCTTAAATTAATCAACTTAACCGTTTGATTCTGCCTTGAACGAACAATTTGTTTTGGACGAATCGATTAAAAAACGTTTGTTCAGCAATCTTCTTCCCAACAAAATAGGATTGCGCAAACCGGTGCGTTCAGTGAGCGAAAATAGTGTTTCCACCGTTTCGTTGAACAGACGAACCGAACCAAGTACAAAAAAACGTTCCTCCGACATTCCATTGGAACTTTTCACCTTCTTGCGTTTATACGTTTCAAACTGAAATTTCTTACCTGTATAGCCTTCTATTGTCGGATCGAGAAACACAACTTCAAGTACCTGTTTACCATCTATTTCCACCAGATTGATGTTATGACAGTGCATGGAACTAGAATAGGCGCCCGAATCTATTTTCACCGGAACATTGATCAACTCAAACTCAGGAAAGGTTACAATGTCTTTTCTCCCTAAAATGTGCATTGCTCTTATTTTTCCAGATAATTAAACTGACCAAAAGCGTCTTCTTCATATCGCAGCCATTTTCGCTGCATCAGTTCTTTTATCGAAGACGGGATTTCGGTTTTCGCTTCAATTGTAGGTTCATCTGTAGACATTCCTTCTAAGGTTGTAACTCCTAAGAAAATGAACTTCTCATTCGAATTAAAGCAATACAGCTTGCGATCTGCCGGTGAAACGTCACTTCTGCATGAAAGCGTGTATTGAAACGAAACTTCGGCCACGCCATCGGCATTCACATCTGTCACCGAAAGCGATTTTTTGGTAAATCCGGCATAGAGATCAAAGTCATTACACCCTTGAAAATCAGTGACCTTCCAGATAGACTTATAGTTGCTTTTTTCGTCGGAACGTGCAAACAAATAAGCATTAATTTCAGCTCTATCGCCGACTTTTTCGTATGCTCCGATTTCATTTTTCTCACTTACAGGAAACATCCCTGTTTGTGTAAGAATCAGGATGTTGTGTCCGTTAGCGTCGTCAAATTCCAAGCATTCTACAATGATTCCGCGGTAAAAGACATCGCGTGGTATATCGTTGTAACCGATTGCCTGAATATTGAAAGCCGGAGTGGTTTCCAAATTGTCCCAAATTCCTAACCAATTGGACATGCTCATCGTGCCCTCAGTTGATTCCTGAGCAAGGGCTAATAGTGGAAGTAGTGCAAACAGCAAGCTGATTTTTTTCATATTGATTGTCGTTTTATCAACCGAAAATAATCAAAAAAGCGAAAGTGAACGGGTATTACAGTATTAAGCTGAAAAAAGTTGTACCTTTGCGCTTTGAATTAGAAAAATATTTGCTAATATTGCACCCCCAATTATGGGATAGCGATAGAAATTAAGAGTCATGGATTTTATAAGAGAGCTTCAAAAAGAATTAGTAGAAGTAAGAGAGTTTCCTGCATTCGGTGCCGGAGATACAGTTACTGTGTCTTACAAAATTAAAGAAGGAAACAAAGAGCGTATTCAGCAGTTTCAAGGTGTTGTATTACAACGTCGCGGTTCTGGTTCAACTGAAACATTTACGGTTCGTAAAATGTCAGGAAACGTAGGTGTAGAACGTATCTTCCCTATTACTTCTCCGTTTATCGACGCAATTACAGTGAACAAACACGGTGCTGTTCGTCGTGCTCGTATTTTCTACTTCCGTGAGCGTACAGGTAAATCTGCTCGTATCAAGGAGAAAAGAAGATTCACTAACAACTAAGAAGCTCAACACTTTTTCGATATTAGAAGGCTGTCAATCAAAAATTGACGGTCTTTTTTGTTTCACCCATTTGGAATGATTATAGTAAGCGCGGGACGCGTTCACAACTTTATCTGATCATTTGGTGATTGGCGCGGGATGCGTCCTGCGCCTACACCAAATATTATATCTTTGACACATGTTTTTTCTGCTTTCAAAACTATTACTCTTCCTGCTTTCTCCGCTCACATGGGTGATTCTCGGATTGGGACTTACCTTTTTTTCGCGCTCAGCCAAATGGAAGAAACGTGGTAAAATCACAGCTATATTTTGTTTGTTGTTTTTCAGCAACACCTTTATCTACAAGGAATTTTGCCGACAGTGGGAAGTTTTCGGAACGCCTATCGGAAAGGTAAAACACCACGATGTAGGAATTGTTTTAGGCGGAATGGCCGAATACAACAATGATTTGAAAACGCTCAGTCTTCGACGTGGTGGTGATCGCATTTGGCAAACCATTGAGTTGTATAAAGCAGGGAAAATCGATAAAATACTTATTAGCGGTGATAATGGTGATTTGACCAACAAAGGTTTGCATGAAGCCAAACAAATGAAAGTTGTACTCGTTCGTTGGGGAATTCCAAAGGAAGATATCATTACCGAAACCGTTTCGCGCAACACACATCAAAATGCCGTGGAAACCAAAAAAGTGCTTGATAAATACTATCCAAAGTACAAGTCGTTTATATTGATCACTTCCGGCAGACACATGCGACGTGCGTTGGCTTGCTACAAAGCTGCAGGTTTGCACTGCACGCCCTACTCGACCGATTTATACACCGGCCCGAAACGAAGCTACACGTTTGATGAATTCGTCGTTCCGGATGTTTCTACGATGTCGGACTGGCATGGTTTGTTGAAAGAAATGGTCGGTTATGTGGCATATAGTATGACCGGGAAGATTTAAGAAAGTAAAAAGGAGATTAACCTAGGGAAAACCTCCTTTTATTCAATTATTACTCTGTTTCTTCGATTAACAGTGTGATTCCGGTCAAGTCTGCCTTTCCGTTTTTCAGGAATTCGTAGGTCAAACGATCTGCTTGACAGTCAATAAACTTTACGTTTTTCAAACTCTTGTTTTTGAAGAAGGTATTTGTGAGCGTTGCGTTTCGGAAGGTGACTCTTTTGAAAGCGGAATTCTCAAAACAACAATCCTCTACCGTACCTTCGAAAGTAAGATCGGCAAGATACATGGCACTAAAAGTAGTACGGTTCCATACGGCATTCGCAATCGTGTTTTTCTCGAAACCGCCTGATTTAAACGTTACTCCGGTAAGATCGCAACCGGTGAAATCACCACCTAAGATATGACTTCCTGAAAAGTCCGCTTCGTTTAGTTTACAGTCGATGAATTTATTGTTGACAAGATTAGAACCTTGAATACGACTGTTCGTGATATCGGAGCCTGAAAAGTCACAACTATCGATATTATTGCTTTTCAAGAGCAGGTTCGATAAATCGGATCCGATAAACAGACAACGCTGCATGTTGGAAGAACTGAATCGTTCCTGCAAATTTTTCAAGCCCGAAAAGTCGGCATCGCCCCAATTTCCGCTTGACATATCCCAACTGAGCTTTTTTGCTTTACCATTAGATAAGTTCGGTTTTCCTAACGGCAATTCAGCAGATTGTTCTTCAGAAGACTCCGTTGATATTTTTTCGGAGGACGCAGATTCTCCGTTTTCTGAAAAATAGTTCAGGGTCACACCCAGAATTTCAGCCAAACGGTTCAACGTAATGATGTCGGGTAAGGATTCTCCGCGCTCCCACTTCCCAACCGCTTGTGAACTGATAAATAAGTGTTCTGCAAGCTGAGCTTGAGAGATCTGCATTTTTTTGCGTGCTTCGGTAATTTTAGTACCAATCATTTTACTAGTTAACATACGACTATCTTTTTATTGTTTCAACTCCACAAAGGTATTTCGAAGCATTCCCTGAGTTTATGAAAATACAACTACTTATGGTTGTAATAGCGCTACTTTTAGTAATATTTGACAACTAATGGTTGTATTTATGATTGGAGCGTTGTTTGGTAAAGAAAATGACCTGATCTAGGCTTTATATCATTCGGTGTTGAAATGCATCTTTCTAAAAACGATCATTTACGTTCTCTGGTTAAGAAAAAAAACAGAAAATCTCTGAACAAAAAAATCCAAAGATGGTTTTTATACGTAGATTCACGCAGGTTAACGGGTTGATATGTACATTTTGCTTTTCTTTATTGGTCACTGGTTTTTATCGCTCTTCTGTCAAACATTTTTCCTGCATCGTTACGCATCGCACAAGATGTTCACCATGAACCGTTTCTGGGATCGTTTCTTTTACCTGTTTACGTTTATTACACAAGGTTCCTCTTTTCTCAATCCGCGCGCGTATGCCATTATGCACCGCATGCACCATGCTTACAGTGATACCGAAAAAGATCCGCATTCGCCCCATTTCTTTAAAGATGTCTGGCAAATGACCATTCACACAAAAGATATTTACCTCGATTACGTAAAATTCAACAAACAACCAGAAAAAGCATTTCAAGGCAATTATCCCGAATGGAAAACCCTGGATGCGATCAGTGATAATTGGGTAGTTCGTATTTCATTCGGTGTGTTGTATTTCTTGTTTTACCTCTACTTTGCTCCTACTTACTGGCTCATGTTGTTGTTGCCGATTCACTTTTTTATGGGTCCTGTACATGGAGCTATCGTGAACTGGTGCGGACACAAATACGGTTACAGCAATTTCAACAATGAGGATCATAGCAAAAATTCATTGCCAATCGATTTGTTGTTGATGGGCGAATTGATGCAAAACAATCATCACAAAAGTCCCAACAGTATCAATTTTGCGCGCAAATGGTGGGAATTTGATCCGACTTATCCTGTGATTCGCGTCATGCATTGGATGCACATTATCCGCTTGCGAAAAGCCGCGTAAACCATTCATTATGATCACATTCCTCAAAATCCTCTTTAGTGGCTTGTTCATTTTTATGAACATCATTGTCATCGATACCTCGCTCAAAAGCAACTTATTTGAAGAATGGGATTTTCTAGCGGCAATTCCATGGATGACAGCAACGCTTTGGGATTTTTACACCAACGTTCTGGTTTTGCTTTGTTGGGTGTTTTACAAAGAAACCAACTGGATCTGGAAAATTACTTGGCTCGTGCTTTTCTGCACACTGGGAAGCATTGCTACCTGCTTGTATGTATTGATCGCGCTATTCCGCCTCAAGAAAGGTGAAACTGTGCGCGATTTGCTTATCAAACAACATTAAACCAACTATTATGAGTTTGTATTTTTACCTTCCGTTGATTTGTATTGTCGTATTGGCAGCCTTTATGACCGTCATTTGGAGCATTGCCCGAACGATTAAAAACAACAGTATCGTAGACGTGTTTTGGGCGTTCAATTTCGCAATCATTGCAGCAATTATTTATACGGTGGCCAATGGTTTCTACGAGCGTAAATTACTGGTGTGTTCACTCGCGTTGCTTTGGAGTTTACGTTTAGGAACGTACCTTACCATTCGCGTTGGGTCGCACATTAAAGTAGAAGAAGGTCGTTACAAACAACTGCGTGAAGAATGGGCGTCGAACTTGCATTTCAAGTTTTTCCTATTTTTTCAAATGCAAGGCTTGTCGAATGTCTTTCTTGCCATTCCGTACTTCATCATTGCCTTGAATCCTGAGCCACAACTAAGCATCTTGGAATACATCGGAGCCACCATGTGGTTGCTGTGTATTATCGGTGAAGGTATGTCTGATTTTCAGTTGGCTCAATTCAAGAAAAATCCGGCTAACAAAGGCAAAGTGTGTAGCGTTGGTTTGTGGAATTATTCGCGCCACCCGAATTACTTTTTCCAATGCATGATTTGGGTTTCCGTATTCATATTCGCGCTTTCCAGTCCTTATGGATATATCGCTATTGTTTGTCCGTTAGTCATCGCTTACCTGATTTTCAAAGTTACAGGCATTCCGATGACCGAAGAACAATCTTTGCGTAGCAAAGGCGAAGCTTACCGTCAGTACCAACAAACGACCAGCGTATTTGTGCCTTGGTTCAAAAAAACAATCTAGTTTCAATTTTAGTCAACTTTATGTGGTATACATCACTACTCGAAAACAATAAAGTGCCCGATTTTCTGATCCGAAAAGGCATTCGCAATTTACTGCAGCAACGCCTCAACGAAGAAAAAAAAGCAACTCCCGATTTACAGCAAGCGCATTTAATGGAACTCATCCAAGAATTGAAAGCTTCACCGATTGCGATCAATACCGCTGCTGCCAACGAACAACATTATGAAGTACCAACGGCGTTTTACCAGTATTGTTTAGGTCCGCATTTGAAGTACAGTTCCGGTTATTGGAAAGATGGTGTAAACGACATTGAAACATCGGAGCGCGACATGCTCGAAATCACCTGCGAACGGGCCGATTTACAAGCGAACCAAAACGTTCTTGAATTGGGTTGCGGCTGGGGTTCATTGTCGCTGTTTATGTCGGCGAAGTTTCCGAGTAGCACATTTACCGTGGTTTCCAATTCGCGCACACAAAAAGAATACATCGACCAAACGGCCAAAGAACGTGGTATTAACAATCTCACGGTCATCACCATGGACATGAATGTGTTTGATGTAGATGACACCTTCGACCGGGTTGTTTCCGTTGAAATGTTCGAGCACATGCGCAATTATGAATTGTTGATGCGGAAAGTAGCTTCGAAACTCAAACCCGACGGAAAACTCTTCGTTCACATTTTTACTCACAAGGAATTTGCCTACAAATTTGAAGTAAAAGACGAAACCGATTGGATGAGTAAATACTTTTTCACCGGCGGAATCATGCCCAGCGACGATTTGTTGTTTTATTTTAACGACGACCTCAAAGTGAGCAATCACTGGCATGTAAGCGGAACGCATTACCAAAAAACATCTGAAGCTTGGTTACAGCGAATGGATGCCAACAAAGCTTCCATTATGCCATTATTTGAAGAAACTTATGGGAAAGATCAAGCGGTGAAATGGTGGGTTTTCTGGCGCATTTTCTACATGTCGTGTGCCGAATTATGGGGCTTCAACAAAGGTGAAGAATGGATCGTAAGTCATTACTTGTTCACTAAACACGGCGCATGATTCGCTTGGCAATTGCGGGAATTTTATTACTGCTGTCGCTATTGACAGTATTTCGCGCGCCGACCAATTTCTTTTGGAAAGTTGCCGTTGCAATTACCGAATTTCCATACATTCCGATTGCAGTCACTTTGATTCTCGGAATCTGGGGTTATTGGACAACCCAATACAAATGGCCCTTGTTGATTACTCACGGAATCGTGTTGATCCTGTTTTCATTGCCTGTTATTCTCACCTATTCCAAAACCGCAAACCTTGAAAAAGAGCTGCAACAGGCATTTGGTAATACAACTGCTCCGAATCAGCTGAAAAGCCCATTTTCTTTCTGGCGCATGCTTTCAGGAATTGACGAAGAAGAGGTCGCTTACCAAACATATACCTACCAAGAAATGCCTGATCGGGATTTGACATTTGATTATTATCCGGCACAATCTCACAAAAAAGCACCGTGCATCATTGTTATTCACGGCGGTTCATGGCAACAAGGTGATAGTCAGCAATTGCCGACTTTAAACAGCTACTTGGCGCAAAAAGGATTTCATGTCGTTTCAATGAATTACAGATTCGCACCAACGCATCATTACCCTGCTCCGGTAGAAGATTTCAACGAAGTATTGGCATACATCAACCGTAAGGCAGCAGATTGGAACATCGATACGGCAAATATTGTGCTGATAGGTCGATCTGCCGGTGGACAAATTGCACTTCAGGCAGCATACACGCAAAACATTCCACAAATAAAAGGCGTGGTGTCGTTTTACGCTCCGGCTGATATGGCTTGGGGAGCGCGGATTGTAACCAATAAACTGGTTCTCGATGCCGACAAAATGCTGAGCGATTACATTGGTGGAAGCGTTCATGAGGTTCCCGAAAAATACGATGCCAGTTCGGCTCCACCTTTTGTAGGAAAATCAACACCACCTACCTTGCTCATTCACGGGCAAATTGACGCAATGGTGGCTTACAATCACAGCTTGCGATTGAAATGTAAACTCGATGAACACCATATCCCGAATTACTTATTGGATTTGCCAACAGCTACACATGGTTGCGATTATAATTTTAGCGGACCAAGCGGTCAAACCAGCACATTTGCCATTGAGCGGTTTATTCACGCGGTACTCGGAAAACAGAAATCATCAACCAACGAATAGCCGTATTTTACAGAAGAATTACTACATGGAAAAATTAGCAATCATCGGAACGGGAATAGCGGGTATGGGCTGCGGACACTGGCTTCATAATCACTACGACATTACGCTTTTTGAACAAAACGATTACGTTGGCGGACATACCAACACCATAGCTGTAAACGAAAACGGAAGCGATGTGTTTATGGATACGGGATTTATGGTTTTCAACTTTGAAACCTATCCGCATTTGTGTGAATTGTTCACCGAAATAGGCGCACCGATCAAAAAAACAGACATGTCGTTTAGCGTGCAGCACTTACCTTCGGGATTGGAATATTGCGGCTCGGGTTTGAATGGTTTGTTTGCTCAGCGCAAGAATATTTTCAATCCGCGCTATATCCGAATGTTGATGAAAATCAGCCAATTCAACAAAAAAAGCATTGAGATCATGGACGATCCGGCTTATGCCAATTATTCGCTGGGGCAATACATCGAAGAATTTGGTTTTGGTGAAGACATGTTGTGGAAATACCTCATCCCGATGAGTTCGGCGGTTTGGTCTACCCCCATGGAACTGATGCTCGATTTTCCGGCAGTTACGCTCATTCGGTTTTTTAAAAACCACGGTTTTTTGGGATTAAACACCCAACACCAATGGTATACGCTTGAAGGTGGAAGCGAAGCCTACAAACAATTGCTCATTGAGCCGTTTAAAGATCTGATTCTCACGAACAAAGGCGTGAAAGGGGTAAAACAAGTTGGTGAGCAAGTTCAAATTACTTGTTTAGACGGTTCGGTTCACCTGTTTGATAAAGTGATTTTTGCTTCGCATGGAGATCAAACCTTGCAAATGTTGGAAGAGCCCACTGCTGAGCAACAACGTTTGTTAGCTCCGTTCAAGTACCAATACAATAAGGCAACTGTTCACACCGACGAAAGCATTATGCCGAAGACCAAACTCACCTGGAGCAGCTGGAATTACCGTATTCAGGAAATGAACGGTCAGCTGGTTCCTTCTACCATTTACTGGATGAACTCGTTGCAAGGCGTTTCGGAAAAACAGAATTATTTTGTGAGCATCAACGCGCAGGAAGGTTCTGTTGATCCGAAGAAAATCATCCGTGAAATTGATTACGAGCATCCGTTGTTTGATTTGCCTGCCATTCAAGCACAAGCAGAACTGCAAACCTTGAATGAAACGGGACCAATCTATTTTTGCGGAAGTTATTTCAGATATGGGTTTCATGAAGATGCGTATGCAAGTGCGGTGGAGCTTTGTAGAAAGAGTTTATTGAGTTAATGAGTTTTGTAAGTTTATTAAGTTTCACCGATAACCCAAAAATTTGATGAATTGCCAAACTTATAAACTGTCAAACTCAACAAACTCATTAACTTAGTAATAGGATGAATCTCAACAAAGCAGGTAAATGGTTTCTTGGTATTAGTATCGTTTTCATTACGATGCTGATCAGTTCTCCGTTTATTGCTTTTCTTGATGCCGTACCTGAGCCAATTAAAATTATTCTTAGCTTTTTATCCATCATACTTTTCGGGTTAAGTTTCACGTTGATGTACTACCAAGCCATTCCGATCAAACGCAAACGGATGATTATCATTGTCAGCGTTTTTTCGGGACTCGCACTTTCAATGGGAATTCTCAGCAAATTTCTCCACGCTCCGTTTGCCGGACTCGAAATCATCGTTTCCGTATTGCTTTTTTCATCTTCAGGATTGCCATTAATCATTCGTTCACGCTATGAAAGTCGTCGGAATATCTTGTCTAAACGGGCGCTCATACTCAGTTTTGCCGATTTAATCTCCATTGTTTTCATATCAATGGGACTTCTCGGTCGATTGTTGCATTGGCCCGGTTCAACGATTATTCTTGGTTTAGGCGCATTGATACTACTTGTCACCTTTATCGGTTGGAATCTTTCATTTCGAAAGGAAGTGAACATGCGACACATCACCGAAGAAAAATTGCGTGGTACTTTGCTCAAAGTCGAAGAAAACAACAAGGAAATCACCGATAGTATCACTTACGCCAAGCGCATTCAAACGGCTATTTTACCTTCGTTAGAATTCATCGGCTCACATTTGAAAGATTCGTTTGTGTTGTACCAACCCAAAGACATTGTTGCCGGCGATTTTTACTGGGCAGAAACCATAGACGATACCTTTTTGATTGCGGCGGCAGATTGCACGGGTCACGGAGTTCCGGGAGCTATGATGTCTGTAGTATGTAGCAATGCACTCAACAGAAGTGTGAAAGAATTCGGGTTATCAGAACCGGGAGAAATTCTTGACAAAACGCGCGATTTATTGATTGATAGTTTTTCCAAAAGCGGCGAAGTAATTCAAGACGGAATGGATGTTTCCTTACTCAGTATCACCTCCACGTCAACTGAAACACTGCTGAAATGGGCAGGAGCTAATAATCCGTTGTGGTACATCGATGAAGACGGATTTCAGGAAATAAAAGCCGATAAACAGCCCATCGGCGAATCGCACCACAAACAACCGTTTACAACGCACCAACTTTCCGTAAAATCGGGTGGAATGGTGTATTTGATTACCGATGGTTATCCGGATCAGTTTGGCGGACCGAAAGGCAAGAAATTCAAGCACAAACAATTGGAAGATTTGTTGATCTCCGTTTACGCTGAAAGCCTTGAAAAACAACATCAGGTTTTGTTGGATAGATTGCACCAATGGAAAGGCGATTTGGAACAAGTGGATGATATTTGTGTTATAGGAATCAGGATTGATGCTTAATGCTTGATTTTTGATGTTGAATTATGACAATTAAATTATGAAGATGTTTGGAAGCAATAAAAGTTATAGTTGTTTGGAAAAGCCTGAGTTTTCTCCAGACACTTTCATCCAACATCAAAAATCCAACATCAAGCATCACAGAAGGTGAACACCACATCGTCCCTTTACCGAGCTCGGGTCATGCACGACCGTTTGGAACCGAAAAGACTTCGTTTCGGGTACAACGTGTTTCTCTTTTATGTAAATCTCGACGACCTGGAAGCGCTTCCTAAAAAATACGTTCTTGTAAGTCGCAACCGATTCAATGTCTTCACTTTTCGCGATAAAGACCATTTGCAATTGCCGCTGGAGAAACCTGATACTTCCAAACAAGTTAAGGAACAAATCATTGATTACCTCAAAGAAAACGGCGTTTCGTATGATGGCGGACCAATCATGTTATTGACCAATTTCAGTGTTTTAGGCTATAATTTTAATCCCGTATCGTTTTATTTTGTCTTTGATCAACAGCAGCAACCCGTTTGCAGCATTGCAGAAGTTCAAAATACCTATCGCGAAATGAAACCTTACTTTTTGGGGAAAGAACAGTTGAGCGGAACCAAATTTCACCTCAATACCACGAAGTATTTTTACGTTTCGCCCTTCATTGATCACGATACCCAATTCGATTTTAATCTTCCGGTTCCCGACGAAAACCTAGGGATTGGCATCGATGATTACAAAGACGGAAAACGCTTTTTCATCAGTACACTCACCGGCACGAAGAAGGAATTGACCAACGCCCGTTTGTTCGGATATGCGTTTCGGTTCCCATTGATTACCCTTCGAATTATTACCCTTATTCACTGGAAAGCACTGATCCTGTGGTTGAAAAAAATTCCTTACCATAAAAAGAATGATCATCAAGATCTGCAACGCGATGTTTATCGTAAATCGAAGTGATGCCTGATTTTTGATGTTGAATTTTTGATTAACTGATACTTTAAATAAATACTACATACTCTAATCTAGTTAACTGTTTGGGAAATCTTAAATTCTTACTAATGTTCTTAATCCAACATCAAAAATCAAGCATCTTGTCCGCCTTTGCGTGATCAAACATTAATAGTATTTTTGAAAACTATGACGAAAAAACGTCCCCTCTACGAAAAACTCATTCTCAATTTATTGACCAATATGCCCTTGGGCAGTATGAGCCTCACGTTACCGGATGGTGAACATATTCAAATCGGTAATGGCGAAGGAGTTGCAGCCAAAGTGACCATTCACAATCAATCGTTTTTCAAACGTTGTGTCTTGTATGGCGATATCGGATTTGGAGAAGGTTACGTTGACGGCGATTGGGATACGGAAAGTATTACAGATGTGATCAAATGGTTTATTCTCAATGTGGAGCATGCTCCAACTGTAAGCGGAAGTAATGTAAAAGCAGTTGCGTTGAATCTGATGAAGTTTTACAACCGGTTGTTCCACTCACGCAGAGACAATAGTTTGAACGGGTCGCGTAAGAACATATCAGAGCATTACGATTTAAGCAACGATTTTTTTGCCTTGTGGCTCGACCCGACCATGACCTATTCTTCGGCGTACTTCAAAGAAGAAACGTTCACGCTGGAAGAAGCACAAAAAGCCAAGTATCAGCGCTTGTGTGAACAACTGCACCTCAAACCTTCTGATCATGTGCTGGAAATTGGCAGCGGTTGGGGCGGAAATGCCATTTACATGGCTTCCAATTTCGGATGCAAGGTCACCACGATCACCATTTCACAAGAACAGCAAAAACTGGCCATCGAACGCGTAAAAGCCGCCGGATTGGACGATAAAATCTCTGTAGAAATACAGGATTACCGCAAAATCAAGGGACAATACGATAAAATTGTTTCGGTAGAAATGCTGGAAGCCGTTGGTGCGCGTTATTTCGAAAATTACTTCGAGCAATGCCACAAACTGTTGAAACAAGATGGTATTTTGGCGTTGCAGGTGATTACGTGTCCCGATTCGCGTTTTGAAGCCTTGCGCGATGGCGTTGACTGGATTCAAAAACACATTTTCCCGGGCTCTCTCCTTCCTTCGGTTGGTTCCATGAACGAAGCCATCAATCGCACCGGAGATTTGACCTTGGTCGATTTAAAAGACCTTGGATTGCATTACGCACGTACGCTCAAAACCTGGTTCGAAAACTTTAATCAGCAATTAGACGATGTAAAGAAGCTCGGTTTTAGTGATTCGTTTATCCGTAAATGGAATTATTACCTATGTTATTGCGAAGCGGCATTTGAAATGCGGAATATCAATGTGATGCAGTTGGTGTATGCACGACCAAATAATACGGGGAGATAGATCGCGCCAAAGGCGGACACGGTGTTGGATTTCTCGTTAGAATTCCGGTACATTTTGAGCTCACAAAATAGGAATAAAAAATTCCGTAATATTGCGGGATTACTGAATTTAAAATACTGAAAATCAAATACATAACACATGTAAAGCGCTTTTTTTTTCGACACAATCATACTACTCCACCCTCATTTCAATTTCATCGTTTCTCCATCAAATAGTTTTCCACAATTCATTGCAATTCTGATAGTTCTGCTACTTTCGTTTTAACAGACATTACTTATGAAACAACTACTCCGCTTCAGCCTTTTTCTTTTGGTAGTGTTATCAGGTTCTTCCTGCAGCGAAGATCTAGCCGAAGATGGCACCAAGCGCGGCGTGATCAATTACGTGGGGAAAAGTAAACACAACGGAAAAAACTACGCGGTGTTTGTCTATAGTCGCATGGAAACCATCGAATCGGCAGATCAATCGACCGGGTATTTTTATTACTGGCTCACTTATACACTCGATGCCAAGACTGGAAAACAAGTCTACAGTACCGAATATGAAATCGGTGATTATTCGGGCGCTTTTATCGGGGTATCCGATCAATATGCCTTCTTTTCTGCGAAGGATGAGGTCTATGCTATTGATCTGTATGCGAACAATAAAATCGTGAAACCGGTTGCGCTAAAAGCTCTTATTCGTTCCAAAAATCAGCAAATCAAGCAATCAATCGCACGTATTGAAGTAGATGCTTACCGGAATCTACGTGTAATCACTTCAAGTGGTGATCTATACTTGCTGAATCGTACTACCTTAAAAGGGAAATTGATCGAAGATTCATTGAAAACGGATCCCGCCTACCAATTGTCTTTTATTGAAAATTTCTACGGGAATACCCAACTCATCGGCAATTCATCACTTGGCTTTGTTTTGAGTGACACCACCACTCTTTTACTAGAGTCCTTCAATCCATCCAATTCGTATCAGGCATTTCTGCACAAAGCCAGCCATCCGTCGCGACAAAACTACGTTGAAATGATGCGAAACATGCAGTATGAAAAACTGGACAGCGCTGTGTTTTTGCAAGGTAACATCCTCGGTTTGAGTGACAACGGCCTCACACTCACCTATCTCAACGCGTTAGGATCCTCAGGCAAAGAATACATTGGACTGTATCAGCTTGATAAGCATGCCTTTCGTTGGAGCAAACCTGTTCAATCATTGTATGATCCTGTTGAAAACAGTAACACCTATACCCTCTCATGGAATCCTGATGGAACGTCATTTTTTATTGGGGCAGCTTCGAATAATTATACTCCTTTCAGTTTGGTAGACGCCAAAACAGGAAAGGTCAAATGGAAATTTTAAGCGATGAAACCTCTCACAAAAAAATCGATTTCTGCCAAAAGCAAATTGTTATTAGCCATGATAACTCTTGCAGCTGTAGGCGTGACAATAGGAATTATATATTGGTCCTCTACTAGAGAACCTTCTTGGAAATACATGCAGAGTTTTCAACAGAACAATTGCCTCACATCAGTTGATAAAGTTTCCAAAAGTTACAAAGGCACACAAGAAGATTTTTTCCTCATTCATACCTTCGATTTTGCTACGAAGACGTACAAAGAAGTCATCAAAATTCAGATTGAAGATAACATGGCTTATCAATCTGAATACAAAGGTTACAGTGATCGCTATATCTGGCTCACAACACCGCAATGGACTGCGGTTGATATGCGTTCGGCTGATCACACCATTCTTGATTTCACCACTCTGAAGAAAAAGATTTGCGGGAAAAATCCCCAACAGTTTAAAGATGTTATCGAACTCGCCAAAGTGGAAGGTTATTTAAAAGCTACCAATCAAAACGGCGATGTGTTTTTTGTGAACCTAGAAACGTTTGCAACAAGCCAAACTGCACCTAAACCGTTTTACGATGTTTATCACAAAGATTACTCCATCCTTGATCAACTTCCCTCATTCTTAACCGGAAGCCGTTTTTCGGAAAACTATAATTGCGTGGCAACTGTGAATAAAACCGACTATATCTTAAAACCAATTGACCCAACTAATTCTATCAAACGATCCTTTTTTAGTTCTCCGAATCTAGGTGATCCACAGATCAGTGTTACCGTTACCGATTCTACTCAAGCGGTTATTCAAAACGGTACCGTAATCACATCTGTTCCCCAAACACCAACTGTTGAGCAGCAGGAAACACGTTTAACCAATCGTTCGTTTATCAATGCTATAGGGATCGGAGTATCCAACAATCGGTTTGTGTTCCATTACCAAAAATCGGTCGACAGAACGGCACCTTGGTACCTCGCGTGGTTTGATTTAACAACCAAATCACTTGTAAAAGAAGTAAATCTGGCTTCGAAAGGCATGGTTATTGAAACCCCTATGGAAGAGATTTCTCATACTGTTTCACTCGATGGAAAATGGGTGTTTTTTATGATTGCCACCAAAAAGCCGATTCGCATCAAATTGTAGAACAAACTGTGTGATTCATGTAAGAACTGCTCCAATTGAAATAACACTTCTAGCTAAATCGGCACGCATCTTTGTTGTGTGTTTAAATCTGTATTCGGAAATGCAGCTACAACACGTACACCTCTTAATTAAAAGAACATGGAAAATCAGCAAACAATTGATGCATTGAACAAATTAGTGCAAATCAACAACGAACGTGTAGAAGGTTATCACACCGCTATGAAAGAAACGGATGAAGATGATTTAAAAAAACTTTTCACCCAATTGTCTAAAACAAGTACGAAAAACACAACCGATCTCACCGTTGAAATCAAACGTCTTGGTGGTGTAGCAACAGAAGACACCAAACTATCCGGAACTTTTTTCCGCGTTTGGATGGATGTAAAAGCAGCTTTAACAGGTAAAAACAGAATGTTTATTCTCAATTCATGTGAACAAGGTGAAGATGAAGCAATCGAAACCTATAACACCGTTTTAGAAGAATGTTCCGTTAATCTGAGCCAGAATCAACAAACAATGATCAAAGCCCAGCTTGACTTGCTAAAAGCAGATCATAATTCGGTGAAAGCGAAGCGTGATGCATTGAAACAACATGCTTAATTCGGATTCACCAATTTATTGAATGGTGATTCTACGATAGTCTAATCACTTCAAAATCGACTTCAGAGCGAACAGCGCAGCTTCTGAAGTCGATTTTGTCATTTCCCGGAAATTCAACAGGAATACACCAATGCCTAATATGTGATTTCCCATTAAAGAGCACATCATAGTCTCCCACTAATAAACGAATGAAAATTACACATGAATTTATAGCGAAACGTAAGTTCAGCGAAGCTAATAATGGAAACTTGTTTCCATTTTGATTAGTGGGATCAGCTGCGGCTGATCATTCGCCATAATCGGTACAAGGCACGTTATTCGTTTATTCGTGGGAAAATACGCCGTACGTCAAATTATGCGGGAGTTGTGCATTTAAATGGGTAATCGCCCCTAATAATGACGCGATTACCTGTGAATAATGTAAATTTTAAGGTCTTTTCTATAATAGATTCGAACGCATTTCAGGGCAATTTTACACTGTTGTTGAAACGCATCAGCATCATTAAATTACACACAGATGACCAACAAAAATGATCTAGTAGCAGTAGCTGCTGAAAATTGCAAAACACTCGCATCGGCGGTTACAGCTGCAGGTTTGGTTGAAACACTTCAAGGTGCAGGACCGTTTACCGTGTTCGCTCCAACAGATAGTGCATTTACTGCCATTCAAAAAGATGTGGATAATTTAATGAAACCCGAAAACAAAACGAAATTGGGTAAAGTATTGACTTATCATGTTATCAAAGGAAAGACCATGTTTGCCGATTTGAAAGACGGTCAGGAAATTACCACTGTTGAAGGTGAAAAACTGAAAGTAAGTATCAAAGACAATAAGGTTATGATCGGTAATGCAACTGTCAGTTCAACCGACATCCCAGCATCGAATGGCGTTATTCATGTAATCGACAAAGTTTTATTGCCAAAGATGTAATGATCCTTCTTCTGAACCATGCGCATGTATTATTGCATCGTTTTATGACGAGCCCGATGTATGCGCAAGTTCAGGTTTTGGTTACGCTTATATAAAATGACAGGCTTTTGTAAGGGCGCGTTTGATTTTTGGAGAAGTGAATTGAACACGTCCTTACATTCCCTGTTTAACACCCATTAAAAAAAATAAACATGAAATTCATACAAAAAATTGCCGTTTTAGGCATCGCAGGATTTTTAACCGTTACACTCACAGCGCAAACAACAAGCGATGTCTTTCAACTTGTTGGTGAATCGAAAAATCATGTAACGCTATTTGAAGCGATCAAAACTGCGGATCTAATAGAAACGCTAAAAAGCAAAGGTCCTTTTACGGTGTTTGCCGCAACTGATCAGGCATTTGCCCAATTACCCACTGGAGATTTAGAGACGCTGCAGCTTCCTGAAAACAAACGAGAACTACGGAATTTTATTGAATACCACGTGTTGGAAGGGAAATACGACGAAGCAACCTTGCTGGCAGCCATTAAAAAAGGACGAGGAAAAGCCAAATTCAGAACCGTTGCAGGTGGAAAACTAAAGTTTCGTCTTGTAAAAGGTTATATCATCATCACCGACGGAAATGGAGGGAAATCAACGATAACCAAAGCAGACATTGATGCCACAAATGGGGTTGTTCATATTGTAGATAAGGTGTTGATCAAGGGTTAAATCAACAGTCTGCATTAGCTAAACCCGTTGATTATCCGCTTTCCAGCTTTTAATTGATTGTTTGATCGAAGCACTGCTTAATTGCTCGGAAATTGCACGTTTCACCAAAGGAACAAACTCATCATCTGAAGCAAAACGCAGGGCAAACAACTGTCCTTTGGATAATTGTTCTTCGATTGGTTCGAATCGTTCGCCTGTCAATGCAAAATACCGGTAACGCAATTCTAGGAAGATGATTCTATCCTGCACTGTCATTCCATAGTGTTGACGCACCATAAACGAGAGCCATGCAACAAGTGCTGTCAATGCGGTTATAAACAACCAAATCCCTCGAAGTGATTCAACTGTCACACTTTGATAAATCCCCATACCTATTAATGCAAGCGCAATCGGATAAAAAATCAAATGATGGGGAATGTAATATCGCTTGTGGTTACTGTAACTCTGATCTTTCATAATTGCTGTGTTTGTTATTCAACGTTTCATCATGAACGTTTGTTCGAACCATGAGGTCTTTCGTACTGATCTATTCAATCAACTCTCTTTTCCTCTTTAAAACGGGTGAAAATCAAGGTTGCCAATACACACAATCCAAAACCAAGTAAGCCGTTCATGCGAATTCCGAAATCATCGCCTATGTCTTTTCCGTACAAGAGGAACATCGCAAACAATGCAATTCCGATGGTTTGAGCAATTTTCACAAAAAAATAGCGCACCGCGAAATAAATGGCTTCTTTGCTTTCGCCCGTATCACGGCTATCCTTTTCAATGATTTCGGCCAAAATAGCGTTCGGAAGAATATTCAGTGAAGCCAACGGAATAGCCGCACAGGCAATCAGTCCATAAATTTGTACTTGCGGATCTATATCCCATTTTCCGAGTGAATAAACTCCCAGAAAAATCAACGACAAAAATCCCAATGAAACCAGCACGATGATTTTTTTACCCACTCTGCGCGCTAGGTAATTCACAATCGGGTAAAACAGGAATGACACCAACACCATGGTAATCATCAGCTTGTTACCGATGCTTTCGGGCAATTCTAGCAAAACGGTCACAAAATAAATCAGTCCGGAAGTAATGATGGTAATGGCAATGAAATAAGCGAAATCGGCTACGATGAACAACAAAAAATTGCGATTGGTGAGTGTTTGCCGCAAAGCAATTTTCATTGGAATGGCACTCGGTTTACCCACACACAATTTCTTTTCGTTGATTGTCCAGATCGGAATAAACATAAACAACGCGGCTAACAAAGCAAAACTCAATACCGTCAACTGCAAAGCCTCTACCCGATTCAACCCCAATTTATTCATGTACAAATCGGTCAAATTGAAAGCGTTGGAAGCAATTCCAATCCCGAAAACATAACCAACCGATTGCCAGGTAGACAGTTTCACCTTATCATCGGAAGACGGAGCCAACTCGGGCAATAACGCGTTGTATGGAATAATGTAAGTGGTGGAAGAAACGTAAAACCCAACCAATGTAACCGTGAGCCAAACAACGTTCCAATTGCTTTCTTCATTGAAAATCGGATAAAACACCAAAAAACAAAAAATCAACGACGGGAAAATGGCCCATTTCATGATCGGAATGCGCCGACCTTTCGGATGTTTACTTTGATCGCTTTTCTGTGCAATAAACGGATCGTAAATGGCGTCAATCAATCGTCCGCCCGCCGTGATGAGCGCAATTGCATTAAAAATCCCAAAAATGGCCACTTGCGTGATAAACACCGGAATTCCACTGTCTTTGGTAGGTGCATACAGGTAAATCAGAATGACACTGATCAGGTTAATCATCATGCTCCATCCCATCATTCCTGATGCGTACGCAATTTGTTTTGAAATCGGAAGTGCCTTTCGTTCATTCATGGTACAAACTTGGCGAAAAAAGGAATACGCAACCTCTATAAGAACAAATGATATTGATTAACTAATGTTAAAAGTTCGATACTCTCTATAAGGATTTTTAATGCTTGATGTTTAATTTTTGATTGGATCCTATAAATTATCAAGATTCATCCAACTTGACTGAAGTTTATAACCAAAAACTTGATTTTTACCTATATCCAATCCAACATCAAGCATCAAAAATGAAGCATCATTTCCTCTTCGTAGAAATCTGAAAACCCAGCCCCGCCGTTACCAACAATTGATCCATGTTATTCATCCGCTCAGGATCTTTCATGTGGATAAACTCACATTCTCCGTAAAAATAGAAGAAGCGCGAAACATTGTAGTTTACTCCTGCCACAAGCCCAACATTCGGACGTAAAAACGCGTTTGTACTGCCTTGCAATTCGATACCTGCCAATCCCATTTGTGCATAGATAAACGGATCCCAGCGTTTCATCGGAAAATGACGACCAAAACCGGCCTGAACCTGCAAGTGTTTTTTGATGTACTTTTCGTCGGTCTGCGCATCTACATATCCCAAAAATTCACCACGAAAACTGTAATGATCATCGAAGTAATAAGCAAAATGACCGCCAGCATAGTTGTTCCGGACATTGTGATTGAGCATCCATCCGGGATAAAGCGAACCTGTAGCCTGCAACAATCCTTGTCGTTCACCCAATTCTACCTGCTGCGCTGATACCTGTATAACCACCGTCATACATACCAGCAATTTGATTAATCGCGTGCCCATAAGTCCATAAATTTGTAGTTAAAACTCAATGTAAACAACAAATGACCTTCGAATGAACCGCCCTTTTCCTTGTGGAATTCCACTGCACCATCATGTGTGTGACTATTGACATCTGTACCCAAGTGAATCATATACTGCGAACTCAAACTCATATCCAAACGCTCGGTCAGATTCACGTGTGTTCCGATTCCGCCCTGAACGGCGCTACTCCAACGATCAACCGTATTATTGGTATTCGCAATTTCGACCTGTTTGGTGTAATCAAAACAATGTCCTGCCAACACATACGGCACAAAACGCTCGTTGGCGTGGTTAAACGGACAGTACATCACACTCCAACCGATGTGGTAATCTGATCTTCTGGAAAATTCATTCGTTGCAGGTAAATAATCAAAAAACCATTCGGTGTTGATGCGCTCGCTGAGTCGAACCCGGAATTGTCCGCCAATTCCCAAAGCAGATGCTTCGTTTCCGTGATTGAACGCACTTAAGGTGGTTCGTTGCCCGAAAGAAAGTGTTCCACCCTGAGAACCTTTGTAGTTCATTGTTTGTGCCAGCACCGCTCCCGCAATACTTAAAAAGCACGATAAAAGGAGATGTTTCATCTTACTTGGTTTTTTAACCTGTGTTCAATTTTAAATTTGAACTCAGGTTTAGTTATCGCTATGGACAACCATGTTTGGGTTTACCCCTACGTTGATTCAAAAAAAAAGGAATCCGAAGACTCCTTTTCTATTTATTGCTTGAAATACTTATTCAATTCCCATTTTCTCCATCACGATATTGCTCACACCCGTAGATGAATAACCGCCATCGTGGAACAAGTTCTGCATGGTCACCATACGCGTTAAATCAGAGAACAAGGTGATGCAGTAATTAGCACAATCTTCAGCCGATGCATTTCCTAGCGGAGCAATGGCATCTGCGTAATCGTAAAAATCACCGAAACCTTTGATTCCTGTACCAGCCGTAGTTTTGGTAGGTGATTGAGAAACGGTATTAATCCGCACTTTTTTCTCTAAACCGTAGTGATAACCGAAGCTGCGTGCAATCGATTCCAACATCGCTTTGATGTCGGCCATATCCGTGTAGAACGGGTAGGTACGTTGCGCAGCCATGTAGGTTAAAGCAACTACACTACCCCAATCGCTGATGGCATCTAATTTCTTAGCTACCGCCAACATTTTGTGCAACGACATTGCCGATACATCAATTCCTTTTGCGAAATAATCGTAGTTTGATTCGGTATATGGGATGTTTTTACGAATGTTCACGCTCATTCCGATAGAATGCAACACAAAATCAATTTTTCCGCCCAATACTTCCTGCGATTGCGTAAAGAGATTGGTTAACTCTTCTACGCTGGTAGCATCTGCAGGAATAATCTGAGAGTTGGTTTTTTCAGCCAAGGCATTGATTTCACCCATACGCATAGCGATAGGAGCGTTTGTCAACACAAATGTAGCTCCGTGTTCATGCGCTTTTTCAGCCACTTTCCAAGCAATGGAATTCTGATCCAAAGCTCCGGTAATGATTCCACGTTTTCCTTCTAATAATTTTGACATCTCAATTGGATTTGAGGCAAATTTAGGATTTAATTTGAGATAATCTCCCTGAATTGTCCATCAACCAATCCGTAATACGGTTTTTCAGAACCCTTATCGTACACCACCTGAATGCGGTCTTCGCCGATCACAATTGTCATGGGTTGATTCGGTTCTTTCTGTTCGATATAGTTGTATCCCAAATCATTCAAATCTTCGCCAGACTTACGAAAAAGATTCATCGTAATGGCTTTTCCGTCTGCAATTGAAATCAACAGCAAGTCGGTTATTCCCTTTTCCATTTCCACTTCGTAAACCTTTACCTGAACATCGTTTAAATCGTTGAGTTCCCAAACACCAATCACATTTACCGTGCTTTCGATGCGCACCATGCATTTCACCGACTGGGTTCCTTCAATAAGCGAAACGAGTGTTTGGAATTGATTAAGGTACAGTCCTTTTGAATTGGGCTTGTCGCCAATCGACGTAAAATCGGAAATCAGTTTCCCTTTACCGGAAATCTGAACGACTTCTTGTGCTGATATGGAAAGATTAATTGTTAGTAAAATCAGTAGTAGTCGAAGTGCTTTCATGTGCTAAAATTCAAATTGCAAGCCGTCATACGCAACATGCACATGAGCCGGCAGCTCGCGTTCTATTTCAATATGCGTGCCAAATATGTGCGAAATGTGCGTCAGGTAGGCTGCTTGGGGATTTACTTTTTCGATAAAATCCAACGCTTCTTCCAGGTTAAAATGCGAAATATGCGGTTCCTTACGCAGGGCATTTATAATGAGCACTTCCACTCCTTTTAGTTTTTCGATCTCACTATCCTCAACTGTTTTGGCATCGGTGACGTAAGCAAATTTCCCCATCCGAAAACCGAGCACAGGCATTTTATGGTGCATCACTTCTATCGGAATGACTTCCAAACCATTGGGCAACACAAACGGATCGAGGTTGATGAGATTGATGTTTAGCTCGGGAACCCCTGGATACGGTGTTTGATCAAATGCATAATGGTACTCGCGTCGCAATGCCTCTTCGACCTGAAATGTGCAGTAAATTTCCATATCACGGTTTTCACGAAAATTAAAGGCTCTTACATCATCCAAACCGGCAATGTGATCTTTGTGTTCGTGGGTAAAAAGAACAGCTCGCAACGATTTCACTTTCGCACGTAAAAGCTGCTGACGAAAATCCGGACCTGCATCGATCACGTAATTTTCACCTTCGTATTCAATCAAAACGGAACAACGCAATCGATTATCCCGAACATCTGTCGATGTACAGACATGACAGTCGCAGGCAATCACCGGAATGCCTTGAGATGTGCCCGAACCGAGTATGGTTATTTTCACAAATGTGTTTTAACGAAGATACAATTTTAGCGTTTGCGGATTACTTTCAGCAATAAGATTCCCCAACCGATAATGAGCAACAATCCACCAATAGGAGTTATCGGTCCGAATACTTTTGCAGCTGAACCCAGCGACCAAACATCGCGCATGGTCAGAAAATAAATGGAAACGGAAAAAAACAAGATCCCGATGAGTAACAAACGATACACCCATTTGGTGTCTAATTCGAAGTGGCGCGCAACAAAGGGCAAGGATAAAAATGCGACTCCGTGAATGAGTTGATAACGAACTCCGGTTTCGAATGAAGCCAAACGCTCTTGATCATGAATAATGTCTTTCAGCGCGTGTGCACCAAATGCTCCTAGTATAATTCCTGTGATGAGTAATACCAATCCTGTAATAATCCACTTTCGTTCCATATCTCAAAGTTAGGAAAAAAGCGAACATTCAAAAAGGGTATAAAATCAGCTTAAGGAGGCGAAATATTCAGCCATCGGTGTGAAGTAATGCTCTTCCCAGCCAGACTCATACTGTCCGTCAGTTTTACTTAATCCAGTATGTTTCAACAACAATCGCGTACCATTTTCCGTGGGAATAAAATCAAGAACAAGTTCCGAATCGGGTTGTGTTTCCGGAAAATCGGTCGTTCGCCACGTTTGTCTGATTTTGGTATTCGGAATCAACTCGATGTTTTTACCGCTAATGTATTCGTCCCAAGCTGTAAACGAATCGCCTTCTTTATCGGAAACGGATGCTTCACCACCTGTCATAGCAGCATGTTGATCGCTATCCAACCAAGCACTGTAGAGCGTTGAAACGTTAACCGGAAAGTCAACAGATAACTCAATTGTCATTAGTCGGCTTGTTTGGAAATAACGTCGATCAAAATATAGCGAAACTGAGATTGGTTCGGTTCCGGATTTTCAATGCGCTCGATTTTTACGGTAACATCGTACACAAATCCAGCTTCGTAATTGAACCCTTCAATCGATTGTTCCAACGTTTCCCAATTCTCTTTTCCAATTTTGGATTCTTTCTGAACACTATAACAAAGCGGTCCTCCGATAACTCCATCACAATCTACTTGTGAAGACTGAATGCGCATTTTAATCACTTCCGAACCTGAAAAATTCGGATTAGTATCCGGTGAACCTGCGTATACCACTGTTACCAACAGCAATAATGCAAAAGATAGTAGTGCTTTCATAGTCGTATGTTTAATTAGTAGATTGCGAATATCGCGAAACCCTTTCAGAAATTTAAGCAAATTGAATGGAAAAAACAAGGATTTTCAAATCTTTACGGATTTACTTGATTTTGAATAAATCTGCGCATGCCTTATGTTTGATTATTGATGTTGGATGCTTGATGAGGTATCGTAAATCAGTAATGATTTATCTAACATGATCGGAATTTAGAATTAAAATTGTGCTCTTTACCAAATTCTAATCAAAAATCAAGCATCCAACATCAAAAATCTTATTTATGCGTCTGCATGTATGTTTGGAATTCTTCTTTGTCCATATCATACGACAACAATTCCGACAATCGGTTACCATTTACACGATCCGTCATGCGATCATACAAGTATTTACACATTTCCAGTCGATCTCCGTCAAATGTCAACTCTTTGATAATACGATAAGACTGATCCGCAGAAACACATTTCATTTTCAACTCATTTTGAATCATTTCAAGCTTATCTCCATCAAAACTTTCCGCTTTCAAACGACTCACAAATCCATCTGTATCCGTTAATACACTTGTACATGTATAGTTATTTCCGGACACCTGTGTGTTTCCTTGCGTAGAAGTCGATGTACCTCCCATTCCATTCACATTCATCTGTGCGGAACCATTGCCCGGATTTCCCGATTGTGAAGATTGAGTTGTTGTGGTAGTCTGACCGTTTTCAGTAACCGTAGTCGTTTGATTGTAATTATGCGAATCTTCAATTACCTGACCGTTTTGGGTGACTGTAGTTGAAGAACTAGTTGTAGATGTGGAAGATGATGACGAAGTTGAGGTTCCGTTTCCAAGACCTGTTCCCGAAACATTCATATTCATACCAAATTGACCGTTAGGGTTATTCGGATCGGTAACTGTTGTGCTTGTAGATATTCCAGTACCTGAACCGCTTCCACCCATCATCGGGTCGCTGATATTGATGTTGATCCCCATCCCAAACTCCACGTTCTGGCTGTTCGGATCGGTAACCGTTGTTCCTGATGAAACAGTTCCTGATTGTGAACCTGAAGTAGTGGTCTGTGTACCTGAACCACTCATTACCGGATCGGTAACTACCACATTTGTACCCATGCCGAATTGACCGTTTTGGGTGTTCGGATCAGTAACTGTTCCCGAGGTTGACATCGAACCACTGCCTTGAGTTGTTCCGGATGTTTGTGTTCCCTGACCGGAACCGACTGTTCCCAATTGAGAAGTTTGTCCTGATGTTCCCGATCCGACATTCTGGCTACCTTGACCTTGTGTTCCGCCCATCGTTGAAGATTGATCAGAATAAACCGATTGGTCATTTGGTCGGTAATCAATATTGGTTCCTCCACCCGGATTTCCTTCATTCGACATTCCGAAGTATTGTAACTTGCGTTTTTTGCCTTTGAAAACCACACGAGCTAAATAATCACCTGTTTGATCGATGTAGATTTTCTTATTGATATCACCTGTTTTTCCATCAGCGAAAATCAATTTAATTTCATACGAACCGGTTGTCATTCCACCGATTTTAATGTTTGTCAACGGCAGTGAATTCTGACGAATTCCGTTCATCACAACAAAGAATTGTTGACCGTTGTTGTTGAAAATTGTCATCGAAACGTTTTGCGCAAACGAAGCCATGGCAATCAGTAGCATTGAAAGAGTAGCGAATATTTTCATAACTTATTTTTTTTGCGAGACGCATTACTAAGTTCGTGCCAAACAAACCCGAAATGCGCTTCGAGTGCCGTGAAATTACGGAAATGGAGACTATTTAACAAGAGTTTAACGAATCAGTTGAGCAACAACTGTGCGTTCGCCTTGGCGGCTTCAGACAACGAATCACCGCTCATTAAGCGAGCAATCGCATCCAATCTCTCTGTATCATTGAGTTGGTAAATGCGCGTCATGGTCTCATTTCCTTCAGAAGATTTGGCAACTTCGTATTGTTGCTGTCCTTTGGCTGCCACTTGTGGCAAATGGGTAATGGTAAACAATTGCAAGCGCTCGCCCATTTTCTGCAACAATTTACCGATGCGCAAGGCCACTTCGCCTGAAACTCCTGTATCGATTTCATCGAGGATCAATGTCGGTAAGGATTTTAAATCGCTCATCGTAGCCTGAACAGCCAACATTAAGCGCGACAATTCTCCACCACTCGCGGTTTTATCAATCGGTTTGGGCGACATACCCGCATTGGCGCTGAAAAGCAATTGCACTTCCGTTAATCCGTTTTCGTTGAGTTGTTCCAATGCATTTACTTCGAATTTCAACTGCGCATCCGGCAATTTCAACTCTTCCATTAGACCTAAGAGGTGCTGCTCCAGTTTTTTGGCCGATGCAACTCGTTGCTGATGAAATGACTGCGCTATTTTGGTCAATTCGCCTAAATCGCGCGTTATTTTTTGGGATAATGTTTCTATTTGTTGCTCTAACTCCTCGTTGCTTTCAAATCTGTTTTGGTACGATTGCATGAGCGCTACCAATTCTTCCTGCGATTGAACATGGTGTTTCCGCAATAATTGATTGTAGCGATCTACCAACTGAATCAAGGTTGCCTGACGCTCAGGATTCATCTCCATCGATTCCAGTTGCGAGGCAGCTTCGTTGGAAATATCATCCAATTCGATCATAACACTCGCCAGTCGATTAGCAAGGTTCTCCAATTCAGGATCCACGTGCTTCCATTTGTCGACCAATAAACGAATGGACCGAACGCCGTCAACAGGTCCGTTTTCGACAGTTAAGCCGTTTGCCAGCGCATCGTAAGCAAGTTTCAGATCATCCAGCTGACCAAAACGCGATAATTCCAATTCGTAAGCCGAATAATCGTGTTGCGCAAATTCCAGCTCTTCCAATTCTTCCAGCTGAAAACGAATGTAATCCGATTCTTGCTGCTGTTCGATGAGTTGTCGGCGCAATTGTTCCAATTGTTGCTGTTCTTTTCTGAAACGCTTAAAATTGGTTTGAAATTGAGAAACTTGCTCAGCAATTCCGGCAAATCCGTCTAACAACGCCAATTGAAAACCGGGTTTCTTTAATTCCAACGTTTGATGTTGGCTATGAATGTAAATCAACTGCTCGGTGAGTTCTTTCAACTGCGTGAGTTGCACAGGCGTATCATTGATGAAAGCTCGTGATTTACCTTGAGCCGTTATCTCTCTGCGAATCACCGTTTCGGTTTCCCAATCGATGTCTTGCGCCAAAAACCATTCTTTATGCGTCTCCGCAATTTGAAAAACAGCTTCAACAACCGTTTTTTTGCCTGTATCTCTGATAACCGAATAGTCGGCACGCTCACCGAGAATCAAATTCAGGGCTCCTAGCAATATCGATTTCCCCGAACCGGTTTCTCCGGTAATGGAGGTAAATCCAGTCGAAAAAGCAATATCTGCACTGGCAATGAGTGCAAAATTCCGAATGGAAAGTTGAGTAAGCATTAGTTTAGAATTTCTTCGTACAAGGAAGAGTTAGCAGGATCAATTCGTTTCAGCACAGTTACAACTTCCGTTTTTTCGGCAGGCGTGGCGTCCCGATACAGTTCTTTTAACTCGCGCAATTTGGCTTGGGTAAAGTTGAGTACGTTTACCGAGTTGGGGCGTGTAGCAGAAACCTTACTCAACTTATTCAGCGCGGCATAAATGTTTTTTCGCCCCGTTTCTTTGTTTTCAAACAAGTTGTCCATTCCCTTGCGGTGGTACTCATACAAGCACTCGCGTAACGGTTCAAACAATTGCTGTTGAATATTGTCTACCAACCAATAACGGTTGCGTTTTCCCTGTTCGTTCGATTTCCAGCCTTTTCCACCGGCAGCTTGCGCGTTGGAAACAATTTGTTGCGCTTCGGTAAAATAAGGTGTTCCGCCTTTCAACGAAAATGAATCATAATCCATTCCGATAATGTAATAGGCATAGAAAGCCAATACCGATGTCAGGTTGTCTCTGAATTGATTGGGAGCATAAATCAATACAGCGTTTCTGGCATAGGCAAATGTGATATCATCGTCTTGAAAATTGAACAAAGTTGTATTGTACGAACCGTTAAATACCGGACGTGAAGATTGCACCTGAAGCGAACCTTCATATGTTCCGGGTGTTGGTATCGAATTGATTTGCAACTGAATCTGACAATTGATGCGCTCTTCTACCTTGAACTTATCCTTGGTCCATTTGGTATTGTTCATCAATTCGTAGATGGTTTGCTTCATCTGTTCAAAAATCTCTTTTTCAACCGTGGTAATTTCCATACGGGAATCATTGATGATTGTCACTTGGCAATTCAGCTCCTGACTATACCCTACAGTGGATAAAAACAATAGGGTTACGACAAATAGTTGTTTCATAGTATAATCTCTCTCAAAGCATTCAATAACTGTTCTGCTATTTCAGTTTTTGATTGTAACTCAAATCTAGTGATTTTATTGCTTTTAGTAATCAATTGAACACGATTCGTATCGCCACCAAAACCTACTCCGGCTTCACCCATTTCATTCAGCACAATGGCATCAAGTTGTTTTCGCTGCAATTTTTCCAGTGCATTTTCCAAGCCGTTGTTGGTTTCCAAGGCAAAACCGACTACGCATTGAGCATCGGTTTTATGAGCACCTGCCCAAGCCAAAACATCCGGATTTTTGATGAGGCGAATCGTTAACTCATCTTCTTTTTTCTTGATCTTTTGTTCTGCTATTTCAGCCGGACGATAATCTGCCACAGCTGCTGAAAAAATACCGACATCTTGGTTACTCCATTCCTGCTGAACAGTTGCTAATAATTCTTCTGCCGAATGAATGTGGATCAACCGTAAATTCGGATGTTCCAATTTACATTGGGTTGGTCCGGTAATTAACGTTACTTCAGCACCTTTTTTCAACGCTCTTTCTGCCAAAGCAAATCCCATTTTACCCGACGAATGATTTCCGATAAAACGAACGGGATCGATTGCTTCGTAGGTTGGTCCGGCGGTAATCAAGATTTTTTTTTCTGAATATGACTTATCGGAACTGAAATGATCATCGATGACTTGCAATAAGGTTTCAGGCTCTGCCATTCTTCCCATGCCAATTAATCCGGAAGCCAACTCACCCGATTCAGCCGGAATAATATGCGCACCATCTTGCTGTAAACGATCCAAATTCCGGGCAGTTGTAGGATGTGCATACATATCCAAATCCATTGCAGGTGCAATATAGACAGGACATTTTGCACTCAGGAAAGTCGCTAACAGAAAGTTATCAGAAAATCCATGCGCCATTTTGGCAAGCGAATTGGCAGTAACCGGAGCAAACAACATTACGTCTGCCCACAAAGCCCATTCTACATGATTGGTCCACGCGCCGGTTTTGGCATCGTAAAAATCAATCGCAACGGGATGTTCTGAAAGGGTGGAAACGGTTAGCGGGGTGATAAAATCAGAAGAGGCAGGAGTCATCATACATCTGACTTCTGCCCCTTGTCTTTTTAATAGGCGTATGAGCGATGCTATTTTGTATGCTGCTATGCCACCTGTAATTCCAAGCAACACATGCTTTCCATGCATCGACATCTGAATTTATTCTTCTATTTTACGAACGTAAATGGCGTCGTCTTTCATTTCTTCAATAGCGATTGCTACCGATTTTGGCAATTTCTCGTAGTAACGTGAGATTTCAATTTGCTCGCGGTTTTCGAAAATTTCTTCCAAGTTATCTGTTGAAGAAGCAAACTCTTGCAATTTCGTAGTCAATTCTTCTTTCATAGAAGTGCTGATTTGATTGGAACGTTTCGCCATCACCACGATAGACTCGTAGATGTTTCCGGTGTTTTTTTCCAAATCAATAGTGTCGCGTGTTACGGTAGAACGTTCAGCATTCGTGTTTTTGAAACTCATTTCTTCTGATTTAACTCATTTTTAAGGGGTGGTCTTCGGCACTACGATAGCGTCTAGTTTCCCCAAATAATTATCGAATTCGCGAAGATAGGTAGATTCCGGAAACTCTGCAAGAAAAATGCTGTATCTTTCTCTGGTTTTCTTAATCCTGTCTTCCAATTTGGTATCAACACTGTTAACGGTTAACAGATATGAATTGCGCAATAAAATGGCAGAAACCTCTTCGCGGTAGGTCGAGATCGGATAACTCTCTAAAAACGACTCTGCTGCTACAGTAGCCGCACGGTAATTCTCTGTTTTTGCGTACAATCGAATATTGAGAACGTCTTTGGTTTCCAATTTGAAACGCAATTTATCCATTACCTGATTGCACGTGTCCATCCAAACGGATTCGGGATAACGGCTAATGAAATTTTGCAATTCATTCAATGCCGCTTCGGTTTCACTTTGATCCAACGAAGGTTCGGGGCTGTTTTGAACCGCACACAAAGCAGAAAGGAAAAATGTTTCTTCACATTTCGGTGAAAACGGGAAACGCATACCGAAAGCACTAAGGTAATAACTGGCCATATACCAATCTTCTTCGGCGTAAAAGGCTTTTCCCAAGCGGTAATAAGCCACTTCACCTTCCGACGATTTTGGCATACGTTGGTAAACTTGCTCGTACAAAGCTATCGATCGATCAAACTGTCCTTTGTCGTACAGCGTATTCGCCATGACAAATTTCTCGTTGTAATCATCTGACTTCAGCACCTTGTTGTAACTGCTGCAAGCACCTAAAATCAGTAAAAAAGTAAGGGCAATCAATAACTTCATAGGCCACAAAAATAGCATAATTGCTGACACAAAATCTTTAATTTTTCACAACAAACGTCCGGCCTTAATTTCCATAAGGTGCAGAAGACGTTCAATGGAACGTAGATTTTCCTGAATGTAAACGTCAGTTAACGCTAATAATTGTTCTGTAGAATAATCACGGGCTTCCAACTCTGGGTTGAATCTGAAATAAACCAGTTTAGCATCCTTTTTCGCCAATTCGGATAAAGTTTCATGCTGTTCTTCGGCTTGCATTTCTTCAAACGTTCCTGCTTGCAATTTCCCTGTTCCTATGCTAATCAGTACAATGGGATCGTCAGGATAAAACACCCGCGCATACTGAAATGCCAGTTTTGACGGATTTTTGGTTGTCAGCGCGCCATCTGCCAATCGTTTGTTTCCGATCATCACTGCTTCTAAAAAGCCGGGCATGGCACAGCAAGCCTGCATCATTTTGGCGACACTGATTTGCTGGATGTGATGCTGCGAATCGGTAAACAAATACGGTTCGTCTTTATCCAAATCATAACTCACAAACAGGAAGTGCTTGCGAATTTGACCCAAGGTAAGGTCGCCGTAAAAATGTTCCAGCAAAAAATTGAGCGGATGAACCGAATGAGGACTTTTGGGCGAGTCAAAGAAATGCTCTCCACGATGCAGGTACAAATCGGTTATTTCCGTCGGGCTGTGTTTGCGTCCTCCTACTCCTGAAACAGCCAAAGCTCCGGCGATGATTGCACTGGTACTTGTACCTCCGTAAACGTCTACCCAAGATGATAAATGTGCTCCTGGAATATAGGCATGTAGTTGCTCTTCGAGGAACGATAAGATGCGAAGCGGGATAATTCCTTTTTTACCTCCACCATCAATAGATACAACAACTCTGTATTTGCACGACATGCAGTAATTTACGCATTTTTTTAGCTGAAATCAAAAAAAGATGTGCAAACCCTCGGTCTTAATGAAAATTAACGAATTGAGCGTGAATTTATTTTACTCGAACAGACTGACCAACTTGCAATGTTTTGGTCGGACGGATACCGTTTAAGCTGCACAAACGCGAAACCGTTGTGTTGTGACGTACCGCAATTTCGGAAAGTGTATCACCCGGACGCACTTTGTAGTATTTACGTCCTGCAGTAGATTCGGTTTTGCGTTGTACCGATGCAATTGATTCACCATGTTCGTCAGGAATAGCATTCTGATCTGTAGGCTTTGCTCCCGGACGGAATAAACTACTATGAACCAATAGGTTCTCGTCTTTCATTTCTTTTTTACTGAAATCGATTACTTGTTCAGGATTCATTGCTGCATCGTAGAAACGCACCTCAAAATGAAGGTGAGCACCGAATGAATGTCCGGTATTTCCACCTAAACCGATTGGATCACCTGCATTTACTTCTTGATCGGGAGCTACCAAATGCTTGCTTAAGTGAGCATAAAACGTTTCTAAACCATTGTGGTGACGAATGATGACCAAGTTTCCGAATCCGCCGTCATTGAATTTGGCATAACGAACTTTGCCCGACCATGCCGCAACAACCGTATCTCCGATTTCCAAATCCAAATCAATTCCGTTGTGGTAACGACCACTTCTGTATCCGTAGCGTGATGTTACAACACCAGGTACTGGAATCACAAAATCACTGTGCAATTCATCTGCCAAACACATCCAAAGTGTATCGCGCAATTTCATCAAATCGTTGCCGCGATCAGAAGTATAGCATACGTTATTGTCCCATGTTTGAACAAAACCAAGCGTGGAGTCGCTATCGATTAGGTCGTGGAGATCATCGTTCATAATACCGTTGAAGTTTTCGTCTTCAAGGTATTTCCAAGTGCGGTTTGAATAAACAATCATCGTGCCTTCCGGCGTTTTGATAGTGTCTACTACAGACTGCGCAAAACTGTTGAACGAAAATAAGCTGATGGAAAAGAGGAAAATAGCTTTCATTTCAGGATGTTTTAATCACTGGTTTGTGGGTTCAGTGGCAAATATACTACAAAAAAAACGGTTCTCTTTGCTCAAAGTGCCTGATGTTATGCATAATGGAATGTCGATAAGCTCTGAGTTTACCCTATTCTTTACCGTCAACTTCGGCAACAAATAAATCGTAGAACATACTTTCATTGGGGTCTACAAGGTCGAGGTAGCCTTTTTTTCCGTAAGCCTGATTTGCCGGAACGATGATCCAGAGTTTGTCGTACAATTTAGCATTAATTAACGCTTTCCGGAAGCCAGGAACCAAGCCAAAATCGTCCATGTGGAAGCGGAAAGGTAGATTTCGCTGGTATGAATTATCGTAGCGCGGATTGGATTTGGAACCCACAAAATAGTGAACACCGACGCTCGATACATCTTTGATTACAACGTCGTTGTCTTTCTTTTCTTCCAGACACCATACCCTTGTTCCGTCAATTTCACGTGTCGGTTTGATGCGTTTTCCAATGCGTAGGAAGATGATATTCGGTGAATTGGGTGGGACCAATCCGTCTATTTTTTCTCTTCCGCGCGCCAAATTAGCCGGCAGGTATACTTCGGTAAAATCACCTACATGCATTTCTGTCATGGCCATATCCCAACCTTTCGACTGCATGTTGAAACCGACCAAAAATGGCAGCCAATCGCGTTTAAGCAAGTGATTTCCATCAATCACTTCTCCGTTTGTCAATTTTACTTTGTAGTTGATTTCGTAGACTTCACCTTCTTTTAGTGCTTCGCCGGTTCCCTTTTCAAACCATTGGATTTTCAATCCGTTCGGGAACTCCTTTTTCGCCTGAACGGTTTTGTAAGGCACCAGTAATTGTTCGGCGGTTTTAGGGCCATTCTGAACAGTTTCGGTGTGCTTCTTCTTTGGTTTTGGGTCATTCTTTACGCCTTCGGTGCTGCATGCCGCACAACCGATCACCAATGTGAGTATGAGAATCTTTTTCATTTCAGTTCCAATAATTCTATTTGAACAACTATGGGTGTGAGTGGTGGTATTTTATCCATGTCTCCGATAAGACCATGTGCCAGATGACTCGGAATAATCAATACGGATTTTTCTCCTACGCGCATGCGCTTTATACCTTCCTGAATGCCGGTTTCGATGTTACTTTTATCCACACGGAAAATATCTATTTCATCGGAAGGAGTTTTGTAACATTGTGTTCCATCCAACAAAGTAACACTGTAATCTACATGCGCATCATCGCCGGGTTTGGCCTGCTGACCTTTGGTTGTAACCAACGGAATATAACGTAAGCCGGAACCTGTGATTTGAGCTTTGTATTCCACATGTTGTTCTACATACAAACGAATGTCAATATCTTCCTCAACGGTCAATTCTTTGTTCATTTCCGAAGATTGTTCTTTGGTCCAATGAGGATCTTTTTTAGGTGCAGGAGTTGGTGGTGCCGATTCGCACGCAACCAAAAACACTACTCCGAGAAGGAAACACACTGTTTTCATGCTACTGGAATGAATTCATGAACATTCGTTACAAATTTTTCGGTGGTTTCTTTGAGGGTTGTAAAGGAAATTCCACCTGCTGCGTAACCGTGTCCGCCACCTTCAAAATGAGCGCCAGCCAATTCATTGACTTTGAAATTACCTTTTGAGCGGAATGAAATCTTAATAGCTCCGTCTTTTTCCACAAACAAAGCGGCCATTTGAATTCCCTGAATTCCCAACACTTGATTCACCAAACCTTCGGTATCGCCTTTGCGGTAGTGAAAGCGCTCTAATTCTTCCGCTGAAAGCGAAATATAGGCAATTGGCAGTCCATCGAGGCACACTAACTTTTCAGACAAGGCATAACCACGCAAGCGAATACGATCAATGGTATTGGTATCGTAGATTTGTTCGTGGATCTGATAATGTACCACCCCAACTTCCATCAAATGTGCTAAAATACGATGCGTATACGGCGTTACGGAAGGAAAACGAAACGAACCCGTATCGGTCATGATTCCCAAATAGATACATGCACCAATCATCGCATCCAATTCCGAAAGAATGCCAGCTTCCTCCATCCATTCATACAACAACTGCGCGGTAGAACAAGCGCTGGTTTCAGAAATACGGAATTGGCAAAAATCAGACGGATTCAAGTGGTGATCAATCATAATTTTAACTGCAGATGCTTGCTCTAGAAAAGGTTGCATGTCTTTCCCTACTCTGCTTGGTTCGTTAAAATCAAGGCAACAAATTACCTCGGCATCAGCGAGCAGCTTTTTGGATTCTTCGGTGTTTTCATCGAAAGCAACAATTGTAGATTGATCGGGCACCCATTGCAAATACTCCGGAGCAGCATCTGGATGCACGACACGCACATCTTTGCCCCATTTTTTGAGTAAATGATACATGGCCATAGAACTGCCTATCGAATCACCATCGGGCGATTTGTGTGCTACAACTACAATACGATTGGCTATTTGAAGAGCCGATAAAATGGACTGTGCTTCTGACATAATTTATAGAGTCTGCTTAGACTCAGCTATTTAATTTGATTACACACTTACTTAGAGCCTGTTTAAATTTGTTTGATAAAACAATTTTAAACAGGCTCTTATAAAAAAAGCCTCGCAACGAATACGAGGCTTTTCACTAAAAGTTTCAGTTCTTAGAACCCTAATTTAGTCGTTTTTTTGTCTTCAACCAATACACCAACGCATACCGGTTTTTTAGGATCGCCACCCGAAAGGGTTACGGCTACAAACATCTTACGTGATTTATCTGTGGTAAATTCGATTCCTTTACCACCAGACTCGTTAGATGTTGCCAACACGTGTTTTACACGCTTGTAAACTACTTTACCGTCCACCGTTTTCTTTTCAACGATCATTTCGTATACTTCGATAGAGATCGTTCCTGCGCTTGGATTTGCCAGTTTTGATGAAAGGCGGTAATCCATTCCATCTTGCGCGATGAACGACATTTCGTAGGTTTCACCCGATTTAACAGAACCCGAACGCGATTGCGAGTTTACCCCGTAACTATCTTTGGTTTTTGATTTTTCTTTAACGATGCTTTCAGCTGTGGGACATTGCGCGTAACCGGCTGAAACACAAACAACGAGGAAAGTCAATAATAGTGCTTTCATAGTCAATCAATTAATTGTTGGAAATGATTTTAGTTCGGATGGCTTCTACACGAGCCTTCAGGTCGTTGAAGCATTTTTCAGTCATCTTGCATTCTTCGCCACCTGAAAAATTGAGTTTTCCGTTGGCGTTTTCAACTTTGGTTTCGCTCGATGAACAATCCATTTCGTCGTAAATTTTCAGAATGCTTTCAATTTCTTTGGAATAAGATGCCACTTCTTTGTTGTCTTGGTAACTCACCAAAAACTCAAACAGGTTTTCGGCCACCAATTTCTGATCTGCAATTGCTGCTTCCAGTTTCGGGCTTTTACCATATCCTTTTGAACTTCCGATCATTAGGTGCATTGATTCGATCCAACCACCAACAAGCATCAATGACAATTCATTTCCTTTCTCAATCTCGATCAAACGCTGGAACGTTTTGTTGTACGTTTCATCGCTCAAACGAAACAATGAGTCGGCATTACCGTCCCACTTTTTGGCCAATTCACCCAATTGTTTCCCAAATACTTGCGCTACACCGATATCGTTCCCCAATTTTTCTAATTTCCCGAAATAAGTGAGGTATTTATTGGTTTCATTGAAGCTTGTAAGGTAAGCCACATCTGCTGTATACACACCGAAATTCAATGCTTTTTGTGCGGAAGTATTGTAACTATCCGCTGCCTCCGGATTGTGTAATCCTTTGGTGTTTTTTACCACATCCATTTTGGAAATCAACGCAAATTGCTCTGACGGCGAAGGAATGTTGAATTCAATAAATGAGGGTGTTTCCTGAGGTGTTTCAGTTGCAGCTTCTGCATCAATTTCTTTCTTTTCTTCGCCTCCACCGCAAGCGGACAGGATAAGGGCTAAACCAGCGAATAGAACCAACGACTTTCTCATTGAAGTGAATTTAATTTGAATGCTAAACTAGTGTTTTTCTTTTATTTGGTATGTTTTTGAAGTGTTTAATTTCAAATCAAAAGAATGATCTTCATTTCTGAATATACAACACTTAAATCATCGTCAGTCCCTTAGGGACGTAATATTTTAGCACACCATGTATATCATTAATATCCGCCCCGTAGGGTCGGGAAAAATAAACAATGTCTTAACCCTACGGGGTAAATTTCTGTTTTATGATTTCAGTTCTAACATCTTGCGTCCCTACGGGACTGACAATATGATCCGGAAAACCAGACTAATACCAGAGAAAAAATGTTCTACTTCGCTAAAACCGTTGACAGTTGTTTTGTCTCTGCGATAATTGCCTGGCGCAGGGCATCGGATACCTGAACAAGCGGCAAGCGCATGTGTGGTTGCATCCAGCCAAGTTCTTCCAACGCGATTTTTACACCACCCGGATTTCCTTCGGCGAAAAACAATTTTGTGATCGGCAATAAATCGTAATGTTCTTTGCGTGAAGCCGCAAAATCACCTTTCAAAGACGTTTGAACCATTGTTGAGAATTGTTTCGGGAATGCGTTTGCTACCACTGATATCACCCCTTCAGCTCCAGCTGCGATGAGCGGCAATGTTATGGCATCATCGCCCGAAAGCAATAAGAAATCGGCGGGTTTGCAACGAATGATTTCCATGATTTGCTCCATGTTTCCGGATGCTTCTTTCATGGCAACCAAGTTGTGTACTTCGGCCAATTCAAGAGTTGTTTCCGCCGTCATGTTAGCCCCGGTTCTTCCAGGAACGTTGTACATAATGATTGGCAAATCGGTAGCATTTGCGATGGCTTTGTAATGCGCTACAAAACCGCGTTGAATGGGTTTGTTATAATAAGGTGCAACAGATAAGATTCCGTCTACCCCTTTTGGGATTTTAGCAAACGCTTCGCATACCGAGCGTGTATCGTTTCCACCAACACCGTAAACAATCGGTCGTCGACCATCATTTTCAAGCATCACAGTTTCCAATACCTGCTCTTTTTCAGAAGCAGAAAGGGTTGGCGATTCGCCGGTAGTACCTTGAACTACCAAAAAATCAGTTCCGCCGTCGACTTGCTCGCGCACCAAACGACGCAAAGCCGGAAAATCGATCGTCATATCTGCCAAAAAAGGTGTAACCAATGCAACACCTGCGCCTGTAAACTGTTTCATGAAAAATGTATTACCCAATTGAGTTGCAAAGTTAATGAAATAGCAAGTGCCATGGAAGAAACATTCTTTAAAAAGTGATTATTTAACTGATTGTTATAAATTGAACGATTGCATTAGGGTAAAGTAGAAGAAAAGAAAAACTGAGTTGGACCGTTTTTTAGTTTTATACGTTTGTTGAGTTTGTTCGTTTACTATAAAACTTGAATTCGTTCATATCAAGTTATTCGTTAAAGCATGTATAAATCGCTATCAACCCGAATACAGTGATCAGCATTCCTGAAAGTCGATTGATCCATAACAGATGCGTATTTGTGACTTTCGACCGAAAAAAACTAACGGTAAAACTGAGAATTAACCACCAAAATGCGGAGCCAAGAAATACCCCAAAAACAAGGATCATTGACAGTGAATAATCGGTTTTTTCCGAACCGAGTCCCATTCCTGCAAAAATAGCGAGAAACGATAAGATCGTCGATGGATTGGTTACGGTAAGAAAAAAGGTGGAAATGAAATTATAGAACAATCCTTTGCCTGCAACTGGTGCAGATTTATCGGGTGGTTTACTCATAAAGGATTTAACGCCAAGAAAAAGCAGGAACAATCCGCCAATCAGTTTCATCCAAAATGCTTGAGTGAGCAAAAACGACGAGATGGCAGTGAGTCCGCAACCTGCTATGATTCCGTAAACAGTATCGGCCATCGCGGCACCCATTCCGGTCACAAATCCTGAAGCGCGACCTTCAGTGAGCGTGCGTTTGATCGTTAAAACACCAATCGGGCCAACGGGTGCAGCCACTGAAAAACCGATGATCAATCCTTTTATGAAATAGTCTAACATCATATTTTTACTGCGATCGATTGTCGCATTTATTCAAACGAATCACCCCAACATCTTCACAAAATCAGCCTCCGAAATGATCGGAACTCCCAATGAACTTGCTTTTTCTAATTTGGCAGGTCCCATGTTTTCACCGGCAAGCACGTAGGACGTTTTTGCAGAGATGGAACCAACGTTTTTACCTCCGTTTTTCTCGATGAGCGATTTGATTTCGTCGCGGCTAAACTGACTGAAAACTCCGGAAACCACAAACGTTTTTCCTTCCAACGCATTGGAATCGAGTACCGCTTCTTCGATTTCGAATTGCAAACCGGCAATTTTTAAGCGGGTAATGGTTTCCTGCGCACGTTCGTCGGCAAAGTATTGCTGCACGGCTAACGCGATTTTGTCACCGATTTCATCTACAGCAACCAACTCCTCAAAGGTAGCAGCCGCTATGGCATCGATGTTCTTTAACGCTGCAGCCAGTTTTTTGGCAATGGTTTCGCCTACAAAACGAATTCCAAGCGCAAACAAAACACGTTCAAACGCAATGGCTTTGGAAGCTTGAATGCCCAACAACAAGTTATTGGCCGATTTATCTGCCATACGATCCAGGTTCACCACCTGATCAAAGGTCAAATCGTAAAGATCAGCTACGGTACGCGCCAAACCTTTTTGGTACAATAAATCAATGGTTTCGGCGCCCAAACCGTCAATGTTCATGGCTTTCCGGCTGATGAAATGTTCCATACGGCCTTTCACTTGTGGCGGACAAACCTGATCATTGGGACAATAATGCTGTACCTCGCCTTCTCTGCGTACCAAAAGCGTATCACATTCCGGACAGTTGTCAATAAACACCACTTGCTTTGCCGAACCGGCGCGCTTTTCGAGGTTCACGCCGATTATTTTCGGGATGATTTCTCCGCCTTTTTCTACGTAAACGGTATCGCCTTCGTGCAGGTCGAGTTTTTCGATTTGATCGGCATTGTGCACCGATGCACGTTTTACCACCGTTCCGCCCAACAAAACAGGAGTAAGATTGGCAACAGGTGTAATGGCTCCGGTTCGACCAACCTGATAGGTAACCGTTTCTAAAACGGTTTCTACGCGTTCGGCTTTGAATTTATAAGCAATGGCCCAGCGAGGTGATTTGGCGGTAAAACCCAAATCTTGCTGTTGAATATAGTTGTTGACTTTGATCACAATGCCATCGATATCAAACGGAAGGTCGTAGCGCGCTTTATCCCAGTAATGAATAAAGTCCATGATTCCTTCGATGCTGTTGGTTTTTATGATGTACTTTTCTTTTTCGAGCGGCGCTTTGAATCCCCATTCTTTGGCACCGTTTACACTTTCCAAATGTGATTCGAAGGGTAAATCATCGCCGTAAACACCGTAGAGGAAACAATCCAGTCCACGTTCTGCCACTACTTTTGAATCTTGAGATTTAAGCGTTCCCGAAGCTGAGTTGCGTGGATTGGCAAAAACCTGTTCACCGATTTCTTCGCGCTGACGGTTCATGGCCTCAAAATTGGCTTTGGGGAAGAAAATTTCGCCACGGATTTCGAAATCGTCGGGATAATTACCTTTCAGCGAAAGCGGGATGGTTCGTATGGTTTTAACATTGGCTGAAACATCTTCGCCTTGGGTGCCGTCGCCACGAGTTACCGCACGATCAAACTGCCCGTTTATGTAGCGAATTCCTATCGCAACGCCGTCGTATTTGAGTTCACAAACATATTCAATCGGGCTTTCAACGGCTTTTTTCAAGCGTTGTTCCCAATCAATGATTTCTTCTTCTGAGTAGGAATTGGACAACGAAAGCATGGGGAAACGATGTACGACCGTTTCGAACTTTTTAGTGATATCACCACCTACCCGTTTGGTTGGACTCAATGGCGAAGCCAAGTCGGGAAATTGAGTTTCCAAGTCCTGCAATTCGCGCAACAACTGATCAAACTCAAAATCGGAAATCACCGGATTGCTTTCCACATAATACAAGTGATTGTGGCGGTTGAGTTCATCGGTTAAAAAGGAGATGCGTTGTTGAGCTTCTTGCGGGTTCATGCGTTGGAATTTGTTCAAAACAAATATAGTGGGATTTACGAAAATAGTTCCATCGTAGACTTCCTGTGTCATTCATTAAGGCATCTTGATCCAATTAAAAAAGAACGTTTTTGGGATTTCAAAAATGGTGTTCGGGAATTCGGGTGTTCGGGATATCCCGAACACCCGAATTCTAAAATTTCAGAATTTGGGAATTTTGTTTGGTTGGATCAGAAATTGAATTTTTCTCTGAAATGACTCATTTCCGTTCGCTGAATGACACACCCGCTACAAAAGATCACTTCACCGTCTTTCGCAAGTATGACCTCAATTAACGCTTTGTGCGAAGGTTTAATTTTGTAACCTTTTTCTTTCAATTCAAAAAATCCTTGAATGCCGTAAAGTTGTTTTTCCAAACAGGTTGAGGTTAAATATTTACCCAATTTATTTATTCGACTTTTCATGACAAGCTCACTAACATCACTGTATTCGTCTGTATTCCATCCAGTTCTCCCGCACCTCAACCCAAATTCAATTGATGTATTGAACAATTCATCCCATTGAAGCATCGTGTGGTAAATTTGCCGGAATTCATCTTCGACCTTTTTCATCTTCTCCTTTGATTTGAACTCAAAAACAGGATGATTTACCTTTTTGTCAAATTCAAAAGCAGATGCTATCGTATCTACTTTCGCAAATACAATGGAATCATTGCTTTGTATAATCGAAATTCGGTAAGCATTAATATGCCATGACAAATTGGTGGAATCAAAACCGTATGAATCTTCCAAATAAATGATCCGTTCATTAAAAGATGTAGTAAGTGTACGGTTATAATAATCAAATAAATTTCCTCTTTCACCTAGGTCAATTGAATCAAGTAACTCATTCAATTTGGCTGTTGAACCATGGTTCAGCAAACTTTTCCAATCGAACAACTGCTGTGACAAGGATAGTTGTGTTGTCACTAATCCCAAAATCACAAGTATCGTTTTCATTGTGCTGATCGTTTTGCCCTTAACATTCTGGATTTTCCTTGTAAGTCATTACGAATTTCTACTGTTGAAAAACCATCTGTTTTTTCTACCATCTGTCTGGTTTCTTCCGCAAAATCTTCGTGGAGTTCAAAAAACAACCAACCACCCGATTTCAATTGTTGACTGGCTTTTTGTGTAATTGCTTCGTAGAACAAGAGCGCGCTTTCGTTGGGGACAAACAAAGCGATATGCGGTTCGAAATTGCGCACGTTGGATCGAATGAGCTCCTGCTCGTTTTCGGGAATGTACGGTGGATTGGAAATGATCACTGAAACTTTTTGTTCTGAAGCATCAATTGCAAGCGCATCCTGCAATTCGAATGATACCGCTAATTTCAATGCCTTGGCATTCTGTTTGGCAACTTCCAATGCTTCCGCAGACCAATCGTAGCCAATTATCGTTGATTCGGGAAAACGTTGTTTGAGCGCTAAGGCAATGCATCCTGAGCCTGTACACCAATCAATGATCGTTTCGCTGAAATCGGCATCCAGGGTTTCGGAAACCCATTCAACCAGTTCTTCGGTTTCAGGACGTGGAATCAATACTGCGGGTGAAACCGTGAGTTTTAGATTATCGAAATACGTAAATCCGGTGATGTATTGCAGCGGTTCGCCGGTTGTTAATCGTAGCAGGACATTTTCTATTTTTGCCCGAAATTCGTTGGATTGCTCAACAGTTCGCTGCATTAATTGTTCGGAATTACTCAAGCCAAACATGTCTTCTAGCGCAAACCGAAACAGGTTATTGATTTCCCGCTCGGGGTACAAATTATTCAAGGTTTGCTGCCAGTGCAGCTGAAGATCGGCAAGGGTTTTCACGGGTTAAAGTTAGACAAAAATAGCCAATTCATTATCGGTGAAAATTCCGTAATCAGTCTGGGCCTGACACGGTATTGCTGGGATTGCTGAATTTAAACATCTGTAAAACAAATACTTAATTCAGTTATTAACAGAATTATTTCTCCTTCTCATACCGTTCAGTGGAATTGAAATCATAACCGCCTGCCATGATCACCCAAACATACTCTATTATTCCATGATTCACCATGAGCTGATTTTCCGAAGTCACGCCAAGTACCAACCGACGTTCACGATGGCGAAAGAAAATAAAAGGTATTGGTATTAAGAACAGCTTCCGGTTCGCACAAAAATAGTCGCCTTTGATTTTCCCTTTCAATTCCAGTTCACCAATAATTTGATCTCCATTTTTAGCTAACACAACCAGCGATTTTTGATTCAAAGTAAGGCTAATCGTGGTACTTGGTTTAATCTGTTTGTTTGTATCATCCTGAAACGAATACGAATCATAGAGTATTTCCCAAAGTGTTCGCCTGAGCGTATCGGAAGGAGATTGATTGGTGTATTCTCCGTTGATGGCGTTTACGGAAATCATATCCTGGTTTGCGGGAGTTTCGTGTATTAATTCCTTGGAACTGATGCAGCTTACCAAAAGCAATGAAACGAATAGAAAAGAGAAACTCATCCATCTCAATGAGCGTATATCTTTAATTCTACTTAGTTGTTTCAATTGTTTAAGGTTCATTTCAACTTATTTCAGACGGCTTACTCAAAGGTATCAAATCTTATGCATTATAAACAGTGAAATCGAGCAGCTTTAAATGAATATTCTATGAAAACACTACCCGTGAAAGAAAGGAAATAAGGGGTAGAATGCCAGTACAAAAAGTAGGCTACTTACTACAACATCTAGTGTAATCAGTCTACTAGAAGGTTGTTTGTAGTAACTCCATAAAGTTGCGGCGAGTCGCAGGAAAAACTGAACAATGAAAAACATGACAATCTTCCCATGCAGCGGGTTGATCGTTTTTTCAACGTCACCTGCAATAATCGCTCGGAAAGCGCGGGTCAATCCGCAAGTTGGGCAAACTAATCCTTTTTGAGCAAAAACACAGTGAAGATCTTCAGGCGTGAAATACAACCACAACACACCACCAAGAAAAGCTATAAACAACAACAGGTTGATCCAAAAATAACTATGGAGTTGCTTGGTCAAGGAAAAGTTATTTCGACTTTTTAGCCTGTTTTTTCAGCGTGTCGTCATCCTTGAGGTAATCGTCTATTTTTTCTTTGGTATAATCAATGACCACTTCTTTCACCTTTTGTTTCGCCTTCTGTTCCATGTCCACTACTGTGTTTTCAAGGCGTGTTTTGGCATCAAACACGGCTTTAAACTCGATGTATTGATAAATAGCGCTCGCCACGGCCATTGCTCCTAATAAGACACCAACTACAGCTACAGATGCGGTTTTACCTGCCTTTTTCAGGTAAATAATCCCGACAATACTGCAAATAACCGAGATAACACTTGGTACCAAAGCATAATAACCGATACAGGGAATCAATGAAACAAGTAGTGACAATAGTGCGATTACCAGCCCGATGATGGCAATGATTCTGGCAGAAATAGTGTGCTTGCTAGCCATAATGAAACCGTAAGAAGAGATTATTTTAGGTTGTCCAGCGCAACGTGCAGCTTTAACCCTTTGCAATCTTCGCCCAGTGCGACCAATTTCCCTTCACCGTCGATGAGAAATGCGTTGGGAATGTACTGAACACCATAAGCTGTTCCTGCCTTGTTTTCTTTATCCCAAACGTGATTTTTCCAGACCAAACCGTCAGCTTTGATAGCACTTTTCCAATCGGCTTCGTTGCGATCGAGCGATACGCTGTATACTTCGAATCCTTTGGCATTTTTGAATTTGGTCTTTTTGTATTTCTTGTACACTTCTACCACATTCGGGTTTTCTTTCCGGCATGGTCCACACCACGAAGCCCAAAAATCGATCAACACTACTTTTCCTTTCAGCGAAGAGAGTTTCACCGTTTTACCGTTGGTACCAATCAATTCGATTTCGGGTGCTTTATTACCGACTATAGGCGCTAATTTTGCCGAATTGGCGAACGATGTACACCACAAAAGTGCTATTCCGGCAAGTAATGCCAAAGCGGTAATGATTCCGAATTTTTTGTTTTTTATCATCATAACTTCACCTGATTTTCGAAGACAAGTTACGAAATTCGGCGAATATCCGCGCCCAAATTATTGAGTCGAATATCGATGTCCTGATAACCACGGTCAATTTGCTCGATGTTGTGAATCACGCTTTTACCCTTAGCCGACATAGCCGCAATGAGCAAGGAAACTCCCGCACGAATATCCGGCGATGTCATTTGAATGCCTTTTAGCTGGTGCTGACGACCCAATCCGATAACGGTAGCTCTGTGCGGATCACACAAAATGATTTGCGCTCCCATATCGATCAGTTTATCGGTAAAGAACAACCGCGATTCAAACATTTTTTGGTGAATCAAAACACTTCCTTTGGCTTGTGTTGCAACCACTAGTATGATGGACAATAAATCGGGAGTGAATCCAGGCCAAGGTGCATCGTAAATGGTCAAAATAGAACCATCAATGAAGGTATCGATTTCGTAACTTTCTTGAGCGGGAATGTAGATATCATCGCCACGACGCTCTAGCTGAATTCCCAACCTGCGAAAGACATTCGGTATAATTCCGAGGTTTTCGTAACTAACGTCTTTGATTGTGATTTCCGACTGCGTCATGGCTGCCAAACCGATAAAACTACCGATCTCGATCATATCGGGCAAAATGCGGTGAAAACAACCACTCAATTCTTTCACACCTTCAATGGTGAGTAAGTTAGAACCGATTCCGGAAATCTTGGCGCCCATGGAATTGAGCATTTTACACAATTGCTGCAAATAAGGCTCGCAAGCGGCGTTATAGAATACTGTTTTTCCTTCTGCCATCACAGCCGCCATCACGATATTGGCTGTTCCGGTTACCGACGCTTCATCGAGGTGAATGTAGGTTCCAACCAGTTTCTTTGCTTCAATGGAATAAAAATGTTCACCTGCATCGTAGTTGAATTTTGCACCCAACAAGGCAAAACCTTCAAAGTGGGTATCCAAACGACGACGACCGATTTTATCGCCTCCCGGTTTTGGAATAAATCCTTTTCCGAAACGCGCTAATAACGGACCTACAATCATGATGGAACCACGTAAAGCTGCTGCACGCGTTTTGAAATCTTCGGTTTCGAGGTAAGCTAAATCAATGTCTTTCGCTTGAAAAATATAGGTTCCGCGTTCCACCTTTTCGACCTTCACGCCCATCACCTGCAAGAGCTGGATGAGTTTGTTCACATCGACAATGTCGGGAATATTGGAAATGGTTACTTTTTCGGGAGTGAGCAAAACCGCACATAAAATCTGCAAGGCTTCATTTTTAGCACCTTGAGGCGTCAATTCTCCTTTTAATTGTTTCCCTCCGTGAATTTCAAACGATGACATCTAATTAATTCTTTTTGCGGTTGTTATTCTTATTCTTGTTGTTGTTGTTGTTATTGCTTTTCTGATTCTTCTTCGGACGCTTATTCGGCTGAATTCCAAATGATTTCAAAATCAGGTTGGTATTCATCAACTCATCCGGATTTTCCAAAATCAATTCCCCTTTCGACAAATCTTTCAACTGATTGGCAATCACATGGTTTTCTACAGCATCATTGTTGTAGGCCAAGTATTGCTTTTTCATGAAGTTAGCCATCGATGTTTTGAGGTATTCTTTCTCTTCAGGATCGGTGGTTTCATGCGCATTAGCCAAAATGCTTTCGGTGTATTTACCATAGTGTCCGTATCTGATTTTTCCTTTCGGGTAAATCATGCGATCGGGCTTGCTATTGAGCACTTCCATCTTTGGAATCTCGTAAGGAGAATCTACATCCAGTTTAAAGTCCGACATCACAAACAAGTGTGTCCATAGTTTGTGACGAAAATCGTCTACATCACGCAGATGCGGATTCAATTGCCCCATTACTTCAATGATAGCGCGAGCTGCTTTATTGCGTTCGTCCTTTTCGGCGATTTCCATTGCGTGAGCAATCATTTCCTGTACGTTTCTGCCATACTCCGGCAATAGTAACTTCGGACGCGTTGTATTGTATTCCATGAATTGTTTTACGAAAGTTCAAAAATACGTTTTTTAATCGAAATTGTGGTTCATTCGTGAAGGGCTTACAAATGTCAGGAATTGAATAAGAGGAAGAGACCAATAAGAAGTAAGATTATCCAAGTCCTCCCCCTTCATCCCCCTCCAAAGGGGGAAATGGATACGCCTAAGAAATGAAAGCTCCTTATCAATTCGCTTCCCTTAATAAAAAAACACTTAAAATAAGTTCGAGAATCTGTCTCCCCCTTTGGAGGGGGATGAAGGGGGAGGACGAAAATTAACTTCTGTTAATACAAACCTACTAAACAAAAAGTCCCCGCCGAAACCGTTTAAAACGGACCAACGAGAACCTTTTGGAGAGTGAAGAAAAAACCTAAAAATCTATTATTTATTTTTTAACAAACGGAACCGAAGTTTGTTTACCGCTTGCTGAAATTGCTCTGATTTGGTACCAGCCCGATTGCCAGTTTGTAGATGGGATTTCAATCGTTGCGGTGGATTCTGTAGTTTCATAAACGATTCTTCCTTGTAAATCAACTACCTGAATAGCCAACGATCCTTCTTCTTCCGACTGAATGAAAACGTTTCCTGCAGTTGGAACGGGATACACGCGAATTGCCAACGGAAGTTCCGATTCGTTAACGGAAAGAATGCAGTTGTTCAATTCATCGAATGTAGGATTCACAAAGGAGAATGTTCCGCCATCAGGACAACGAGCATACGAAATATCTGTTGTTTGTACACCAAATACCACGTCATCATAAATCATAGTGGCCGTACCGTTGCTCAGGAAAATTTCTTCTCCGGCAGCACTCAATTTAAAGTTGGTATGCAATCCGCTTTGTTCGGAATCTTCATCTGTCCAAATCACCAATACATCATGAGCGTTGATCGATGTTCCGGTTGGAATAAGCCATTTGGGAAAATTGGCAGCATCATCCGACAGGTATAAACCTGAAAGATCCAGAGCGTTGGATGTGGTATTGTACAATTCGATCCAGTCGTCGTTTTCGCCATTTGAATCGTAAGCTGTATTACTATTACTAGCCATAATTTCATTGATCAACACATCGCCAATCGCGGGAAGAACCAAGGTTACGTTCAGGGAGTAATACTCGTGTTCGGCACGTTGCGGACTAAAAATACCTGCCTGTGCATTTTCGGCATATACGTAATATTCGACCAATACATTATTAATTGTGATAGATGCTCCATATACATGATCGCCCGCTGCACCATCATTGTGCGCACCATCGTCGTACATCTGCACACGATCAAAACGCAATGGATGCTCGCCTCTCGTTCCTAAATAAACAGTTGTTTCGTTGGAACAAGTAGCGGTAATGGTAATTGTTTCACCATAAGTCGGTGTTGCATTGCTTGGCGTTACGGCTGAAATTACCGGAGTCGAATAAGTATAATTGGTATTCGTTCCAAAAAACGTAGCTCGTGCGTCCATCAGAGCCTGAACTCCGGGAATGGAACTTCCCATTGGTCCGCCGCCTGAAACAGCAGTTGATAAGCCATTTTGGAATTGTGTGTACGTATAAAATTTATAAGGATCAGCTTGAACCGAAGCATCGATGGTTGTGCGCAGAGCATTCGCGGTGGTCAAAAATTCGGAAGCATCGAAGTTTTCTTGAACAATTGTTCTGATATGCGCCATGTACATGCGTTTGTACATTGGATCGCCTAATAGTTTTACAATCAACGGGTGAATAGTCGATGTTGAATTAGACATTGGATCAAGCGAAGTGGCTACATACGAACCGCTTCCTGTTCCTCCGGGAAAACCACCAAAACTCATGTTTAAATCCCAAACGGTTGGTATAAAACGGTCGTTCAAATCTTTGTAGAGGTAATAATTTTGGCGGAAAGCACCTGAATAACTATCTAAGTTCACCAATACATTATTGAAAGCCAACATCCACAAAGCGCGATCTACATCGAGGTTTTGATCGATTTCAGAGAAATGATTGTTGAGCGTATCAATCAGCGAAACCAAATCGTTCCAGCCGTAATCTGATTTTAATTCATAACCGTTGGCATACGAACTGCTATCGGCATCGATGTAAGCCAAATCAGGATTTCCACTAGCGCCCGGACCTGCACCACCAATGGGATTGCACTTAAAGAAACTTCCATCGCTGGTATAATAATGATCGCCGTTGAATTTATCGTTGATGCTTTCTGCATTAGAGTACAAGCCTCGCAAGGTACCGTTGATGTAAACATTCGCGAAATTGGCCTTCGGACAATCCATGTATTGTTCCAAAATAGCGTAGCTTAATACTTCGCGAATCATAGACGGATCTTGGTAACCGTTTTGCAACTTGACATCGGTGTAGCCTTGATAATCATAACTTCCGTGTACGTGATCCAATTCGATGTGAATGGGATTTTTGTTGTTATTGGCATTGTAGGAACTATTTCCTTTGTACTTCACACCAACACTGTCGTAAGTAACGCCATTGATTCGCACCGAATCGGCCAGCAGGTAATCTTCCGTTGTGGAAGCCAGTGCATCCAATTGCGCATCCCAATTTGAGGCAGCAAAGAATATTTCGATTGTTTGAACCGTGGAACGGTCATAAAAGTTTTGTGCATGGCCCAAGGAGGAAACCATTGTGCACACGGAGAGGGAAAAAAGCAGTTTCTTCATTTGCGCAGTTTTTTAGTTAGATGCCGAAAATGAAAAAAAGCTTATGGTAATATTAACAGAAAATTAATAAAAAATATAATCCACTGTAAATAAGGTAATTGAAAACTTAAAAAAAAATTATCAATTACACAATTATGAATTATCATGTGACTTCCGGTATTGAATTCCAGATTATCATGTCCTTGATAATTGTACCATTCATAATTGATAATTCTACTGATATGTTGGAATATCAAACGCTTCTTCTACAATGGTAACTTGTCCGGCTTGCCCCATAGAGCCACTTTGTCCGCTGCGACCATTATAACCCGGGCGCGCCAATGATTGTCCGGCTAATGATTTACCGGCTTTACCTCCGGTTCCGGCAGTTCCACCATTACCGCCCATTCCGGGTTGAACCAGAAACTTCAACTGATCTCTGAAATCGGCGGCACTTGTGTGCAATACGCAACGAATTGCTCCGCCGTTTCCACCGAAACCGCCATTTCCACCAAAGCCACCATTTCCACCGTTTCCGGGCAATTTCGTTTTATTGTTGACAATTTCACCGACTTTTCCGTCTCCTCCATCACCACCTCTTCCGCCGGCTCCTCCGGTTGATCCGGAAGCATTGATTTCAAATGGTTTTAATCCGTTGATTTTGTATTTTCCGGTAGAACCGGTTGTCAAATTAACTACATGAATAAAGTAGGTGTTTGAATCTTTCCAGATATGGATATCATATGAATCTCCGCTTCTGCCGTTATCGCCGTTCAACCCATTGTCACCGTCTTTTCCATCGCGTAACAAGGTACTTTGCCCACCGTTTCTGCCTGAACTTCCTGTATTTCCGGAATAAGGACGACCACCAAGTGTGATTCCAGCATTGAAATTCAATCGTAAGGTATCGTAACTGGTAATTTGATAGTCTTTTTTGCCTTTCATCGTCATCATCACCACTACTTTATCATCAGAAAAAGAACGAGGTATCGTAATAACCGTCAACTCTTGGTCTTTGATATCGCAACGGATATTGTCACTGATTTCGAAGTGAGAATTGTTTTTCAAACACTTCAACTCACCCGAATTCATTTGCGCGCAAACACCTCCTTGAATCACGGTTCCGTAGTTATTTGGTGCTTCGGGATTGTAATCCAATATCAGGTAATCGATATCTTCAACTTTCATGTTGCGGGTATTTCCGCACGATTGAACGAGTAGCGCCAAAACTGGAATGAGAAGCAGGTATTTCATATAACGTGTTTTTTGGCAAAAATAAGAATCACAACGAATTATGCCGGTTTGCAATGGATGATTTACATATTTTGTGCCGAAAAATTGCTCCTCAAATAAATAGTCATTAGGAATTTATACCTCCCACAGATGCACAGATTTTTTGCTCGGCTACCGCACTCGCTCTATTTAGTGTTACAAAATAAAACAATGAGTTATCATTGTCTTTGCGCTATCAGCCTGTGGGGGAAACTAGAGAATCCTCCTATACATGAGCCATTTAGTAAATCGATTTACTGTTTTTTTTCGTAGGAAACGGGGTTTCAGCGACTTACTTTTGCCCAAAATAAGGTTATGGAACAATACACGGAATACATCGGATACGCAGCTTCACTAGCAGTTTTAATAGCTTTTCTGATGAAAAACATGCGAACACTGCGCATTGTGAATACCGTCGGTTGCGTGTTGTTTATCGTATACGGAAGCTTACTTCCTTCGGTTCCGGTGATTGCTACGAATGCTGCAATTGTTTGTATTAATTTGTATTATTTGTTGCGGAAAGAGAAATAAGCACCTATTAAACGAAACGTAATAAATAGAATCTACCAACCTATGATACTCTGTAAAGCGCCCATGCCCTGTAAAAAGGAATCGTCATATTAGATTCCCGTTCTACGGCAGTCCCGGCAAAAACACGCGAATAGCGTTGGGAAAGTTCTCTCATATCTGCTACGGTCTGCTGACCAACATTTTGATCGCGCACTACGATGCCACCACGCGGTTGTTTATACAAACCGATTGTGTGTCCAATTCCTTCACTTCCCCTTTCAGTGAAATCAATCATGTACATTCCTCCATCTTGAAGTTCCACATCATCCATATCGCTAATTTCACCGATAACGCCGCGATTAAGGTCTTGATTAATTCGTCCCTCCAGATAATCTTCATGACCATCAGATACTTTTGCACGACTCATTCCTTTTGTGGCCATGTATTCGTTCATACCCGATCTCGATTTGATTGCCATTCCACGGTAACTTGTATGCTCGCGAACAAGGCGTTGTAATTCACTCGGAATTCTCACAGGATTGACGCCAACATCTCCACCTCTAGCTATTTGTGCAAACCAATCTATGGTCATTGCTGTACAAACACCTCCGATATCGGCATCTATACAAGCACTCTGTAGCAATTGGTAATCTTCCTCTTCATTAAAATACTCCCTAAAATGCAATTCAACATGTCGTTCTCGTTCCCGATTTTCATCTCTTCTTCCAATTCGTTCATTGAGCAACGGTTCAGCTTCAGGAGCTCTTCTAAGAAATGGTAGACAATTCAAAATGCAATCATACCATGCCATTTGCATTACCTGACCAGTATTTACTAATTGTGATACGCTTGCGTCGTTTGTGAAATTATTATTAGCCGCACCAACTAGGTTCGTGGTGGCAGTCAGTTGATACTCTGCTACTTTTGCTCCCATTGCATCTGCTTCTCGTTCCAAGCTAGTATCGTCATTGATAGCAACTTTACCCTTCAATTGCATTGTTGGTTTTACCCTGCCTTGTTTTTGTTGAACGACATGCCATGCTTCGTGTGGCAAGTGCTGTTCCTGACCAGAAGCCAGGTGTATTTCTGTTCCTTGTGCATAAGCATGGGCTCGCAACTGCGCTGGTTTATCGGAATTGTAATGTACTTTCACATCGTTCATTGATAGCCCTGAAAGCTGTTCAATTCCAGTTTTAAGATTATTCGGTAATCCAGTATGATTGGCTCGAATTACTGATTGCGAAGTAAAGTTATCTGCCATTTGTTGGTATGCACGCAACTGCTTCACACCACTGCTTTTATCGCCGAGTATTTGTAAATCCGATTTTCCGACTCTTTGCTTGTTTTCCGTTGAAAAATCAAACTGTACAGATTGCTTTTCGGCTTTAGGATACATTTGAGAAAAAACATTCATTGTCATTGAATTACGTGATTTTATTCGCGAATAGTGTGTAAGAGCCTCATTAACGATGATTTGAGGACAAGCTAATGTACTAATTTTATTCGGAAAAAGCTCTTTAAACGGAATCCAATTTTTAACTTTCCGTTACCTACCTTTACACCCGCGCTGCATGAACGCACATGTCAAGCCGAAACAACGAAACAATGCCTTTTTCTTCTCTTGGTTTATCTGCTGCTTTGCGCCAAACACTGGCCGATTTAAAGTTTGAACGCCCATTCCCGATTCAGGAACAAGCCATTCCGGCAGTATTGATGGGCAAAGATATCTTCGGGATTGCGCCTACAGGTTCGGGAAAAACAGCAAGTTATGTTCTGCCGTTGCTTACGAAACTTGGGAAAGAGCCGCAGGAACGCAATCGCAACATCCGCGCATTAATCGTGGTTCCGACACGCGAGTTAGCCATGCAGGTGCAACAGGTAATTTACAGTTTTTCGAATCGATTGCCAGAACGCGTTACATCGATGGCGGTGTATGGCGGAGTTTCCATCAATCCGCAAATGAAAGCCTTGATGGGAACATCGATTTTGGTAGCCACTCCCGGCCGTTTATTGGAACTGATCGACAACAACGCAGTTCATCTGGGGAAATGCGACACACTTGTTCTCGACGAAGCAGATAAATTGCTGAACCTTGGTTTTCACGATGAAATGCAGCGAATCATTGGTTTGTTGCCGAAGAAGCGACAAAACCTGCTCTTTTCAGCCACGCTCACCGATGATGTTTCGGCGATTACACAGTTGATCTTGACGAATCCGCTCGTAATCAAAATTGTACAGGAAGAAGAAACCGTCGATCTAATCGAACAAACGGCTTATAGAGTTTCAGAAGAACACAAAGGTCCATTGTTGCGTCACCTAATCAAATCGCGCGATATGCAACAGGTTCTGGTGTTTACAAGTTCGGTATTCAAGGCCGATACCGTGACAGCCAAATTGCAGAAAAACGGGATCAATGCTGTTGCTATTCATAGTAAGAAAAGTCAGGAAGCGCGACGGAAAGCCCTCGATAATTTCAAAGCAGGAAGAACACGCGTGTTGGTTGCTACCGACCTCATTTCCAGAGGAATCGATATTCATGTATTGCCGTTTGTGATCAATTACGAATTGCCGCGATCTCCCAAAGAATATGTCCACCGAATTGGTCGTACAGGTCGTGCGGATGCTACCGGAGAAGCTTTTGCTTTTGTAACTCCGGAAGACGAACACCATTTTAAAATTATTCAGAAGAAAATGGGGAAACAGGTTCCTTATACGGAGACGGAGGGAATGACGTTTAGTGGTTAGTTATTAGTGGTTAGTTATTAGTGGTTAGTTATTAGTGGTTAGTGGTTAGTGGTTAGTGGTTAGTGGTTAGTTATTAGTGGTTAGTGGTTAGTGGGCTTGTTTTTCGGGGAATTTTAATGTGTATTGATGGCCATCATCAAACGGTCAAGGTTTCATTAAGAAATCGTTTATCAAGCTTCATAGGGAAAAAAGTTGTATCTTGCAACCGATTGTGCCCATTTCAACCACGGTGGCATTCTGCTTTCTTCAAGGTTTTCTATCAAACTTCCTTTCGTTAAAAGCGTCTCTGCCGGCAACAGGCAATTATCTAAGTAGATTTCCAATAATTCAGCATGTCAAGTCATAAAATCGAAGTACAAAAACTCCAACAATCTAATTACGAACAATTAGTAGATGCCATGAAGGCTGCCTATTCCAACTGGGGAGGTAGTGTTTGGAGTGAACGGGCTATAAAAAAGCTACTCACTGTTTTTCCCGAAGGTCAACTCATTGTAATGGCCGATGATCAGGTAGTAGGATGCGCCCTTTCCATTCGGGTAAAATACGATGATTTCGGAGATGAACACACCTATAATCAAATCACCGGAAATTATTCGTTTTCAACCCACAACCCCAACGGGAATGTGCTTTACGGAATCGAAATATTTATTCATCCTGATTTCAGAGGAATGCGTCTTGGTCGTCGTTTGTACGATTCGCGCAAAGAACTGTGTGAAAAGCTCAATCTAAAAGCCATCGTCTTTGGTGGAAGAATCCCGAATTACCACAAATACGCAAATGAACTGACTCCGAAGGAATACATTCAGAAGGTCAAACAATCCGAAATTTTCGATACGGTATTGTCGTTTCAGCTCAGCAACGATTTCCACGTAAAAAAGGTACTCAAGAATTACATTCCCGAAGATGCCGAAAGTCATGAATACGCGACACTTTTGCAGTGGGATAATGTGTATTATGTATCCAATCACCGTCAAGAATTCCGGGTACGTAGAAGTGTGCGCATTGGTTTGGTGCAATGGAAAATGAGGCTTTACGATTCGATTGAAGAACTATTTCAGCAGGCCGAATATTTTGTAGATGCCATTTCGAGTTACAAGGCAGATTTTGCTGTATTTCCGGAATATTTCAACGGTCCGCTCATGGCGCAGTTTGATGGAATGAACGAGGCAGAAGCCATTCGAGCCATGTCGCAATATACCGACTTGATTACTCAGAAATTCAGTTCGCTGGCAGTGAATTACAACGTCAATATCATTGCCGGAAGTATGCCGTTGTATGATGGTGATACGCTGAAAAATGTGGGCTATCTGTGTCACCGAAACGGCAACGTGGAACGGTATGAAAAACTGCATGTAACGCCCGACGAAGAAAAATACTGGGGATTAAAAGGTGGTGACAAACTTCAGGTTTTTGATACCGACGCCGGTAAAATCGGGATTCTGATTTGCTACGATGTCGAATTTCCTGAATTATCGCGCTTATTGGCCGATGAAGGCATGCAGATTTTGTTTGTGCCCTATCTTACGGATACGCAAAATGCCTATCTCCGTGTGCGATTATGTGCTCAAGCGCGTGCTATAGAGAATGAATGTTACGTCGCCATTACAGGTAGCGTAGGTAACTTGCCGAAGGTAGAAAACATGGATATTCAGTATTCGCAATCGGCGGTGTTTACGCCAAGTGATTTTGCCTTTCCGTCGAATGCCGTAAAAAGTGAAGCCACTGCCAATACTGAAATGATTTTGATTGCCGACGTAGATTTGAAATTGTTGGATGAGTTGCACAGTTACGGAAGTGTGAGAAACCTCCGCGACCGCCGCAATGACTTTTACCAGGTAAAAAAATTATAACGTACTCGTTTTGGAAGGGCGGTTTATTATGATGGTAGATCGCCCGGAAGAGGCGTTTTATTGATGTAAGTACAGAATATTTCTGTTTGTAAATCAACTGTTCTTCAGCACCATATCATACCGATGCATCCCTTCTTCATAAAAATCAGCGGTGAATTTGGTGACTTCAAATCCGTATTTCTCGAAAAAACCGTAAGAATGTTGCGTAGTATCCAAGACCAATTGTTTAGACGGGTACAATCGTTGAAATTCAGCCAAACGATGTTTAAGTAACGTTTCGCCATAGCCCTTTTTATGGAAATCGTTGTGTACCAATCCCCAAGCCAGCGAATAAACATCTGAGTTGTCTTTATCACCTAAACCTCCGGCACCAATGACCCGATCATCAACAACAACTACATAATAATGCGTGGAATTTTCAGCAAAACGCCGTGGAAGAGAATCCAGGAAATTGGAAAAGTCAGTGATTTCGCCTTCGGTAAAGAAAACCGGGACGTTGCTGATGAACGCTTCGAGGCACGCGGGTTTATCGGTTGGGGTGTATGGGCGGAGGAGTGTTTGCATTGATAAGAACTGTTTGGAAGGATAAAACTACACTTTTCTGAGCAGTCCCATGGCATTCCATATTCCACAAAAAAAGCCCGCCGGAAAAACCAACGAGCTCATTCTCTTTGAATATATGCGCTATCAGATAACTGTTACCTGAACTGCGTTTAATCCTTTTTTTCCGTTTTCCAATTCGAACTCAACTGTATCACCTTCACGAATTTGGCTAACCAAACCTGAAATGTGTACAAAATGATCTGTTCCTGAACCTTCTTCAGTGATGAATCCAAATCCTTTGGTTTCATTGAAGAACTTAACTGTTCCTTTACTCATGATAAAAATTTCTATTAATAAAGTGTGAAGGTACGTATAAATAGACCTTCAAAAACATTGAATGTCAGAAAGATGGCAAATTAGTAGAAAACAAACTCAGAATTGGGATCTAAACAACTTATTCATCACCTGAAATAGTTGCTTTCTTTTCAGCTCGTTTGTCCATTAACTTCGCAACATAACGTTCGCCATTTCTGTTCCAAATATACACTGCAATTAACGCTACCAGCCAAATCCAGGTCATGAACAATGCAGTGTGATTGTACCATGCAATGATTCCGAAAGACCATGTCAGAATGGTTAAAACTGCATTAAAAAGTAGGAAAGCCGAAAGTATTTTATTGTAATTCGCTTTCGCGTACGTTACAATAATATTTAAGCATGTCGCGAAAATTAACCCGAAAAACACACCATAAAAACCAAAAAGCACGAGGAAAGAAATCGATTGGTGAGATCCTTTATGCATTCCTTCGTCAAATATCTTGTAATAATAGGTACACCACGTATCGATCAATCCCTGATCAACCAGATTGCGCGCATTACTGTGGAAATAAGTCACCTGATAAGTTCCAATGTGCTCTAAATCATCGGTCATTAACTCCAGTATCATTCTCGAATCAATTGCGGCATTCAATGTGAGCTGAAACTGAAACATCGAATAGGCTATGGCCATGGGAATGACCACATAAAATAACTTATCGGGTAAATCGAGGTTTATAATTGGGATATGCAGCTGAGTGGGTTTGTAAAAAAGCACATACATTCCCAAAACCAGCAATACCAGCATCAGGCTTAGATTGGTGACTAAACTTGTTTTCTGGGATTGATAAGCTCCTTCTCTTTTTTGATACAATTGCGCTTTTAATTCAATTTCTTTTTGTAGCCTAGCGGAATCTGTAATGAATGGCGTAATCGGATCCTTTAATTTGGATGAATCGATCATTAAAAAATCACCAAACTTGCGTTTAATAAATGTTTGACTTTCTGATTCGGTTTCTAGTTTATTCTTTACCACACTCCCTCCAAAGTGATAAAGCATTGAAAAAGAAAAGCTTACAGCAATCAAGAACAGACATAAAAACAAGCTGATTTTATACGTGTAATGCGATTTATCTTTGACAAGAGCATTTTTTTTCGTGTTCATAGGATAGTCTGTTTAAAAGAAGTAGACATTCAAGTTTACACAAAAAGCGGGTAAATAATTGAATTAACCCCTATTTTGAAGGATCGGATCGGGTCGGTTCAGTTATTTCTTCAACCCGTTCAAGCGCAGTCCCACACCGATTCCGACATTCCATTGACCGTTTTTGGTAGCTGTTTTGGCATTGTAATAACACGGTACCTGAATAGCAAACCATTTGTAGCTGTAGGTGAGTCCGGCGCCAAGATTAGGCGTAACAAATGCATTTTTGGGAGTCCCATGGTCCTCTTTGAACCGCAATGAGGGCAACATTCCCAAGCAAAACTTGGATTGTTTGATCGTTAGGTTGAGATTAGGTCCCATGAAATTCAGAAAAGCGCCTTCGTCTACATAACCGGCAATTATTATTCCATCATAGGCCGAAAGTTTCACTTTGGGTTCTTGTGAATGAGCGGTTAACATAGTTGCGCTAGCAATAAGCGTTATTAGAATGGAACGAATTTTCATGTTTTCAGTATCGGTAACGCAGCAAAAATGAGGACAATTGGGAACTTCTGCAGAATGCTATGGCTTTTCTGTAATGAAAGGGGTGAAAAATGGAATGAGACAGAAATTAAACATTTCTGAATTAACGCACTCTTTGTGATAGATTTATTCGTTTTTTTTCAATTTCTTCCTATCCTTAATCACTTTTACAATGCGACTGCTATCAATTCGGTGAGGGATAATAATCTCGAAGTCATTATGATCTAACCACGGTACTGATAATGTTTTTTCGTTTCGTTCAAAGAACAATTCTTTTGGAGAAAAATCTTTACCGTAAACTTCTAAAAATGCTTCTTTACTTTGAAAGATATATTTTTTAGGAAAAGCTCCCACAAAGGCAAACTCACCGGCATAGATGGGGAAATCACTATCTTCCAATTTGAAGACAATTCCGTTATAACTGGTTAAATCTTGCCGCCATACTTTTAAGTTGCTTTTCCAGTTGTTGTTTAAGCTTTTGTTTCGGGTATATGGATAACACCAAACACCTTTAATTCCTTCATTGGAGTTATACTTTGATTTTCTTCTCCTGGGACGAATACCGTTTTTCAGAATATCAGTCGTGTTTTTATGCTTCGTCCAATGAATCAGTAACATGATTTTAAATTTTCTGTTTTTAATGTCTTATCCCAAAGATAAATTGCAAAACGACTATTTGCTTTTCCAGGAGATCACAAAAGTTAAATTAAGCGGTTGAAAAAGACTATTTGATGAATAACACAAAGCTGAACAACTGAATTATACATCTGAATAGCAGTTATGTACATGGCATGACGCGTCCCTTTCACATAGCTTTGTTTTATAAAATTGATCGATATGAAAAAATCATTCCCCTTAATTGTTGCCTTGCTTGGAATCGGATTCTCGGCACAAGCGCAACAGCTTCAAAATCCGAACTTCGAGAACTGGACCTTTGTGGATACACTTTGGGACGGTCAACCGATTTATACTGCCGACCAATGGCAAGGTGGTTCACAAACTACCGACAGCTATACCGGAAACTATGCCGCGAAAATAGAACCCATGCTTTCTTGCGGAATCATGCAAGGTTTTATGATTTATGGCGGATTTGATATCAATCATTTCAACTATTGGGCAGAAAACCCCGATTTCACAGGATCTGGTGCTCCTGTCAACTTTAAACCGACATCGGTGACAGGTTATTTTAAATTCCCTAGTCCTGATTCAAACGACATTGCCAAAGGATTTGTGGTGCTCAAAAAGTTTAACCCGCAACTCGGTGTGTCAGAAGAAATCGGACGTGGTGAATTGGAGTTTACACCCACCAATGAATACACTTCGTTCAATATCGTGGTCAACGACCTTCACCCCGGAATGATGCCCGACTCGGTTGTAGTTTGTTTCTCATCGGGAATGGGCTTTTCCTGGAATACCGAAGACAACACAATGAGTTATGGAACGCTGTTCATTGACCAATTACGTGTGCAGGAAGATGTTGCCGCTGTAACCGAATTGGTACATATCAACACCAGCTTCTTCCCCAATCCTGCCAGCGGACAATTGAATTATTCGTTCGAAACCGCAGTTGTCGACCAGTTTTCTCTTGTACTCACAGATGCCGCCGGAAGAATTGTGTATTCTGAAAAAACGGAATCAGGTGTACAACACACTGTCGATCTTGGAACTTTCTCAGCAGGAACATACCATGCACAAATCAGAGGTGCTGGTAAGTTGTATGCAAATGAGACGATTGTGATTCAACAATAACCTATCACGATCTGCGTCATCTTAACTTTGAAACACTTCGTAATAAAACAAAACGCCTAAAACTTGATACTACTATCAAATTTTAGGCGTTTATCTGTTTACAAGTTTAGTTAGTCTTTTATAAACGTCGTTTGCTGTTGTTTACCATTCGGTGCAGTAGCAACCACCAAGTAGAATCCTGAAGGTAACATCGAAATATCAATCAACGAGGAACCGTCGTTGTTAGAAATAACTGTTTGTCCTAGGGAATTTAAGATGAGTGTTTTTTCAAATCCGTCTGCTGAAAGGGTAATGGTATTTTCTGCCGGATTGGGACTTACCGTTAATTTACCCGATTCATCCGAATGAATAGAATCAGGATCATTTTCATTTGTAGATTTCTGAAGAGGTTGAGTGCAGTTTATGATCCGAAACTTGGAGATGTAAGGAACCCACGAACTGCAACTATTTGCCAAAGCGAGTTTTACCTGGTATTCCTTGCCAGGAATGAAGTAAATGCCTTGGCCATTAAAAATCGACTTAATGTTCAAGCGTGCAGGCATTATACCCGGTGTCCAGCCATTTCCTCCGATTTGACCAATCCATTGAAATTGACCACCTAATGCGTAATCACGTTCCCATAAATCAACGAAATACTGCGTGTAGTTATTTCCATGGGTAGATTCATACGTTTCAACCAAATAGACACCATCGCATTCCTGTAGAATTGTTGTTGCAAGCCCTGGAGTATTTCCTTCGATTTGAGTCACAGGATTGGGAGGAGGAACGCCTGCTACTACGGAAATGTCAACAGTGGATTCTACCCAGCCGGTACAGGTGTTTTGCGTGGCCATTTTAATCCGGTAATCATAACCTGCATCAAATGTATTGTCCATTGCATTGGTAATGTCCACAACTCCTGCAGGAGTTGCTGTCCAGCCCGTGGCTCCATAATTACCTGCCCATACAAAAGGATTCCCCGAACCTGTGGCTTTTTTCCATACATCGATATAATGGTTTTGGTCATTCACTGAGGCTAGTCCATTTAGAAAAATGCGTTGGCAAGTCGTAAATTGAGTGGTAGGTGTACCTGCCGGATTTGAACTAGTTTGCATGTGAAACTGTGAAGTTGGAGGAGCTATTTTTATGGAAACATCATCAATGACTAAAACCGAGATACCAGAACTTATTGAATTTAGATAAAACCAAAGTTGGTTATAGCTGGCTGTTGGAGTATAGTTCACGGTGATAGTTTCCCAGTTCTTCAATGTGTATGGTAACGCATTGGTTGATATACTGGTGATGAGTTGATTTTGTGCTGGTAAAGGCGGCATTTCCCAACTCAAATTACCGAATCCGTCTAAATATGCACTTGGACCGTTATTCATAGCACGAACAGAAAGAGTACCAGGATTATGAGCTAAAATTTGATTAAAGGGATCATGACAACGCATTTTAAATGTGATCTCGTATTTCGTATTTTGAATGAAGTTGAAATTGGTGCGTATCCCCTCGCTTGTAGGACCAATCTGGCTTGATGACTGACTGGTCAGTCGGGCATAATTACTTGGATTGGAAATCGTATACACTCCAGGACCACCATGCGTGGCCGTCCAGAATGGTACACAATTACTATTGGGGATGCCTAGTGAGGCAGGTAAAAAAGAGCCTGAGCCAATGCAAGAAGCTTGCGCGAAATCTCCATTAGGCAGACAACATTGTGTAAGTGTAGGGCATTGTGCTCCTACTGTCATTGGTAGAGAAATGCACAAGATTAAAAAAGCAAAAAACTGATTCATTATTTTATTCATATTCTTAGAATTAATGGTTTAACGACAAAACTATGTTCTTAGACTCTTTACCTGATACAATAGTTTACCAACAGCAAGGTTCGGCTAACGAATGGACGTTGGTCCGATTTTCAAGTTGGTATATGGCATTGATCCTATGGAGGTAAATCGGGTTAGATGCAAGCAGATGGAAAAATAGCCAGTAAGAACAAAAACTGTTTTTAATCGTGGTAAGCATCACGCCAAATAAGCGTATCATCTCAGATTTTTCGCAAAAACTCTTTCTTATACAACGAATGAAACAGCTTGGTCAACGAGTCATTTTGGGAAGTCAGCGGATACACCGGCTCGTCATTATAACTGAGAAAGCGCTCAAATTCGAGGTGTTTGGTTTTACGGTTCATTGAAATTAATGCATAACCGCCCTCGTTGGTTGATTTGCTAAACAACAAAGCCATCAGTGCGTAATTCTTGTTCTTTTTGATGACCATCATAGGTAAGCAGTTGAACTCCTGCAATAAGGTATAATTTCCGTTTATTTTGGCAGCCAGGAAGGTATGACGATAATGTGTCGCACCGTATTTTTCAAGATTGGCTTGTATCAGAATCAGCGAACCGTCATCGCTTAATGAAAAAGTAGGATGAAAGTCATACCCATATTCTTCTTTACTTTGACAAAGATGATGGCTTTTAAACAAATGATACACTTCAACCTGCGACAAACTACCGTCTCCTTCTAATCTTAACGGAATCAACGAATCATAACTTCCTTTTTCGAGGTAGACAGGAGTATACTGATCTTTCCCTTTCTCCCAATCAGAAAAAGCGAAAGCGATTTCATATCCCGGAATAAAGTGATAAATCGTTGTGTCGAGTTCTTTTATCGGATTCAACTGATCAGTTGTGATCACGGAATCGTTCGCGGATGATTTTAAGGGAGACGACAATTCCTTTGATGAATCAGAATCCTTACATGATACACAGCTCCATAAAGTGAAGCAAAACGCCATTATACTTATGAAGCTTTTTTTGGTGTAATATACAAACACATTCATCATCCATTCAATTACAATACGATTTTACAGCATACGGCCAATGCTGCTCCAATATCCGAATCTTATCTTTGGTCTCATCCCACATTCCGGACCAAAAAATTTTAATGCTGTAATTTAAACCGGAATCGTCCTTTAAATCAACAAACTGAAATGTTTTTTTGTCTAGTGTTTTAACCAATACTTCAAAGGTCTCAGCCTTGTAGATATGATTATGCCCCATTGGTTCGGTGTTGCCATAATCGATGTAAATCCAGTCAATGTTTTTATCATTGTTCACATCACAAAAGAAACCTAAGCCATGCCAGTAAACCAGCTCAAGTGTATCCTTTTTGCTTTTACTGATAAACTCATACCTGTCTTCCACACAATAGGCGCCGTTACAATCAGGGTAATACAATGAATTCAGGTAATAATACTGCTTTTTACCAATACTTATGCGACCCTCACTTTGTATGACATTCTTATTTGGCACCAATAACCGCTGGAATTGTTCCATGCTGCACAGAACCGAATCATTCATTTTCGAGGGGTCATAATAGTCAACCGGTTTCGGGTATCCGGTTTGCCCCCCTGGGCCCTCATTGCTGGCAGATTCAGCGGAAGGTAATCCGGAACAACTTCGGTTGTCAGGAAAGGAGGTATTGGCGTTATCGTTTTTAAACAAATTTGTGTGATGAGCAGTATCGGTCTCATCGGATGACGATAATGAAACGGAATTATGTTGGGTTGTAGTTGCCCGTTGATGATTATTCGGCTTCATTGTATCAGTGCAACAGACCGCAAAGTATAGCAGTAAGTAGAATAAAATCAGTGTTTTTACAGTTTGCATATTCACATACGAAGATATACGAATAAGCAAACAAACCGTTACCAGTTACAAAGATTCCGGTACCTGAACCTCCCCACAAAGCTCAAATACAGCTCGTTTCATTTGAATTGGGGTTGGAAGAAAGTTTAAAAATTTGAACCGAAATCTCCTCATTCTCATTCTGTTTCTCTCCGCCGCGGCGGACTGCAAAAAGAAAGAGCCGATTAGAATGAGAAACAGAACGAGAATGAAGCACAAAAAGAAAGAGCCCAGACGATATAATGTCTGGGCTCTTTCTTTTTGTGGTCCCACACAGGCTCGAACTGTGGACCCACAGATTATGAGTCTGTTGCTCTAACCAACTGAGCTATAGGACCTGAAATAATCGCTTATTTCTATTGGAGTGCAAATATAGCATTTCTGCTTATTTTCCAAGAAACTTCGTTTCGAAAGTTGAGGTTTAAGCAAAAACGGGGGGCTTGCGTGTGCGGATCAATTGTAAGAATAGTATGGCAAACAACACCGAAGCAAACAACAAATGAGACACTTGCACCAACCCCGGCATGTCGGCGTAAGCCAAACACACACCCGAAATCAATTCAACCGCCAAAATGCCGTAACTCCAATAAACGCTTTTGTGCCCGGCGGTTTTCCAGTTCAGCCACAGCATAAATGTCATGATTGCCAAAACAGCCCACGAAAAACTGCGGTGAATAAAGAAAGTCATTCCCAAACGATCCGACCACGAATCGCGACCAAGACCTTGTTTGGTCAATTCATCTATGTATTCGCGCACCTGCGTTCCGAGGAACATTTGATAAGCTGTGATCAAGAAAACTACCAAAATGAGCCAACGCATGGTTTTGGACAAGGTCAGTTGTCGCTGTTGCACCGGACTGATCTGCCGGATAATGACCAACTGCAATGCGATGATGACCAAAGCTAGGAACATGTGAACGGTAATGGTCCATGGTACCAGATTGGTGGCTACCACAATGGAACCAAACCAAGCTTGAACAGTTAGAATAATCAGGTTCAGCGCCGTTAATACCAAGAGTTTTCGCTTTTTTCGATGTCGGAAAACAGTCCAGATAAAAATGGCTAACACCGCATTTCCGGCCAGAAAACCGAACAGCCGATTCACATATTCTGTCCATGTTTTCCCGGCATTAAAGGGCAATTCTTCGTAGGTCGCCGGATCGTTTTTGATCTTTTCGGCTGTTTCTTTCATCCCGATAGCCGACAGAAAACGCGCAAACTTTTCAACTTTTTTAACGCGTTTTTCGCCGTAGATCTCGCGGTAATTTTCGGGTAATTGGTTGGCAGATGTTGGCGGCACCCAGCTTCCGAAGCATTTGGGCCAATCCGGACATCCCATTCCGCTGCCTGTGATGCGTACAAAACTTCCGGCAATAACAACCAAATAAATGAGTACCAACGCGACCCAATTCAAGCGAACAAACCCTTTTGTGAACATGCCTTTTTTTGGGTGCAAAAATACGGATTATTGATGCAAATCCGATGAAGAGAATCCACTGATATGCTATTTAACACGCTGCCACAGATGACACAAATTCACACAGATTTTGAACTACTTACAAGAAGTCGATTTTTACAAATTGAGTTTCTATTTTAAATCTAAAAAAACAGATCAGACCTCAGTGTTTTCAGCAGCATAAGTGTTTCTAACGGATAGTAACCGCTCCTTAGGCGGGCACAGGCGGCTAGCAGAAAATGTAGGTTTCAACACCTAAAATCCCTACTTTCGTCTTATGAATTGTATCGTTATCGGAACAGGTTGGTTGGGCAATCCATTGGCGGGATCGCTGGCCCGAAAAGGTCATTCGGTGACCGGAACCCGCCGATCAGTAGATGGTTTGTCTGAAACAGATTATCAACTGCTGGCTTATCCTCCGGAAACAACCGCAATGAAAGACCGGTTGAACGAAGCGGACGTTGTGATTCTGGCGTTTCCTCCAAGTCGCAGTTCCGCTGAACAATACACCAACGATTGCGTGTCTGTTTGCAAACTCATTTCACGTGATTGTAAGGTAATTCTTACAAGTTCAACGAGCGTTTACGAAGTGAATAGCGGAACATGCGTGGAAGAAGATGTTGTGTACGATACGGAAAGCACCAACCGTATTCACAGAGCCGAACACGCGCTGAGAACCTTGCTCGGAGATCGATTAACGATTGTTCGCCTAGCCGGACTCATTGGCCCAAACAGGCATCCGGTGCGGAATATGATTAAAAGCGGATCGGTTTACGCTGCCAATCAACCGATTAATGTGATTCATCAGCAAGATGCCGTTGGATTGATCGAATACGTGATTGAACATCAATTATGGGGAGAAACAATCAATGGGTGTGCGCCTGAACATCCAACTCGCGGAGCTTATTACACCTGGATGGCGAATGAATTAAAGCTCACGCCTCCGCTTTTTGAAGATGCGTCTGCTGAATCGAAACTGGTAAGTAGTGAGAAATCGCTAAAATTGGGTTATCAGTATCAATTCCCCAATCCGTTCGATTTTCCGTTGGATTACATTTCTGTAACCGCGTAACCGGCCAATGATTTGGTAGTAGTTTCTTCTTTGTATTCGGTCATGATCATGTGGGTTTCAGCAACGCCTTTTTTGTCGTAGCTCGTAAATTCCATCATGATCCCTTTTCCGTCTTCACCCAAAGAACTACTTGTTTGCGGCACTCCCATTGCTTTGGCTGCTTTGGTAGCGTCAATTCCTATTTCAGCGGTAACCCAAACGTTTGAAGTACGCTTCTCATCCGTAATCAAGTATTCTTCGCAGTTATAACCTAAAATCTTTTTGGTTTTTCCGGTTTTTACAATGGTAGGTGTTCCACTAGCTTCTACTTGTTTATTAGCCATGGCAGCAGACATAGCACTTGACATTACCATTGCCGTCATATCTTTCTCGTTCAACATGATCATTGATTCACGTGCGAAATCAAAAATGATATTCATCTCCGCTTCTCCGGTAACCGACATGATGGCTCCTTCGCTGTAAAAATGTGTCATGCTCACCTTATCACTTTTTGATTTCTTAAGATCTTGCATCTCGTAGGTAATCTTTTGTGAGAAAGTATAACTTGGCTCGTAACCACCTTTCGCACCTTCGGTCATAACCGGAGTTGCAGTAGAATCTACAGAAGATGCGGGAGATGGGGGTGGCGCAGGAGACGTTTTCGGACGATCACCGTCATCCAGTTTTTCCTTGTTGGTACGCGTGGAATTAAAATCTTGTTGTTCAACTTTGTTTTTGGCCGCACCGCCAATCGTTTTCAATAATCCATTCTGCGCTAAGAGAGCAGTAGATGAAAGACTTAGTGTAAGTAGAAGTAACAAAATTTTCATAACCGGTAATTTTTTTTTGTAAAGTTAATGCTTCTAATCGGTTCACTCAATCGAAATATGTAAAATCCGAGATTGGATGAGTGGATGACGAAACTGAACTATAATTTATGTTAGCGTAATCTTGCCACGTATGACAATAAATCCCCCGTCCTGTAGGGACAAAATAGAGTAGCACGATATTATGATAAAAACCATTATCCGCCAAAGGCGGAGTAAGATATTATTTTGCGTGTTATATCCCATACCTACGGCATGGACTTTCCTGATGCGATATTTAGTGCTACACTATTTCGTCCCTACGGGACTGTAACTAATCGGCCAACCTAGTTGATCCCCAACACCTCTAGCAGTTCAAATTTCTTGCTACGCGAAACACCGATTTCTTCATTGTTGGTCAAAATCACCGAGCCGCCTTCGCCACGAATGTATTTGGCAACATGGTTCAGGTTTACCAAATGCGAATTGTGTAAGCGAAAGAAATAGGGAAAATCGACCAATTGTTTTTCGATTTCCTTCAAGGTTTTAGAAACGGTTACTTTACGCGTCGGCAATACAATCGTGGTGTAATTACCATCCGATTCACAGCGAATGATTTGTTCCACTTCGATTAGTTCGATACCGTTGAGTGATGAAATTGGAATTTTCGGCTTCAAGCCAACACTAGCTGCGGTTTGCTGCTTTTTTTCCATGCGCTTCTTTTTCACACGCTGCACGCTTTCAACCAAGTCGGAAGCTTCAATCGGTTTCACCAGATAATGGGTAGCGCCGTGCTTGAAGCCTTCCAACGCGTATTCATCGTAAGCGGTCGTGAAAATCACATCGGCATCTTTGTACGAAAGCACATTCAACAACTCAAAACCGTTCATTTGCGGCATGGAAATATCCAAAAACAACAAATCGGGTTCTTCACGATTGATCACTTCTACCGCTTCTATGGGTTGATTGAGTTCGGCAATGATTTCAACATCCGCACAAAATTTGCGAATCAGGATGGAAGTTGTTTCCAAACTGTGCTTTTCATCATCGACAAGTATTGCTCTTAATTTCATTTTTCTTCTATTTCAAAGTTCAATTTAATCAAAGTTCCGATAGGTTGCTGATTATCATCGTATAAATCCATAATCGCAAAGTCATTCAACCTGCCCGTACGGCGCGTTAAAGTACGCAATCGTTCTTTGGTAATTTGTAAACCTACGGAACCTTCTTTCAACGAGGCTTTCCGGTTGTTCTCACGCGCTTTTTCTCGGCCAATCCCGTTGTCGCGCACACTTACCAGTAAATGTCCGTCTTGTTTCTTGAACGAAACGTGAATGTATCCTTTATCATCCGGACGTGGCATCAATCCATGCCAAATGGCGTTTTCCACAAAAGGCTGAATAATCATAGGCGGAAGGTGACAATCAAGCACGGCCTGTCCGTCTATTTGCAGATCAAACTCAAACCCTTTATCAAAACGCAAGCGCTCAAACTCCAGGTACAATTTCAGTGTTTGCACCTCATCGTAAACAGTGATCATATCCTGCCGCGAGTGATTCAAAATCATGCGCAAAAGCTTCGAGAATTTAGCAATGTAATCGGAAGCACTTTCCACTTCGTTTTTCAGAATAAAAAGTCGAATGGAATTTAAACTATTGAACAGAAAATGAGGATTCATCTGCGCGCGCAACGCTTTCGACTCCATTTCGTTGATCTGGCGGTTAAATTCGGTGCGCATGCGCTCGGTGCTTTCAACCCGTCTGATTCGCAAACGAATGTACCACCATATTGCAACCGTAATTGCAGCAATGGTGAGTAAGATAAACCACCAACGTTTCCAGAAAGGCGGAATGATTTCAAAGGAATACGCAGCAATGTACGAACGTCCGTCTTCGATGATTTTTACCTGAAAAACATATTTCCCGCCCGGAAGATTGTAGTAAGTAGCCTCGTCTTTTCCATTACCGCTGTGCCAGTTTTTCTCCAATCCTTTCAAGCGATAACTCACAAAATTGTTCATGCTGTTGGAGTAATCGAGTACCCCAAATTCGAACCCAAGGTTGTTTTGCTCAAAATCGAATACCGTTTTATTTTCGGTAAATGGCTGATCGTTTAATTCCCGTACGCGTTGAATATAAGGTTTCGGAACATTGATGTGCGGTAGTTTTCGTCCGGATTTACTCACCACATAACCGTTGTTTTGTAAAAAATACAGCCGATTATCATGCAGGTGAATGCCATAGATTCCCGTCATTCCGTTTTGGTTTTCGAGTGACTGAATGCGGTAATCTGATCGGTTTATAATAGCCACACAATTCGGGTTAAGTACCCAAACATGATTGTCGTTATCAAACAACAACTGGTCTACCCTATCGGTTTGCAAACCCATTCGGGCGGTAATGCGGCGAACAATTTTTTTATACGGAATATCTACCACCAACACCCCATTGGCCATGGTTCCGACCCACAACATGCCGTTTTTATCAATGGTCATACTGCGCATCTGGTCGCGCGGAAGCATAAAGGCAAAATCGGGTTTAAAGAAGGTTTTTGTTTTCAGGTCAATGGCGCCAATCCCTTCTTCGTAGCCGTAATAAAGCGTGGAACCGTAAGTAGCAAACGAAAAAAACCACGAATCATGCAACGGTCCATTGGAAGGATGTTGTTTGTCACGCTGATACATCGTCAATTGGTTCGTAGTAAACGAATAATGCAAGATTCCACCGTATTTTGATCCGATCCACAACACCGAATCGCCATCATTGAAGGAAGAAAGCGGTGTGGTTGCATGCATGCGCACCCGGTCTTTAAACTGGTCGAAACGCACCAATTCTTTCAAACCGTTTTTCGGATCAAAACGCACAATTCCATCGGAGGCCACAATAATATAGCCGTTTTTCCCCATGTAATGTGGTGCAGAAAAGAAATACTCGTTGTCGCGCTTTCCTGAAAACAATTGATAGGTCTTCCCCGTTCCATTTCTGTGGAAATAAGCCTCGCCGTTGTTGCTTGAGTTAGTAGCAAGCCATTCATTTTCGGTGGGATGAAAAACAATTTGTTGCAAATCAAACGGATAACGCTCGTGCCTTCCGAAAATCAGCGATTCATTGTGAACAAAAATGCCGTTTTCGAGTCCGGCAATGGCAATTTGTTTTCCGAAACGTGCCATTCGATGGGGCTTAAAAATGGACTTTTCAGAATCGTCGTAATGAATAAACTCTTTTGTTTTGGTATCGAAGAGCAAAAATTCGTAGTTCGTGGCACACACATATAAATAACGTGTATCGCGCCATTTAAGGTCGGAAATATTGTTTCGGAAGCCACTTGGCGGTTCGGCTTTCTGGTAAATAAACCGACGGTACAATCCTTGATTTTTATCGAAATACAACAATCCTCCGCCCCAAGTACCAATGTAGAGATTTCCCTTGCCGTCTTGCTCTAGGCAACGTGTTGCTCCTTCAAAACCAATCGGCGTGAGTGTTTCCAGAAAGGTACGTTTATTGACCGGAAAATGCTTCCACTTTTTGGTGCGTTTGTTAAACGAAAAAAGTCCGTCAAGCGAAGCGCACCAAAACACGCCTTTTGCGTTGCGGTCTTCAATTACGGAAGAAAACAGATTGGCGTATCGTGGGTTGAGATTTGGAAACTGATCTGTAGGTCGGTAATTGACAAAACAATCGCGTTTGGAATCGTAATAATCCAATCCACGGTAATGCGGACAAATCCACGTTTCGCGGTCGCTATCAATAAAAATGGCTGTTGATCGGTTGTCGGCGATTCCGTTTTTTTTGCCCTTTTGATACTTGTAATTACGAACGCGCAGTGTTTTGGTAGAAATGCGAATGAGCCCGCCATTCATTGTTGCCGCCCAAATAAATCCTTTCGGATCGAAGGAAATGCGCATGATGCGATTGCTACAAACGGTGTTTTTATCGTCGGGATCGTGCTGAAAGTGAATAAATCGCTGACCATCAAAACGGTCAATACCTTTGTCGGTGGCTATCCATAGAAATCCTTTGCTGTCGTAGGTTACATCACTGATTTCGTTAGAGATCAGCCCGTTTTCGCGGGTATAATTGGCAACTCCACGCTGAGCTGTCAGAGGAATCGAGATTACAAAAAACAAAAATGCGAGAAGCTGTTTCATTTGCGCTTTTAAAATTGCGCTTTTTTTTTCATTTCGCTAAAGAGCCTTTTTCGGTTGAATTGTTTCAATGCTTGGTTCGTTAGTTTGACTGAGTTTTATGAGTTTTTAAGTTTTATTCGTATCTACGTTTTGTGAGTTTGACTTTGTCTATTTGGATGATGTCTGATTTTTGATGCTTGATTTTTGATGAGATTCAGGTAAGAATACAACTACAGGAAACGACTGTAAATTAGTTATGGAAGCAAGCCTTCTGTTAAGAGAGGAAACCAATCCAACATCAAAAATCTAGCATCAAACATTTATAAAATCAAGCATTCAAGATCCGATCCAAATGTCTTTCATCCTTTAAAATGAACCGTTTAATCAATAATCACTAATTTTGGTACGATAATCGCAGAAAGATCACAACTTTTGTATAATTAATTCGTCTAAAGCATTGTGAAACGATTACTCCTGTATAGCATTTTTCTTTTGCTCATTCCTGTGAATGTCTTTGCATCGCATATCATTGGCGGAGAAATCTGGTACGACTATCTAGGTGGAAATCAATACCGTATTCACATTGCATTGTACCGCGACTGCGCATCAACCGGTGCTGAGTATGACAATCCGCTGAGTTTAGGGATTTTCAATTCAAGCAATCAATTAGTACAAGAAGTGAATGTTCCGTTCCCCGGAAGCACGCAATTACCTGTAGTTTTCAATAACCCGTGCGTTACGCCTCCTTCGGGAATTTGTGCCGAACGCGCTATTTATACCACCATTGTTACACTTCCCCCAACTCCAGGCGGCTATACTGCTTCTTATCAACGTTGTTGCCGAGGTCCGAATGTGACCAATCTCAACAACCCCGACGATACCGGATTAACTCTTTCTACCTTTATAACGGGAACCAACTCAAATGCGTTGGTAAATAGTTCTCCGCGCTACAACAATTATCCACCGTTGGTGCTGTGTAACAACGAAGATTTGATTTTCGACCATAGTGCTATTGATCCCGACGGCGACAGTTTGGCTTATGAATTAGTAACTCCTTTTGCCGGAGCAAGCGGTTTCAATCCCGCTCCTGCCCCACCACCTGCACCAAATTATCCCTTTGTAAGCTGGGCTGCAAATTTTAATGCTGCCGTTCCGCTAGGTCCCGGATCAACAACAACCATTGATCCCGTAACCGGCGAATTGTTTGTAGATGCCAATAATCTTGGATTGTACGTGGTTGGAATCCGCGTGAAAGAATATAGAAACGGCGTGCAAATTTCTTCAACTACCCGCGACTTTTTGTTTCGCGTAGTGAATTGCATAGTGGAATTACAAGCGATTGTAACCGATCAGGAAAACTCTCCGGGATTTGTTTCCTATTGTCAGGGATTGACCTTTACGTTTGATAACCAAAGTTGGGGCGGTCAAAGTTATGCATGGGATTTTGGCGTTGCAGGCATCAACACTGACGTCAGTACAGGATTTGAACCGACTTACACTTTTCCTGCTCCGGGAACTTACAACATCACATTAATCGTAAATCCAGGCTGGCCATGCAGCGATACTACTGTTATGCCTTTCATTTTTAACAATCCGTTGGAAGTCGATTTCACCTACGACGATTCGCTCTGTTTCATTGATAATTCAGTTGATTTTGCTGCTCAGATTGTAGCAGGAAGTCCTAATGCAACGCTTTCTTGGGATTTCGGTCCAAATGCTTCTATTCCTTCGGCTACCGGAGCGAATGTGAATGATGTAAACTTTAGCGCAGGCGGTTCTCACCCGGTGAAATTGGTAGGCACATTCGGGATTTGCTCCGATTCGATTACACATACAGTATTCATTTTACCAGAACCGATAGCAACTTTCAACTTACCGGTGAATTATGAGTGTAATGGGCTCACGCACACGTTTGACAATACATCTCAGGGTTCAACCAGTTATGAATGGGATTTCGGTGTGCCGGGAGTTACCACAGATGTAAGCACAGCTTTTGAACCGACGTTTACCTTCCCCACATCGGGAACTTATATTGTAACATTGATTTCTTCCGTTTCGGCGGGTTGTTCGGATACCACTCAGCAATCGTTCACAGTTTATGAGCCACTCAGTGTTTCGTTTACACACAATGATTCGCTGTGTATTACCAATAACAGCTTCAATTTTGTAGGCAACGTGAGTGGACCTTCCATTACGACCTATTCCTGGAATTTCGGTCCGAATGCCAATCCGTCTACAGCAACTACGCTGAATGTGTCAAATGTTGTTTATGATCAGCCAGGGCAACATACAGTAACGCTTACTGCCGGTTTTCTATCTTGTGCTGAAAGCGCCTCTTCTACCTTGTTTGTTTTCTCGGAACCAACCATCAACTTTGGACTGGAAGATGGTTTGCAATGCGTTCCGTTTCCGGCACAATTCATCGATTCATGTACATCAGACACTCCACTAACGTATTTCTGGAACTTTGGTGATGGTGGCACTTCCACCTTGCCAAATCCGATGCATGTGTATACGCAGCCCGGTCAATATCCCGTAACACTTCAAATTCAAACCAATGAAGGTTGTATCCGAACGCTGGTATTAACACGCAATGACCTGATCAATGTGCATCCGCGACCGGTTTCTGCTTTTTCGGTCAATCCGCCAACTACAGATATTTGTCATTCGGAGATTTCATTCAACGATCAATCGCAGGGAGCTATTTCGGTGTGGTATAATTTCGATGATACAAATCAGAACATTGAAGATTCGCCGACCTCGGATTTGGATGATCCGGTGTATATGTACCTGACTTCGGGCACGCATTATCCGTTACAAATTGCCACCAATGAATTCGGGTGTACCGATTCGAGTAGACAACAAATCATCATTGAGCCGTTTACCGTTTATATTCCGAATGCTTTTACACCGGATGGCAACGATTACAACAATACGTTTTACGCTAAATCATACCTCGATGCGTCGGAATGGGAAATGCGCATTTTCAACCGCTGGGGCGAATTGCTGTACACTTCTCATGATCAGTATGAAGAATGGGATGGTATGTACAAAGGCGAACTGGTTCCTTCGGGCGTGTATACTTATGTGGTGAAATACACTCCATGTTCTGTGTGGGAAGGCGAGCAAAAATTGACCGGACACGTGAATGTACTTCGTTAGTTTGATAGTTTCTAGAGTTTGACAGTTTCCTGAGTTTTTTAGTTTTTTTAAGGTTGATAAGTTTATGGAGTTTTGATTCACTCTACATACGAAAATCACTCATCTAGCCAAAATAGCCATGCAGTTTTTGGATTCGCTGCAATAAATGTTTTACTGTTGATTCGTTTAATACACCCTTTTTTATCTGTCTTTATTTTCACTTCATCTTCTTTCATCAATTTTCCGCCTATCAATCTCGGCTCAGCGGCTACATCAACCAAATAAAATACGCGTTTCCTATTCGAAGACACAATCCATTCATGATACAAAACCTCCCGTTTGGCCTTAAATTCCCAATAAGAGACAAATACTTTTTTATCCTTTATTAGTAGATCTGCATCGCCCGAGCAACTTTTCATGTAAGAATGCTTTATGGAATCTGTTTTAGTGAGAAAATACACATTTCTATCACTACAATTTTTAGCCAAATTCGATTCACGGCAATAATAAACACTATCCATTCCATCATCGTAAGTCCACCATTTTGTTACGTTGTAGTTTGAATCTAAAAGAACAACATCTCTTCGGTGAAAGGGTGATTTCCCACGTTTGATCACAATCGTATCTCTCACTAAATAACCTGCCGAGTCTCGATACCCGGAAAAATCTCGATCAGAATATCCATCTTTCAATGGATAACAAGCAGTTACTGTATTGCCTCTTTTTATATAAAGTTGATCGGCTTTTAGTTCAACGTTTGATTCCTTTACAACTTCCCGATAAATAGAATCATTCAATTTCTCGTAAGCATAGACTACATAATTACCGAGATGATCCATTATGCTTAATCGCAAACTTTTACCGGGTTGTTCATTCAACAATAAATGTTGCTGAACCGCCCAATCCATTAAAATTGTTCTATTAAGCGAAATGCCGTCATACTGAGCCGACACATAATGCCCGAAATGAATCATAACTAAAAACAAAATGGTGTTTCGAATCATAGGCGAAGGATCAATTTTTCGTTGAAATTAGAAAAGGGTTTCAAAAACGAATAAAAAAACATGCGTTTCTCAGTTTCTTAAATTATTCAGTGTTTTGGGTTTGGTGAGTTAACAGTTTCTAAGTTTAACAGTTACTTCACCAACTTGTACAACTCAAGAACTGGTTAACTTAAAAACTTATAAAACTCAAGAAACTCATCAACCATTAAACTTACTTGCCATCGTCCATCCCAAAACAGTAGCTCGCTCTTTCGCCAATTGTGCTTTTTCACCTTCAAAGAGTTCATCAACAGTTGCATGAAACAATTCCACCCATCGATCAAACAAAGCCTTGTTGAGCTTCATACCAGCGTGTTTGTCGGTGACATTGGTTGTATAACCCGGTTCATCCAGCAATACAAAGCTCCAGAAGTGAACCATTTTTGGTAAATGTTCCACAAAATTGAGGTGAGCGAAAAACGGTGCAAGTTGTTCGTCTTTGAGGATCGCGGTGTAAAAGGTATCGACCAGTAATTCGATGTCTTTTTTCGTTTCAATTGTATTCATAGCGCCCATTTTTATCAAAAGTAACCATTCCCTTATCAGAAATTTGTGATAAAAATCAGGAATAGAGTTTACCTTTTCCACTTTCCGACATTCAAGTATATAAACGTTGAATCCTTATTCCATTAATATCCACCATCTATTTCAACCCAAACCCAAAAAAAGCTTCGTTAAGGCGAGGCTTTTTTAGTTATTATAAAGATTGAATGATTAATCGACATCCTTAAACCATCCGGAATACATCACATAATTGTTCGCAATGCGCATTACTTCTCCTTCAAACAATTCTTTGGAAATCGACTTTACTTTTTTTGCTGGAACGCCTGCGTAAATAGAACCTGCTTCAACACGCGTGCCTTCCAACAAAACGGCTCCGGCAGCAATGATACTTCCCGATTCAATGTAGCAATCGTCCATCACAATTGCACCCATTCCGATCAGCACATTGTCTTCGACCGTACAGCCGTGAACCAAGGCATTATGTCCGACCGAAACATTGTTTCCCAAAACGGTTTTGGTTTTTTGGTAGGTACAATGAATCACAGCGCCATCTTGGATATTGACCTGATTTCCCATGCGAATGGAGTTCACATCACCGCGAATAACTGCGTTGAACCACACCGAACAACGATCTCCCATGATCACATCACCCACCACTGTTGCGTTCTCGGCCAACCAACTATCTGTACCAAATTGAGGCTCTATTCCCCTGCACGATTTTATAAGCGCCATTTTTTCTTTTTAGAAGCTAAAATTAAGGAAACCTCAAAGAGAATTATGAATTGCTGAATTATAAATTATCAAGGTAATTCTCTTCATAATTATCGAATTGATAATTGATCATTCACTTCCAACTCAACAACTCCATATCAGCTTTTACCGCAGTAGCATAACGCAGCTGCAATGAGCGAATGATTTTTTCCATGGCGTCCCAATTCGAATGACGGTAGGCGCTCAGTGCAATGATCGATCTTCCCGGAGATTGTCCGGCTTCGTTTACGATGCGTTTGAAAGAACTTATTTTAGCAGGAAAAGTGCGCTTGTATTGCTCCGGAATGAGCGTGTAGCCCATATTGGCATCTACCATTCGCATCAACATATCCAGGTTTCCACCGGCGTAGTTCCAATCATCCGATTGTTTGTCGGCCAATGAACAAAAATGCATCATCTGCGTGCGCAGGCAATTCCCTTTTGTCAACAACCACGGATGCAGATCCTGTAACTCGTTTACGGTAACTTGTTCATCGTTCCAATCGTTGATGTATGCTACAATTTCTTCGCTATAAAGCGGTATGTTTCGCCATTTGGTCGTTTCCACCGGTCCGGCAAGAATTGCCAAATCTATCTTGCGAGTTTCCAAAGCTTCCAGCAATTCTTCAGTACGATATTCTTCGATGTGCAATTTGGTAGTAGGCAGCAAATCCTGCCATTCTGCAAACGAATCTTGTAACATGTAGCAGGCAACTGTGGGAATAATTCCTACTCGCAACCGATCTTGATACGTTCCTGCAAATTGTTCGGTAAGGGTAGAAACAGCAGTCAATTCCGCTTGTATTTGTCGCAAAAGGGGAATCAATTCACGACCGAAATCAGTGAGTTCCAATGGAGAAGTATCGCGCTGAAATATTACGAAACCAAGCTGTTCTTCGGCCTTTTTAATTTGCATGGAAAGCGTTGGCTGCGTAACAAAACAAGTTGCCGCCGCTCTGCTGAAACTACCCGTTTCAACCAAAGCTAAAATATAGGTCAATTGCTGTGTGGAAACCATATCGATATTATCTATTAAAGTATAAAATTAATCAATATTATTGATGTAATAATGCGATTACCTTTGAGCAACGAAACAGACAATCTGATGGAAACTCAAACAGCATACATAGCGCAACTCAACCAGCTTTTAGCAACTTATCAAATCCATTACCAAAACATTCGTGCGCTGCATTGGAACATCAAAGGCGTTCATTTTTTTGAACTACACTTGAAATATGAAGAATTGTACACGCGCACTCAAATCATTATCGACGATTTGGCAGAGCGCATCCTTACCTTGGGTTCTTCTCCGGTTCATCGTTTTGCCGACTACCTCAACGAAAGTCGACTTACTGAAAACGCCACCATCACCGACGGCAAAGAAGGAATGGCCTATTTGCTGAGCGCGCAGCAAACGTTGTTGGAATTGGAACGCGAGTTACTTTCCCTTTCGGATAAACTCAGAGACGAAGGCACCAACTCATTGATGAGCGATTTATTACGCGAAAAAGAAAAAACGAATTGGATGTTTAATGCATGGTTAAACAACTAATACGGATGAATACCTACATTTGTAGCAACATTAGTAATACCAATTATTCAATATAAAACAACAAACATGTCAGTATTAGTAGGAAAAAAAGCCCCTTCGTTTTCTGCAGAAGCGGTAATAAACGGTAAAGAAATCGTTGAAAACTTCTCATTGGATCAATACATCGGTAAAAATCCGGTAGTATTTTTCTTTTACCCGAAAGACTTTACTTTCGTATGTCCATCGGAATTGCACGCATTTCAATCAGCTTTGGCTGAGTTTGAAGCACGTGGAGCGAAAGTAGTTGCTTGTTCAACAGACACTCCCGAATCTCACTGGGGATGGTTGCAAGTTCCTAAAAACAAAGGAGGAATTGAAGGAATTACGTATCCGATTGTTGCCGATACTACAAAAACCATTTCTGAAGCATTTGGTGTGTTGGCCGGTGAATACGAATACGATATGGAAGGCAGCTTGGTAGCAAGCGGACCAATGATTGCTTACCGTGGCTTGTTCTTAATCGACAAAGAAGGAACAGTGATGCACCAAGTTGTCAATCACTTCCCATTGGGTAGAAATGTTGACGAAGCGATCCGTATGGTAGATGCTTTGCAATTCCACGAAGAAAACGGTGAAGTTTGTCCGGCAAACTGGACCAAAGGTCAAGAAGGAATGAAAGATACATTTGAAGGAGTTGCCCAATACATGTCGGCTAACTAATTCAACACAATCATTTAAAGGAAAGCCTTTCTCGATTTCGAGGAAGGTTTTTTTGTTTGAATCAAACAGTATTTCTAATCAAAAAATGCTCTAAAGTTAATTGCTTATTACCTCAGGTATAAATACCTGTTAACTAAAATGAGGTATTAATACCTGTCTGATTAATTCATTAAACAAATAAGTTTGGTGAATGAAAAAAATTCTATATTTGGAAGGAACAAATAAAACTGATGCTATTCGCTTTGAAACTATTCATGAACAACTATTCTACTGAAAATGCCACAATTCGCACTTTCAACTAGTGATTTCTTGAACTGTAGACAAAGAGCTATTCATTTTTATGACGATTTAATTTGTAAACAAGAAACAATGAAGATGATGTCTACGAAACTACATACTGACAAAACTACTTTTCAGTTTTCCGACCTAAGAATCAATCGAAATTATTCGGCTTTTTCATTCGTTGCAGTTCACCGTACATTCATTCAATACCAATAATTCGTATTTTTTTAGTATCAATATAAACCAAAAACAACAATTATTATGGAAGGAACAATGGCAGTCATAACACCAGTGGCTTACGACTTTACTCCAAGGTATTGGCTTCAATGCAGTGGGCAATTATTATCAATTGCCTCCAATAGTGCATTGTTTTCATTACTCGGTACAACTTATGGAGGAAATGGGATTAATACATTCGGTATTCCAGATCTACGCGGTCGCGTTGCAACAGGAGTTGGTCAAGGACAAGGGTTAATGTATTACACGCTTGGTGAAGTAACAGGTTATGAAAGTGTTACACTTACGATGAATAATTTACCTCCTCACAATCACAATGGGGCTGTTCAAATGACTCCGCTTGGAGGTAATTCGGGAGACACTGATCAACCCTCAGGAGCATATCCTGGGCCAATCGCGAATGGGTATACAACGAACATGACTGGCGCAACACCAATGGGTTCATCCTCATTTGCAAATACCGTTATCGGTCAAAGCGGGAGCAGTTCACCAGTATCTATTCTTACTCCGTACACGACACTCAATTTTGTGATCTGTACGCAAGGTATTTACCCATCACGAAACTAATTTATTTTATTCACTCTTAAATAAGAACTATGTTTGTAGATCCATATATAGCAACCATTACTAATTTTGCTGGTAATTTCGCTCCATTGAACTGGATGTTTTGTCAAGGACAATTATTATCCATTGCAGAATACAATGCACTATTTGCACTAATCGGAACCACTTATGGTGGTGACGGTCAGGTTACTTTTGCTTTACCTGATTTGCGCAGTCGCGTTGCGGTTCACCAAGGACAAGGTCCTGGGCTTTCGAACTACGTAGTGGGTCAGATGGCAGGAACAGAAAATGTAACACTTTTATCTCCTCAAATGCCGGCGCACAACCACGCAATGTTAACATTTACTGGTGCGTTCAATGCTTCCACTGCAACAACAGGACTAGTTGGGGTTCCAAATAATGCAATTCCTGCAGCTGGAGCTACTGTCTATTCAAATTCTCCAAACGGGGATCAATTCGGTCCAATGCCTTGTAATTCCATTACGCCTATTGTAGGTGGGAATGCACCATTATCCATTGTTCAACCGTATTTGGCAATGAATTTCATTATTGCAGTTGAAGGAATTTTTCCTTCGCGTGCTTAATTATTATTAAAAAACTAAAGAATCTATATATTATGGAAGGAGTTATTGGTTTTACAACATTATTTGCTGGCAATTTCGCCCCAAAAAGTTGGGCATTTTGTCAAGGGCAAACAATTAACATTGCATCAAACACCGCCTTGTTTTCAATACTTGGAACACAATACGGAGGGAATGGTACAACTACTTTTATGTTGCCTGATTTGCAAGGTAGAACAATGGTTGGAGCAGGTACAGGACCAGGTTTATCAACTTATAACATTGGGCAAAAAAGTGGTGTAGAAAATGCTAGTATGACAACTAGTAATATGCCTGCACACATGCATCCTGTTACAGCACAACTGAATATTTCTGCGACAGGAAATCCTGCAAACACAGCAAGTCCGATAGGTAATCTATACGCTGTTGAACAAGGTTCAGAATTAATTTATGGTTTGGATGGAAACGTTCAGATGGCAAAAATAAATGGCAATATTACAATGACGAATACTGGTGCAGGTGCACCATTCGAAATTCTGCGTCCGCTTTTAGGTCTGAATTATATCATTTGTCAATATGGTGTTTTTCCAGCCAGAAATTAATTTTTTTGATTTTAAACAGAAAATGGGAACTTGATTGTTCTCATTTTCTGTTTTCTTTACATTCCATTCATTTTTTTATCATGTTGAAAAAAATTGGCTTATTGTTGCCACGTTCAGGAGAATATCCAAGTTTGAGTTTTGATCTCAATGATGGCTTTCGATTGGGTTTAAATGAATTAGGTATTTCAGATATTGAAATCATCAGTGATAATACCGGTTTTGGAGATGATTTACAATCTACTCATTCTAAAGCTGAAAAGTTTGTTATGAGCGATGATGTGGATCTCATTGTTGCCTATATGACTTCACTCAATGCTGAGCCATTGTATGAATTTTCAAAAATTTCTGGTAAACCAATTCTATTTCTAGATGCTGGTATGGAGCTATTCGAAACTCCTCCATCTGCTAATTGTTACCACATTACCTTACAGGGATTACATGCTTGTTATTTAACGGGTATAAATGCTGGTAAAGCGGCAAAGAAGGTGATTGCAGCTACTAGTTTTTACGACGGTGGATATCGTGGTCCTTGGGCATTGTTTGAAGGAATGAAAACGGAAAACAGCACTACTGTTGGAAACTTTGTAAGTGTTTTCCAACCAAATGAATTTTCTATTGATACTTTCCTTACCCTTGTTCGTGAAAGTGGAGGTGAAGCTGTAACAGCTTGTTTCAGTACGTATCTTGCAGAATTGTTTATGAAGGAATTAAAAGCAAATAGCCCTTTATCAACTTATCTTCCTTTTTATTGCACTCCTTTCATGGCTGAAGAAGTGTGGCTGGAAAAATGTGACTTTCCCGGAGGTACTTTTCATACAATTGTTCCATGGGCTTCAAGTCTTGATAACCCTGCGCAAAATGCTATGAAAGATTCGCTTGAAAAAAATAAAAATAAACAAGCCAACATATTCACATTACTCGGTTGGGAAGCGGCTCATGTAGCGGCTCAAATTCTTTCACAAGGTATCGCATCACTTGACAATTGGTCTTATGAAAGCCCGCGTGGAGCTGTTCATTTTCATCCAGAATCACATTGCGCTTATGCACCACTCTACAATGGATTTATTGAAGAAGGAGAAAACGGAAAATCAAAACTACGTGTAACGAATCAACTAGAAATCAGTGCTGAAGATCATTTGCAAGCATACTCTTGGCGAATAGATGGTGAATATACCCGCTGGCGCAATAACTATTTCTGCATCTAGCGTTATGAAAATTGCTATTCTTTGTAACGACAGACTTGGATTTCCTGCTATACATCAGTTGCTACCTCACCGTCTTATTGTGGCTGTTGGTACAACAAATCGAGTTCCTGAAACTAGACTTGTCCTCAAACAGCTCTGTGACCAAGGTAATATTCCACTAAATCTTTTTTCAAATAAAGATTTAGAAGAAAGTTTAACAAAGTGGCTTGATCAATATCAACCAGATGTTGTTTTGGTCAAAACGTTTCCATATAAAATCCCAACATCAGTTTTATCTGTTCCAAAATATGGGTTCATCAATTTCCATTACGCACCTTTACCAGCTTATAGAGGCTCAAATCCATTGTTTTGGATGATCCGAAACGGAATAAGTGATGGCGGAGTTACGATCCATAAAATGGATGAGTCATTTGATACAGGTGAAATCTTGCTACAACATCCAGTAATGATGACACCCGAAACAAATTATGGATTAGCAATCAGCCAACTTGCTGCCACAGGTGCGGCCTTAACTGGAAATTTGTTACAAGGCTTGCTAAATAATACACTACAATCCGCTAAACAAGATTCCTCGAAAGCAGGCTGGTATGGTCGTCCAAAAGTAGAAGACCTTACCATCAAATGGTCTGAAATGAATGCAAGCGATATTTGTTGTCTTGTTAATGCATGTAATCCTTGGAATAAAGGAGCTATTGTAAGGTACCGAGGTTGGACATTTGCGCTTACAGATGTTTCTGTTTCCAACTTTCAGGTTCCTCAAGGAACTCCCCCAGGAAGTATTCTTCGTATCAATGAACAAGATGGACTCATTATTTCATGTAAATCCAACCAGGCAATCATAGTGAATGTTGTTTATACAGAAGAAGGTTTTTTTGGTGGACATCGCCTGATAAATTTTGGCATTCGGAAGGGTATTCAATTAGATAATTGAATATGAAATTTAATATTGAACTCAGATTCATACATAAAAGATAAACAATAACAACTTAGCTTAGTAACCCAATAAGTTTAAATTGAAAGAAGCCATCCAATAATAATTTAGAACTGTTTTACTTTTATCAATGCGACTACTCTTACTAAACTAATTAAAAATTAAACTTATGTTGATTCACCTTTTTTTAGAACATGTTACATCCTTATGTACCAAATTATCAACTAATTATTCAATAATAATTTCTTATCTTCACTGAAATTATTAGAATTTAGCTTAAATCTAAATTAATAGACTATTTACTTATGAAAAGTATACTTTCACTTTTTGCAATTTTAAGCATAAACTTAAGTCTTCAAGCTCAGACTTGGACTTATGCAGGAGCAGGCGGTTCAGCAAATGCTGAAAACGGTAAAGCTATCTGTGTTGATGTAGCCGGTAATGTTTATGTGACTGGCTCATTTTCCAATACAGTTGATTTTGACCTAGGAGCTGGTACTGCCAATCTTACTTCAAATGGTAGTAACGATATTTTCATTGCGAGCTACACTTCTGCAGGAGTTTATCGTTGGGCTGTGCGCGCTGGTGGTATCGCTGCCGATAATAATTCTCCTTCCGGTGGGATCTGTACTGATGGTGTCAGTGTTTATGTAACAGGTAGTTACAACGGGGCTGCTACTTTATTTGGTGGAATAAGCCTTACACCCAATGGTGGTGCTGGAACTGACGCATTTGTAGCCAAACTCAATTGCACTACTGGTGCATTTACTTGGGCGGTTAGTATGGGAGGAACAGGTAGTGTGGATACTGGAGTGGCCATGTGTCTTGACCCCAGTGGCAATCCTTATTTATTGGGATCATTTAACTTAACCATGAGTGGAGCTTGTGGCAATGTTTCTCTTGGTGGTAGTGATATTTTTGTAAGCAGACTTAATCCGACTACTGGAGCTTGTGTATGGATGGCTAGCGGTGGTTCTGCTACAAATGATGGAACACTTGGCGGAGGAATCTGTTATGATCTCAATACAACGGAACTTGTTGTTGCAAGTACTACAAATACGGGATTGGCCACTTTTGGAGGATTCAACGTTACCTCGGTTGGAGGTATTGATATGTGCGTACTTGAGCTAAATTCCACTACAGGTGCATGGCTTGGAGCTGTTGGATCTGGTTCAGCAACAACCGATGATGCGATAGCCTGTGCTTACGATCCGAGTACTACTAATGTTATGGTATGTGGTGCTTTTACGAATAATATGACATTACCTGGCGGAATATCTTTAACAGCGTCTTCAGCAGGTATTCAAGATGCTTGGTGGGGGAGTTATTCTGTTTCTACCAACGGTTTTGTATGGGCGAGAGCTGCTGTTGGAACCGGTCTTGATCGAGCAAACGGAATTGCAGTAGATGGTAATGGTTCAGTTCTTATTACGGGACAATACGTTAATAACCCAACAACATTTGGAGCTTTATCGCTTACCAACACCAACAGTGGAGGATTTGACGATATGTTTGTGGTAAGCTATTCAGCAGCTGCAGGCACTGAAATGTGGGCTACCAAAAACACCAATTCTGCTGGTCCGCAAACTTCTCTTGCAGCTGGAAGATCGATTGCCTATGCAGGAAGTAATAATTACTGGACTACAGGTCAAAGTACAGTTGGCACAACATTTAATGTCGCATTACCTTCTAATGGTTTCGCTGATTTATTTGTCGCGAAACTCAATACCCCGCCTCCACTTACAGCAACACAATCACAGGTAAATCTTACTTGTAATGCTGTCTGTACTGGTTCTGCAACAGTTGTTGCAAGTGGAGGAACCACACCTTACACTTATTCTTGGTCTCCATCCGGTGGTACAGGAGCAACTGCTTCTTCACTTTGCGCAGGTACTTACACATGTACCATTACCGATGCAGCATCTTCTTCAATCACAAAAACATTTACGCTCACACAACCTCCGGCAATAACGGTTACTCCCAATTCACAAACCAACGTTTCATGCTTTGGTGGAAGTAATGGTGCTGCCAGTATCAATACACCAACCGGTGGTACGGGTGGATATACATACAATTGGACACCGGGTAACCCAACGGGTGACGGAACTATTTCCGTAACAGGACTTTCGGCTCAAACATACACTTGTACAGTTACAGATGCCAACAGTTGTACAAGAACGCAAAACTTTACCGTTACAGCTCCAACCGCAATAACTGTTACTCCTGCCTCACAAACCAATGTTTCATGCTTTGGTGGAAGTAACGGTGCCGCAAGTATCAATACGCCAACAGGTGGTGCAGGCGGTTATACCTACGATTGGACTCCGGGTACACCAACAGGTGACGGAACAACCTCTATTACAGGACTTTCGGCTCAAACATACACATGCACGGTAACAGATGCCAATGGCTGTACAAGAACGCAAAACTTTACCATTACAGCTCCAACGGCTATTACTGTAACTCCGGCTTCACAAACCAATGTTTCTTGTTTTGGTGGAAGTAACGGTGCCGCCAGTATCAACACCCCAACGGGCGGAGCAGGTGGTTATACATACAACTGGACGCCGGGTAATCCAACAGGTGACGGTACTGTTTCCGTAACAGGACTTACGGCTCAAACTTATACATGTACCGTTACAGATGCCAATAGTTGTACAAGGACGCAAAACTTTACAATCACTGCTCCAACTGCTTTAGTGGTTACTCCTGCTTCACAAACCAATGTTTCCTGCTTCGGTGGAAGTAACGGTGCTGCAAGTATCAATACGCCAACAGGTGGTGCGGGTGGTTATACTTACAACTGGACTCCGGGTAATCCGACAGGTGACGGCACCGTTTCTGTAACTGGACTTAGCGCCACTACCTACACTTGTACAGTTACAGATGCCAATAGTTGCACCGCAACACAAAACTTTACCATTACGGCACCTACGGCTATTACAGTAACTCCTGCTTCACAAACCAATGTTTCGTGTTTTGGCGGATCGAATGGTGCGGCGAGTATCAATACACCAACGGGTGGTGCAGGCGGATACACGTATAACTGGACTCCCGGAAACCCAACCGGTGACGGTACTGTTTCTGTAACAGGATTGACAGCCACAACTTGGACTTGTACCGTTACCGATGCCAATAGTTGTACAAGAACGCAAAACTTTACCATTACAGCTCCAACTGCTATTGTGGTTACTCCGGCTTCACAAACCAATATCTCATGCTTTGGCGGATCAAACGGTGCAGCGAGCATTAATACACCAACTGGCGGTGCAGGTGGCTATACTTACAACTGGACTCCTGGCAACCCGACTGGTGATGGAACAACTTCCGTTACAGGTCTTACCGCTCAAACGTATACATGCACTGTAACAGATGCCAATAGTTGTACTGCTACACAAAACTTTACCATTACGGCACCTACCGCTTTAGTGGTAACTCCAGCTTCACAAACCAATGTTTCTTGTTTTGGTGGGTCGAATGGTGCAGCGAGTATTAATACACCAACTGGTGGTGCGGGTGGTTACACTTACAACTGGACTCCCGGTAATCCAACCGGTGATGGGACTGTTTCCGTAACTGGACTTAGCGCCACTACCTACACTTGTACAGTTACAGATGCCAATAGTTGTACTGCTACACAAAACTTTACCATTACAGCACCTACTGCCTTAGTGGTAACTCCGGCTTCACAAACCAATGTTTCTTGTTTTGGTGGTAGCAATGGTGCGGCAAGCATAAATACTCCTACCGGTGGCGCGGGTGGTTATACCTACAACTGGACTCCCGGTAATCCGACAGGTGATGGTACTGTTTCTGTAACAGGATTGATAGCCACAACTTACACGTGCACTGTTACAGATGCCAATAGTTGTACAGCGACTCAAAACTTTACAATCACGGCTCCAACTGCTATTGCGGTTACTCCTGCTTCACAAACCAATGTTTCGTGTTTTGGCGGATCGAATGGTGCGGCGAGTATCAATACACCAACCGGTGGTGCAGGTGGATACACGTATAACTGGACTCCCGGCAACCCAACCGGTGATGGTACTGTTTCCGTAACAGGACTTACAGCTCAAACCTATACTTGCACTGTAACAGACGCCAATGGTTGTGCAGCTAGCCAGAACTTTACAATTACATCCCCTATGGCTATCACAGCCTCCATTTCATCTACTGCGACCGGTTGTACTGTTAACAATGGTACAGCTACGGTTTCTAGCGTTAGTGGTGGTGCCGGTGGTTATACCTACTTATGGTCGCCTTCCGGAGGTTCTGGATCTGTGGCAACCAATCTTGGTGTAGGAACTTATACTTGTACCATTACCGATGCTAACGGTTGTACCATTGCCCCTAGTGTTGCTGTAACAACAATAGCAGCACCAACCTTAACAGCAGCTTCGCAAACCAATGTATCGTGCTTTGGAGGCTCCAATGGAGCGGCAGCTGTAAATGCTGCCACTGGTGGTGCCGGTGGTTATACTTACGACTGGACTCCCGGTAACCCAACCGGTGACGGAACTGTTTCTGTAACAGGTCTTACGGCTCAAACTTACACTTGCACTGTTACAGACGCGAACGGTTGTACTGCAGCACAAAATTTCACCATCACAGCGCCTACTGCTTTAGTGGTTACTCCTGCTTCACAAACCAATGTTTCTTGTTTTGGTGGATCGAACGGCGCGGCAAGTATCAATACACCAACAGGCGGTGCCGGTGGTTATACTTACAACTGGACACCAGGAAACCCAACTGGCGACGGAACAACTTCCGTAACAGGTCTTACGGCTCAAACTTATACGTGTACTGTAACTGATGCAAACAGTTGTACTGCAACACAAAACTTTACCATTACTGCCCCTACTGCTTTAGTGGTAACTCCTGCTTCACAAACTAATGTTTCTTGTTTTGGTGGGTCAAATGGTGCGGCTAGTATCAATACTCCAACTGGCGGTGCTGGTGGTTATACCTACAACTGGACGCCAGGAAACCCAACAGGAGACGGAACAACTTCCGTAACAGGTCTTACGGCTCAAATTTATACATGTACCGTAACTGATGTAAACGGTTGTACTGCATCACAAAACTTTACCATTACTGCACCTACCGCTTTAGTGGTAACTCCGGCTTCACAAACAAACGTTTCTTGCTTCGGAGGTTCGAACGGCGCAGCCAGTATTAATACACCAACAGGTGGTGCTAGTGGGTATACCTACGATTGGACTCCGGGAACACCAACTGGCGACGGTACAGTTTCTGTAACAGGGCTAACAGCTCAAACTTACACATGTACTGTGACGGATGCCAATGGTTGTACTACAAGTCAAGTATTTACGATTACACAGCCAGCTGCTATTACAGCTTCATTGTCGCAAACTGCATGTGATTCCTATACATTAAACGGTTCTACATACACAACCACCGGAACTTATGTGCAGAATCTTACCGCAGTAAACGGATGTGACTCAACGTTGACCTTAAACTTAACGATTAACAATAGCAGTAGTTCATCTACTCCGGTAACAGCTTGTGATTCGTATACGTGGACCAATGGAACGACATACACTTCATCGGGAACATTTAGCCAATTGTTGACCAATGCTGTTGGCTGTGATTCAATTGCCACTTTGGTATTGACAATTAATAACAGCACAACTTCAACAACAACTGCATCTGCTTGTGATTCGTATACTTGGACGAATGGAACTACTTACACCGCGTCAGGAACTTATTTCCAAACATTGACGAATGGAATTGGTTGTGATTCGACGGCTAGTTTGGTATTGACTATCAACACATCAACTAGCAGTGCAGATACAGTAATTGCATGTGATAGCTATATGTGGAGTGCAGATGGTCAAACCTATACAACAAGTGGTGATTACTCAGCAACATTAACAAATGCCGCAGGATGCGATTCTATTGCAACCTTGAACCTGACACTTTTCTTCGGTTCTAATACCGATCAAACTGCAACAGCATGCGATACCTACACTTGGGTGGAAGACGGTCAAACCTATTCATCTTCTGGCTCGTATGTTGCTACCTATCAATCTGTGAATGGATGTGATTCTACCATCACCTTGAACTTAACGATTAACAACAGTGTCTCTAATACCGAAAGTGTTGCGGCATGTGTTGATTATACTTGGGTAGTAACAGGCACAACCTATACAACAACCGGTATTTACAGTGATACATTGACAACTGTAAATGGTTGTGATTCTATCTTGGTACTTGATCTTACCATTACAGGTTTCCCAACAGCTGTTGCAACCGATAATGGTGATGCTACAATTACAGCTTCGGTTGGAACTGGCTATCAATGGATTGATTGTTCGAATAACGCAGAAATCGTAGGTGCGACGTCGCAAACACTCACTGTAACTCAAAACGGCGATTATGCTGTTGTGGTAACCAATGCCGGTGGTTGTTCGGATACATCCGATTGTGTAAACATTGATTATATAGGTTTAATGGAACAACACACGGATGCTATCAATGTATTCCCGAATCCAACGGATGCAACTGTTACTATACAGCTCAATGCTATCGATGCGCAATTAGAATTATTGGATGCAAATGGGAAGGTTCTCCAAACGAACCGCTTCTCTAACGAGACGATCCTGAATTTAACAACATATCCGGTTGGTGTTTATCTTGTAAGAGTGAAAACAACCGAGCAAACAATTGTAAAACGCTTGGTGAAACAATAAGAATTAAACAAAGAATCGAAAAGCCCCATTCAATTGAAATGAATGGGGCTTTATAATAAGGAAATCTTGTTTCCAATTTCATTTTTGGTGACGAACCCAACCTAGGAATTACAGCGTAACACAAATAATATCAATTGACTACAAACACAAACCATCGAATAATATTACCCCTTTTTTGGACAACAGGGAATTTTAACTTAAATTTACCGTTCAAAATGGTTTAGCTAAAAACACTATTTCACGCATGAAAAAAATACTTTCACTTTTTGCAATTTTAAGCATAAACTTAAGTCTTCAAGCTCAGACTTGGACTTTTGCAGGTGCGGGTGGTTCAGCAAATGCTGAAAACGGTAAAGCTATCTGTGTTGATGCAACCGGTAATGTTTATGTGACAGGCTCATTTTCCAATACCGTTGATTTTGACCTAGGAGCTGGCACTGCCAATCTTACTTCAAATGGTAGTAACGATATTTTCATTGCGAGCTACACTTCTGCAGGAGTTTATCGTTGGGCTGTGCGCGCTGGTGGTATTGCTGCCGATAATGGCTCTCCTAATGGTGGAATCTGTACCGATGGTGTCAATGTATATGTAACAGGAAGTTATAATGGTGCTGCTACAGCATTTGGTGCAACAAACCTTACTCCTAATGGTGGATCTGGTATTGATGCATTTGTAGCCAAACTCAATTGCACTACCGGCGCATGGACGTGGGCGGTTAGTATGGGAGGAACAGGTAATGTGGATACCGGAGTAGCCATGTGTCTTGACCCGAGTGGTAATCCTTATCTATTGGGATCTTTTAACTTAACCATGAGTGGAGCTTGTGGAAATGTTTCTCTTGGCGGTAGCGATATTTTTGTAAGCAGACTTAATCCGACTACTGGAGCTTGTGTATGGATGGCTAGCGGTGGTTCTACTACAAATGATGGAACACTTGGCGGAGGAATCTGTTATGATCTCAATACAACGGAACTTGTTGTTGCAAGCACTACAAATACGGGATTGGCCACTTTTGGAGGATTCAACGTTACCTCGGTTGGTGGTATTGATATGTGTGTACTTGAATTAAATTCGGCTACTGGCGCATGGCTTGGAGCTGTTGGATCTGGTTCAGCAACAACCGATGATGCGATAGCCTGTGCTTACGATCCGAGTACTACTAATGTTATGGTATGTGGTGCTTTTACGAATAATATGACATTACCTGGTGGGATCCCATTAACAGCATCTTCAGCAGGTATTCAAGACGCTTGGTGGGGAAGTTATTCTGTTTCTACCAACGGTTTTGTATGGGCGAGAGCTGCTGTTGGAACCGGTCTTGATAGAGCAAATGGAATTGCAGTAGATGGTAATGGTTCTGTACTTATTACGGGACAATACGTGACTAACCCAACAACATTTAACGGTTTACCCCTTACCAACACCAATAGTGCTGCATTTGATGATCTGTTTGTTGTAAAGTATGCCGCTGGTGCTGGTACTGTGCAATGGGTTACTAAAAACACCAATACTGCTGGTCCACAAACATCTCTTGCAGCTGGAAGAGCAATTGCCTTCGCAGGAAGTAATAATTACTGGATTACAGGTCAAAGTACAGTTGGCACAACATTTAATGTAGCATTACCTTCTAATGGTTTCGCTGATTTATTTGTAGCAAAGCTCAATATTCCGGCTGCTTTACCAGTTGAATTATCCTCCTTCACTATCGACTGTGAGGATGATCATGAACAACTCAATTGGACATCAGAATCCGAATATCGTTTCGATTACTATGAAATCGAGAAAAGTTACGATTTGAATGACTTTACTTCATTAGGAATTGTGGACGTAATCGGTGAATCCACAGTTACGCAACATTATTCGTTTGATCTTCCATCTGAGGATGAAAACACCCTGGTTTATTACCGCTTGAAAATGGTAGATCAAGATGGTACAGCTGAGTTTTCTGATCTAATTTCTGGTGTTTTTTGCGACTTTGATAATCAAGGTTTACTAAAAAGTTACGGGTATGATGGCGGAGTTTTGACCCTTCAATTAGTTGATTCTGATGCCAAGGTTGAACTCTTTACAATTACCGGGCAACTGATTCATTCACCGCAAGAAATCAATGAAAGTATGCGAGAAATACGAATCAATTCAAACGGTCAGCAAGTATACATTTTGCGTATAACTGCCGCTGACGGAAGCCAAACAATTATTAAACGTATTTTCTTCTAAGACAAAAAACATTCCAGTTATTTGTACGGAATACCGCAACTCCCGAAAATCAAGTAAGCTTTTGAGCTACAATCGTTGCGTTTGAAGGTGGTAATTTTCGTGTTACTAAAACCCAGAGACATGAAACCACAATTAATCGAACGCTCAGGCGTATGTACGATGATTGGTGAGGCCATTCGCAATAACCAACGTATCCATACCCTTTTTGGAAAACGCCTCAACGGTTGGCGATTTAATCTATTTGTGAAACAATGCGCTCGATATTTAAGTCGAAAAAACGGCGTCTTGATCAGCGAAGAAGGCCATGGTTTGGCGGTCATTGTTCCGATTTCCAACGAAAGTGATCAGCGCCAGCGAACCGATTGGTGGCCTTCACTCTTTGTGTTTTCACTGAAACGTATTGGTGCTATGCGACGATTCCGGAACAAAACACAACAACTCTTGCCAACAGAACCTCATTTATTCTTTATGCTCTTATTAACCGATGAACAGCGTAATGGTCAATCGCAAGTCATTCAGCTACGCGACGAATTGTTCAAGATGAGCGAAATCATGCAGTTGCCCGTTTATGCACAAACTTCCAGCCGACAAACACAGGTGATGTTTGAGCGATTCGGGTTTGAAACTTATGGAAAGATAGCCATTCCGAATAAGGAAGAATTTATGTATTTCATGGTGCGGAAAATTGCTGCGTGATAAAATTGTGTTAACGATGACTTTTCACGCATAAAGTGGCTTTATCTTGTGGCAAAAAAACAGATGAAAGGTCTGATAATTGGTTTTATTTTCGGTTTCAATGTATCGTTAAGCGCACAGGATGTTTTGGTATTCGAGCAGAAAAAAGTTGATCTGGGAAACATTGTTCAACATTCAGGCACGGGTAAATTAAAACTTGAGGTGACGAATACAGGAACTGAACCTGTGATCATTACCAGCAGCTCTACCGGAGACGGAGGAACGTTTGCCGAATATCCACGAGAACCAATTGCTCCCGGAAAGAAAGGCATTATCACGTTTGTTTACTCCGCTGACTATATTGGACCACGAAACAGAACACTTTTAGTGAACTATAGCTATCGCGACGCAGAGAATACTATTTTGATGCCAATAAAATATCAAATCATTCTACCTCAGACAACCGTTCAAGCATCGCCAACTCAACTGACTACGAAACCGCTTGCTTTCAACGAAATGGATACGCTTCGCATACAATTTCTCAATGCCGGGCATAAACCGTTACACCTTGATTATCCATATTATTATTCCGTCAACAAAGAAATTTTATTTGTGAAACTGGAAGTAATCGATTCTACAGGAAAACGCCGTGAAGTCAGTTTGACAGGTTGCCTTCCGAATGAATGTATCGAAGCGATGATTGTCGTGAAGAACATCTATGGTGGTAAACACTCTATCAGCCATACGATGGATTTCGCTTATAACAGTCTTGATACATTAAACATTCCGTTGACTATCAATTCTAATGAAAATGCATCGACTTCAATCCAAGTTGGCGACAGAGAAATATATCATTACAGCAACGGCGAATTAACGCGACTAGACGAGTGTTTTTTCAACGGAAAAATAAACATGAGTTATTACTTCGAAAAAGGCGTTTGTACTAAAACCATCCGGTACGACACCTATTCCAAATCACAAATCATTTCGTTTTATTCGGGGAATAAAATCGTGAAAAAAGAAACTTTTCCGCTAGGAACGGACTAGAGCATATCTACAAAAACTTCTTTTGATTCTGAGTCACTGTCGATTGGTTCCCACAACTCAATGCGGTTACCTTCAGGATCTTCTATGTGCAGGAAACTACCGAAATCGTAGGTTTCAATGGTGTCACAAATCACAGTCCCCAAATCGCGCAGGTGTTTTTCCAAACCAATCAAATCTGTGACACGGAAATTGATCATGTATTGCTGTTCTATACTTCCGAAATACTTGGTTGTTGAAGGGAATGTTCCTAATTGTAGAAAACCACGCTTGGAATCGGGCACTCCATTGAAGGCAAACAATACTCCGTAATCGTTAGGAGTAAGTCCCAACGCGGTTTCAAACCAAGCCTTCATGGCCTTTTCGTCGTTGTATTTCATGAAAATACCACCAATTCCAACTGCTTTTCCCATTTTATTTTGTTTCGTGATGAACAAATATAACATTCGATGAGTTAATTTGTAGTATGATTGAGGTGAAACGTCAACAAGCAATCGTTGTTGGTTCGGGAATTGCCGGAATAGCCGGAGCTATTCGCTTGGCTTGTAAAGGATACGATGTTACGGTGCTTGAAGCCAACTCTTATCCGGGTGGAAAATTGACCCTGCTTCAATTGGGCAATTACCGTTTTGATGCCGGACCTTCTTTGTTTACCCTACCCCATTTAGTAGACGAATTGTTTGAACTAGCCGGGAAAAATCCAACGGATTATTTTACGTACGATCAGGTTGAAACTGCTTGTCATTATTTTTTTGAAGATGGCACTTTTTTGCGGTTTTTCGGTGATCAGGAACGCTTATTGGAAGAAGTAAAAACCAAACTTCAGGTAGATTCGAAACCATTGGAAAATCATTTAAAGCGCAGTAAACTGATTTACGATGCTACCCACAAAGCTTTCATGGAACGGTCGCTTCATCGTTTCTCGAGTTATATTTCGACGGATATTCTCAAGTGCGTTGCCCACATTCCTTGGCTGAATTTGTTTACGACGATGCATAAAGCCAATGAACAGCGTCTCAATCATCCGAAGTTGGTACAATTGTTTGATCGTTACGCGACTTACAATGGTTCCAATCCTTATTCAGCACCCGGAATTTTGAATATTATACCTCATCTTGAGCATGGTTTTGGTACGTTTTTTCCGCGAAAAGGTATGCATTCCATTACAACTTCATTGGTTCAACTGGCTGAAGAATTGGGCGTTAGATTCCGTTTTAACGAACGTGTTGAAGAGATTGTAGTGGAAACAAATCGCGTAACGGGAGTTCGAACCACAACTACTTTTTATCCGGCAGAAATAGTGCTTTGCAACAGCGATATCAAACCTGCCTATACTCATTTATTGAAAGATCAGTCGCAACCAAAAAAAACAATGGCACAGGAACCATCAAGTTCGGCGATGATTTTCTACTGGGGAATTAAGCAATCATTTCCGCAACTCGATCTGCACAACATCTTCTTCAGTGAGGATTATAAAGCCGAGTTCGATGCCATTTTTACTGCTAAAACCGTTTCAACCGACCCAACGGTTTATGTGCATATTTCATCCAAAAAAGTCACCAACGATGCTCCTGATGGATGTGAAAACTGGTTTGTGATGGTGAATGTTCCGCACAACCAAGGTCAGGATTGGGAAGCTTTGCGTGCTCAAATCAGAACATCCGTTTTAGAAAAACTGTCGCGAATCTTACAGACCGACATTGCTTCATTGATCGTTGAGGAGGATTACCTGGATCCACTTCGCATTGAAGAACGCACCGGAAGTTTTGGTGGAGCGCTTTACGGAGCCAGTTCCAATGATCGCATGGCAGCTTTTTTTCGTCACCCAAATTTCTCGAAGATCAACGGATTGTACTTTGCCGGTGGAAGTGTGCATCCGGGAGGAGGAATTCCGCTGTGTTTGCTTTCGGCTAAAATTGCCACAGAATTGGTGAAATGACAATATTTTAACTTTAATCGCGTTTTAGGTTAAAATTCTCCGTTATGTCCAGAAAAATGTTCTCCGTTTCCATTATCGCACTTATTGTAGCGGTAACACTTTCCGCTTGTGGTACAGCCAAACATTCTACCCGTAAATGTGACGGTAAAAAAGGTACGCGAACTCCTATGGGGTTGATGTAATTTGAAAATTTCGGGAATTTGGGTGTTCGGGAAACGTGTCAGCCTGAGGATGATCCCGAACTTCTAGAAAAATTTAGTTTGTTATTTTTTGAATTAAATTTCCTGAAATCAGGATCATAATAATTTGTTTTACAGAATATTAAATTCAGTAATCCCGCAATATTACTGAATTTAATAACGCATTTTAATCTCCTCAAACAAGTTGTTCTACTTCCACAATCTCCACCTCATTCCGGTAGATATCTTCCAACGTTTCGCGCCGACGAATCAAGTGAGCTTTACCGTCACGCACCAGCACTTCCGCCGGACGCAAACGCGCATTGTACTGATTGCTCATACTAAAACCATAAGCTCCGGCATTACGAATCGCCAACACATCGCCTTCGCGCACCTCGCTGATCAAACGATCATAACCGAAGGTATCCGTTTCACAGATATAGCCCACCACCGAATAGAGTTTTTGTTCACCATCGGTATTAGAGCAATTTTCAATGTGATGGTACGCATTGTAAAACATCGGACGAATCAAGTGATTTTGACCGCTGTTTACACCGATAAATACGGTTGAAGTCGTTTGCTTCACCACGTTTACCGAAACAAGTAAGGTACCACTTTCGCTCACTAAAAATTTACCCGGCTCAAACCACAATTCCAATTCGTGACCATATTCTTTACAAAACGCCTGAAACGAAGCTCCTATCTTCTTCCCTATTTGTTCAATTGGCGTAACGATATCGCCTTCTTTGTACGCCACTTTAAATCCACTTCCGAAATCCATGAATTCAAGATTGGGGAATGAAGCCGCAGCCTGATACAGCAATTCGGCACCTTGAATAAAAACGTCAGCGTCAATGATGTCGCTTCCGGTGTGCATGTGAAGTCCAACGATATTAAGGTTGTAATGTGTTACCAAACGTGTAATATGTCGTAGTTGATGAATGGAAATTCCGAATTTGGAATCGATGTGTCCAACCGAAATATGCGCATGACCACCTGCCATGATATGCGGGTTGATACGCACGCAAACGGGCACATTGGCTCCATAGCGTGCACCGAATTTTTCCAGAATTGATAAATTATCAATGTTGACCATTACGCCCAAATCAACCGCTTCGCAAATTTCTTCGAAGGAAACACCATTGGGCGTGTACATGATTTCATGCGCTTCGAATCCGGCTCTCAATCCCAAGAAAACTTCTTCAATCGAAACGGCATCCAATCCTGCTCCCTGATTGCGCAATGTTTTAAGAACTGTCGTGTTGTTAAGTGCTTTTAGTGCGTAATGCAACTTCACATCCTGTTTACCGAATGCGTGTTTTAATCGTTGGTAATTTTCAACAATTTTTGCTTCGTCGTAAACATAAACCGGAGTGCCAAACGTTTGGGCAACTTCACAGAGAAAGGATGTATTCATTGTGTTTTTTGGCGCGAAGGTATTGATTTATTTTTAACAAATTGTTTTATTTAAAACTTAATGTTAAATTAACAATGGAAGGTTTATCCGTTTTTATCCGTTTTTATCCGTTAGAAACACTTATAGCACTGTAAACACTGGGATTCATAAAAATCAACCGATCAAATTGACTAAAAATCACATCGTTTATTTTCCCTTACAATTGAACCAATCATGCAATTAACTGTAACTTGTAGCACCTTAAACAAACAATATGAAACAATGGATTCTAGGCGCACTGTTACTCCCTTTCGCGCTTTCCGCTCAAAAAATGAGTGAACAGACCATCAAGTCTGATATTAAAAAAGTAAAGCTTTTCCTCACGGCTGGCGAGATGACACACGAAACGCCGATTAAAATGGCAAAGGGTCGCAACAAATTGATTTTCTCAGGCATTTCGGCTTATGCAGATCCCGCCTCTATTCAGTTTTCAGCAACAGGTGTTTACAGAATTGTTTCTATTAGTACAGAAATCGATTTTCTAGCAGCCGAGCAGTTCAACCCCCGAATCAAAGTTTTGAAAGATTCATTGGAGCAACTCAAGGATCGTCATCAGGGAAACTTAGACATGATTGGCGCTTACAATGCAGAGTCAGCTGTTATGAATATGAACCGGGAATTGGGTGGAAAAGGGAATTCGTTTACCATTGCTCAGCTAAAAGAAGCCGGTGAATATTACCGCACCCGCACATTGGAAATCAACCGCCAACTCTCGAAACTCAACAAAGAGCAACAACTAATCAACGATCAGATTGCCGATACACGTTACCAACTTACGGAATTAAATTACAATGAAAATCAGCGCAGTAATCAGGTTATTATTCTGGTTGATTGCAACGACATGTACATGGCTGATGCCGTTTTGAAATATCAGGTTTCCGATTGCGGCTGGGCAGCTTCTTACGATTTATCAGCCACTGATCTCAACCAACCAATTACACTCAAGTATAAAGCTCAGGTTTACAACAATACCGGAAACGAATGGAAAGATGTGCAATTGACATTATCTACCAGCGATCCGCGACTTTCGGCAGCTCACCCGACCATGACCACTTGGTACCTTGATTATTCAAGTCAGGTGGCTCAACAACAAAATTATTACCAACCGAAAATAGCGCAATATGATTACCGTGTTCAGGCAGAAAACGAGATTAACCTCGCCAATCAACGCGCTTACGACAATTATATGTTGGATAATAATGAAGCAGTGAACCAGAAATATGCACGCAACTCTATGGAATGGACAGCGATTTCTTCTGGAAAAAATCCAAGGAGTAATCCGGTTCAAATCAAACAAATCGAGGTTTCGGAATTGACTGCTGAATTTCTGATTACCAATCCGTTTTCTTGTCCTTCCGATTCACGACCATATACGGTTGAGATCAAGGAAATGAGTATTCCGGCTACGTTTACACATGTGAGCATTCCGAAATTGGATCAAGGTGCGTTCCTGATTGCCAATATCGTTGGATGGCAGGATTTGGATTTGATTCCCGGTCCTACGAATGTCTATTTCGGTGGAAATTACGTTGGTGTAAGCGAAATCAACACACGCAACGTGAGTGATACTTTGGCCTTGTCGTTTGGTCGTGACACAAAGATTCAGGTGGCTCGTAAATTGAAAACAGAGATGTCGACCCAACGAGTGTCGGGTAATACCCGAAAAGACTCGTATGCTTACGATATCGTGATTCGCAATAACCGCAACGTAGCGGTGAAAGTAGATGTTTACGACCAAATACCGGTTTCGCGCAACAGTGAAATATCTATTTCGGTGGATGAAATCGGCAATGGTAAAAAAGACGATGCTACAGGTGAAGTGAAATGGGAAGTAACCATTCAACCGGGAGAAACGGTTAATCTGCAAATCGCCTATTCCGTGAAATATCCGAAGAATGCGAAGGTGCAGATGAAGACGTTTAGAACGATTTCTTGTCCTAGTTTTTAAGGGCCGGCTATCTGAAGTCTGGTTTACAAGCCAGTAATTCCGGACTTCTTTGATCAACCTATGACTGACTAAAATTCTGCAATTTTACATGTTTAAAATTTCAGCATTTTATCCGAGCATTTTGGCAAAATTCCAAATTTGCCATATGGTAAATTGGACAATTGTCAAATTTGAAAATTTGCCTTTTTCCTCACAAAAAAATCCCCGATCAGCTCTTGAACGGGGATTTTATTTTTACAAATATCTTTTAACCTAAGTTCAATTTTAATGTGACCCTCGCGCCATAAAGCTGCATTCCATCATTAAATGCTTACGTTGCTCGGTCGATTCTTTCAAACGATCCATCAATCGCGCTACGGTTTCTTCACCGATTTGCGCAATTGGCTGACGTAAAGCCGTAATAGCCGGTGTGAAATACGAGAACGACTCTCTATCGTCAAACGAGATCAAACGTGCCTGATCCGGAATGGCAACCTTCAATCGCTTCAAGGAAGTAATGGTTGAAAGTGCTACTTTATTATTGAGCGAAACGAATGAGTCAACGCCCTGATCAAGCAATTGTTGAATTTGTTCATCGGCTACTTTCGGATCGTCGGAAATACATAATTTCTCAAACTGAATTCCCTGTTGTTGACATGCCTCTTTCGCGCCGTCAATACGCAAACGCACCGTCATTACTCCGGAAGCTTGCGGGTGAATGATTCCTACTTTCTTCGGTTTCACTGTAAATAAGCCCACTAGTTTTCCGGCTTCTTTTGAATTGTCAATTCCAACGAAATCGGCAAATTCATCACCGATACGATCTACCCATACCACCGGAATTGGCGTTTCATCCAACACCGGTTTCAGTTCAGGAATTCCGTTACACGGAGCAATGATCAACGCATCAACCGAACGAAGAATCAAATCACGCATGAGTTTTAACTCCATTGTGTCGTCATCATTGGTGCTTACGATAAACAAGCTATATCCTTGTTTGTACAAACTTTCCTGAATAGCTTTGCTGAGTTCGGAATAAAACGGATTCGAAATATCAGCCAATACCAATCCGATGGTTTGCGTTTTTCCTTCGCGTAATCCTTTGGCGAAAAAGTTGGGAACATAATTGAGTTCCTTGGCTTTGTCCAAAATGAGTTGCTGGGTAGTGGGACTGATGTTAAATTGTTTTCCCTTACCGTTTAGAACAAAAGAAACCGTTGACTTGGAAATACTCAAGCTTTCGGCAATGTCGGCCAACGAAATACGTTTTGATTTCATACGTTTATTTAATTTCTTCTATCAATTCCCCAAAGCATTTTGTTGCGAATGGTATCCAAGAAATTGTTGTCCTCAAATTTAATCACATTTATCATGTAATCAGCTTTATGAATCACAACTTCTTCACCACGCTTTAAACTTTTAGACTGTCCGTCTAAACTGATCAGGTAATTGCGTTCGCGACCTTCCACCATTAATCGAACAGGCATTTTGTCGGGAACCACCATTGGGCGCACATTGAGGTTGTGTGGTGCAATCGGTGTCAGAATGTGTACCTGGCAACCGGGAGTGATAATCGGTCCACCACAACTCAAACTATAAGCAGTAGAACCTGTTGGTGTGGAAACGATTAAACCGTCGGCCCAATACGAATTGAGGTACTTGTCTTCGAGATAAGCATGAACGGTAATCATTGACGACGTATCTTTCTTGTGAACCGTCAACTCGTTCAGCGCTACATTCTCATCACCAAAAAGCTTGCGTTCGGTTTCAACCCGCAATAACGATCGTTTCTGATATTCAAACTCCTTTTTTAAAACTAAATCAAGCGCTTCTTCTAGAAACTCACTTCCTACATTGGCCAAAAATCCCAATCTTCCGGTATTGATTCCCAAAATAGGAACACCACTGTCGCGAATAAATGATACGGTTTTGAGAAAAGTACCATCGCCACCTATACTAAACGCAACGTCAATGCCAGATTTAAAGTCGCTGCTCGACGAAAATGTTTCCGCCCCGATAGCCAGCCCCGCTTTTTTCTCCAATTGTTCCTGCAGTTCGGCTTCCAGCACAGGTTTCCAGCCATATTGTGCTATCAGCGCTAAAAATTGCTTAAAAACAGGCGTGTTCTGCTTGGTTATTTTTTTTCCGTAAACAGCTATACGCATGGGTTACATATTGAGGTAATTCATCAATGCATCGTATCTGAATTGCATATCGTCTTCGTCTGAACTGCGCTGATAGGATGCTTTCACAACAATATCATAGCGTTCAAACGATCGGATAATGCGTCCTAAATCCATTTGATTGATCTTCAATGTAACTTCAATCTTGGTAGAATCGGGAGTAGACATGATGTACGAACTCAAAATCTTCGCGTTGTTACCTTCAACAATCTGTGCAATTTGCGCCATCGAATAGTCAATGCGATTCATTTCAAGCACAATTATCCCGCCAATTTCCTTAATACTTCCAGTGTTCGCGATCATACACATCAGCTGATGCACACTCGTACACCCCACATATTGTTCTTGTTGGTCCAAAATGGGCAATACCGAAATGCGATGCTCGGCCATTTTAGCTAAAACTTCAAATACGTGCACAGTATCAGCCACATAAGGCCGCGGAAGATGGTCAAACAAAACGTCTAACGATTGGTTCAAATCTTTTCTGTCAAGAATCTCCGTTTCGGAAATCAATCCTACGAAGTTTCCATTTTTTAGTACGGGCAAATGCGACACTTTGAACTCTTCCATCCAACGCAAAGCCTTTTCACCGGAGTCTGTATGAATCAACGGTGGTATCTCGTCTGTAATTACGTCTCTTGCTATCATGATATGCGCCAAAGTAGGGAAATATTTGAAGTCTACAAGGATTTTAAGTGTGTTTTTTTATTGATTTTTTTCACTAGTGTCCGATAAAACCAAGATTTCATTGATTCGTTAGCTGAAAAGCTTGATTTCACTGTGTATACTTTGGCTGATTGACAAGTAAGCCCTCTGTATTTTACGAATCGTTAAATTGGAGTTGGAGCTGAGGATCGT
>JARWZO010000005.1 GCA_029866325.1 Fluviicola sp. | reverse complement strand
TTGAGAAGGAGCGTTGAATGTGTTTCCTGTCAAAGCAGAAGGAGAACCAGCGATTTCAGTATAAGTACCACCTGCAGGAGAACCTGTCAATGCGATATCTTGTCCACCACATACCGGATTACCTTGTGCAGCAGTTAAGTTTACATTTGGTAACTGGTTTACAGTAAGCACCTGAGAAGCTGTATTTGAACAACCGTTTGAATCAATTCCTGTTACAGTATAATTTGCAGTTGTAACAGCGGTAAAAGCAACACCATTTGAGATGCCGTTATTCCAAGTATAACCTGCGTTAGCTCCATTTCCTGATAATGTAACTGTTTCACCTGCACAAACTACAGTTGCAGAAGCAGTAATTGTTACTGTAGGAAGTGGATTAACTGTTACTGTGAAAGGAGAAGTTGCCGGACCGTCACCACAAGCTGTTGTAGAGAAAACCGTCAAATCTCCTGTTGTAGCACCTGTTACAGAGATTGTATTTGTACCTTGACCAGAAAGAATGGTTACACCACCTGTAGCAGCCCATGTATAACTAGTTGGTGAATTGGTGCTTGAAGCAACAAAAGTAACCGTGTCACCTGCGCAAATAGGGTTAACTGTAGAAGATAATGAAGCGATTGGAGTAGGATCTTCGTAACTAATGATAACTACACCATTTCCGGTTCTAACACCGTTAGTGATAGTTCCTGCTGTAGTCATACCGCCGTTGTAGCTGGTACCACCACCGCCACCACCGCCGGCTCCTTTGTCATTACCAGAGCAACCGCTAGTTCCTGCAGAACCGCCGCCGCCGCCGCCGCCGCCGATTTGGCCACCGCCACCGCCACCGCCACCAGGGATGGAACCATTAGAAAAACAGCAACAAGACTGACCTGCACCACCTGCAGCACCTGTACCTGTAGATGAAGTACCACCCGGAGCTCCTAAGAAACCTCCGCAACCTACACCAGCAGGACCTGAAGCACCAGCAACTGCGCCGAAGTTCCCTCCTTTACCACCACCAGCAACACCACCAGAAGTTGGTGAATCACCACCGTTTGCACCAGCATCGCCACCGCCATTACCACCAGCACCGCCTGATCCTGATACACCAGAAGAACCTTCGCAACCACCACGGCCGCCACCGCCACCGCCACCGGCAGTAAGAATACGATCAGCTTCCGTAGTTCCGTTAATACGAATATCCGTAGCGCCGCCACCGCCCCCGGCATTGGTAGAACCACCGTTTGCGCCACCGTTGAAACCTCCTGTTGGTGTAGCTCCAGCTCCACCAACCATCACATTTAATACATCTCCAGGTGTTACAGTTAAAGTACCTGAAGCATATCCGCCAAGACCACCATTTCCTCCGGGAACAGAAGCTCCTGCAGCACCTGAACCTCCTTGTCCGCCATAAGCGTCTATTGTTATCGAAGTAACACCACAAGGTATCGTGTAGGTAGTCATTCCACCGGAAAAATTAACGGAATCAACAATTGTAGTTTGGGAGTAAGCAGTACCTGCAATACTTAAAAAAGCAGTAGCTACAACACTCAATCTACTAACTTTTAGTAGTTGTTTTTTCATGTTTGTAATTGGTTAATTTAATAAATAAGTAGTCAGAAAAATTCGCCTAAACGCCCATTTTCTTCGACAAAATTATAACAATTTTCGTTAACGCCTTCTACAAATTAAACAAACAGCACTTTTCAATTAATGAAATGATGCTTAGCATTATTATTTAACGTGAGTTCGACATAGAACGGTTGAATTAGAGATTTCATTTTTTAGAATGAAAAAAAGCGCCCCGTAAATCGGAACGCTTTTGACTATTAATCTTAAAATATACTTTGTCTTAATCTTCTTCTTCGTCAGCAACAGCATCTGCCGGATCGTCACCGTAGGTGTCTTCCTCATCATCATCGGTTGAAGCGTCATCCTCTTCATCACCTTTTCCATCAAATTTGTCGAAGTCTTCTTCTTCTTCAAAATCATCTTCATCATCATCAACTGAAGGAGATTTTACGGTTTGTTTAGGCAATTTTACCAAGTAAATGATTTCCTCCGTTTCCCATAGCAGCGAGTCGTAAATTTCGCCGGTAATCGGGTTGGTCATTTTAGTCATTGAGCCTGCAAATCCGTCAGGGAAAGCCATCAGTAATTGCTTTTTCTGTTCGATGTTCAGCTTATCATAGCTGATGATTGATCTTTTCTTAGACATGCGCCAGTTATATTTCTAATTTGATAATGCGGTGTATGGGCAAAACTACATTTTGTTTCAGCAGGATTGCAAGATCCGTTACTCCCCAAATAGTTGTTTCAATATGTTTTTTACTCACTTCGTCAGCAAAGTAAATCTTTACTTTGTAATGTTCCAAATTTCCAAGTGAATTTGCACGTTCAATTGCCTCCTTTCTGGCAAGCATTTCTTTTTCACTTTTTAGAATTTCTTCCGGGGGGAAATGATAGCTTGCTACTTGCTCTTTCTCTACGAGCTCAAATTCATCGGTATTCATTCTGCTAATTTGAGGCAAAAATAAACGAATTGCTGAATCGTGGTAAGGGATTTCGACCAATTGGCATTAAAAAAATATAAACGTCCGAATGTTAAAACATGAATGGCCTAAAAAGCAAAAAGGTTTCATTTGCATGAAACCTCATTGGTTTAGTAGTGTTTTAGCTTGTGTATCGTGTAAAGTAGCCCATTTTAATAATGAAAATCAGGTTGTTTCTAAGGTCCTTACGGCTTTTGCCAAAGTCTTAACGGATAGATAGAACTGTATACTCTTCAATAAAACTAGAAAATGAAAAAACTGCCTCTCCAATGCAGTGTTTCCCGTTTTCAACTTTAACCTAACTTAGAAAACAACCTGATTCCATTTCTCCTTATTTCCATTACTAAGATATAGATGAATCGGAATAAAGCGTCGACGAATGAATAAATCAAGTATTTGGATGAATATTCTGTCAGAATGACTGAACGGACTTCACAGATTCTCTAAAATTTGAAAGAAAATATCACGTTTCGCGGGTGAAAGAGGCACTTCAGAACCGTCTTTCATGACCACGGCTCCGCCATTTCCTTTGTCGTATCGCTCTACAAAATTGAGGTTTACTAAGTGAGATTGCTGAACACGCAGGAAATTATGTCCTGTTAATAAGGTTTCATAATCTTTTAAGGTACGAGACACCAATATTTTTTTGCCTTCGGTAAGGTAAAACGACGTGTAATTACGGTCGGCTTCACAGCGTATAATATGATCCAATTCCACCACGTGAACACTTTCCTGTGTTTTTAATACCAGTCTGCGTTTTTGATTCGGTTGAATGTTGTGTTGCAAGGCTTCGAACTGCGGTTCTTGTTTTTCTTCACCCAATGTTTCTAAGGCACGCTCTAGAGCAGCGCGTAACTCATCCGGATCAACCGGTTTCAAAATGTAATCGAGTGCCGAAAATTTGATAGCCTTGATGGCAAATTCCTCATGAGCGGTGATGAAAATGACCTCAAAATTCTTATCCGGAATCGCTTTTAATAAATCAAATCCGGTACCATCGGGCATTTGAATATCTAAGAAAACCAAATCCGGTTGGATCTCCGCTATTGCTTTCAATCCCGATTGTACATTTTCACCTCTTGGTATGGCTTCAATACCCATATCAAAAGATTCAATCATTTTAGCTATTAACTCGCGTGTTCGTTGTTCATCATCAATAATTAAGGCCTTTTTCATCGGTTAATCGGAATTAGCATACATAAAATACGAACCCGAATATACGATTAAAGTTTTAAGAGCCTGTTCAAATTTCTTCTGATTTCATTCTTATGAGCCTTTTTGGCTGCAATTTCGTTCGATTACCTCGAATTTCGCCCCTCAGTTCCGGACATTCTCGTCTTCAGAAGCTATGCTTCTTCTTTCACCAGAGACGCGTGCTATGGCTCCAAAATCTGCCTCATTTCGCTCAAAATGACTCAATAATTTATCTTATCAAACAATTTTAAACCGGCTATGAGTGACCACTTTTCGGGTTGCGCGAATTCTAATCGGGAATCACTTTTTGGGTATCGGTGCGGTAAGGTAAAAAGATTTCGACTTTGGTTCCGGTCTGCAGTTCTTCATTGTAATCACTTATATTCAACGACCCCTGAATTCTGTACTTATAATTCAGGTTGTCAATTCGGTCTTGGGTGATTTTCATGGCCATACTTTTGTGCTCGGCACTCTTCTTATTTTTTTCGGCGCCTTTTCTACCGATGCCGTTGTCTTCAATGACCACATTCAGCATGTCTGAAACCTTCGAGAATTTTACCCGGATAAAACCACCTTCAACCGTATGGAGCTGACCATGCTCAATCGCATTTTCAATAAAGGGCTGTGTAATCATGGGTGGAATGACCAATTCTTCTTCGAGTAACAAATCATCCATGGCTACTTCGTATTCGAATCGATCACCAAAACGCAATTTCTGGGTTTCAAGGTATTTGGTCAAAATATCTATTTCCGTGAGAATGGGAATGAATTCTTTGGATGAGTTTTCGAGAATCAACCGCATCAGTTTCGAGAAGTTGACCAAAAATTTAGTCGAGTTTTTGATGTCGTTTTCATAAATATAGCTTTGAATAACCGACATCGCGTTGAATACAAAATGCGGATTCATTTGCGAACGCAGGAGCACCTGACTCATTTCGGCTTCGCGCTGCAGTTGTTTGATATTACGCTGTTTCCATTGATTGTAAAAGATCACAATCGCCAAAATCAGTAATAAGATGAACCCGATTATGACATAAGTCTGAAAACTACTACGTAGTTCGGTGTTTTCCAATTGAGCCGAAGTCAAATCCTTTTCCTTGCGTTGCAATTCGATGGAATCCTGTTGCATCGCAATAAGACGTTCACGCTGTTCTGCACGATACAATTCCGAGATTTCAGCAATTCTGGCACTTACCTCAACTGTTCTCGCGCTATCCGAATAGTTGGAATAAAGCTCGAGGTAATAGTGCGCCAATTTCAAATTGCCCGTTTTCTTATAGACTTCTGCAATTTCGCGGTAAGAAGGATAAACGCTTCCTTTAAATCCGAATTGTGACCGAATTTCCACAGCACGATTCAAGTAATTGAGCGCATTTCCGTATTTACCTTGTTTTTCGAATACGGTTCCTACAAGGTGATAAACGGAAGCGATTTCGGCCCTGTTGGCAGCTGACTCAAAATAAACAAGGGCTTTGTTATAATACCTCAATGCTTCATCGTAATTGTTCTCTTCACGGTAAACATTACCCAAATGCATGTGCGCAAAACCCAATCCGTCTTCATCGTTGTATTTTTGAAGCGTTTTGATGGCATCGCGGAGCAATTGAATGGCGCGTTGGTATTCTTTTCGCGCAAAAGACAACAATCCGAGATCGGTTTTTGCCAAACCTACCAATCGTTTATCATGAATGCGTTCAGCCGTTTCCTTAGACTGTAAAAAATAATCACCCGCATCATCGTAATTGAAAATACTGTATTGCACCTCGCCGAGTTCGCGCTGGTAATTGGAAACTTTCGGAAAATCACCAGCTTCCTTCGCCAATTCTAAAGCAATCATGTTTTTCGAAACACTGAGTTCCACCTGTCCAAAATAATTATAAACCTTTGCCTGCATATTGAAACAAGCTGCTAGCAATGCTTTGTCGGAAGAACGGCGCGCGTATTGAATGGATTGCCCTACATGAATCAAGGCATTTGCTTTGTCGTTTTCCTCCATTTCAAGTAAAGCCATCAACCGGAATGTTTCAGCGGTACAACTGTAGGAATACGAACGCAATTTTTTAGAAATCACCAGAGCTTCATCGAGGTACAAATGAGCTTGTTCAAATTCGCGGTAGGCGATGTGATAATCGGCCAAATACTGGTAAATCACCACCTGTGAAACCCGCGATTTTAATCGACTCAAAAATGGTTGTAGTTGCAATATTTTGGTATAGTAAGCAATTCTATTCCCACGAAGCTGATCAATTTTTAAATCAAAAACAAGTGCTTGCAGACGTGCGGAATCATTTTCCTGACGACTGGCTGAAAGTATATAATCTCGAATGGAATCGGCTTTCTCAACGTTGTTCAACCGGTAATATTCACCCAATTGATAAAGTTTCCAATACTTCTTGGTTCCGTTTTTTTCTTGCTGATAGGCTTTTATACGACTCGCTTCATCTCCGTTTGCAGCTAAGGCAATCGAATGTTGGAAACACACCAGCAACAGCACCGAACAAATACGCAGGAGAAACGTCTTCATGGTATAAAAATAAGGAATTTAGTGATTAGTGGTTGGTGATTAGTGGTTAGTTGGGTTCACCCTAAAAAGAAGAGGTCTCTCATTTCTGAAAGACCTCTTAGATATTTGTGGGTGTGTGTTCCCTTATTTTTTCACTATTCGATGTGTTTCAGCACCCGATTGAGTTTGAATCATTACCATGTAGACACCGCTTGAGTAATTGCTCAAGTCCAATTTCAACTCATTTGAATTGGCGGCTTGTGTCAACAATACCTTGCCCGACAAGTCTGACACCACAACCGTTTGAATCATTGATTTGGCACGGATAGTAACTTCTTGTTGGAATGGATTCGGGAAAACGACCCCTTGAACCGATGTCTCTGTTAAGCCCAATGACGTATTGATGTTGTAGGTTGTATTGGTGATAATCGGATCGTTCCAATCAAAGAAGATGTAGGCTGTGTTGAAGATCTCGGTGCCTTCTGTGTTTGCTGCATTTTCTTTCAAACGATACACTAAATGTCCGTGACTTTCGGCTTCGTTTGTGGTGCTATCCGGCAACCAGATTTGCGGAAAGTTGAAGCGCAGAACACCATTTCCAAGATCATCAACGTGCATTGCATGCGACGCTTCGATCAATTCAAATGTAGACCAATCCAAGTTTGCACTTAGCGTATCCAAAATGTAAATATTTTGTGCAGGAGCGGTTCCTGTGTTTTGGAATCGAACGGTATAGGTCAATTCATCCTGAACGGAAGGAGCAATTTGTTCCACGTGATCTACCATTTTATCATTCGGGTCATAGCTATTTCCTACGATTTGTACCAAACATCCATTGTTATTGGAAGTGCAGCAATCCGAAACATTTCCTGTCGGAGTGATGGTTGACGTAAACTGGTGAACAGTTCCGTTTGGTATTCCGGAAGGAACGTTAAATAGAATCAAATCGTAAGTGCTAAATGACGTCAAGTTACTGTTCAACGTCCATGTAATGGTGTTTCCATTGATCGTGTAACCTGGGTTGAGTGAAGATGTATTTACTGTAACTCCAGCCGGGAAAGTCATTGTTAAGGTATATGGACCCGGAGCTCCCGGACCGTAATTTCCGTAGTTCAGTTTGATATAAGCGGTTGTATTCTGGTAATAACCGATCCATGGTGTAACGGTAGTCCATAAGTCAGCGCATTGCCCTTGACCACCACCTCCGCAATTAACTGCAAAGTACCCCGGATTAGGTGTTTGACTACCTGAGGCCAATAGCGTAATGATTGGATTTGAAATCGTATATCCATGTTGAGTCAACCAAGCTTGGTTTAATTGTGCTATTACTTGTAAAGAAATGTTGTTACCACAATACATGGCATAACCATTAGAATCGGTATAAATGATCACGTTTTGATTTTGTTGTCCCCAAAGTGTGATTGGCGCATTTTGAAGTGGTGTTTCACCATTGTCCATTGACCCGTTGCCATTTGCATCGCAGAAAACAATCGCTGCCACACATTGATATGGATTGTTATTGCCTCCGTTGCAATTAACAGGAATGTTGGCAACAGGTTGCGAGTTACAATCGGCTGCCAATACGGTAAACGGATTGCTGTTCATGGTATAACCGTTTTGAGCCAACCAGTTGGGGTTGATCGAAATTATTGTTGGCGACCCAACTGTTCCTGAATAGCTTACAGAATAATAACCTCCTGAATTGGTATAGACCGTCATTGTTTGTCCTCCGTTCATAATCTGAACCGGTGCGTTTACAATAGGTGTCTCACCTGCGTTGTAAACACCGTTTGAATCTCCGTCACAAAACGCCATTCCGTATAAACAGAGATTGTCTGCATTTGGAATGGAATCACAATTCAAAACTATTTGTGTGGTAAACGTTTGCATGTTCGGTGAAATAGTAATCGTAGATGGAGTAACGCTTTCAATTACATAACCGTTCTGATTTAACCAAGTTTGGCTAATAGAAATAGTGTAGGTACCTGATAATACATTGTTGTAGTTCACTGATCCGTTATTCAACGTACCGGAATACCACATACCTCCGGGTTCGTACAACGTGATCGGAACTCCATTGGCAAGAGTAGAATCCGTATTTCCATCATTATCGCAATCTAGGATCACAGAAGAAAACAAGTAAGAGTTGCAGGTTGTTTGCGTATAATATAAGGTATCACTTGCAAACGAGTTGTTTTGCGGATTCAGAACAGCCACATAGATCGTATATGTTCCGTTGTTGGCATAATAATGCTGAATAGGCGGTGCAAAGGGAATAGCAACTCCTGCGGAGGAAGTTCCCCCAACATGAGTAGTTGTGTTTCCATCTCCCCAATTGACTGTAGTTGTAAATTGTGAGGCCGTAAAGGACGAACCGAAAAGTGCCAGGTTAAAATCGGCATTTGTTGATGGCGCTGTCAACGCTGCAATATTGATGTCGACCATCGTATCACATTCGGCAAGCTGGTTGTTATTGGTGTAAAGCGAAGTAAGTGTAAATCCTTGACCAAAACTTAACGTCCCAATAAAAGTGAGTAGAACGGTCAGAAGACCGTTGAGTAGTAGATTGTTTTTCATCATGTCTGAATTTGACTTAGAGACGGTACAAAAATTAAGATGGTTGCTTTTTCAAAAAAACTCCCCTTGCAATCGAAATCACAAGGGGAATCAATATGGATAATATTGTTAGTTTTTCACTACTCGTTTTACGACTTTTCCTTGTTCGGTTGTGAGTTCGAAGAAATAAATTCCCGTTTGAACATTTACGAGCGAAATGGCTGCACTGTTTTCAATCGTTTGTATTTGAAGAATTTTTCCTTGAGCATCACGAATAATCAACGTTGCTGATGATTCAGTAAAATTGATTTTTACTTCGTTTGTCGTTGGATTCGGGTAAATAACTGCATTGATGGTGGCATTTTCAGACAATCCAATGTAATCAACAATCAAACAAGCTGAAGTATCGGAACAACCATTTCCGTTTCCTACCACAATTGCGTAGCTTCCGTTAACCGTTGGTGAAAAGGTGTTAGAAGTTGCACCGGCAATGGCTGTATTCGTTCCACAATCGATCCATTGAACCGGACTTCCACCGCTTCCTGTTAGCGTTCCCAAACCGTCATCCGTGGCATTGGCGGTTGGTGTTTGAATAATTGTAAGATTGATTGTAACCATGGAATCACATCCAGCTGCACTGAGAAAAGGTTGAGAATGTTGACCGGAAGTTGTATAAGTCACTCCATTGGCGCTCCAGGTATAGCTATCACAGGCGCTAACTGTTTCGCTTGAAGACGTAATCGGATTGACCGTTAAATTGAGCGTGATAATCGAGTCGCAACCATTTGCATTCGGAATGGTATCGTTGTAACTTCCTGAAACAAAATAGGAAACTCCGTTCTGCGCCCAGGAATAACTACCGCAAGCAATTTCCGTCAAACTCGAAGATGTCGGTTGATTGATCGTAAGGTTGAGCGTTATGATGGAATCACAACCTGCAACATTAGTGAGCGTATCGTTGTAATTTCCTGCACTGAAATAAGTCACTCCATTTTCTGCCCACGTATAACTGTTACAAGCAGTTGCTGATAAATTAGATGATGTGGGAAGATTAATTGTAAGATTGAGCGTAATGATAGAATCGCAACCGCTTACGTTTGTTAATGTATCGTTGTAAGCGCCCGATGTTGTATAAGTCGTTCCATTCTCAGCCCATGTATAGCTTGAACAAGCACTTGCTGAAAGGCTGGAATTATTCGCTAAACAGCAAGGAGCACCTGAATGAGAGCCGAGAAAAGTAGTTGTGTTTTGAGGATATACATCCCATTCGGTGGCTGATACTGCCCAATTCAGTTCACCATCTGTGTGAGAAAACATGCGCACCAACGTAAATTCACTGGTTGCTCCAGATCCAACAGCCCAGTTTACTCCCGGGTCAACGCCAATAATTCCGATGATATCAAGTGTGGTGTTTGTGGGTCTGTAACGCAACTCCATTGCATCGTCTCCATTAAAGAAAGTAATGGTATGCAAGGTATCCGAAACGGCAAGTATTCCTGCTACAGCCGACGGATTTCCAGCCACGAAAACAGCTCCCGGAGCAAGTGTTCCTTGTGGGAATAGTGAATCGGTAGGTGTTGGAGAACCATTATTGTAACGGTATAACGCGTAATCGGTAAGATTCACGGTTACGTTTAACGGATTGTAAAACTCAATTGCTTTGTTATTTGAAGCGCCCTCGAGGTACTCCGAAAAAAACAGGTTGCAAACTTGAGCAGAACTTGTAAACGTTATAAAAATTACGCTGCTAAAGATTAGTATTAATTGTTTCATAAATAAGACTGTTAATTTCATGATGCTTGTGATGAACAAAGGTAAATAATTACAACCTTGCTCAACGAAAAAAAACCGCTCCACATTACGCAGAACGGTTTCTTCATTTCTATTCCTAAACCATTTTTACTGTTTCACCACCCGTTTCACCGTTTTCCCTAGTTCGGTTGTGAGTTCAAAGAAATAAACGCCGGATTGCATTTTTTCCAATGAAATTGCTTCACCGCTTTGGACACTTTGTGTATGGACTATTTTTCCGTGTGCTTCGCGAATGCTTATTACAGCTGATAACCCTTCAAAAATAATCGTCACTTCACTTGTGGTTGGATTTGGGTACATATCCGCATCGATTGTTTGGTTTTCATTCAACCCGATATAGTTTACTACCACACAATTGGATGTATCGTCACAATTTCCGTTTACTACCACAATTGCGTAGCTTCCGTTAACAATAGGCGAAAAGGTGGTAGAAGTTGCGCCTGCAATGGCCGTATTCGTTCCACAATTAATCCATTGAACTGTGTTCCCACCGCTTCCTGTAAGCGTTCCCAAACCGTCATCCGTGGCATTGGCGGTTGGTGTCGGTACAACTGTAAGGTTGAGTGTAACCATGGAATCACAGCCCGCTACACTTAGGAAAGCATGAGAATGTTGACCGGAAGTTGTATAAGTCACTCCATTAGCGTTCCAAGTATAGCTATCGCAAGCGCTAACTGTTTCGCTTGAAGACGTAATCGGATTCACCGTTAAATTGAGCGTGATGATCGAGTCGCAACCATTTGCATTCGGAATGGTATCGTTGTAACTACCTGATACCATATAAGATACTCCGTTCTGCGCCCAAGAATAACTACCGCAAGCAATTTCCGTCAAATTCGAAGATGTTGATTGATTGATCGTAAGGTTAAGTGTGATGATGGAATCACAACCTGCTGCATTCGGGATCGTATCATTGTAGCTACCTGAAGTAGTATAGGTCATTCCGTTTTCTACCCACAAATAGCTTTCACAAGCACTTGCGGTTAAACTTGAAGTGGTTGGTAAATTGATGGTGAGGTTGAGTGCGATGATGGAATCGCAACCCATTGCATTGACCAATGTATCGTAGTAAGTTCCTGATGTGGTGTAATTCATACCGTTTTCAGACCACATGTATGTATCACAAGTTGCTATTGAAATGCTTGAAGAAGTCGGTTGGTTGATCGTTAAATTAAGCACAACAATAGAATCGCAACCTCCCACCGTAGTGAGCGTATCCATGTATTGTCCTGAGGTAGTGTAGGTTTGATTCGTTGGAGTCCACAAATAACTTGAACAAGCACTGATTGAGGTAGTTGATGTAACAGCAGCCACTTCACTCGAAGCATTGATTGTTGCTGTAGAGGCAATCCAATTGGAAGTTGTTCCATTGAGTGTGAAGTTGTTCAATGTACCGTTATTTCCGGCAACAAGATCGGGTAATGTGTTTACTCCTGCATTGTTGCCTGCAGCCACACCTTGATTAAAATTGTAATTCACCACAAGGTTGGGTTCCGTTCCGGTCATTGATCGGTTGTAGTTGGCTTGTATTTCGCAGTTCGAACGGGCTTCGCTCCAAATTCTCACCTCATCCAACGTTCCGGGGAAATACTGTGCTCCGCCGGGTCTTGTACCGATGCTCAGATTGTTTAGTGATCCGGTAGAAGAACTTCCACCGTTTATGCCTGCTTGTAACACACCATTGTAAAACACTTCTGCAGAATTGGTAGCAGTAGTCCAGCGGGCAGTAACATGTGTCCAGGTATTGGAAGGCAGGTTGACAGAAGTAGCGATACTATAATTTGTGCCATTTTCTACCACATAGAAATAAATATTGTTTGTGCCACCGGTGCTCATCGTGGCAAAATTGGTGGTGCTACCTTGTGCGTAAATGATTCGGCTAAAGACCGCTCCCTGCGGATAAACCCACGCTTCCATGGTAAAATCGGTTGTAGACAAATTATTGAACAACGCTGGTAAGGTAGCCGATACGTTGTCGTTTGCACCATCAAATTGGAGCGCGTTTCCTTGGAATTGTGCCAACGCGCTAAAAGAGAGCATAATGCCCGACAGAACTTGAAAAATTCGTTTCATAGTAGAATCTAACTTTTGTAGATGGTATAAAATTACTTTCTTAACGCGATTAAAAAAATAATTCATTTTCACCACCGAAAATCCGATCGGGGTTTCGAACGATCTTTGTTCCTAAACGATTACTGCTTCACCACCCGCTTCACGGTTTTTCCTTGTTCGGTTGTGAGTTCGAAGAAATAAACACCGGTTTCAAGATGTGCCAATGAAATGGAATCACCGGAAAGGATTGTTTGAGTTTGAATGTGTTTTCCTTGAGCGTCATACATCACCAAATCCGCTTTTGGAAATTCAAAACGTATGGTTACGAGATCGTTGGTGGGATTGGGAAAGAGTTCGAAGAGATTTTCCGATTGTATTGGATCCTCAATCGAAAGATAACCACCTTCAAGATAAACCGCTTCCGTGACAGTAAAATATTCTCCCAGAGCTTTTGTTGGGCAAAAAACGCTTAATTGCAAGTAATAAACCCCATTTCCGTTGTTCAATACATAGCTTGAGGTATCAAAATTGGAGCCGTTGGAGTCGACAATATTCCAAATAACGGTTACCGTATTTCCGTTTGCGAAGATTGAATCGATGAAAGCGGTGTCGATGCTGTTGTAGTAAATGTCGCAATCTTCGATGGTTGCTCCGAGTGAGTCAACAGCAATAGAATCAATGAAAGGGTTGTTGAAGATGTAGTTGGAGTCTACAGGGATGACGAAAATTGTCGTTAAAGTATCATTGTTATCATCCATTATGAATAGTGAATGAACTCCAACACATAAATCATTGACTATTGAGTAGCCTGAAGATATTTGAACAACAGAACTATTATCAATGTCAAGAACAAAATTCGGATTACCAATAGTTGTTACTGCTACCAATCCTACACAAGAATCAACAGGAGAAGGTGTTACAAACGTATTGACATCCAATGAATATGACAAAGAATTCTTATTAAATACCGCAAAGTTATATCGCTGATTTCCTTCTACCTCAGTAAATATTCCTCCTAAATAAATATTAGTTTGATCCAATGCAATGGTTAAATTAGTGCCATTAGTGTGTGGATTCCAATCCTCAATAGAAGCAGTTATACGGTCTATTTCTGCACCATTTCTCCTCTGCACACCACTAATCATAGAAAAATCACCCACAACATATATATTATTTCCACTTGTAGCCATTGCCCTAACCCAACCATTGGGATTGGGATTCCACTCATTTGCCAAGCCAGTACTTAAGTGAAGGGCTGCAATCCTATTTCGCGGATATCCACCAATAGAGGGTTGCCCGCCGACACTAAAAAAGGTACCCCCAACGTAAAGAATTGAGTCAATAGCGAGCATAGAAAAAACCTCTCCGACAGAATTAGGATTCCATGAGGTTGGCACGCCGGTTACCCCATCCAAAGCCGCAATATTATTCCGCGTTAAACCGCCAACGGTAGAAAAAGCACCGCCGATATAAACCACTTCTTCAGTTGCAACTACTGACGACACAATTAGCCCATTGTTGATTACAGGATTCCAAGAAGTTGCTACACCTGTATTGATATCTAATGCTGCAATAAACTGGCGATTTTGTCCTCCGACGTAAGAAAAGTAACCTCCTACATATAGTTTGTTATTATTCAAAGAAAGTGCTTTAACTTCAGAATCTGCATTCGGATTCCATGTGGTCACATTTCCCGAAATAGTATCCAAGGCTGCTAAACAATTTCGATTTTGAACCCCAATAGTCGTAAAGGCTCCTCCGATATAAATTAAATCCTCAGATAATAATAGTGTTGATACTGGCCCGTTTGCATTTGGATTCCAAGGTCTTAGTTGGCCTGAAATCGGATCCAACGCTGCTAAGTTATTTCTTGATTCTCCGCTGATCGAAATGAAATCCCCGCCAACATATATCTCCGAATTATAAATGCTTAATGTCCTAATATAATCGCTTGCATTAGGCTTCCAAATATCAACACTTCCAGAAGAGATGTCGATTGCAGCCAAGTTTACCCTTTGTTGCATTCCAACAGAATCAAATTGACCACCTATAAACAGTCTTTGTCCAATTATTCCAAGTGTGCTCACAAAACAAGATGCGTCAGTATTAACTACGCTTGGGTTCCAAGATGTCGCCAAACCTGTAACAAGATCAATTGCGGCAATATTATTCCGTGATTGACCTCCTAAACTAGTGAAACTACCCCCTAGATATGCAATGTTTCCTGAAATTAAAATCACATCTACCACACCATTTGAAACCGGATTCCATGATGTTGCTATTCCAGTAACAAGGTCAACTGACGCAATTTTACTTCTACTTTGCCCTCCAATTGTTGAAAAGTAGCCTCCCACATATACAGACGTTCCTGAAACTTCAAGGCTTTTCACATTGGAATTAGGAGCTGGGTTCCAAGAAGTAACTTGCTCAATCAAAAGATCTACTTGTGCCAAACAATTTCGCGATTGTCCATCAATATTTGTAAACAACCCTCCCAAATAAAGGTAATTATCCTTTACTTTCATTACAGAAACTGCAGAATTCAATTCCAAAACCCAAGGCAATAACAAGCCACTTGAAGTATTAATAGCGGCAAAATATGGCCTTCCTACTGGACCAACAGATGTAAAATCACCACCTAAAAACACTTTTGAACCATAAACAACAATAGAATTAACGCCACCATTCGGGTTCGGATTCCAAGGTGTAACTTCTCCAAATTGATTTATATGAGCTACATTATTTCTTGCGCTATCACCAACTTGGGTAAATGAGCCACCTATGTACCAACCACCTATACCATCAGACACAGATGTTAAAACAGCACCGTTCGGATTTGCAACCTGAAAACTTACTTCTGCAGTTAATGCGTTAATTTGGGTGCCAAATGGTTCGTTAGCACCAACGAAACTAAAGTCTCCCCCAATATACACAACATCATTTACCGAATCCTTAATTATTGCTCTAACTTCTCCATTTGGTTGTAACCAGTTACTTTCTACAGTTTGAGCTGAAAACTGATTACTAAAAAAACAAATTGTAATTAAAACGATTAAGCGATTCATCATTGATAAGGTTTTACAACCACAAAAATACACAAATTCACTCCACAAAAAAACCGCCCCACCTAACGCAGAACGGTTTCTTCAATTTATTCTTTTATTCCTTAAGCCTCCACATTCATATAGCTCTCTACACTTGGGCAAGAGCACACCAAGTTGCGGTCGCCATACGCATTGTCAACGCGACGAACAGGCACCCAGTATTTCCATTCTTTCAGGTAAGCAACCGGATAAGCAGCTTCCTGTGGTGAATACGGGTAGTTCCAGTCTTTGTTGATGATGCAATCTGCTGTGTGCGGTGCATTTTTCAATAAGTTGTTGGCTTTATCGGCATGACCGTTTTCGATTTCCTTGATCTCCTGACGGATTTTGATCATGGCTTCGATGAAACGATCCAGTTCTTCTTTGTCTTCCGATTCGGTCGGTTCGATCATCAAGGTTCCTGCAACGGGGAATGATACCGTTGGTGCGTGGAAACCGAAGTCGATCAAACGTTTTGCCATATCGGCTACTTCTACGTCGGCGGTTTTCTTAAACTCGCGGCAATCCAAAATCATTTCGTGGGCAACCGTTCCGTTTTTACCGCTGTAAAGTACATCGTAGTGTCCTTTCAATTTCGCGGCGATGTAGTTGGCATTCAAAATGGCCATTTCGGTTGATTCACGCAAGCCTTTTGCTCCGAGCATTTTGATGTATCCGTAAGAGATCAACAAAATCAAGGCGCTTCCGTAAGGTGCTGCAGAAACCGCATGGATAGGCTGATCGCCACCGGCTGCAATGACAGGATTACTTGGCAAGAAAGGAGCTAAGTGCGCTGCCACACCAATTGGTCCCATTCCAGGTCCGCCACCTCCGTGAGGAATAGCAAATGTTTTGTGCAAGTTCAGGTGACACACATCGGCACCGATATTTCCGGGATTGGTCAAACCGACTTGCGCGTTCATGTTGGCGCCGTCCATGTAAACCTGACCTCCGTTTTCGTGGATGATCGTTGTGATTTCGCGAATTCCTTCTTCGTAAACACCATGAGTCGACGGATACGTCACCATCAAACCGGCCAATTCGCCTTTCAACGCTGTGGCTACTTCACGCAATTCATCGATGTTGATGTTTCCGTTGTCGTCGCAACCCGTTACCACCACCTCAAAACCGGCCATCACCGCAGAAGCAGGATTGGTTCCGTGAGCCGATGAAGGAATGATCATTTTGGTGCGTTGTTTATCTCCGCGCGATTCATGGTAAGCTTTGATCACCATCAAACCGGCGTACTCACCTTGTGCTCCTGAATTCGGTTGCAACGACATAGCTGCAAAACCGGTCGACTCACACAAATCTTTTTCCAACTGGCGGAACATTGCGTGGTAACCTGCTGCTTGAGCTACAGGTGCAAACGGGTGCATATTCGCAAATTGCGGGTTGGTAATCGGAATCAACTCCGAAGCTGCGTTCAATTTCATCGTACAAGATCCCAATGGAATCATGCTATGAACCAACGACAAATCTTTGTTTTCCAAACGCTTCAGGTAACGCATCATTTTCGATTCGGAATGATGACGGTTGAAGGTAGGATGTGTAAATACAGCATCGGTACGTAATAAAGCAGAAGCAATTGTGCTTTCAACCTCATCCGAAACAGTTGTATTCACACCGAACACACTCAAAATAGTATTAACATCGGCAGTTGTATGCGGTTCACCGAAACTGATGGTTAACTCGCTATCGCTGATAATGCGGAAATTCAATTGTTTGGCTTCGGCAGCAGCTTTGATGGCCGCAGTATTTACGCCTTTCACACAAACCGTATCGAAAAACGAATCGGAAGCAACCGTAATTCCGGCAGCTTTTAATCCTTTTGCCGTTTTCACAGCCAATGAATGCACGTGTTCTGCAATTGCTTTCATGCGTGCAGGTCCGTGATAAACAGCATACATACTTGCCATTACAGCCAACAAGGCCTGAGCTGTACAAATATTAGACGTTGCTTTATCGCGTTTGATGTGTTGTTCACGTGTTTGAAGCGCCATGCGCAAAGCAAGATTGTCATCTGCATCTTTTGATACACCGATGATACGACCCGGCATGGTGCGTTTGTATTCGTCTTTCGCGGCGAAAAATGCTGCATGCGGACCTCCGGCACCCATTGGTACACCGAAACGTTGTGACGAACCGAAAACCACATCAGCTCTAAGAGAACCCGGTGACTGTAAAAGCACCAAAGCTAAAATATCAGCTGCAACTGCTACACGTAAACCTTCGTTACGAGCAATAAAACCTTTTACATCTGTAATAGAACCTTTAGCATCCGGGTATTGAATCACTGCACCGAAATACGATCCGTCGTTGACAAATGTTGCAGCATCGCCTTGTACCAATTCGATACCCAAGTTCAACGCGCGACCCAATACCACTTCAATGGTTTGTGGGAATGCGTTTGCGTCGATGAAAAATTTGTGTTGATTGTCTTTTACCTCCTGACGTGAACGCGAGTTGTAAAACATAATCATTGCTTCGGCAGCGGCTGTTGCTTCATCCAACAATGATGCATTGGCGATTTCCATTCCTGTCAATTCCAAAATCATGGTTTGGAAATTCAACAATGCTTCCAAACGACCTTGAGAAATCTCGGCCTGATAAGGCGTATAAGCTGTGTACCATCCCGGATTTTCCAATACATTACGCAAAATAACCGATGGTGTAATGGTTTCATTGTATCCCAAACCGATAAATGATTTAAACACCTGATTTTGCATTCCTAAAGCGGTGATGTGCTGCAGGTATTCCTGTTCGGTCATCGCCGGATCTATCTTCAATTCGCCGCTCAAACGTATGTGAGCAGGAATGGTTTTATCAATTAACTCTTGTACCGATTGCACACCGATTGCAGCAAGCATGGCTGTTTTCTCAGTGTTATCGGGACCAATGTGACGGGATGAAAATGAGTTCATGTTTTTCCTGAAATATTAAAGTTCACCTGTTCGTTTACCATGGATTGAAACAGGACTGCAAATATACTTGAAAGTGCTAGAATTAACTAATCACGTGTAGCTGATTTTTGATGTTTGATGTTGAATTTTTGATGAACGCTTGAAGTCCAAAATCGTGCTTCAGTTCCTGAAAATCAGTTGATCATTTGAACTAGAAATCACGATTGTTGAATAATCAAGCGACTAATGATTCGTAAATCAAGTTTTCATTGGTTGGAAAAGTTTGATTTTTTACAAACTACCTCATCCAACATCAAAAATTCAACATCAAGCATCATGTAAAAAAAGTTAGTTTTGGAATCGATGAATCAACAAAAAGAACGCGTCTCGGGAAAACAACTGAAAGCTATCATCAGCGGCTCAATCGGGAATTTGGTGGAATGGTATGATTGGTATGCTTATTCAGCATTTGCGCTCTATTTTTCGCATTCGTTTTTTCCAGAAAGTAATGCTACAGCTCAGTTAATGAATACAGCCGGGATTTTTGCTGTGGGATTTCTAATGCGTCCCATCGGTGGTTGGCTCTTTGGAAGTATTGCTGATAAATTGGGGCGAAAACGGGCTATGACTTTATCGGTTTTGGTCATGTCATTCGGATCGATGCTCATTGCCATCACGCCAACTTACCACTCAATCGGAATTGCGGCTCCGATCATTTTGCTTATAGCGCGGATGATCCAGGGTCTGAGTGTTGGAGGTGAATACGGTGTTTCGGCAACCTATCTAAGTGAAATGGCAACGCCGAACAGACGTGGATTTTACGCCAGTTTTCAATACGTAACGCTCATCGGTGGTCAGTTGATCGCCCTCGGAATTCAGCTGTTGCTGCAGCGTTTTCTCAGTGAAAGCGATCTGGAATCGTGGGGTTGGCGCTTACCGTTTATTTTCGGAGCGATGCTATCATTGGTTGCGTTGTATTTGCGTAAATCGATGGAAGAAACCTCTGCATTTGATGCTCATAGAGCTGAAAAAGCTTCCCGAAAAGGAACACTTCGTGCCTTATTAAAACATCCGCGTGCCGTTTTGATCGTGATTGGGCTTACATTAGGTGGAACGCTGGCCTTTTACACATACACCACCTATATGCAGAAGTTTTTGGTGAATACGGTTCATTTATCGAAAGGAACATCTACACTCATATCCTTTTTCAGCCTTCTGATTTTTGCTTGTCTGCAACCTTTTTTTGGAGCGCTTTCTGATAAGATCGGAAGAAAACCCTTATTGATTGGTTTTGGGATTTTAGGAACGCTGTTCACTGTTCCCTTGCTCACCTCGCTCAGCCATACCACTTCTGTTTGGACGGCTTTTTTCCTTTTATTAGCCGCACTGATTATCGTAAGTGGTTACACCAGCATTAACGCTGTCGTGAAAGCAGAATTATTTCCGACCGAAATACGTGCTCTGGGTGTTGGCTTTCCTTATGCTATTACTGTCGCTATTTTTGGCGGAAGTGCCGAATATGTTGCGCTTTGGCTCAAAGACAGTGGACATGAAACGTGGTTTTATTGGTATATCACCGGATGCATAATGATTTCGTTATTGGTATATGTACTGATGCGCGAAACGAAGACGCATTCCGAAATGGATGAATGAAACGCATCAGCCTACACGAAAAGCAGTTGGCGTAATCCCTGTTTGTTTCTTGAAAAAATGATGGAAATGCGCCGGTTCTTCAAACCCCAAACAATACGCTATTTCAGCAACATTCCAGCCGGTGTGCTTGAGTAAGGCTTTGGCTTCACGGATCATACGCTCCGAAATCTGATACGTAGTGGTTTTCCCGGTGGTTTCTCTAATGGCACGATTGAGGTGATTAACGTGTACGGAAAGTTGTTCTGCATAATCACTAGCCGAACGCATTTTGAGTCGTTGCTGAGCCGATTCGATGGGAAATTGCCGTTCGAGCAATTCGGTAAACACTGATGTTAAGCGGGAATTGGAATCGGGGTGATTGTAGACTGTTTCAGAAGGTTGCAATTTGAGTGCGAAATGAATCAACTCGCTTACGAGCGTGCGAATAAGGTCGTATTTGTAAATGTAATCGGAATTGACTTCAGCCAGTATTTTTTCGAATATCTGTTCCAAATGGGCTTCCTGTTCTGCATCGAGTTTATAGAATGATTTTCCACCCGGTTTGAACATCGGCAATTCGCCCAAATTCGCCATCGGTTGGTCGCGGAAAAAAGCTTCTGTAAAAATGCAGAAACAGCCGTAGTTTTCGCCGCAAACTTTCTCGAGTGTGTACGGTACTTTCGGGCTGAAAAACAACAAGTTAGTACCGGAAATTTCTAAACTTTTATCGGCGTAATGATAAATGCTGTTTCCCTGATACAGGCTGATTTTGTAGTAATCGCGGCGGTTATACGTGACAGGTCCTCCAGCCATTTTGGGAAGATCCTGAATCCGTATAGCATTGAATTGCCCGAAATCGCGTTGCAGCATCGGGGGATTTCCATTGAGTTTTTCCGAATGATGAATTGTTGACATACGAGTTGAAAAGTACAAAAATCAAACTACATGTAAAAGTAAATCCCTCACATGTAGTTTGATGATAATTTGGTTCCTTATTTCACTTGATTGAGAGTACGATCGGCCATTTGTCGGTCTACCATCCATCCCGGATATTCAATCGACAATGCACTTGCGGTGTTTATTCTAATTAATTCATCTGCCGATAATTCGAGGTTGACCGAAGCACAATTATCCAGAAGCTGCTGCACTGTTTTTACTCCGATAATGGTGCTGGTAACTCCTTGCTGTAAACGTACCCACGCCAATGAAACTTGTGCCACCGTAGTTTGGTGAGCTTCACTGATTTCGCGCAATACGTCAATGATCTCGTAGCCTTTGTCTTTGTTAATCGGCGGAAAATCGAAGTTGTCTCTACGGTTTTGTCCTGTTGCTTCGTCACGTTTATATTTTCCGGAGAAAAATCCGCCAGCCAATGGGCTCCAAGGCATCACTGCCAGGTTTTGATCTTTTGCCATCGGTAAGATTTCGCGTTCAATATCGCGCCCGCCCACCGAATAAAAATACTGCAGACCTTCAAATACGTGCCAACCGTTTTGTCGGGCAACTCCTTGTGCTTTCATCACCATCCAGGCGGGCCAGTTACACACTGCAATGTAGCGCACTTTTCCAGCTACAACCAAATCGTTGAGTGCACGCATGGTTTGTTCCACAGGCGTAAGCGGATCTACTCCATGCACATACAAAATGTCCAGATGGTCCATTTGAAGGCGATGTAAACTGGCGTCAACCGATTGAAAGATATGAAGACGGGAAAGTCCGGTATTGTTTTGTCCTTCACCCATTCTTCCTCTCACTTTACTTGCGATGACGAGCTCATTCCGATCTAATCCCAATTCACGAACGGCATTTCCTAGCAAACGCTCCGATTCGCCGTAGGAATAAATATTGGCTGTGTCGATAAAATTAATTCCTGCATCAACAGCACCTTTCACCAGCTGATTGACTTCTTCTTGCTGCAGCATGCCTATGGCTTTCCACATTCCTTCGCCGCCGAAGGTCATGGTTCCCAAACACAATTCCGACACTACAAGACCGGTGTTTCCGAATAAATTATACTTCATGGTATTGATTTTTAGTTCATTACTGTTACAAAAGTACAACGGTCAATTAGCGATTCAGATGCAAGAAACAAACGGATTAGTGCGAAATTCAAACAATTATTCAGCTGATTGGCATTCGATATTCGGTTAAAAAGCCATAACACAAAAAAGCCAAAAAGTGTGTGGTGTTTCAATTGTTGCGTATCTTTGCGCGATACTTTCGCCATGAATAATTTTGAGATTACAACACCCACGACCATTGTGTTTGGGAAAGACCAAATAAATCGTGTTTCAGACCTGATTTCCAACCATTACAGTGGTAAATCGGTGCTTGTGTTATACGGTGGCGGATCCATTGAACGTTCCGGATTTTTAGCCCAACTGAAAGGTGAACTTTCGGCGTTTGATCTTCACTTGTTCAAAGGAATTGAAGCCAATCCTGAATTTGATACGCTCATGAAAGCCGTGGAATATATCCGCGAACACAACATCGGCTTTTTACTGGCAGTTGGCGGCGGTTCAGTCATTGACGGAGTGAAATTCATTTCAGGTGCTGTCAATTATGCCGGTGATCCATGGGAAGTGCTCTTGCGTGAACCGGGGAAAGTTTTCACCAACGCCCTTCCGTTTGGTTGTATTCTCACTTTACCTGCTACAGGATCCGAATCTAATTCGGGAGCTGTGATCAGTCGTTCTTCATTGAAAGAAAAACGCACAATGGGCGGACCGCTGTTCTTCCCGAAATTCGCGATCATGGATCCGACTTTTGTGGCAACATTACCCAAACGACAACTAGCCAACGGTGTGATAGATGCATTTACGCATACCATGGAACAATACCTCACGTTTCCATCAGATAATTTATTGCAGGAACGCTATGCCGAGGGAATTTTATCGACTTTATTGGAAATAGGCCAAGGTGTCGTAGAAAACCCTACCGACTATAAATTAGCCTCCAACCTAATGTGGTGCGCCAATCAAGCTTTGAATGGATTATTGCGTTGCGGAGTAGCAACCGATTGGGCAACACACATGATCGGACATGAGTTAACTGCCTTGCATGGCATTGACCACGCACAAACACTCGCCATTATTGCTCCACGCTTGTACGAACAACAATTCGAACAGAAAAAAGCGAAACTGGCGCAATACGGCCGCAGAGTTTGGCACAAAACCGGAACCGACGAAGAAGTTGCTCAGGAAGCAATCGTAGAAACGGAACAGTTTTTCAGATCATTGGGCGTAGCTACGCACATTTCGGATTATACGTCAGAGTATTCTGAAACGGCAGCTATTATCCGTCAACGCTTTGAAGAACGCAATTGGACCGGATTGGGAGAACGTCAATTATTGACTCCCGCTGATGCCGAACAAATTGTATTAAACGCTTACTGAAATGGGCCTTTCGTCAAGATTTACGATTCGCTACGAAGCAACCCCGGCGCTATTGGAACTGTTGACCCAAACAACACTCGGAACCAATGGAGCCCGTTACCGTCATTTGGACACGAAGCAACGCATTTCTGAAGCAGAGGATCCGTTGTTTTTGTCGGTAGAGAAAGATGGGAAAGTACAAGGAAACGTAACTTTCTGTCGCCGGAAAACGCATTGGTATGTGCGCTATTTTGCATTTTCAGGACAAAAACAAGCTTCAAAAAACGGTCAACATGCCGATCGCGCTCGTTCACGCCTGAAACAAGAAATAGCCCATTTTTACCAAGAAGTCTTCGATGGCAATTACGGTGAAGCGCCCGAAACATTATATGCTTACATCGACCCTAAAAACGAACGTAGTAAATGGATGGCCGAGCAATTCGGTTTCCGCACAGAGGCACATCTCGTCACACAAACTTTTAGCCGTGTAAAACCGAAAGCTCAGGCATCGGTGCGCAAGTTAACCGACGAAGAATTGATTGCTGCGAAACTGCAGCAGGTTGAAAAATGCCACGCGTATTTTGTTCCGGAGCACTGTGAAAATCCGGTGTATTATGGCATGTTTAGCGAGACCAATGAATTGATTGCTTTTGCAAAAATCACACAAGCAAATTGGGTCATTGAGCGTTTACCGGGAACATTAGGGGGCATGCTTACCAAAATTGTTCCTTTCATTCCGGGCTTGCGCAAGATCATACAACCAAATAATCATCGTTTCGTCGTGCCGGAAGCAGTTTGTGTGCAAGACAATGATCCTGTTCTCTTGAGCCGTTTCTTCGAAGGCATTTTACATCAGGAAAATCAACACGTGCTGTTATGGTGGATCGACCGCCGCGAATCATTGTGGCGAGAAGCCAAACACTCTGTCAATTGGGGAATGCTGCACAAACTGACTTCACAAACACCGGTAGATGTGGTGGTGCTTCGCAAAAACTGGTTGCAGTTGGATGAATTGAACTCGAAGCCGATTTTTGTGGCGGGTTGGGATATGGTTTGATTCCAAGTAATTGATTTTAAATAATTTAAATTCAGTAATCCCGCAATATTACGGAAAAATCTATCCGCTGAAAGTTCAACTAACTCTTCCTCACAATTTTTTCTACTTTTAGAAGCATGAAAAATCCAACTTCCCTCTCTACTAAACTATCATTCATCTTGTTAATGATCGTTTCAAGTCCATCATTTTCTCAAGACACCTTAACTTCGGTGACATCCGATTCAATCAAAAAAAACAAACACTACTTCGAACTCAGCCTTGGGCAAACCCTATTGTTTGTGTCCGATTCCAAATTGGAAGACATTCAAACGGAAGAAGCGGTGATCGTTCCAACAAATGCCAAGTTGTTTTTTGCAGAACTACGTCCGGATAAAAAACTGAGAATTCCCATTTTCTTTAACCTGCCAACAGAAAGCAGGCAATACATCATAAACGGTGAATTGGTTTCCAAACGCGCCTCTCCTACCTTAGGTGCTGGCATCCAATACCGAGCTTTCAGACTTACGATTGGGAAAAAATCAGCCGTTGAGTTCGAAGCAGGGCCGTTGGCGAGTTTACTCATCGACCAAAATAAATCATTGCGTTTTGCACCTATTGTTGCAGGCCGTTTCCGCTTCGTGAGAAATGAGGATATGGTATTGTATATAGGAAGTAGTTATTCCATCGGAACTGATGCGTTTGGGATGTTGTTTGGGATTGGGTATGTGTTTTAAATAACGAACATGAAAGCATTATCAATTGTGCTAATCGTGCTGGGATCATTAACCCTCCTTATTGGATTCCCAATCAAAATAAGTCACTGGCCTGATCCGATAAAAGCATTTTACTCCGGTCCTATACTTTTTATTCTAGGAATGTTGTTGCTGGTGATTAGCCAACAGTCGAAACGTAACTAATTGCTGAAAAATGTGTTGTTTTTATCAAAAGAAGCGCGATAATCAACAAGGGTTGATCTCGCGCTTCTTTAAACTGTCGTTTTAAAACAATAGCTCTGATTAACCACCTGAGTAACTGATTACACACATGTTGTTTCCGTAAGCAGCAACATTATTCGCTATCGTCATCCATGCACTGATCTCAATGGCAGGAACCATACAAGCTGTGATCCATTGATTTTCGGTGTTTTCGTATTGTATGTATAAGTCATTCACAACACTTAATTGAATAACAGTGCTACTAGGCACGGTACTCGATGTTGCCACGGGTAAACTACTGCCTATTTGAGCTCCATTTTGAATCAGGCACATGGCTTGTTGAGTATTGTAATTCTCAACCGTTACGGGTATTGTATTATTGTTAGGAACAGGTAAGTTACAGCAACCACTGCCCCAAGACACGTTATTTTCTATCGTGATATTATCTTGAATAAGAAGTGCAGACACCGAGCAGATTTCGTCATAAGCTGAATTTTGCAGGTTTAATACACCAATACTTGTAAGCGAAACGACTTGTTGAGCGTAGGATTTATTCGCAGCAGGAGCATCCACAGTAGCTACAACTGTACCGCCAACCACAACATTTATTTCAACTGATGCATAATTATTCACGGTAACTGAAATGGGATTGCTCGTTGGAAGATCAACGTTACATCCTGAATAAACACCCCAAGACACATTCGTTTGAACGGTTATTCCAGCTACCACATTTGCTGCAGCCACCCCACACAATGCATCCCAAGTGCTATCACTAGGGTTTTGAGCTTGAATTGAAATTGCATGACCAGAATAGACATTCATTGTTTGAGAGGTTGGTGTAGTTGTGTTTGTAGCCGCTGCTATAGTACCCATTACCGTTCCCATTTGGGTGATTTGAACTTCGTTTAACGCATAATTTTCAATGGTGATGGACGCGTCAGCACTTTGATAGGTATAAGGCGCTAATAAAGAATCAGGCCATGTTACATTAACAATTGGCGATTGACCAAAGCTTGTTGGGGCAACGGTTGTGCCAGATGGCGTTGTACTTGCAGAATTTAAAGGACTTGGAACGGGTAAACCATATTGAGTACCTAATGCAGTAGCACCACCATTTGTGCTGGCTGTTAATGTAATCGTTCCTGAACTATTGGTCACATCATACAAACCATAACCGGAACCTTCTTCCAATAGTTGAAAGGCTACTTGTCCGGAAAGTTGAGGATACAAATTCGTGTCAGTATACATCTGTGGTACTATAGCCCAGGTGCGCGGAGTAGCAAGTGCGCCAGTTTCAGTTAAAAAAACAGGAACTGGTAGTGGTTTACATTCAGCACCAAGTGTGTCATAAGCATTTGTACCGGTAGTACCGCTTTGATACCTATAGGAATTGATTCCGATGAAGTCCATACGCTCTTCAACAGCTCCCGAAGCGTAATACTGTGCAATTATATCTGTACCAATAATACCTAATTGATAAGCGTTCGGATTGCCACTTTCCCAAGATGTTTGAGGGCCGTCCTGCATAGCTACACCAACTGGAATGGTACTTTGGGGATTCTTGGTTTTTATGTAAGCCTTAACGTCGCGCGCAAATGATTTCATAGCTTGTGCAACTGCAATTTCAAGCGCAATTGTATCTGTAACGATTGTTGACGCTGCTGTTCCAGCCGGTGCTACACTATTCAGGTTACTCGCTTGTTGTCCGGGAAACTCTACTTCATTACCCACCGAAAAACAAAGGGTGTTGTTATACGCGTAAAACTCGTCTATTATTCCAGCCGCGTGAAGGAAAGTTCCATAACTGTATTCGCCCGTCATTTGTTTTACCGAATAGGTTGATGTCGCCAGGCCAACCATTACATAAATACCACTTGCTTCAAGACTCGCCATGGATAGCGCATGGCTATTCGCTGGATTAACCTGATAAACACGAATACAATTGACATTTAATGACACAAGTTTTGGAATAATGGTATTGACCATCAATGGATTGTGATCATCTGCTAGAATGTCATCGATCATAAGGGCGGAAACACCACTTGCTGAAAGGGCCACACCGCGCACAACAAAACGATTGCCACTTGTGTCGACAAATGCTTTTCCGCTGGTAGAAATAACTGGTAATGGAGTAGTTGGCATAAATAAGTTTTTTTTGATGAATAAATAATTGAACCTAATCTTTCTACAAGAATAGAAGAATGGAACTATTTGTAGAAGGGTAGAAATACCTGTTTTGGATTTAGAGTATAAATTGTAAAGTAAAAGAGCTAAGAATGAATTGATGAAATAGGAACAACATTCTTTAACGTTTCGAACAAAATAAACCCTCCGTTTGTTTGTTATCCAATGAGCGAAGACGTAACTTTGCTTGTTAAATACGTGTTTATGCATCCATACAAAGCTGGCCCATTACTCGAAAACATCCATATCCCGCAAGATCTTCGCGATCAGGTGAGTATCGATGACCTACCACAGGTTTCCGACGAATTACGCCAGTATATTGTAGATGTCATTTCCGAAATCGGGAATTCGCACTTCGGTGCCAGTCTCGGTGTGGTGGAATTGACCGTTGCCTTGCATTACGTATTCAACACGCCTTACGACCAGTTGGTGTGGGATGTCGGCCATCAGGCATACGGACACAAAATCCTTACCGGTCGCCGTGAATTGTTTCATACCAACCGCACCAAAGGCGGCATCTCGGGTTTCCCGAAACGCAGCGAAAGCGAATACGATACCTTCGGTGTAGGGCACTCTTCTACCTCTATTTCCGCAGCTTTGGGAATGGCAGTTGCCAATCGTTACAAAGGCGAAAAAGACCGTCATCACATTGCTGTAATCGGTGATGGAGCCATGACAGCCGGTTTGGCATTTGAAGGATTAAACCACGCCGGATTTGAAAAAGACGCCAACCTGCTAGTGGTACTCAACGACAATTGTATGTCCATCGACCCGAACGTGGGTGCGCTGAAAGAATACCTTACCGACATTACTACTTCGCATACCTACAACAAGGTAAAAGACGAAGTTTGGAAATTGTTGGGGAAAGTGAGCAAATTCGGTCCTGATGCACAAACCATCGCTTCTAAAATCTCCAATGCGCTGAAAGGTTCGTTGCTGAAACAAAGTAATTTCTTCGAATCGTTGAACTTCCGTTATTTCGGTCCGGTCGACGGGCACGATGCCATCGGTTTGGCCAAAGTGTTGGAAGATTTAAAAGATATCCCAGGCCCAAAAATCTTGCATTGCATTACCCGAAAAGGTGCGGGTTACAAGTTTTCCGAAGAGGGAAATCCAACCAAATGGCACGCTCCGGGGGTGTTTAATAAAGACACGGGTGAAATCATCAAAGTGGTGCCAAAATCGCCGCAACCGCCCAAATATCAGGATGTTTTCGGTCATACCATTGTTGAATTGGCCGAAAATAATGATAAAATCATGGGTGTGACACCTGCTATGCCTTCGGGTTGCTCACTCACCTTTATGATGGAAGCCATGCCCGATCGTGCATTCGACGTAGGAATTGCCGAGCAACACGCTGTGACTTTCTCGGCCGGACTGGCAACTCAAGGATTGATTCCGTACTGCAATATTTATTCGTCGTTTATGCAACGCGCTTATGATCAGGTAATTCATGATGTTGCATTGCAAAACCTGCAAGTAGTTTTCTGTCTTGACCGTGGTGGTTTGGTTGGCGCCGACGGTGCTACGCATCATGGTGCTTACGATATTGCATACATGCGCTCCATTCCGAATATGATTGTGGCTGCACCGATGAACGAAGCAGAATTGCGCAACATGATGTTTACCGCTCAGGCTGAAAATCACGGTCCTTTTTCCATTCGTTACCCGCGTGGAAACGGTGTAATGACCGAATGGAAAACAGCCATGAAAGCCATGAAAGTGGGCACAGGTCGTAAATTAACAAGCGGTGAAGACGCAGCAATTCTTACCATCGGTCACGTTGGGAATTTTGCGCAAGATGCCATTGCTTTACTCAAAGAAGATGGCGTTTCGGCAGCTCACTACGATATGCGTTTCGCCAAACCGATTGATGAATTGATGCTGCACGAAGTATTCTCGAAATTCGATAAAATCATTACCATCGAAGACGGTGCTATTATGGGCGGTTTCGGTTCTGCGGTAATTGAATTTATGGCCGACCATAATTACAGTGCTAAAGTGGTTCGATTGGGCATTCCGGATACCTACATTCATCATGGAACTGTGGAAGAATTGCACATCCAGTGTGGATTCGATACACAATCTATTAGAACGAAAGTGTTGCAATTGGTTGGTGTTTCATCTTCAGATACCCAGCAGGATGCCCAACAAGTCGGATAGTTCTGCTTCCATTTATCACGTCAATCGTTCGTTTATCCTTCAAACAAAGAATTCAGCAGTTTTTGATAAGCATGTTTCATTCGTTTGAATTAACATTAACCTATTATTTAAGGCATCGTTGGGATGTAACAATCTAAGATCTTTCAATTTAAACGTAACATTTACACCGTTTTTTGTAACAAAAAGCCCAAAATACAGTCTAAACAAAACGAAACAGTCATTTTTCGATTCACCCCGAAAAAGAATAATACAATAAACCCTGAATGAATATGAAAAAAACGCTTTTTAGCCTAGCCTTTGCAAGTTTATTGGTCAGCTTTACCTCTTATGCGAAAGAGGTTGCACCAAGTGCTGCTTTTAATGTAAGTATTGATTTGGTCAAAGTGAAAAACGACCAAGTATCGGTAACCATAATGACACCCGTTTTTACTACCTCAACTGCTACTTTTCATATTCCTAAAACAGTTCCGGGTACATATTCAGAAGACAATTACGGTCGTTACATAGAGGGATTAAAAGCGTTTGATGCTAGCGGAGCAAGTTTGACGGTTTCAAAGAAAGATCAAAACACCTACATCATCGAAAATGCCTCAAAACTGAATAAAGTAACGTACTTGGTGAATGACACATACGATACGGAAGTTGGTGAAGGTTTCGGGAAAAAAGACATCTTTTCACCGGCTGGAACCAATATCAATGCGAAGAAAAACTTCATGCTCAACACCCACGGATTCATTGGATATTTCAAGGGTCAAGAGCAGGTTCCTTATAAATTAACCGTTACTCATCCAAAAGGGTTGGAAGGTGTTTCGGCAATGGTAGATGCCAATCCAAGCAAAACGGTAGACGTATTCGAAATGCCAAGTTACGCCAATCTGGTTGAAATGCCGATCATGTACTCCAAACCGAATTATACGTCGTTTATAGTTGATGGAATGGAAATTATCATCAGTCTGCATTCGCCAAGCGGGAAGTACAAGGTTTCGCAGATCGCTCCGGCTATGGAAAAAATGATGAAGGCTCAGAAGCACTTTTTGGGTTCCATCAACTCCACAAAAAAATATGCTGTTTTGATTTACCTTGCCGACCCGAAAGCAAAGGATGCAAAAGGTACCGGAGCGTTAGAGCATCCAACATCTACAACGGTTGTTTTACCTGAAGATATGGAGCTTGGTGCAATGGAAGAAATCCTAAAAGATGTAGTGTCGCATGAGTTTTTCCACATTGTAACACCACTGACCGTGCATTCGGAAGAGATTCATTTCTTCGATTTCAACGACCCTCAAATGTCTGAACACTTGTGGATGTATGAAGGTGTGACCGAGTATTTTGCCAACTTGTTTCAGGTAACCGAAGGGTTGATTGACGAGAACGATTTCTACAAACGTATGTCGGAGAAAATCGCCAACTCCATGCAAATGGATGACTCGATGAGTTTCACTTACATGAGTAAGCATGTTTTCGAGCCTTACTTCAAAGAACAATACCTGAATGTATATCAAAAAGGTGCGCTCATTGCCATGTGTATCGATATCCTGATTCGTGAAAACAGCAATGGGCAAAAAGGAATCTTGAATTTAATGCAAGAGTTGTCTAACGAATACGGTAGTCAAAAACCGTTTAAAGACGATGAGTTATTTGCGAAAGTAACCGATCTTACTTATCCGGAAGTTGGCGCATTTTTGGATAAATATGTGGCAGGTGATACTCCAATTCCGTACGAAGAATTTTTCGGGCGAATGGGTGTTACCAAAACAACCGTTCTTACTGATGGGAATCCATTTTTGAAAGGTCTCATGTCGGGTGGAGAAATGATGCCTTATATCAGCGTTAATGGGACTACAAAAGAAATTTTCTGGTTACCCGAAGGCAATGAGTTCACAAAAGCTATGGGAATTCAAGATGGTGATATCATTGTTGAGATCAACGGCACAGCATACAATTACGAAAGCATCAATTCCATGATTGAAGCGAGTATTTCATGGAAAGATGGTGATAACATGACCATGAAGGTAAAAAGAGACGGTAAAACCGTAAGTCTGAAGGGTATTGTAGCACTACCGAAAGAAAATGCCGAAGGTTATGCTTCATCTGACGACAGCAAAAAAGCGATTCGTGAATCGTGGTTAAAAGGAAAATAGATTCTGATTAAGATAAATTCAATGTAAGGGGCGCGATGAATCGCGCCTCTTTGCATATATTCTAATATACAAATCACGCCCATGCTGAATCACATGCCCACAATATATGCAACCAACAAAATAAGAACTTTCCTTAAACGTTAGTACCTTAGCATCAATGCCGAGGATTTGTATTTGGTTGGTTTTTTTTTCGCTGTTCGTTTCGTTGAACAGCTTCGCGCAGTTAAGTACACAGCGCCAAAAATCCGTTGCGGCCAATACTATCTCTATCGCTTTGGATACTTTTTCCATTTATCCGGGTTCGATCAGTTGCAAATGCGGTGAACAATTGTTGCCCGAATCTGCCTATACAGTAGATTTTGCTAGTGCCACAATTGAACTGAAATCTCCTTGTCCGGAAGAACTATCGGTTGCTTATCGCATTATTCCCGTGCGCTTCTCCTACACCGAATCTCGCCGCGATACCAGTCTCATTTATAACATCTCAAAAGGCGATCGTGAGAAATTTCTCATTGAACCCACCAATAATGCGCTCGATTTATTGGGAACAGGTGGCTTGCAAAAATCGGGAAGTATTTCACGTGGAATCTCATTCGGAAACCGGCAAGATTTATCCGTCAATTCTTCGCTCAATCTAGAACTTTCCGGATATGTAACACCCAATCTGCAAGTGTTGGCTTCGGTAACCGACGATAACTTACCCATTCAGCCCGAAGGCAATACCAATAAATTGCAGGAATTTGATCAGGTATTTATTCAGTTGTTCAACGACCGGTTCAAACTCACAGCCGGCGATTTCTGGATTTCCAAACCCGAGGGTTATTTCCTCACTTACAAAAAGCGCGGACAAGGACTCACCGGCGAATATTATTGGATCAAAGACAAAAACAAATCGCTCAAAACACAGGTAAGCGGAGCCTTGTCGAAAGGAAAATTCAACCGGCAAATCATTCAGGGAGTTGAGGGAAATCAAGGTCCGTATCGATTGCGTGGAAATGAAAACGAACCTTTCATTGTGGTGCTTTCGGGAACGGAACGCGTATTCATCGATGGAAAACTCCTCACTCGCGGTCAGGAATACGATTACGTGATCGATTACAATACTTCCGAACTCACCTTCACCGCAAGACAACTCATTACCAAAGACATTCGTATTGTGGTCGAATTTCAGTATTCCGATCAGAATTACGCCCGTTCGCTCTTTCAGTTTTCTACCGCTGCGACCACCAAAAAGTACGACTGGTGGATCAACGCTTATTCGGAGCAGGATGCCAAAAACCAACCCTTGCAGCAGAACCTCACTTCCGATCAAAAATTCCTGCTTTCTTCCATAGGTGATGATTTACAAGCCGCCAGAAGTTTGGTACTCGATTCGGTTGGTTTCAGTGAAAACTTGGTGCTCTATAAACTCATCGATTCACTTGGATACGACAGCGTATTGGTAGTTTCCGTTGATCCGATCCTGGCCAAGTACAAGGTCAATTTTACGTTTGTCGGCCCCGGAAAAGGCGATTATGTGTTTGAAAAATTCAATGCGCTGGGTCGCGTTTACAAATGGGTGGAACCCGTCGGTGGTATTTCACAGGGTGATTACGCTCCTGTTTCACTGCTCATTACTCCGAAACAACAACAATTATTTACTGCCGGTGGAACCTATCGCTTTAATGATCGCTTAAAAGTGACTTCCGAGGTGGGAATGAGCACTTATGATCTCAATACGTTTTCGACCCTTGATCGTTTCGATGACAGAGGATTTTCCGTCCGCTCGAAAGTAGAACACACGCTTCCGTTTGGTCGTGATAGTATTCCACTATGGTCATGGACCAATAAAGCCGAAGTGGAAGCGCTCGATCCGTATTTCAAACCCATTGAGCAATACCGTTCGGTTGAATTTGACCGTGACTGGAATACGCGGAATCAAGGATTCAAAGGAAATCAGGTATATTCAACACTTTCTTCCGCACTCGGACACATCAAGTATGGACAAGTTTCGCTCAATGCACAGCAATTTAAGATCGGGACCGATTTTACAGGATATCGTTTGCACAGTGGCGCCAACTGGAAACAGAAAGGCTTGCGCGTTACATGGGATGCCAGTGCCTTGAGTTCAAAAACGGCTAATGACAATCAGTTCATTCGACACAAACTGGATGTTTCGCAGGAACTTGGTAAAAAAATACGCATCGGTTACAAAGACGACCAAGAATGGAACCGTTTTAATACCGGCGATTCGTTGCTTGCGTTGAATTCTTATTCCTTCTTTGATTATCAGGGCTATGTGGTTTTCGGTGACACCACCATGGGTGAATTGCGCTTGAGTTACCGCGAACGATTGGATAAAAAATCGGACAGTACACGTCTCACCAATGTCGCCAAAGCACGCACCATCAGTGGTGAATGGACCTTAAAATCGTTGAAAAATCAACGCTTGGTATTGGTTGGGAATTACCGAACGTTGGAAATCCTAGACACCAACCTGATTTCTCAGAAACCGGAAAACACCACCAATGGTCGGGTTGACCACGAAATAAAACTGTGGAAAAGCGCTGTTTCACTGACTACTTTTTACGAGATCGGTGCCGGATTGGAACAAAAACGCGAGTTTATTTACATCAAAGTCAACGACGGTCAAGGAGTTTACACTTGGATCGATTACAACGGCGACAATGTGAAAGATCTCAACGAATTCGAATTGGCCGCTTATGCCGATCAAGCAAGTTACATTCGTGTTTTTACGCCTAGTAACGATTACATCAATACGTATAGCAACGAATACAACCAAAGTCTCATTATTCGTCCGGAACGCGTTTGGGCCAATAAACAGGGAATTAAACTGTTCATGGCGCGGTTTTCTACTCAATCACGGTTTCGGATTCAACGCAAAACCAGTTCGTTCGACAATCTCAATGCTTACAATCCGTTCAACGGCCGTATCGATGATGCCGACCTCATCAGCACTTCCAGTAACATGAAGCACACGCTTTATTTCAACCGCACCAGTTCGTTGTTTGGCTTCGATTATTCGTATCAAAACGTGCAATCGAAAACCCTGTTAGCAACAGGTTACGATGGGAAAAGCAATGAGTCGCATGAGGTAAACGGTCGCTGGAACATCTCGAAAGAATGGAGTATTTTGAGTTCGTTTGAGCAAGGTTTAAAAACCTCATCGGTTGATTATACCACCGGTCGAAATTACCGGTTAAATTATTGGATCATCAAACCATCGCTTGTATTTCAGCCGAATACATCGTTGCGTTTTAGCATCGAAAGCCGGTTTTCTGACAAAACCAATGCCGCCGAATTTGGTGGCGAATATGCTAAAGTCAGCGATATCGGATTCACTGCCAAGTACAACCAGGCACAAAAAGGAAGTTTGCAAGGTCAGTTTAATTTCATCCAAATTACTTCTGACGGAAACGCCAATTCACCACTCGGGTTTGAATTATTGGAAGCCCTCAAAGCAGGAAAGAATCTGGTGTGGAGCATCGGTTATCAGCGCACTATTTCCAAAAATCTACAGTTGTCGATTCAATACAACGGACGCCAGTCGGAAGGATCGAAAACCGTGCATGCAGGTGGAATGGAAGTGAAGGCTTTTTTCTGAGGAAAACAGCAAAATTCCAAATTTACCAAATGGCAAATTGGACAAATATCCAATTTGGAAATTTTCGTCAAGAAAACTGGAAAATTTTCAAATTTTAGTCCATTTTCATTGGCCTGTAGCCCGACGCCTCCTCATCAACCACACATCTCTCACCTACCTCATTAAATCCTCCCCCGCCCTTCCAACAGAATTCTTTAAAAAAAATAACTCTTACCCAACCTTTTTAAACTAAGTTCACTCTTGTTTAATAAGTATACTAAGTTTATCGACTCACAGGAAAGAGATATAGCGTTAATTGACCGTTGTTTAAAGAACGATCAGCGGGCCTTTCATGAATTGTATCAACACTACAGTTCGTGGCTCTATGCTTTGTGTATCCGTTATTCTTCCACTCCGGATGATGCTCAAGATGCGCTGCAAGAAAGTTTTATCAACATTTTTAAAAATTTACATCAATACAGTCGTGAGTCAAACTTTAAAGCCTGGATGAAGCGAATAACCATTCATACGAGTCTGGCGCAACACAAAAAAAAGAACGCAAAAGTTTACAGTCAGATGACCAATGAAATTACTGAAAACGATGCCATTCAAACCGACTTCATTTCAGAAATGGATGCCGACGAAATACTATTTTACATCAACAAATTGAGCCCGGGAAGAAAACAAATTTTCAATGCTTATTATGTTGAAGGATACAATCACCGTGAAATCTCCGAGTTGTTAGGAATCAGCGAAGGAACCTCAAAATCGCAGCTTCACGATGCCAAAAAAGAATTGAAACTTGCTTTAGAAAAAAACACTTCTATCGCTAAAAAACACGCGTTATGAAAGAGCATAATGACGATCCGAAATTACGGCAATTGCTCCATGAAAAGTTGGAGGAACATACTGTTCCTGCTCCGGATTTCATTTGGCCGGCAATTGAAAAGGAACTTTTTCCTCCGACAAAAAAAAGACGTCCATTTTTCTGGTGGTTTGTGTTCTCGGGTTTATTCCTAGGGCTACTTTCACTCTCCTATTTCTTTTTATTTCCGGCAAATCATATTGATCTTTCATTTAATGGGACAACCGTTCCAATCAGTAAAACACTAAAACCGCTTCAATCGGGCGTTTCAACAACTTCAAAAAACAAATCGGAATCGAATACTACATTAACGAATGTTGATCACAATCAATCGGTTTTATCCGATGCTGAAACGAAAAACAACCCGCTTTTAAGTTCAAATCAACCGAATCAACATGCAAGAACCTACAAAGTGAGAAAAGTCAACCGGAAGGGTGCAACTGAAAACAATCAGGGAACGAAAACAAACCCGAAGACGGATCCAATTGTTAATCCCGCAACTTATTTCTCACCGATAGTTGATCCGTTGATCGTAGAAAATTCGCAAAACGGTCAACCAAATGATACCGCTTCAACTCAAGTTAAACCTCAAGATGCGGATACCGATTTAACGTTGAGTATGCTTTTAGCAAAAACACTTGAATATAAAATAGACACTGTTCGGTCAATTCATCCCGAGAAGCCGTTCCCTAAACTATTCTTTCCTTATTCATTTATTGACGTATACGCCGGAGTTGGCCGAAACAACCGCACCTATTCCGGAATTGTGGAATCCGATTCAAAAGCATTCATTATCGACCGCACACTTCGTCTTAGCAACAGAAACTTCGGTTTCGATTACAATTATCAATTTCTACCGTTTGCTTCAGTGAGAATTGGGCTGAATATGGGAACAAACCGCTACACAACACGTCTTTTCCCGGTTAGAATTGCTAACACTTCTTTAAACGATGAACTGGAAATTTCTTCACCTAGCGGAGAATTAAAATCAGCACCACTTGATTTAGCTGATCAGGCAAGTCCGATTTCAGATACCACCACTTTCTTAATGCGGATTGTGCACCGATCTAATTACTTTTCTGTTCCGTTGTCGATTCGGTTTAATACCACCAATACAAAAGGTCCGCAATTATATGGCTATACCGGTTTCGACTTTATGTTTAGAGGAAATGATCAAAATACATTGATTGTGAGAAAATCTTTTACAGAACGTTCTTTCAGCACATCCAAACCAAGAGAAGCTCGCGGGTTTTATCCGGGCTGGCACCTTGGCTTAGGTGTTTCATCCAATCCTAAACGTAAACTACAGCTGTATGGCGAATTTAATTATGCGCAGGTTTTCGGTAACTATTACACCGGAAAAGTAATTTCTATTCGATCCAATAATGTCCAATTAAATGCAGGATTACGAATAAATCTATAAACCTGTGTGTTTAGTTCAACAATTCAAATCGGTAAACGTATTCGATCACTTCCTTTTTTGTGGATAGAAATGGATCGCCGTCAAAATCATCATCATTCATTAAATCGTCCATATATTGGCGCATATAATTGGAACTCGGTGTATAAGGATAGATGTTAGAACATTGAATAACCTTCCCTAATTTTCGGCCAAAAGAATTGGCAAGTGCACGTGCTTGGTTGGTTGCTTTTTCCGTTAATTTTGGAATGATGATCGTATTGATTGTTTCACTGGATTCAAATTTGACATCATTAACGACAGAAGAAGCAGGTGAATTTGAAATCAGGTTCATGAGATCTTGATATGCTTTTGAATCACTCACTTTTATGGAAAGAACACTGTCGCTATAATCGCTCTCCGTTTCATATTCGGAGTTTCTCAAATAGTCTAACTGTTTACTAAAGGAAACACTCGACTCAGAATTATGGTCAACGATTGTAAAACTGATATTGTTTTCAGTCAACAATGCCATCATATCCGCTAAGTCGAATGGCTCAAAACTGGCCAATTCAAGCTCATTTTGACGTTCTTGTTCCAGTCGCTCACGTTCCATTACTTCTCGCTCTACTTCACGTTGTTTTTGACGCTCTTCATATTCCTGTTTCATTTTTTTGGTAACCTTTTTCGGATTTTCAGACAGCATATATTCATACTCATAATCCTCCTCTGAGTATCCATAACCTTCGTAATCATAATAAGATTCGGCATAACCATAGCTATAGGCTTTATTATTGCGTTGACTTTCAGATGACTCCACGAAGATTACAATCTCAGCCTCTTTGGCCTTTAATTCAACACTTTCGCTTACGACAATTTCGATGTGATTAGACGTAGTTTGGGCAAATGCAGTCGAGAATGAGAGAATTCCAGCGACAATTAGGGAAGTTTTGATCATTTTTTGAAGTATTTAAGATGAAGGTAATTAAAGTTTGGTTTGGACAAGCCGAATGCGTTAAAAATCAAGTCGCCAGCTATTCAATTATACCGCATTAAGAATAACCTATAAAACACCGCTCATATTTAAGTTGCTGATAAAGTGCTAATTGAAAAATTATTTTACTTTTTTTTGCAAGCCGCCCAACTCTTTTTCTAAAACTTCTCTCTTTGTTTAAAACGCTAATTAGTTAACAACATTTAAATTTTAGAAACCATGAAAAAGACAGTAAAATATCTAGCAGTTGCAATTATTGGAATTGTACTTTTCTCTACATCATGTGAGAAAAAAGAAGAGCAGGAAGAATACAATCAAGTCTCTTTGGATGGCACAAGTTCAGAAGACGATGAAATGATGACCAGGGATGAAGAAATTTTGCTCGGTTCGCCTTGCAATTATGACCTCACTCAACTATTAGCACCTTGTGCAGTGGTCACGGAAACTTCTGCCAGTTTTCCAAAAACCATTACCATTGATTATGGAACAGGGTGCACCAATAGCAATGGAGTAACGAAAAAAGGAAAAGTGATCGTTTACATGACAAATCCGTTAAATGTAGAAGGTGCTGTCAGACAAATCTCATTTGATGGTTTCTATGTTAACTCCACTCAAATTACCGGAACGAAAAATCTAGAAAACACCGGTTTTAATTCAGCTGGAAACGCACTTATTTCAGTGGATGCCGATTTGACATTTACAAATGGAAACGGAACGCGAACACGTTCATCCGACCATGTAAGGGAATGGATTGGTCATGCTACCTGCGAGCGCACAGACGATGAATTCTTAATTACTGGCTCTGGCTCTGTAACACGCAACAGTGGAACAGCTCGGTCTTATTCCATCACAAGTGCCATTCACATCAAAAATTCATGTCGCTACCCGGTTGCAGGAGAAATTGACTTCGGGACTACTTCAAAACGCGGTTGCATCATCAACTATGGTTCGGGTGAGTGCGATGAGTTCGCACAATTGACTGCAAAACGCAAAAACAAAGTGTTTACGATCAATTTAGCCACACGTACAATCGAATAATTTAGGTTATAAAACGGAGAAAGAGGATGTTTTTTTAAAACGTCCTCTTTTTTGTTGAATCGTCCCGTCACGAAAGAGATTAAAAAACAAATCCCGATTGAAAGTTGATCTTAAACCAACTCACAACCGGGATTGTTTCGCCTTTCAACCAATACTTTGAAAGCGATAATCTGTTTGTTTACTTTGCTAACTCAACCGCTTCGGATGAAGTATTCGCTGAAGAATTGTAAATCAATCGTTTCAATTCATCCAAATCTCTTTTTACATCTTCAATGGATTGTACTTCTGCTTTCAGGTTGTTGTTTTCTCGTTCCAAATCAACCACTTTGTTTTGCAGCGCTTGAATCTGAATCAATAATTCCTGTGTTGCAGAAATATTCAAGGTCGTTAACGCCTCGTAATCAACCGTATGAAAATCGTTGACCTCGCGACCGTAAACAAACACCGGTCCGGTTTGGTTGGAAGCAACTGTAAATCCGTTTTCGGTAGCTGTGGCAACTTCAAGCAATTCTTCGCCTGTCGGTAAAATCAAACGCACTTTTTCGCCTGATTTCAAGGTGTTTTTCAAAGCAATGTATCCATTCGTGATTTCAGCACGGGTGTAGATATCCGGAATCACATCGGTATGCGTGGAAACAGCTTGCGGATAAACTTGCTCCAATTCTTGAGCGATCACTTTTTTGATCATTTTGTTTCCTTTTGCAATGGAATCGATTAGTTGATAATCGGTTATTTTGATACTTGCCAAGGTGGCTAAATCTGCTTCAGAATCAGAAACACCTTTTACTTTTTTGATCCGTGCATCAGAAAATGCGTTGAATTCAAGCGCGGCAACACGGTGCGAAGCATAAATAGAATACGACCATACTCCACTGCTTGTTCCGGTTGATCCAGAGCTGTTCAAATAACCATAACCACCCACATTGCTATTGGCCGAACCGTTTATGACTAATTTTGCTTGACTTGGAGAAGTTGTCCCTATACCTACATTCCCGGTGACACTTTTGATGGTCAATGCCGGAAACTGCGGACCTGAGGAAGATAAATCTTCTTTCACCGTTAACATCAAATCTCCTACTGAATTGGTGCTTGTTTTTTTAAATACAATTCCGGCGCCTGCCTGGTTACCTCCGGTATTATTTCCTAAACCAATTCCAACACCGTCTCCATCATTACCTGATTGACTTAAAACAACCAATGCAAACTTCGATTCATCTACCACATTCGCTGAAGAAAACAAATTGTCATCATTTCGAACTGTTGTAAACCAACCCGGTGTTGTGGTTCCAATTCCAATTTTTGTCCCGTTATCAGTTATTTGTCCATCCACCATAGTTGATCCATTCCATTTTGGGATTTTGTTGGAAGTTGACGATGACACCTGCGGATCATTTTCTGAAATGGCGAGAGATGTTGGGTTAACCCAAGTGGCATTTCCAGTAGCGTCGGATCGTAATACATAATTGGTTGTAGCACCATTGGTCATTTGCAGGTTGGTTGTAGCCGTTTTTCCGGCAACGGTTAACATGTTGGCAGGAACCGGTGTTGTTCCTATTCCCACATTGGTTGCATCATCTTGAATGATTCCATCAACCAACGTTGTTCCATTCCATCTAGGTACGGTACTCACTGTGGCAGAGGCTACCTGCGGATCGGCTTCCGTAATTGCAAGCGTTGCGGGATTGACCCAAGTCGCATTCCCGGATGCGTCTGATTGCAATACATAATTAGCAGTGGCGCCATTGGTCATTTGCAAGTTGGTAGTTGCAGTTTTTCCTGCAATGGTCAATTGATTTCCACCAACCGGGGCAGTTCCAACTCCCATCGAACCATTTATTGTAAGTAAACGCGAAGTAAAATCTCCATAAATCAAAGGGTTGGTAACATTGCTGTTGTGTATGTACAATTTGTTGTTTCCAGTTTCGTTCATTCCAGCTTCACGACCTATTGCGACATTACCCGATCCAGTATTATTATTTTGCAGGGCGCCAACTCCAATAGCGACGTTTTGGCCTCCACTATTGTTACTTCTAAGTGCGTCATTTCCAATTGCCACGTTATAGTTTCCAGAAACATTAAAAATCAAAGCATTGCTTCCGATAGCTACATTCTGGTAGGCGACTGTAGAATTTTTCATCGCATTGGATCCAATGGCTACGTTATTATCCGCGGTATTTGCTTTTAACACCTGATACCCTATTGCTATATTGTTGTTTGCCACTACACCCGCTTGGCCTGTTTCAAAACCAACATACACGTTGTTATTTGCGCTGTAATCGTCGTTCTGACCAGCATTTTCACCAATAAAAACTGAATTACCTGTATTTCTAAAATCGATTTTTCCTGCATCAATTCGTGTATTTCCAACAACGTGCAGTTTAGCAACAGGTGTTGCCGTTCCTATTCCAACGTTTGTTCCATTGTCGGTAATTTGTCCGTCCACCATAGTGGTTCCGTTCCATTTCGGGATACGGTTGGTTGTTGCAGCAGATACTTGCGGATCGGTTTCCGTAATGGTAAGCGTTGTTGGATCGACCCAAGTGGCATTTCCTGATGCGTCTGATTGCAAAACATAATTAGCGGTAGCACCATCGGTCATTTGAAAATTGGTGGTTGCCGTATTTCCGTTTACCGTTAATTTATTAGCAGCATCAGGTGCCGTATCGATACCTACCGAACCGTTGAAGGTAAGATCGCGTTCAACAAAATCTCCATAAATCAAAGGATCTGTCACATCACTATTGTGGATATATAATTTATCACTTGCTGTTTCATAATAACCGGCATAAGCTCCAATAAAAATATTGGCTGTACCGACATTATTATAACCGGCGTGAGTACCAATAAAAGTATTGTTATCGTCATTATTGAGGTAGCCCGAGTTGGTACCTAGCCCAACATTATTAGACCCATTTATGTTGTTATTAAATGATCCTTTTCCTACTGCAACATTGCTGCTATTCAATGAATTTTCAAGCGCACCTTGACCAACAGCTACATTATCCGAACCAGTAATCGATGCGTTTCCAGCGTCTGTTCCAATAAAAACATTGCTGTTGTTGTTCAAATCATCATTCAATCCGGCATTTTCACCAATTAAAACAGAATTACCGGTATTTCGGAAGTCAATTCTTCCTCCATCAACGCGTGTGTTTCCAACTATATGAAGTTTATCAGCTGGTGTGGCAGTTCCTACACCAACATTGGTTCCATCATCGGTTACCAATCCATCTACCAAGGTTGTTCCGTTCCATTTTGGGATTTTATTGGTTGTTGCCGCTGCAACTTGCGGATCGGTTTCCGTAACAGGAAGCGTAGTCGGATTAACCCATGTTCCATTTCCTGACGCATCCGATTGCAAGACATAATTAGCAGTGGCACCATTGGTAAGTTGAAGATTGGTGGTAGCTGTTTTTCCATTCACGGTAAGTTTATTTCCCGCCACCGGTGCTGTTCCTACTCCGATATTGGTTGCATTGTCCTGAATGGTTCCATCCACCAAGGTCGTTCCGTTCCAAGTTGGAACCTTATTCGCGGTAACTGAACCTACTTTAGGATCGGTTTCATTTGTGCTTTCAGCGTAGAACGCATATGGAACACTTAATAACTGACTTGTTCCGGTAATCGTGTACGTAATTCCTCCGGTAGGATCTGTTTCGATTTTTATGAAATAATCTCCGGTAGACCAGTCGATTGTTGTGAAATCGCCAGATACTTGCGTTCCTGAACCCAGTTCCACACTTGTAAGACCGTTTTGATTGGTTGTCGGAGTGTGTGTTTCGACATAAACAGCCGTTCCAGAGGCAGAACCTTGCAAAATACTTACTTGCATTCCGATTGCAGTATTGGCAATCAATTGGTTCGTATTATCTCTGATGACGGCCTGATAACTCATTTTTTGAGGAGCCTGAGCAAAAGCGCTGTGCGCTATGACAACTGTTAAGATCACCAACAGTTGTTTCCATAAATTAGACATGTTTGTTTTCATATACATTCGGGTTTAGTTGTTTTTAATGATTTTGAATAAGTTCGTTGGTTTGGATTGATCAAACACTTGCAGGTAGTAGGTTGCGACAGGCAGCTGCTCGACATCAATGATTGTTTCGGATGCTTTTACCGCCTGGCTTCGGAGTATTTTTCCGCTACCGTCAGAAAGGCTATAGCTCAGCTTTTCGGGAAGAAATCCTTCAACTTTCAACGTTACAATTGCGGTTGCAGGATTCGGATAAACAATCATGGTTAGAGAAACTCCCGGAAGTTCCGGAACTCCGATTACATTGATTAGATAGGGTTGCTGAATTCCCTGATTGATGCTTCCATTTGCGCCCGTAGCTTCCGTATACGCTACCTGACCGATGGAATAACTGATTGATCCACCGGCATCCGACGCATGCAATCCCGACGAAACGGAACCTTCCTGAGCGTGTGTTCCGAGAGCGTTCAGAAAGAAGAGCAGGCAGACTGTTTTGTATAGTTTTTTCATAAGTTCTACTAGTTTTAAGGTTTATCATGCATTCGGTGAGATTGTTTTTCATTTCAGGTTGTAGCTTCCGAATGAATGCTCCCAAATGAGGAGTCCTCAAAAGTATTGGTGCGTTATTTATCCACCTAAGAATGAGCCCTTACAAATACTTACGGTAAATCAGGATAGCGCCTTTTGCACTTACAAATACTTACATTCAAAACATCAACTAGTTGTATATTAATGATTTGTAATTTTATTTTCGTGGATTATACGGTCAGATAAAAGTGGCTTGTTGTCACGAAATTCATTCTATTGAAACAGGTAAAAACAAAAAAAGGCACCTTTCGATGCCTCATATTATTCTATTTAAGTGTTGCTTTAGTGTCCTTCTTCTTCGCCTACACTTGCTGCAATTCGTTTAAATTCCACAATTAACGCTTGTGCTTCGGCTTGTTTGGCTTTTGCAACATCCACACCGTTCGCATTGCCCGCTTGCTTCTGTTTGTTTTGTTCTTCTTTAAAACCTATGATGCGTTCTTCGAGATGCGCTGTGAGCTGATCGAGGTAATTGCCCATGTACATTTTGGAATACATGTCGCCGTTTTTGGCTTTATCCTCGTAAATCTTGAGCGACTTTTGAAACAACGACAAATCTTTATCGATCAAGAACGCAGAAAAATTATACAATCCGCCTACTTGATCAAATCCTTGCAACACGTTCGAGCTCAGAATACGCTCAAAAAAGGCAAACTGTTCTGCTTTACCGTGACGCGCATAAAGCGAAGCAATGCCTGTCAACATAGAAGATGAGCGTTCATTTTCGAGTGGTTTTGCCAATTTCATGGCCGATTGCGGATTCATTTTACCCAACTGATTCAGTGCATTATTAATCACCACGTAAGAAGAATCTGATTGTACGGTTTGTTCCATAATCGGTGTTGCTTCTGTTTCTGAAAGTCCTGCACTCAATGCACTGATCGCACTTGATCGCACGGCAGAAGAAGGATCTGCTTGTGCCAGTTTTTTTATTTTTTCAAGCGCAATCGATTTATCGCCTCCTGAAAGCAGCGCCACTTTTTCAATGGCCGTAAGACGAATATCCCAAAACGGATCGTCTAAGGCATCCAACACCATTTTGTTAGCTTCCGCAGTACGTTCTTTGATTCCGTTGTTCAAACCATCACGGCGTGCTCTCCAACGCTTGCCATTGTAAAATTGATGAATGTACCACGAAGATGCTTTCTTCTCCTTCACTTGTGCCAGAACCATTGCCTGATTGTCAAACAAGACATTCTTCAATGTTCCGGTAACCGGCAATTCGAATTTTTCATTCACCTCATCGATATCAATGCGATGTGTTGTGGCTCCTTTATCATCAAAAACGACCACGTCTATGGGTAAACGGAAAACAGGGAATGCTTTCAGGTCTTGCGATTGTGTTATGTCCAGCGTTACTTTTCCATTTCCTTCACTATAGGTAACATTCAAGAGTGGGTGACCGGAAGCTTCATACCATTGATCAAAAAACCAATGTAAATCTTCGCCACTCACTTCTTCAAATGCCAAACGCAACTGGTGAAATTCGGCAGCTTTGAATTGGTTGGTTTTAAGGTACAATTGCATTCCTTGAAAGAACGCTTCATCGCCCAGGTAGTTGCGCAACATGTGTAGAATACGTCCGCCTTTGTTATAGGAATGCGCATCAAACATGTCTTCTTTGTCGGCATAATCGTCCCAAAATAAATCGTGAAAACCACCCATTGCTCCCGATTGAAAATACACTTCCATCTCACCGTTGGCATTCAAATCGGCTTCATCCACTCCATAACGGTATTCATCCCAGAGATACTGTGAGTAGTTGGCAAACGATTCATTGAGCGTTAGATTCGACCAAGATTCTGCCGTTACCAAATCACCAAACCAGTGGTGAAACAACTCATGTGCAATCGTAGAATTATCATTCCCATCCAGCAATTCACGGCGTGTTTTGTAAGCATAATCTCCAAACACAACGGCTCCGGTATTTTCCATCGCCCCCGAAACATAGTCACGTACAATGATCTGATCGTATTTATCCCATTGGTAATCAACGTCCATCAACTTCGAGAAAAACGCAATCATTTTTGGCGTTTCTCCGAAAATATCCTTGGCATATTGTTCCCATTCCGGTTCCACATAATAATTCACCTCCATGAGGGTACCATCGGCACGTTTGTAGGAATCTTTCACCACTTTAAAACCACCTACTCCCATCATAAACAAGTAAGGTGCGTGCGGTAAATCTTGCTTCCAATGATCCGTTCGAGTGCCATCAGCATTCTTTTTCGAACCCATAAATTTTCCGTTGGAAAGTGTGGTGTATTTGTCTTCGACCGTAATAAACATCTCTTGCTTGGTCTTCACGTTCGGCGCATCGATGGTGGGAAACCAAACAGAACTGGCTTCGGTTTCGCCTTGTGTCCAGATCTGTGGCATTTTATTCGGGTCTTCTCCTCGCGGATTGATGAAATACAATCCTTTGTCACTTGTAATGGCTGCACTTCCTTCCACGGTGCGTTCGTCGGGTTTTGCGATGTAATCAATGACCACCGTGTAGTTTTCAGTACGTTGATAGGTTTTATCAAGGGTAATCGTGAGGATATCGTTTTCATACAAATACGGTCGAGCAGCGCCGTTCATTGCCACGCTTTTGATTTCCATTCCTTTTGCGTCAAGGATCAGTTTATCCGAAGCATAAAAATGAGGCTTGGCCGTAAGGGTTTCTTTGCCGATCAGCTGCGCTTTGTTCCAGTCGAACGACACTTCCAGTTTGGTGGTAATCAAATCAGTAAAAACCGTTTCTGTAGCACGGTAAACAGGACGTTCGGTAACATCACCATCTCCGCTGATTTGTACTTCCGTATCGTTATTTGGATTCGTTTCGGAACCGTCGCTTTCGAAATCATGCTGTGTGTGACGAGGCATACAACCAACCGCCAATAAGGCTACAAATAAGAAAGATTTCTTCATGAAATTGTTTGATTAAACTGAAAATCAATATGTAAACTGTTTTAACCGCACAAGATACCAATACTAGCCTAGTTAAGGCTTGTTTTTTGCGATAAAAAACGGCTGAATGGTTGAATAGTTTGTAATATTGTATCCAAAATAAAGTTCATGGAAATGTCAACATGGAAATTCGACGGAGAAATCAGTTCAACCACAAGTGATGCGGTTCGTATACAATGGGAAAATGCTACTTTTTTCTCTCTGGAACACAACGGAAAAACGTACCATGGCGAAGTGATTTCTAACCGAATGGAAGAAGGCTTGCTGACTGTTAAATTGAATCACCGTGTATTTGATATTCGCAAAAGCGGACCTCTGGATGAATTGATTGCTTCTATGGGATTGGACGTACCGAAAGTGCGCAAATTAAAACAACTGAAAGCTCCTATGCCGGGTCGTGTGGTTGGAATTGCCGTTTCTGTTGGAACCGAAGTTTCCGTTGGCGAACCGTTATTGACACTAGAAGCCATGAAAATGGAGAACGTGCTCAAAGCAGAAGGTATTGGGGTGGTGAAAAGCATTTCGATTGAAGTAAATCAGGTGGTAGATAAAGGCAGTTTGCTGATAGAATTTGAATAATATTGAGTATTTACCACAAAGGCACAAAGAGAAGGATATGCTTGAGTTGTAATACAGAACACAAAGGGATTTTTGTTAGAACACCAATGTGTTCTCGGTGGCCTACAATTCTTCCAAAAGACCTTTCGATTTTTTGGTAAATAGTGAATTTTTTCCGTATATTCAATAACATGGAAAATGGATTATCACAACGCTATTTAGATGAGTTAACCTATGAAATCAATGCTGCGGCAATAGAAGTACACAGAACAATCGGTCCAGGGTTATTGGAGAGTATCTATCAAAAATGTTTACAACAAGAACTTTCACTTAGAAACATCTATTTCGACTCAGAACTGAATGTTCAATTAAACTATAAAGGGGTATTGTTAAATTCCAATCTGAGATGTGATCTATTCGTAGAACGTTGCATAGTATTGGAAATTAAAGCTGTTGAAGCAATGCATAGTATTCATGAAGCTCAATTATTGACTTATATGCAGCAACTATCTGCGCCTAAAGGAATTCTCTACAATTTCAATTGTTCCAATCTTATTCGAAACGGGCAAAAAACCTTTGTAAATAAGCTCTTTGCTCAATTACCTACTCGATGATTCTTCCCGTTGGAATTAGATTTATGTAGAACGACTTTGTTATCTTAACACGTCTAACCTTCGAAAAACTTTGTGCCTTTGTGTTGAAAAAAGTGCTGCACCAAATCTCCCAAAACAAAAAAGCGGCTCCGTTTCCGAAACCGCTAGTCAAGATCATGTTACATACGTTCTATTTTACCTGACTCGAAAAGGCTGTGTGCACAATACTCGGGTAAACTGCCCCGAATTCTTTGATGCACCATTCGCGCAATCGCTGCACCTCTTCACTATCAGTCATCCAACGAATCGCTTTCGCCAATTCCTTCTGAAACAGTTGAGGATCAAAACTGACCCGCACCAAAATCTTCTTCGTTAGTTCGAACATAAGAGCGGAAATTAAAGTTACTTCACAATATAACGACAAAATTCGATTCGTGGTATTGTCTGAAATGTTAAAAAACATGAACGGGGCGTATTTTAACATACAAGGCAAATTGAACCAAAAAAAGCGACCTGTGAAGATCGCTTTTGGGAATAACTTAATGAAGCACATTTAATCAATTTCTTGCCACTTTGCACTAAATGCATCCTGACTACCAGTTGACACTCTAGTATTTGTGCCGCCAGTGAAGTCAAAATCCTGCGTATTCACAAATCCACCAGTTAAGTAAAATTGTGAGTAACCTCCATGCGAAGTTGCGGTGATTTTAGGAATCCCACGTGTGTTTTCAAGAGAATATGCCCATTGAAACACACCATCCGTAGTCCATCTCGTAACAAATGTTTCATAGTCTATTCCTGTCAAGGTAAAAACTCCAGCCCCTGGATCAAAATCTGTTGTGACTAAGTTTCGTCCAGTAATATATAAATCCCCACTATAATTTGCTCCAATACTTGATGGCAAACAACCAGATTGTGGAGTTCCTACTGGATTATCAAGTAGTTTAAACCAAACACCAAAACCATTTTGATCAAGTTTAAGTACAAAACCTGCATCTAAATTATTCGGTGTACCACCAATAGCTTTCCCCGAAGCAGTATAGACGACCATGTTACCTATATAGCTACCACATAAATAATAATTTGATGCATATTCAACTACATCATAAACATAAGCTTGTCCCCAATCAGACGTTGAAATATTTGTTGCCCAAACATAATTTCCGAGTGCACTCAAATTAAGACAAAAAGAACCGATAGATTGACAAGTTACATTTTGAACTACGCTTGAAGGATCTAAGTCAGCAGACAGATTGTACGTTCCGGTAAGAACGACTCCATTACCACCGACTGGAGTAATGATCTGAGTTGCGTTGTCATCGCCAGTTCCACCAACCTGTTTAACAAAAGCTAAATTTCCACTTACTGAAAGCTTCATTACAAATACATCAGTCCCTCCAAATGAAGTTAGATTAGTTGTTCCACTATTTGGATTAAAATCGGAAGTCCCCGTAAAGTGTCCTGTTACAAATGGAACTCCTGCCAACATCGTGGTGCAAACTCCAACATCGTCGCCTGAACCCCCAAAACTTTTAGCCCAAATAAATGAACCATCAGTAATTGACAATTTTAAAACAAAAATATCATTTCCGCCTACAGACGTCAAATTAGCGGTAGAACTAGGATTAGGATTAAAATCAACAGTTCCTGTGTAACTACCTGTGATATAAAGGCAATTACCGTTTTCCCCAACGATTACACTTCTAGTTGATATACTCGGTATAGAAACTGCCCATATATAAACGCCATTATTTGTAAGACGCTGCACATAACCAGAACCATTCGCGCCTGCAGTTAAATTTACAGTTGAGCCTGAGCTCGGATCGAAATCGGCTGTTCCAGAAAAATACCCAGTACTAATTATATCACCATTAACACCATTAGTCGTGATTTCAGTTCCTCCAGCATTTTGATTAGCCAAGTTACTTCCAATAGAAGAAGTAACTGTTTGTGAAAATTGAGCCGAGGATTGGTAACTAAGTGTTAACGCAACCATCCCCGTCAAAATCAGTCTTTTCATAACTTTTTATTTAATTGGTTAAATTCCTTTCAATTGAAAGACTAAAAATTGCGTAGATTGAGTAAATTGATTAGCGTTTAAAACAGTACTTATGATTAAAAGCCTGGTTAAATTTCGTGTTTGATCGTTTGATATATCTCCTTTGTTATTTTATCATACACATAAATCACCAAGTGCATGTTTTCTACCTCCAGTTCATCCGGAATTCTATAGCTATAATTGACATAATACTTGCCGTTCGCATTCAAATCTGCAGTTCCAAGCGTTCGTCCAAAAGCCCTTCCGTCAATACAACCACGCATGATGTCTCGATGAATATAAGTATTGTGCTTTCCATCTGGATCGGTTCCATTGGGCCCTGCCCCACCGTCAGGATCATCCTCAGGCTGAACTGTCTGTCGACCAATTAAGGAGTCTTCAATCACATATACTACAATACCCAAATCACTGGTTATTGATTGATCTAATTGATCAACTTCCGTATGCAAGAACAAGCCACGTGTACTGGCAAAATAATTCGAAGCAGCTTGTATATTAACCTTTAGCCCTGAAGCCAAACAGTTAGTGGTTTTATTGGCGATTGCTGAACCAGCATTTGACATAAACTGATCATTTGCTATTACGCGGTTTACACAAAACTTAGGATTCCCAAAAAAATCAGAACCGGGTATAGAACCAAAGAAAGTTCCTATCTCCAAACCTTCATCGCAATACAAATGGTTCGGAAAATCAGCATTCACTTCTTGAAAAGATGTCAATCCAGTTGCTCCGGCATGAATAGCCACACCGTAAATACGAGATGGATTGGTGGCAATCAATTGCTCCATATTGGCCGTGGCATCCGGACAATTCACGCACTGATGACCCGTAAAATCTTCAATTAGCACATTGCGTAACGTATTCGTATTGGGTGTGAATGAAGGCCAGAGGTTGTTTTGAACATACGTCAAGGAATCTCCGCCCGGATACAACGACCAATCTAAAGTAGTTGAGGTTGTTTGTGGATTTATATTCGTAACCCGATCACAGGAACTACCAACTAAGATACCTGCCAAAAGAACTGATGCAACAAGGATTTTTTTCATCTTACTTACCTAATTAAATTAAAAACTTTGCGTGAATGAAAGTGTGAGTCCATTAGATGCAGGAACCACACGACACACACCACCTACACAAAACAACCCGGCACGTTGACGACCATAGTTGATTGTTAAACGAGTTGCGTCTTTTATCCACCCAATTGAACCGTAAACATGGTGCAATCGACGATCTTCATTCGAATTTCCATAATTATATTGATCTATTAAACCAAAGAACCATCCCGGTGAAATGGTATATTCCATTACAATTGTTGCCCAATTTCCTTTGTCAATTGCAAGTCCGTTATTGTCATTGGGAACAAACAGCGCTTGTAACTCGGTACGGAGATTGTGTTTCTTATTGATCTTCCAACCGATTTCAGCAACCCCGATATTGGCATTGATCAATCCCACTGCATCTTCAGTTACTTTAGAAACATCATTATTCAATGTAATGTTGAAATATGCAAGGGTCAAGCTCACTGCTTTGTTGAATTTGTAGGAGATATTGACGTTAAAATCACGCCACATCAAACTATCACTCATATCAAACGGTCTGCCAACATACATAATTCCACTTCCATCAGTCGAATCGATTCCTGACGTGTGCAGCATGGGCATATAAGCCGTTGAAAAGTTCACATTGATTGGAATGCCATATTTTCCTCTGCGGGTTTTTTCCTTTGCAATCGTGTATAAAACTTCTGCTTGATAAGCAATTTCACCAACAGGTCGGGTTGCATAAGGATACAAGGTAGCAACCAAGTTGTAGGAATGCGTTTTGTTCAACGCAGGCAAATAGTTGATGAATGCATCTTGCAAACCTTTGGTGCGATCGGCACGGTAACTCATATTGTCTACCGATTTGGCAGAAAGTGCAAAACCAAATCCTTTTCGCGAATACCCAAAATTAATTAAGGCCGCATGCCCGGGATTGTAGATGTAATAATTGTCCTCAGAAGGATCGTTTTCTTTGTGGATGTATTCTGCTTTTAAGTCGAATTTTTTATAGCGCACTTGAAAACGTCCACCGTAACTTCCTACATTCTCCGGAAGTATCAAATCTTCGCGATCATCTTTTTGGTATTTGCTCACAAATGAACCGCCAAACGTAATGTCGAATCCACTTGAATCAAGCCGCGGGAGGAGTGAATTTAAGTGCAATTCACCATCAAAGCCACGTGTAATCCCGGCTGCTCCTACTACACGACCACCTTCAAATGAATAGCGTTGTATTCCGTAAATTCCTTTTAGTTGAATCCCTTTAATCGGACGCAGAATAAGACGTCCGCCATCAACGGTATTGTCATACCCTAAGTTGCGATCTTCGTAAGCACGGAAAATCATTCCGGAACCGAATTGTTCGTAGAAATTTCCGAGCGTCACATCCACATAATCATTGACGTAACCTACATAACGCATCCCTATTCCCGTTCCGTCGAAACGATTCGGATATCCCTGAATTCGCGGCAGGTATGATTCAACACGCGCACCGGCTTTGAAATGCCCGTTGGTGTAAAATACATTCATGTACGAATTCAACAAACCCTTTTCAGCAGGTTGTGTTGCGCCTATAAGCGAGTCGTTATTCAGGTACTGGAAAGTAGCTTCCATATTCCCTGTAATCGACCCTAAAGAAGATTGTCCGAGTGCGTTAAGCGACCCGGACAATGCAGCGATACCAATGATCCAATTTTTCATGTAGAGGATGTCTATTTTTTAGCTAGTTTTTTGATCTCTTCGTAGAGTTTTTCTTCGTCGCCAGGTGCGTAACTGTTGTGCGAGTAAACGATGTTTCCATCAGCATCAACCAAAAATGTATGTGGCACGTTGTTTACTCCCATAGCGCGTTTGAAATCACCGTTCGGGTCCATCAATACAAGATATTCCCATCCTTTTCCGTTTACGTATACTGGCACCTGATCCATTGTTTTTTGATCATCGATGGAAATGGCTACAATGTTCACCCCGGTTTCTGCTTGCCAATCTGCATACGTCTCATGAATGGTATTCAATTCACGTTTACATGGTGCACACCAAGTTGCCCAAAACGAAATCACCACCGGACCTTCAAAGCCCAATTTATTCGTTTTAACCGTTTTCCCTTCCATGTCTTTCAACGTCACTTCAGGTAATTGTTTTACACTTCCTTCTTCTTGTGCGATAGACAATGTGGTGAGTGCAAGTCCGATAAATAGTAAAGCAATTTTTTTCATAGTTTATGATTTTTCAGCAATCTTTCAACTTCCATGCCGAAATCCAAATATAAGCCGAAATACTCAGTTCTGTATTTTTGAGTTTCAACAGACTCTTGTATTCCTAAAAATAACAAAGCTTGACTATAATTATTGAAAAGCTAACACAAATACTTTTTTACCGTTTAATCAACGAAAAAGCCAATACAAGATGTTTACGGCGAATTTTACCCTTTTTTAGTAGTAAGCCTGTATGTGGAAATGCTGAAAAATTGTATTCTTATCGAACAAAGCCTTGAAAACGCCTATAAATCAAGTGGATTTTTGGCTTATATTTGTTCAAAACATTAAAGTGATGAAAATTAAGTTACTTACGTTATTAACCTTAAGTAGTGTTTTAGTTTTTCAAGGATGTAACAAAATCTCGAAAAACAAAAATCTTAGTGGCGTTAACTTAAAATCTGAAAAAATATCCCCTCCTTGTACAATAGTGCTTATTCCAGCAAATCAACGGCCAAGAATAGGTTTTTTGCCTGATGGGATAACCCCATGGGGCACTTCAAACCCTTTTTCGCGATTGACACTTGGTGTTTTGAATTCAAATGGCACATCCGCCTCTCAAGTTTACAATCCGAATTTGTTGGGTGAATTACCAAATGAAATAGGTGGAAGTTGGTCTTTGACTGGTTTGGCGGTAAATAGAGCCGTTAGTCCATATAACCCAAGTTTGATTTTAAGTACATCAAGTAGCATAACGAGCGTTTCGGCCAATTCCAAGCATTATCTGTTGTTTGCAACTATGAATGCAACAAATAACTATACCATAAATTCGCAGGTTATCGTTACGGCGTCCTTTGCTCCGGCAAGTAGTGGTTGGGTACTGCACGATATTGAGTATGACAATGTAAGTAGCGAAATGTATGGCCTGTTCATTTGGTGTAATAGTTCAACTTTTGTCTCAAATTCTATAGTAGCCAGAATTAATCCTACAACTGGTGCTGCAACATTGGTTAAATCTTACCCAGGAATTGCTTTCGCAGGTATGGATTTCTCTGGATCACTTACAGGTAATCCTGCGGAAAACAATATCATGTATCTACGTCGAATAAATGTTTCAACCGGTGCAAATGTCGGAAGTCAGTTATACAGATTAAATCTAACTTCCTTGACCGAAACAATCACAAATTTGAATTTACCTCAAACTACTTTTAGTTTTAACCATGAAGTAGATGTCGCTTCAGATGGCTTTCTATCGAGATCTGCGTATGACTGGGCAAAACTATATTTATATCATCCACTTGGCATTTCACCTCCAATTAGCACTTGGTCTACAACAACTTCCTCTGTTTTTTCAACAATCACAGAACGAGATATACTAACTTTACCTAATTCTTATGCATCTCCGGTAAACCTAGTAACGGGGTTTATTATTACTGACTCTGGAAACTAAAATAATCTAGTAAATTTTATACACACAAATAATATAGCACATGAAAAAAATATACACTTTTTTTGCCGCCTTGTCACTTGTCTCTTTGAGCTGGGGACAATATGAAGTTTACCATGTGACCTCTTGCGATGCTGCTGATGCTGGATCTGTTGATGTCGGAGGCACTGTACATGTTGAAAATGACGTTCCGGTCGGCGGACAAATAGAGCTTCATTTTTACATAAAAAATATGTCCGGATCAACAAAGATGATCTCTATCCAACGTAATCGGTTGGATGTGCCAAGCGAGTGGACTGAAGTAAATTGCTGGGCGCCATGTTATGATCCAGACTTTAATGGTACATGCTATCCTTATAGCGCAGTAAATCCTTGGACTTCTCCTAGTACTATGACGGTAATGAATGATTCTACCGCTGAGTTTAAACCAAAATTTACGATTAACACGACAGAAGGTGGTGGATTATACCGTTATTATTTCCTGGATGGTTCAACTAAATTGGATAGTATTGATATTCACATTAACCAAACTGCTTCAATCAATGAGCCACAACCTATTCAAGCTGGCATGACCGCTTACCCGAATCCTGCGTCTAGCATGATCACTATTAATACAGTAGGTGCTTCAGGCGATTACACAGTTCGTGTGACAGATATATTGGGCAAAGTAGTTTACGCTGATGAAGCAGGTGCAATCGAGAAAATTGATGTCAGCAACTTCAAAAACGGTGTTTATTTAATTACAGTTGCCGAAAAAGGTGAAGCCATTCAAACACGACGCATTGTGGTGAAGCATTGATTTAATTACTCAGTTATAACTTTGAAAAGTCATTCGTCTCGGGCGGATGACTTTTTTTATGCTCTTACTTTTGAGTCAGAAATTCTTCAAGTAGCTTCACTCCTTCTACAGCCGTGGCGTTGATCTTGGTAAACGATCGAGGTACTTCCAATTCATCCGCTTTCGGGTCAATGACAAATTTGCGGCAATGGTCGGGTGTGTAATGAATCAGATTTGCTGCCGGATAAACATTCAATGACGTTCCTACCACCACTAAAATATCTGCTTCGGCAACTGTTAAAACGGCTTTTTCAAGATTCGGAACGGCTTCACCGAACCAAACAACGTGTGGCCGGAGCGTATAACCATCCTTACAGCGATTCTCCATCGTTAATTCCCAGCCTTCAATGTCGTAATAGGCATCTTCCTGTTTCGGACCGGAACTCTTACTTTTTCGAATTTCACCATGTAAGTGTAAGATGTTCGAACTACCTCCGCGATGGTGTAAATCGTCAATATTCTGTGTAATAATTGTCACATCAAACAATTCTTCGCATTGCGCAAAGAAACGATGTGCTGCATTAGGTTCACAAGCCATTACCTGTTTTCTGCGCTCGTTGTAAAAGCGCTGCACCAATTCCGGATTTTTCTTCCAAGCTTCAGGTGTGGCAACATCCTCAATACGGTACTGTTCCCACAACCCGTCAGAATCGCGAAACGTCGCAATACCACTTTCAGCACTGATTCCTGCCCCGGTTAAAACAATCATTTTGAGCTTCATACTTCTAAACTATCAATTTGACACAAATTTAGCATTCCAATAATCAAACTTCTTTTAAGGTAACATTAATTAGTAAGTAACAAAAACATCTCTTAGATTTGGTATGTACTATAAAATTTCAAGCAATATGAAAAAAGCTTTACTATTCTTCGGAGCGCTTTCTGCATTCGGAGTAACTTACTCACAACAACGTTTGGTTCTTGCAGAGGCGTTCTCACAAGCTTCTTGTGGTCCTTGTGCAGCTCAAAACCCAGCTATGCAAGCGACTTTAGATGCGAATACTACTAAGATTGTAGCTGTTAAATACCAAGTTAGCTGGCCTGGTTATGACCCAATGTACAACCACAACCCAGCAGAAATCGATTCACGTGTTAGTTACTATGGTATCAGTGGAGTTCCTGATCGTGTAATGGATGGAACAAATATGGATATTACACAAAGTGCTATCGACACACGTTATGCTGTAGCTTCTCCTATATCTATGACTATTACGCACAGCGTTAATCCAGGGTTTGCTACTGCAGATGTATCAGTAACAATTACTGCTCCTGCTATTTGGAACCCGGCAAACACGGTATTGCAATTGGCATTGGTTGAAAAAGATATCACTTTTGCTTCTGCTCCTGGTTCAAACGGAGAAACTGAATTCCACAACGTAATGCGTAAAATGTTCCCTGGAACAGCAGGAACTGCAGTTGTAGCTTCTAACTTTGCTTCAGCAGGTGGTTCACAAACATTTACATTCGACGACGTAGTTATTCCTACTTACCTTTATGACTTAGGTGAATTGAGCTTCGTTGCTTGGGTTCAAAACAACACAACAAAAGAAGTTTACCAAGCTGGCGTTTCTTTGCCTGTTGTATTGGATGACTATGCAGTAGTTCAAAGTTTGTCTGTTCCTTCAAACTATAGCTGTGCAAGTGATTTGTCAGGTGCAACTGCTGTATTGAGCAATGATGGTGGTACTACAATTACTACTGCAACTGTAAATTACCAAATTGATGGTGGAACGGTTCAAACGGCTCCTTTCTCTGGAAGCATTGCTCCAGGTGGAACTACAAACTTCGCTATCCCAACTACAGCTGCTGCTTCAGGATCACACACATTGACATCTTACTTGACAAACATCAACGGTTCAGGTTCAATGTCTCCTGTAGGTACTGCAACAACTACGTTTGCAAATATCTCTGATGCTGGTACTATTGGTAACTTCTCTCAAAACTTTACAAGTTCAGCTTTCCCTTACACAAACTACCACGTAGCTTCAACAACTGGAGATAACTGGGTACGTGCAACGGCAAACACAGGTTGTATCAAGTATGATAACTACAACTTTACTGCAGGTAAAAAAGGTGATACGTACATTGCTCCGATTGACATGACTTCTATCTCAAGTGCAAACATGACATTTGATGTAGCTTACCGTCAATACCAAACTGAAAATGATAAATTGGAAGTTTTTGTTTCTTCTGATTGTGGTGCCACTTGGACTTCTGTTTACTCTAAACAAGGAACTACATTGTCTACAGGTGCTGCTCAAACAGCTGCATTTACACCAGCTGCTTCTTCAGATTGGAGAAATGAGACTGTAAGTTTGGCTAGCTACGCAAGTGCTTCTAAATTACATATCAAATTTACTGCTACATCTCAATACGGAAACAACCTGTACGTTGATAACATCAATATCGCTGCTGCAGGTGTTAATGAATTGAACCAAGTTGGAATGGATGTTTATCCTAACCCTGCTTCTGATGTTGTAAACGTTAAGTTTGAAGGTAAAGGTGGTAACTACGAAATCGCAATTACTGACCTTGCTGGTAGAACAATCTCTACTCAAAGTGTTACTAATGCAGAAGGCGCACAAAATGTTGCTATCTCTGTAAACGACCTTAAAGCTGGTAACTACATCGTTACTGTTAAAACTGAAGGTGCTGTTTCTACTCAAAAAGTAGTAGTACAATAATACTTCTTTCCGCCTTAGGCGGAGTAACCCGTCATCCGCTTTATGCAGATGACGGGTTTTTTGTTTTTGATTACGAACTCTTGTGGCTACTCTGCCTAGTTTTATTAACTTTATCCCCCTTAACGAAACGGTTTATATGCCAAAAATTCGCAAACAAGACGCATTGGATTATCACGCCTCAGGGCGACCAGGTAAAATAGAAGTCGTTCCAACGAAACCTTACGCTTCGCAGCGCGATCTTTCTCTTGCCTACTCCCCGGGAGTAGCGGAGCCATGTCTCAAAATCGCTGAAAACCCCGAAGATGTATACAAATACACCAGCAAAGGAAACTTAGTAGCTGTTATCTCGAATGGTACGGCTGTTTTAGGACTCGGTGATATTGGTCCGTTAGCCTCTAAACCGGTCATGGAAGGAAAAGGTTTACTCTTTAAAATCTTTGCGGATATCGATGTGTTTGATATTGAAATCGATGCCAAAGATCCTGAACTTTTCATTCAAACAGTAAAAGCAATTGCTCCTACTTTTGGTGGTATTAACCTAGAAGATATCAAAGCTCCCGAAGCATTTGAGATAGAACGTCGCCTGAAAGAAGAATTGGATATTCCTGTAATGCACGATGACCAGCATGGAACAGCCATTATATCTTCGGCTGCCCTGCTCAATGCATTGGAATTGGCCAATAAAAAAATAGGAAAGGTTAAAATACTCATTTCGGGTGCCGGTGCTGCAGCTATTTCCTGCGTGCGTTTATATGTTGCGCTCGGAGCAAGCTTAGAGAACATCTTTATGTTCGATAGCAAAGGGTTGATCCACGCCGGTAGAACCGACCTCGATGAAGAGAAGAAAAGATATGCACATCACAAGAAAGACATCGCACTAGAACAAGCTTTCAAAGGAATGGATGTGTTTCTTGGGTTGTCGAAAGGAAATCTGGTGTCTAAAGAAATGATTGCAGCAATGGCGAAAAATCCGATCGTATTTGCGTTGGCGAATCCCGAGCCGGAAATATCTTACAAAGACGCTATGGCTGTGCGCAATGATATTATTATGGCAACCGGCCGCTCCGATCATCCTAATCAGGTCAACAACGTGCTTGGTTTCCCGTTCATTTTCAGAGGAGCATTGGATGTACGCGCAACAACGATCAATGAAGAAATGAAATTAGCTGCGGTTCTTGCTATTGCGGCACTTGCCAAAGAAACCATTCCCGATGAAGTAATCGAAGCCTACGGCGAAAAACACATCGCTTTCGGACGAGATCAAATCATTCCGAAACCACTTGACCCGCGACTTATTTACTCCGTTGCTCCGGCAGTTGCAAAAGCAGCCATGGATTCCGGCGTAGCCAGAAAACCCATTGCCAATTGGGACGACTACGAAACGGAGTTGAAAAAACGATTGGGTCTCGACAACAAATTGGTGCGAAACATCACCGAAAAAGCACAACTCAACCCGAAACGTGTTGTGTTTGCCGAAGCCGATAATCTGAAAATTCTGAAAGCTGCTCAAACTGCTGCCGAAGAAGGTGTTTGTACACCGATTCTTCTTGGAAATCTCAAAATGATTGAATCGCTGATTCAGGAATACAGTCTCGAAATTTCCGACTTTCAAATCATTGACCCGAAATCGGAAGCCGAAAAAGCGCGCAGACAATGCTACGGAAAGGCTTTCTTCGAGAAACGCAAACGCAAAGGAATTACCGAATTTGAAGCCATTCAGATTATGCGTGAACGCAATCATTTCGGTGCAATGATGGTAGAATACGGCGACGCCGATGCTATGATTTCAGGCTTGACGCGTAACTACAGAGATGTGGTTCGCCCGGCAATTCAAACGGTTGGTTTGCAAAAAGATGTCAATCTCGTAGCTGGTGTTTACATCCTGATGACAAAAAGAGGCCCGTTGTTTTTAGCCGATACAACCATCAATATGAATCCGACGGCTGAGGAAATTGCCGAAATTACCAACAACGTGGCGAAAACCCTGCGCAAGTTCAAAGTCACACCGCGTATTGCCTTATTGAGTTATTCCAATTTCGGTTCGGCAGTCGGTAACGATGCCATCAAAATGGCAGATGCCGTTCAGATTTTGCACGAAAAATACCCAACAATTATTGTCGACGGAGAAGTGCAAGCAAATTTTGCCCTCAACAACGAATTGATGAATGAGAAGTTTGCCTTCTCTACCTTGGCCAATAAAGAAGTCAATACACTCATCTTCCCGAATTTATCTTCCGGAAATATTGCCTACAAATTATTGCAGGAAATCACAGAAGGTGAAGCCATCGGACCAATTTTGGTAGGATTGAAAAAATCGATTCACGTATTGCAAATGGGATCTTCCGTTCGCGAAATTGTAAACATGGTGAAAGTAGCCGTGGTTGACGCTCAAAACAAATAAGCAAGTATGATAGCACACTTGAATGGCCGGCTGGTAGAAAAAAATCCTACAAACGTAATCATCGAATGTGGCGGTGTAGGCTATTATGTGAAAATTTCGCTCAACACCTTTTCTGCATTGGGTTCTGATGAACAATTGAAACTCTTTACCCAACAAATTATTCGCGAAGACGCTCACTTGTTATTCGGGTTTGCAACATTGGAAGAACGTGAGTTATTCAACTTGCTGTTGTCCGTTTCTGGAATTGGCCCCAACACAGCCATTCTCATGCTTTCATCGCTGCAACCTACAGAAATAGCACAAGCTATTCAAACCGACGACGTGCTGACTATCCAATCCATCAAAGGAATTGGAGCAAAAACTGCCCAACGTGTCATTATCGACTTGAAAGACAAAATGATAAAAGTGGAATGGGGAGCAGGCACAAATATTTTTGTCGGTCACAATACTAATCGATTTGATGCGTTAACAGCTTTGATTTCCTTAGGTTTTGATAAAAAAGCCGCGGAAAAAGCTATTGAAAAAATTGCAACCGGAGCCGAGTCAGTTGAAGAATTGATCAAAGGAGCCTTGAAAATATTGTAACACTTGGAACAGAAAAAAGTCGCTAACTATTACGCTGCCTTGCTACAACTCATCTTTATCGTTGTAGGAGGTTGCTTGCTGACGCCGATTGCTTTGGCTCAGCCTGACAGTAACGAGGTAACACTACCTTTCCCGATTACCAATCCGCAGGATCCTACCCTAAACAATCCACAAAGTTTTGACCTTGGTGATCCCACCAACATGAAGCAAACCATTGTTTTTGATCCTGTTACCGGAACCTACGTCTTCAAAGAAACCATTGGAGGTTCCAACCTCAATTACCGCAATCCATCGATGATGACACTCGAAGAATACCTCGAGTATGAACGTCAGAAAACACTCAAAGAAAACTGGAAAGGTAAAATCGACGAACAAACCGAGGAAGACCGTGCGCTAGAGTTCCCGATTAAAATCCCCGGGAAAGCCTTTGAAAGTTTCTTCGGATCGGATGAAATTACCATCCGCCCACAAGGTAGCGTTGAATTGTCGTTTGGGGTCAACTCCTCGCGTTATGACAATCCGTTGCTTCCGGTAAAACAGCGCCGCATTACCCGTTTTGACTTCCAGCAGCAGATTCAAATGAATCTCGTAGGACAAATCGGAACCAAACTGAAACTCAACACAAGTTACAATACTCAAGCTGCTTTCGACTTCGACAATATTACCAAACTCGGTTATTCGGGTGATGAAGATCAGATCATGCAGCGCATCGAATTGGGGAATGTTTCCATGCCAATGCAAACTTCACTTATCCCCGGTTCACAAACGCTTTTCGGAGCTTACACCAAATTGCGTTTCGGGAATTTGACCGTCGACGGAATTGCCGCCTCTTCGAAAGGAAAACGTCAGGAAATCAATATTACCGGAAAGGCTCAAGTGCAGCCGTTTGAAGTTTCGGCCGACAACTACGAAGCCAACCGTCACTATTTCGTGAATTTATACTTCCACGATCAGTACGATAATTCTATGGCGCAATTGCCAAACGTTGCTGCCGAAACTTACATCACTCGTATGGAGGTGTGGTTGACCAATCGTGTAAACAATACCGAAAACACCCGTAACATTTTGGCATTTTCTGATTTGGGAGAAGCCAAGCCGGAAAACTGTGAAGGAAATCCGGGCGGATTTGCCCCTCAGGATTTACCCGACAACGAATCAAATGGTTTGTACCCGTGGTTAGCGAGTCAGGCAAGTGTGCGTAATTTCAATTCTGCTGTGAGCACATTGAGCGGACAAGCAGCAACACCAGGCCCATTTCAGCAAGCCATTCACTACGAAAAAGTAGAGAACGCGCGTAAACTCACCGAATCGGAATTCAGTTACAATGCGTTGTTGGGTTTCATTTCCTTAAACCAGCCGTTGAACAACGATGAAGTATTGGCCGTGGCTTACGAATATACCTATCGTGGTCAAACGTATCAAGTCGGTGAATTCTCGACTGATGGTATTGCCGGTCAGGAAGCTTTATTCCTCAAATTGTTGAAGCCCACCATTACCAATCCTACCATCAGTGTTTGGGATTTGATGATGAAAAACGTGTATTCCATTGGAGCTTATCAGGTTGATAAAGAAGGATTCCGTTTGAATATCATGTACAACAATCCCGAAACCAGTGTTCCGATTCCGTATTTCCCATTCGATGGGTTGGATGATGAGCAAATTGTGTCGATGATTGACATGGATCGTTACAACATCAATAATCAAAATTTCTCTGACGGGGTTTTCGACTTCATTCCAGTGACTTATACAGGAAATAAAGCAGAAACCGGTGGTACGATCAACACACGAAATGGTCGAATTTTCTTTACATCAGTGGAACCTTTTGGTAGAAAATTAGAGCAAAAAATGCAAGCCGAAGGTATTCCGGATATCATTATCGACCGAATTGCCTATACCGAATTGTACGATTCAACCAAAACGGCGGCTCAGCAAATTCCAAGTAAAAACCGTTTCCTTTTCAAAGGAGAATACCAATCTTCGGTGTCTTCCGATATTCCGCTCAACGCACTGAACGTTCCCGAAGGAGCAGTTACCGTAACCGCAGGAGGAATCAATTTGGTTGAAGGTCAAGATTATACCGTTGACTACAATTTAGGTCGCGTAAAAATCCTTAACACAGGAATTTTGGAATCGAATACCCCGATCAAAATTTCCATCGAAAGTAACTCCGTATTCGGATTCCAGGCAAAATCATTGCTCGGAACACACCTGAATTACCGTTTCAGTAAAGACTTCAACATCGGGGCTACCTGGATGCGGATGATGGAACGTCCGGTAACCCAAAAAGTGGATATCGGTTCGGAACCCTACAAAAACAATGTACTTGGTTTGGATATCAATTACCGCACAGAATTGCCGTTTTTGACCAAAGCCATTGATTTCCTTCCGATTATTTCGACCAAAGAAAAATCGATCCTTACGTTCAAAGGAGAAGGTGCTCATTTGATTCCCGGTACGCCGCGCGCAATTAGTAAGGCCGGAATTTCATACTTAGACGATTTTGAAGGTAGCCAAAGTACCATCGATTTACGTACCGCAAGTGCTTGGCGATTGGCTTCTACACCACAAGGTCAGCCGGATTTGTTCCCTGAAGGAATGCAAAAAGATCTGGCAACCGGTTTCAAGCGATCAAAAGCAGCCTGGTACCTGATCGACCCATTGTTTTACCAAAGCAATAACTTAACGCCACAGCACATCAAAGACGATCCGTCACAATTGTCGGATAGCCGTATGCGTTTGGTGAATCAAACCGACATTTTCCCGAACCTTCAACAACAATACGGTTCCATTCCGAATATTCAGTTGCTCGAATTGGCTTATTACCCGAAAGAGCGTGGAATGTACAACTACGATCAATCGAATACGGTAAATCCAGACGGTACTTGGACCAATCCTGAAGAACGTTGGGGAGGAATCATGCGTGCCTTGAGCACAAACGACTTCGAGCAAGCCAATATCGAGTACATTCAGTTTTGGGTATTGGATCCGTTTAACGATGATGCTGAAAACGTAAATCCGGGTCCGCACAACGGTGGAGATTTGTATTTCAACCTTGGAAATATGTCGGAAGACGTCTTGGCCGATTCGCGTAAATCTTCTGAAAACGGATTACCTGCCAATGGTAGTGATGACAATACGGATTTCACTCCGTGGGCACGTGTAACCAATCAGCAAACGGTAGTAAATGCATTCGATACCGATCCGAACAACCGGATCAATCAGGATGTGGGACTGGATGGTTACAACAATGATCGTGAGCGAACTGCTTATGCCTCTTATGTGACTTGGGTACAAACAAACGGAACGCTGGATCAAGCAACGAAAAACCGTATGATCGCCGACCCTTCGAATGATGATTATAACTTCTACCGCGATGACAATTATGACGCCGAGCAATTAAATATCTTGCAACGCTATAAACGTTATAACGGAATGCAAGGCAATGCTGCTACTCCGGAAATGTCGGACACCATGAACGTCGACAAGTATACAACTGCTGCTACCAACATGCCCGATTTGGAAGACATCAATCAAGACAATAACTTGGCTGAATCTGAGGCGTATTTCCAATACCGTGTGAGTTTGCGTCCACAAGACATGGTAGTAGGACAAAACTTTATTACCAACGTGCAGATTTACCAAAACGGTTCAAAAACCGAGCGTTGGTACCAATTCAAAATTCCGGTAAGAGCTCCGGAAAGAACGGTAAATGGAATCCGTGATTTCCGTTCTATTCGTTTCATGCGTATGTTCATGAAAGGTTTCGATGAAGAAGTATTGTTGCGTTTCGCACGTTTGGAATTCATCCGTGGTGAATGGCGTCAGTACCTGTTGGATTTGACGCAACCGGGCGATGGTGTGCAAGTTGACCCAAATCTTACAGACTTCAACATCGGAGCTGTAAACGTTGAAGAAAATGATCAGAAATCGCCAGTGAAATACGAAATTCCTCCGGGAATTATTCGTGAGGTGGATCCGTCGCAACCATACCAACGTCAGATGAACGAGCAATCACTTGCATTAAACGTATGTGGTTTACAAGACGGCGATGCACGTGCCGCATACCGAAATGTACAATTCGATGTGCGTACGTACAAAAAATTGAAAATGTTTGTGCACGGTGAAGAGAAAACACCAAACTCGCTGAAAGATAATGACGTTACCGTATTTGTGCGTTTGGGAACAGACTTTACTGATAACTATTACGAATATGAAATGCCGTTGTCACTTACTCCGTGGGGATCTACCACACCTGAAAGTATTTGGCCTACAAACAATGACCTCGAAATTGTCTTCGACGACCTCATCAACCTAAAAATGCGTCGAAATGAGCTTACCGGAAGTGGCTCCAATGTTTCTACAACTGTTGAATATGTTATCCCTGATCCGAATAACAGTGCACGCTTTATTAAAGTAAAGGGTAATCCTAATCTTCAAGGCATTCGGACGGTCATGGTGGGAATTAGAAATCCAAACAAGAATGCTAATCCGAATACTGACGACGGTTTGGCGAAATGTGTGGAAGTTTGGGTGAATGAATTGCGCTTAACCGATTTCGTAGACGACGGTGGTTCAGCAGCGGTAGCTCAAATGCAATTACAAGCTGCCGACTTTGCCAATGTTTCTATGTCAGGAAACTACAGTGGCATCAACTGGGGAGCAGTAGACAGTCGTGTTCAAGATCGTCAGCGAAATGAAAAAATTGGTTTCGACTTCCAGTCCACCATGCAATTGGGTCAATTCCTTGGCAATCGCTTGAAAATTTCGGTTCCGTTCTTCTACGGTTATTCATTGGGAATCATTAATCCTGAATACGATCCGTACAATCCGGATACGAAACTGAAAGCCTACGACGCAGCAACACGAAAAGAGCGTGCTCGTTTAGGGCAAGATTTCACAGAACGTCGTTCGTACAATTTCCAAGGGGTTCGCAAAGAACGTGCAGCAGGTAAAAAAGCACACTTCTTTGACATTTCCAACTGGACAGCTTCTTATGCCTATAGTGAAAACTTACACCGCGATTTCAACACCAATTACGACCGTACCAAAGTATGGAAAGGTGGATTGAATTACGCATATAGCTTTAGTGCTAAACCGTATGAACCATTCAAGAAAGTACCGTTCATGCAGAAATCGAAATGGTGGGCAATCGTTCGTGATATCAGTCTGTCACCACTTCCTAAAAACATTTCGTTTACGAATGATATGGTGCGTAATTACAACGAGCGCCAGATTCGCAATAACATCGATCAGACATTCGTGTTCCAGCCGGTTTACGTGAAAAACTTTACGTGGAACCGTAATTACAAATTGGGTTGGGATTTCACCAAAAACCTCAAAGGAACCTTCAATGCCAATAACCGCTCGTTGTTTGACGAAAAAAACGGTATCGTTGACCGTAAGGCAGACCCTACCAGTTACCGTGAATTCAAAGATACGGTTTGGAACCAAATGCGTACGTTGGGTAAAACCATGGATTACACGCACGATTACAGCATTGCCTACACCCTTCCGTTTGATAAAATCCCGGCACTTGACTGGATTTCCGGTAACGTGAAATACTCCGGAACTTACAACTGGCAACGCGCCGCTCTTGGACAAGGAGATATAGGATCAGATGGAAAACCAAACGATCCATCCAAGAATTTCGGAAATATGGTTCAAAACAGCCGTACGATCAATGCACAGGGTCAGGCCAATTTCACCAATCTTTACAACAAAGTTGCCTTCCTGAAAAAGATCAACGGCGACGGAAAAGGTGGAAGAAGAGCTGCCGCAGGTTCAGATGGCGGTGGCGGTAAATCCGAAGCTGCTGATAAACCTGTAGTGGAAGAAGAACTGAAACCCGACAAGCCTATCGAGGAAATGACCAAGAAGGAATTGCGCAAATGGAACCGCAAAAAACGCAAGTTTGAGCGCGAGAAAAAACGCAAGAAAAACAACAAGGTAAATCCGGTAGTTGGCTTTGGCGGACGCTTATTAATGACTGTTCGTAATGTTTCCGGAACGTATGCTCAAACAAACGGAACCTTGCTTCCGGGTTATAATCAGGATGCGCGTTTGTTAGGATTTAATCCTGCTATGAGTTCACCAATGTCCGGCTTCATTTTCGGTCAGCAATCGTATTCGGTAACCGGAAAAGAAACAGGCTATGATTTCGCACGTATTGCTGCAGACAATGGTTGGTTGGTACAAAACAGTGCGCTCAACCGTCAGCATACCATTACGCATTCGCAAACCATCACCGGACGAAGCACATTGGAACCGTTCAAAGATTTCACCATCGATTTGAACCTGAACCGTACGATGACGAAAAACACCTCCGATTTCTTCCGTTGGAATGAAGACAACGCCGTGTTCGAATCGCAAAGTCGTATGCAGATTTCTACCTTAACGTATTCAACCATTTCCATTCGCTCGGCATTTACGAAATTGGGCTCGGGTTACACATCAACTAACTTTAATAACTTGCGTGGCAATACCGAATTGGTGTCTCAATTCTTGGGAGCTCAAAACAGTAATTCGACAACTACAAGCAGCGGTTATGCCGACGGTTATGGCTTATCACAGCAAGAAGTAGTGATTGGAGCATTCTTAACGGCATATACCAAAACAAGCGTTTCGGAGCGTACGACGAATCCGTTTAAATCGATGCCATTGCCAAACTGGACAGTTAACTACAACGGTCTTACCAAGTTTGAGTTCATGAAGAAATACGTGAAAAACTTTGTGGTTCGTCACGGGTACTCTTCTAATGTGACCATGGCAGGTGTACAATCAAATTTACTTGCCACACTTGACGCGAACGGCGATATTTCAGCACTTGATTTGAACGACAACTTCATTCCGCGCAACAACGTGCAATCGGTAACCATTTCAGAACGTTTCTCGCCGCTGATTGGAGTAGATGCAACTTGGAATGTAAACGGACAAGGATTGATTACCAAGTTCGAGTACAAAAAAGACCGCAGCGCAACGCTTTCATTGAACAACAATCAGGTAACTGAGGTGATGGGTAGTGAGTTCGTAATCGGAACGGGGTACAAATTTGAAAAAGTACAATTGCCTTTTAAAGTACGTGGCAAAAAACCTGAGAATCCGTTGAACATTCGTTTCGATTTCACATTCCGCGATAACCTTACGGTGATTCGTAAAATTGTAGAAGGAACCAATCAGGCAACGGCAGGTCAGCGTGTGGTTTCCATCAAATCGTCGGTAGATTATAATCTGGGGAACAACCTCACGATTCAGCTTTACTACGACCAAGTGATCACCACGCCGAAAATTGCAACGTCTTATCCTACAGGAAACATGAGTACGGGTCTTCGATTCCGTTACAACTTAGGTGGTTTGTAATGCTGATTCGCGAAGCACAATCGGGAGATGAACGCGCGATCCATGGTTTGATTCAGGCCTTGGCCGAATACGAGCGCGCACCGGATGAAGTGATCAATACACCCGAACAACTGCGCATTGATTTGTTTGAAGACAAGATTTGTGATGCGCTCGTTGTAACAACCGATAACGATCTAGTAGTCGGTTTCGCGTTGTATTACACTTCTTATTCTACCTGGAAAGGTCGGTGTTTGTACTTGGAAGATTTCTATGTTTTGCCCGAATACCGTCGTGGTGGAATCGGCGGTCGATTGTTTCAGCAAGTGGTAAGCATTGCCAAAGAACGTGGGGTAAAACGCATGGACTGGCAGGTATTGGAATGGAACGAACCCGCATTGGAATTCTACAAAAAACACGAAGCAATTCTAGACCCGGAATGGGTGAACGGAAGGTTGTTTTTTTAAAACTCCCTTTTGGATGATTTCCAATTTAAACACACAAGCTTTGTAGAATTTGACGTACTACGTATTTTCCACCACGAATGAACGAATAATCCGCCGCGGCGGATGTACAATTCTTTACGAATAACTCGCCACGGCGAGTCTTCACTAAACAAAATGGAAACAAGTTTCAATTATTAGCTTCACTGAACTTACGTTTCGATTTAAATTCAGTAATTCAATTGCATTTCCATCTCAGGCGGATGGGAGACAGCCTTTTGGGCTTCAATTGAAACCGCCCAGTCTTGGTTCTCAGGGTAATAATTCACAACGAATACCGGAAAGTTGATCCTTTTTTCCTATTTTGGAAGTGAAAACAATTGGTCAATGAAATCAGCAGCACTTTTTATCAGTCTTTTTTGGATAACCACGTTTTATGCTCAGTGGGCTGGAACGTATTACGGAACCGTGAACGGAGATGCCGTTGTGATGAACCTACTGCAAGATGGCACAACCGTATCCGGAGACATGAAAGATTCACAGCAAACCTATATCATTTCAGGAACTGTAAGCGGCAATTCTTTTGCGGGAACTGCTGTAGAAAGTATTAGCACACTCAGTTTCGGCTTAACCGCTCAAAGAAGTGATGCCGTGCTGAATTGTCAATTGATCGTTGAAATGAGCGGTGAACGCACGGAATTTCCTTTTACTGTGGAGAAAGCTACGGCAAATGAAACCGAAACAGCTTCCACTCAAACAGAAAACGTTCCTACAAAAATACCGTTCCCGGCAGATGTAACATTTCCGGTGGCCTTGCAAGGCACATGGACCAAAAGCGAAAACTATAATTCCGGCTACGGAGATAATTATATGGGCTCTACGTTTTCACAATCGATGACCCTTTATGCAGATGGAAGCATTTCCGACAACGGAAGTTCAGCCACGATGAGCAGTTCTGATTATTCCGGTCAAAGCTCGGATAACGGTACCGGAAAACTTCCGGGAGTTGGATGGTACGCGAAAGGAAAAAATTTGTACGTCATCGCTTTCGCTGAAGGAAAGTGGCAATCCGTGCTTTTAGGAACCTGGTACGCAGAAAACAATGCGTTGCTTATTACCGGATCGAATGGGAACAAGGAGTTGTTTACGAGGTAGTGGGATTTGGTGTTGAAGAAGAAATTGTAGGGTCGCCGATTTATCGCGACCCTTTTTTGTAAACAATAATTTTTTCAATAAATGAATTAAAACCTTTGATATTCAATGGTTTAAATTCAGTAATCCCGCAATACCGCATCAGGCTCAGACTGATTACGGAAAGAAAAAACGGCGAATTAGGAGTCGAAAAATCAACAAAAAATCACTGATTCGTAAAATGACAATTCGAAGGATCACCCAAACGGAACGTTAGTGTAGCTCCGAAAAACGAATACCAGTCACGCGAAGCAGGATTGCCTCTTCTACCGAAACGTGAACCATCTAAACTGCGATTGCTCAAAGCAGCGGCGATAGGGCCGTTTTCAGCGGCAATGATCGAAGGATCTGCATAGCGATAACCACTTACATCGTCCAAATAATCGGTAAATAGGAAACGAATGCCGTATTCCAAACCAAAAGATGCGCGTTTGCCTAGTGAAAGTCGACAACCAACTCCCAACGGAACGGCCAATTGATTCAAGGCATAATTGCTTCTATTGGAAGCGCTGGTTCCTTGTCCTTCGGTTCCCAATGGTTGTAATTCTATTTGGTCGCCATTGTAATCGGTGGTCGGATTGATGTGCACCAAGGCCAATTCTGCCAATAAATACGCAGTTCCGCGGTAACGGCTGTGACCAATCTGAAACGGGAAATAAGAAAATTCAACACCACTTCCAAGCTCCCACAATTTGGTTTGAAACGACAGATTGCGGTTCACCAGCACATCTCGCTTGGCATCAGAATCGTAACCTTCCACAAAACCGTAGGTGAAATTGGAACGCCATGTAAGCCGCGGGTGAATGTTGAAACGGTACAAAACGCCATAAGCAAGGTTGGTGTTCTTGAAATGTTTCATGGTATTCAAATCGCCTATATAATACGATCCACCAACCATAATCCCGATTTCAGAGCGCGACATTTTGGTTTGACGCTGCCCGAAGGCGACACCATTCACAAGCAGTAAAACTGCCAACAACCATTGTTTCATACTGAAAATCATCTTCTTTGTTTCTAAAACGTTTAAACCGCCCAAAAATTGTTTGCAACAATTATACCGTTAGTAAACCTTTTTTGATTAGCAATTCTGCAATTTGAACCGCATTCGTTGCTGCTCCTTTTCGAAGGTTATCGGCAACTACCCACATGTTCAAGGTGTTTTCTTGTGATTCGTCGCGGCGAATTCTTCCCACAAACACATCGTCTTTGCCTTGCGCATAACGCGGCATCGGGTATGAATTGGAAGTTGGGTCGTCTTTCAGGGTAATACCATCGGCTTCATGCAATAACTTACGAACGTTGGCTAAATCAAAATCGTGTTTAAACTCTACGTTTACCGCTTCGGAGTGACCACCCACCACCGGAACACGCACCGCTGTAGCCGTAACGCGGATAGAAGGATCCAAAATTTTCTTGGTTTCCTTCGTCAATTTCATTTCTTCTTTCGTGTAACCATTGTCCAAAAACGAATCGCAATGCGGCAAGCAGTTTTTATCAATCGGATACGGATAAGCCATTTCGCCCGTAATACCTGCACGTTCGTTTTCCAATTGCTGCATGGCTTTTACGCCTGTTCCGGTAATGGATTGGTAAGTAGAAACCACCACACGTTCCACGGTATAGGCTTTGTGCAAGGGAGCCAATGCCAACAACAATTGAATGGTACTGCAATTCGGATTGGCAATGATTTTATCTTCGGCAGTGAGCTGGTCGCCGTTTATTTCAGGAATAATCAGTTTTTTATCCAGATCCATGCGCCATGCCGAGCTATTATCGATCACGGTTGTACCAACTTCTGCAAACTTCGGTGCCCACTCAAGTGATGTTTCACCACCGGCAGAAAAGATCGCTACATCGGGCTTCATCGAAACCGCCGTTGGCAAATCGACCACCGGGAATTGCAAACTACCAAATTCGATCATTTTACCGACCGACTTTTCAGAAGCTACGGGAATCAATTGTGTAATCGGGAAGTTGCGTTCTTTCAACACTTCCAACATCACCTGGCCCACCATTCCGGTAGCGCCTACAACAGCTACATTCATGTTTGTTATCTGGAATAAAATTCGGGGTAAAATTACATGATTTGGGGCGATAAATGTGCCGGAAACAAGATCAATCTTTCGCGTAACTTGTGCTCCTAACTGCTTTTTGGCACTTTTTCACACTTTTTACCGTATCTTTGCACCGCAATCAGGTTGAAAGACTGTTTTTTCGATACTGGTTTCCCGATATGTGAGTGTTGTAAAGTACAAACACACGTGACATCCAGTTCGGATAATACATACCAAAAGAATACATGTTATTTAAAGATTTAGATTTGAGTCAATCCTTATTGGATGCGCTCGAAGCCGTGGGTTACACCACACCAACCCCTATTCAGGAACAATCCATTCCACACATTTTAGCAGGTCGCGACATTTTCGGATGCGCACAAACAGGAACCGGTAAAACGGCTTCTTTCGCCCTACCTTTACTTCAATTATTGGAGCCGACAGAAGGCGTAAAAGGAAAACGCAACGTAAAAGCCCTAATTTTGGCTCCAACGCGCGAATTAGCAATCCAAATCGGTGAAAGTTTCCGCGATTACGGGAAAAACTCCAAGTTGCGTTCAGCCGTTATTTTCGGTGGTGTTTCGCAACACAAACAAGTGAATCAGTTGAGCGCAGGAATTGATATCCTGATCGCTACGCCGGGCCGTTTGCTCGATTTGATGCAACAAGGTTTCATTACCTTGCAACACATCACGCATTTTGTATTAGACGAAGCCGATCGCATGCTCGACATGGGTTTCATCCACGATATCAAAAAAGTATTGGCTAAGTTGCCGAAAAACAAACAAACCATTTTCTTCTCTGCCACCGTTTCTCCTGAAATCAAGCAGTTGGCTGGAACCTTGTTATTTGATCCGGCGAATGTGCAGGTTGATCCTATTTCTTCTACTGCCGAATTGGTTACACAGTCGGTTTACTATGTAGAAAAAGAAGAGAAACGCTCGATGCTGAAACGTGTGATCGAAAAAGAAAACATCGAACACGCGTTGGTATTTACACGCACTAAACACGGTGCCGACCGCGTAGCGAAAGAATTGAATAAATTCGGAATCCGCTCGGAAGCCATTCATGGAAACAAATCGCAGAACGCGCGCGAACGTGCTTTGAAAGGATTCAAGAACCGCGAAATCCGGATTTTGGTTGCTACCGATATCGCATCGCGCGGTATTGATGTAGACCAACTGAGTCACGTGATTAATTTCGAATTGCCGGAAGTGGCCGAAACGTATGTTCACCGCATTGGTCGTACTGGTCGTGCGGGTTCTACTGGTAAAGCGATCTCGTTTTGTTCTTCCGACGAAAAACAATATTTGAAAGGAATTACCAAGCTCATCAATCAGGCAATTCCTGAGGGAACTGTAAGTTTGAAGAACTAAATGGTATCCCGTATCGGCTGGCCGATACATCAATTTCCCACAGATGCCCAGATTTCTGCTCGGCTAAATGATGAACAAGCACACAAAATGCGCTGTCAGCCTTAGGCTGAAGGGCAAAAAATCAGTGAATCTGTGGGAACAAAAAGTGATTAATCTCAGTCAACTTTGAGACATTTGTAAAAACAACACTCGTTTAACTTAGAAATCAACCTGTTTTTTTATCTTTATTCCCTACAGAATGGATATGAAAACGGGTTTTCTTTTACTATTACTTTTCTTCACCGCTAATTCATGGGCACAACTGACCGATGATTTCTCGGATGGGAATTTTACTGCAAATCCCGTTTGGAGCGGAACAACTGCCGATTTTATTGTGAATGCGGGACAAGAACTGCAAATCAACAACAGCATTGCGGCCACATCTTATTTATCGACTCCGCACGGATTAAGCACACTCGACGGCCAAGAATGGCGCATTTGGGTGAAACAAAGCTTCTCGCCTTCATCCAGTAATTTCGGACGCGTTTACCTCACTTCAGCAGCTGCAGATTTAACAACAAATCCTGACGGGTTTTACCTTCAGTTAGGCGAGTCAGGATCATTGGATGCCATTCGTTTATTCAAATCGGTAGGTGGTGCTTCAACTGAAATTTGCGCCGGAACAAGTGCTCAGATCGCCAATTCGTTTACCGTTGGAATCAGAGTGGTGCGCAGTAACGCAGGATTGTGGTCGTTGTATGTAGACGCAGCCGGCGGAATCAATTATGCTTTTCAAGCTTCGGGAACTGATGCTGCCAATTTATTGGGAACGCATTTCGGGGTTTTGGGAACCTATACCGTGAGCAACGCTAATAAGTTCTTCTTCGACAATGTCTATGTCGGTCCGGAGATTTTCGATACACAAGCACCTTCGATTACGAGTTCATCCGTGATTTCGGCTACGCAAATAGATGTTTTGTTCAATGAGGTCATTTCGGGTGCAGCAGCTACAACCGCGGGAAATTACACCTTAAATCCGAGTGTTGCGGTTCAATCGGCAACCATCGATGGCAGTAATGGGGCGTTGGTACATTTAACCCTCTCAAGCAATCTTCAAAACGGACAAACATATCAGGTAACGATTGCGTCTATTGATGATTTGGCGGGAAATACAGCCACCAATCTCACCACCAATTGTACCTTTTTAGTGGGCGAAGTTGCCGCACCGGGCGATGTGATCGTCACGGAATTTATGGCTGACCCAACGCCCGCTATCGGTTTGCCGGAATTGGAATTTATCGAAATTCACAATGTAAGCACCAAGATTTTTGACCTCACAGACTGGAAAATCGGCGATGCTTCAGCTGATGGTACCATTACCGCCGGATGGATTTTGCCGGGCGAATACAAGATTTTGTGCGCCACTTCGTCCGTAGCTTCGTTTTCAGGTAGTTTTGCCGTAACCAGTTTCCCGAGTTTGAACAACGCCGGTGATGATGTGGTATTGAAAGACACAGGTTTAGTGATCATCGACAAAATAGTATACACCGATGATTGGTACAACGATCCGATCAAACAGGATGGTGGGTATACGTTGGAACTCATCAATCCCAACGATCCCTGTTCGGATCAGGCAAACTGGACAGCCAGTGATTGGATTGCCGGTGGAACTCCCGGAACACAAAATAGTGTTTACGACCTTACACCAGATACGCAAGCACCTTCGCTGGTGTTGGCAAATGCTCTGGCTCCCAATCAGGTGGAATTGTATTTCTCCGAAGGCATGGATTCGACTTCTATAGCCAATTCGGTGTTTACGGTGAATCCGGCTTTGACGGTCAACAATTACAGCATTCTCGATCCTTTCCCAACTTCGTTTACCATTACTTTCAACGAAAATCTGATGGCGAGTCAGCTCTACGATTTTACCATCGGAACGGTGAATGACTGCTGGCTCAACTCCACTACTCTTTTCGGACAATTTGCCTTGGCAGACCTTCCGGTAGCGGGTGATTTGGTGATCAATGAAATACTTTTTGATCCGGGAACCGGTGGAACCGATTTTGTTGAATTGTATAACCGCTCATCGAAAGTGTTGAATTTAAAGGACTACAGCATCGCCAACTTTGACAACGACACCATTGATAATATCAAAACAATTACAACGAACTACCTTCTTTTCCCGGGTGATTATGTCGTATTGACGGCCGACAGTTCTTTCCAGAAAGATCAATTTCCGGCGGCAGTTTCAGGAACGTTTTACCAAATGAGTCTTCCTTCGTTGAACAATGATTCCAGCACGATTTACCTCATCTATGATTCTGTGGTTCTTGACAAAGTTTCTTACTTCGCAGACTGGCATTTGTCACTGATTGATGAAACGGAAAACAAAACCTTAGAGCGCATTGATCCAGCAGGATTGTCTTCTTCCAAAGGAAATTGGCATACGGCTGCCGAACCGATTGGTTTTGGTACACCGGGCGGACAAAATTCGCAGTACCAAGTTGGTGGTGTAACGGGCGATTTCGGAACCGTATTACCAATTTTCTCGCCCGACAATGACGGTTTGGAAGATGTTATCCAATTTTTCTATACCATGTCGCAGCCCGGAATGATTGCCACCATACGTATTTTTGACGATCAAGGTCGTCTTATTCGCGAAGTCGCAAAGAGCGAACTATTAGGTTTAAGCGGAAACCTTAGTTGGGACGGTGTAAACGACAATAATACAAAAGCCGGAGTGGGTGTTTATTTGGCCGTCATGGAAGCTTTTTCAGTTGATGGAGCTACAAAATTTGCAAAACGTGTGGCCTTTACTTTGGCAGGAAAGTTGGATTGAGTATATTTTTGCACTAAACTCATACATCATGAGAAAAATTGGAATCACATTCATTTTTGCCATTGCGATGCTCTCTACCGCAGTCGGGCAGCAGTATAAAACTGCAATTGGATTTAAAGGCGGCTTTCCGTATAATGGATCTCTAAATCTTAAACATTTCTTTGGAGCATCGGCAGGCGAGTTTCGTTTGGGTAGCGGCAGACATTCATTCTTTATTCAGGGATTGTATGAACGTAACTATGCACTTGGGCAAGGTTTTGATTGGTACTGGGGAGTCGGCGGACACATCGGCTTTTGGAATTACGACACTGATAATGGTCATTATTATAACAATCAGTATTACAACAGCGGAAGCTTTGGTGGTTTAGATGGCGTAATAGGGATTGAATACACGTTTACTGAAATTCCGCTGAATCTTGCTTTAGATGCAGGGCCTTCTTTTCGACTTTTCCCTTACACTGAGGCTTATTTCGGTGGCGCGATTGCAGCGCGTTTTGCGATTAAGTAATTCGCTGAACACTTAGATCTCATTTTAAAATCAGGCTAAAAGGACTCCCACAGATACACAGATTTTGCTCTCAGCCTAAGGCTGACTCGCAATTATTATTTTAAGCGCTGCCGTTAGGAGCGCAAAAAAATCTGCGCATCTGTGGGATAAAATAGCGCATCAGCTAGCCAATACATTATATCCTTGATAAAACCAAAAAGCGTCCTTACAGTGTAGGGACGCTTTTGTTTTACCCGGAAAGGCAAACTATTTATTCTACGTAACTCAATTTCAACATATTCGATTTTCCATTTTCTTCAATCGGAATAGAAGCGATATTGATCACCAAATCGCCTTGCTTGAGCAAACCTTCTTTGGTGAGTAAATACTTGATATCTGCAATGGTGTGATCGGTACTGACTTTTTTGTCGTAATAAAACGATTTCACACCCCAAACAAGATTGAGTTGGGTGAGAATTTCCTTGTTGGCAGTGAATACAAAGATCGGCGCATTCGGTCGCTGCGACGCGATTTTGTACGCTGTATAACCCGAATACGACATTGTAATGATGGCATCGGCTTCCACACGTTGTGCCAAACGGCAAGCGTTGAAGCAAATTGAATCGGAAATAAAGCGCGATTGCGACTTCTCCGGCAATTGTTCTTTATTGTAGATTCCTTCAAAATTCTCCATTTCGCGCACAATGTTTGCCATTGTTTTGATCACTTCGATTGGGAATTTACCCACAGAAGTTTCGCCGGACAACATCACCGCATCGGCTCCATCGAGTACGGCGTTTGCTACATCATTTACTTCAGCTCTGGTTGGTGAAATGTTGGTAATCATACTTTCCATCATCTGGGTAGCAACTATTACCGGTTTGGCATACAAATGTCCTTTGCGGATAAGCATTTTTTGAATCAACGGTACGTTTTGGTACGGAACTTCCACGCCCAAATCGCCACGAGCCACCATCAAAGCATCACTTACTTTGATGATTTCATCGATGTCTTCAACGGCCTCCGGTTTTTCGATTTTTGCGATAACTCGGGCTTTGCGGTGTTGTTGCGAAATAATGTGTTTTAATTCGATAATGTCGCGTGCTGAGCGCACAAACGACAAACCGATCCAATCTACATCTTCGTTCAATGCAAAGTCAAGATCTTCGCGGTCTTTCTCCGTCAACGAAGGAAGTGAAATGTAGGTATTCGGTAGATTTACTCCTTTTTTAGAAGATAAAATACCACCGTGAATCACCTTGGCTTTGATCTCAGTTTTGCCATCAGTAGAAACGATTTCCATCATGAGTTTACCATCGTCGAGCAAAATGCGCTCGCCCGGTTTCACATCTCTGGGCATATGTTTGTAGCTGATACCGAAACGCTCTGCGTTTCCAACAATTTTATCGGTTACAATGGTTACGATGGTATCGTTTTCCAGCATTACTCCGTTGTTTTCCATTTCATAGGTACGAATCTTCGGGCCTTGTAAGTCGGCCAAAATGGCTACATTCAAGCCCGTTTCGGCATTCAGTTCGCGAATCATGTCGATGTTGCGCTTGTGATCTTCGTGTGATCCGTGTGAGCAGTTCAATCTGCAAACATTCACACCTTCCAGCATCATCTGGCGCAATACTTCTTTGTCACTCGTTGAAGCAGGCCCTAACGTGGCAACAATTTTTGTTTTTTTCATTAAAATATAATTTGTTCAGCAGAAGGCAAACTTTCCGGTTCAAACAGGTAAGCTGCCATCACGCTATTAATTTTCTTTATCTCTTCCAATACATCCTCCATTTCCAGTGTCACATTATCACGAACAAACAGAAAATAATCAATCTGGTTGCGCTCCGGAATCAGAAACTTCCCTTCGTTTTTGTTTTTAATCAGGTAAAACTCGATCTGATTTTCAGGGTCAAACCAAAAGTAATACGAGTGTTCCGAAACAATTTGTCCTTTCTTATTGGTAATGGCAAACAGTTCGTCGCTTTTGGCCAACTGGAGTCGTAATTCCTGATTGAGACCCCACGTCAAACGATAATCACTGTGATGGGAACAAATACCAATCAATTCGAAATCAACCGAAGTTTCCAATGAAAGTAAGTGTCGCTTCTGTTTGCCCATACTCTTGGAATGAGCCACTAAATTAACCATAATACGGCAGATAGCGGGCAGTTAGAACGGGCTTTTGAATTATCTTTTGATCACCGGAATGTGAATAACAGATTTTTGATGTTGGATGCTTGATTTTTGATGTTTGATTGAATTTTCCTAAGGTTTTAAGAGCTAGGAAGCTATATTAACCGGGTGTTTGATTCTTGGGATTCTAACTCTTACTTATCAATAAAGTCATGTTTCCGTTCCATAAATGTCATGCATACCTGAAGCCCAATCCAACATCAAGCATCCAACATCAAAATTTCCTAAAGTTCTCCCATCAAAATGAGCGTTTCGCGGGCTGCAGCTTGTTCTGCAATCTTTTTGGAAGCTCCCGTTCCCTTTCCGTAGTTGGTTCCGTTGACCTGAACCATGACTTCGTATTTCCAGGTTCCATGGGTGTTTTCTTCCAGAAGCACTTGAAATTCCAGTTCCAAACGGCGCTTTTGGCTCCAAATAAACAGTTTCGACTTAAAATCGATTTCCTCTATCAGGATTTTATTCAAATCAACATACTTGCGAAAAATATGATGATGCAAGATTTTTTTGACCGTTTCAAACGAACTATCGAGGTAAATAGCACCGATAATTGCTTCAAAGGCATTTCCTTCAAGCGATGAGAGGTTGATAGACCGACCTTTGTTATAACGCAAAATTTTACGCAATTCCAATTCTTCTCCCAAATCGGAAAGGGTTTTTCTGGAAACTACTTTTGATTTCACTTTGGTGAGATAACCTTCGTCTTGATCCGGGAATTTTTGGAACAGGAATTCGGCAATGATCGCATCCAGAATTGCATCGCCCAAAAATTCGAGTCGTTCATTGGAAAATTCTTTCGGTGCAGCAAACGCGATGGAACGATGGGTAATGGCTTCGTAAAACAGTTCCAGATTTTTGGGACGGTAGCCAAATTTTTCAATAAAAAAGCGGATAAGATCAAGATCTTCCGGCGACTTTCGTCCTGCTAAAAATGGGAATCTAAATCGCAACTAGCCTTTGAATTTTCGAACAATCACAGACGTGTTGTGACCACCGAAACCAAAGGTATTTGACAATGCAACATCAACAGTACGTTTTTGCGGAGTGTTGAACGTGAAATTCAAACGGTTGTCGATTTCAGGATCGTCTGTGAAGTGATTAATAGTAGGAGGAACAATATCATTTTTCACTGCCAAAATGCATGCAATTGCTTCAATAGCACCTGCTGCTCCCAATAGGTGACCCGTCATGGATTTGGTTGAACTGATGTTGAGATTATAAGCGTGCTCACCGAAAACCTGCAAAATTGCTTTCGTTTCAGCGATATCACCTAAAGGTGTGGAAGTTCCGTGAACGTTTACGTAATCAACCGATTCCGGTGAAAGATTTGCGTCTTCCAATGCGGCGATCATTACGTTTCGTGCACCGATTCCATCCGGATGTGGAGCCGTCATGTGATAAGCATCACCCGACATTCCGCCACCCAAAACTTCTGCGTAGATGTTTGCACCGCGCTTGATTGCGTGTTCGTATTCTTCAAGAATCAACGCACCACCACCTTCGCCAAGTACAAAACCGTCGCGATCCAAATCAAACGGACGAGAAGCCGTTTCAGGTGAATCATTGCGGGTAGAAAGGGCTTTCAAACCATTGAAACCTCCCATCCCCATTTCATTTACTGCCGCTTCGGAACCACCTGTAACAAATGCATCGGCTTTCCCCAAACGAATCAGGTTAAACGCATCGATGATTGCATTGGTGGAAGAAGCACATGCAGAAACGGTGACATAATTCGGTCCGCGCAAACCATACTTAATGGAAATGTGCCCGGCCGCTATGTCAGCGATCATTTTCGGAATAAAGAACGGATTGAATTTAGGAGTTCCGTCACCGGCGAAGAAATTTTGTGCTTCATCCTGGAACGTTTTCAGACCTCCGATTCCCGAACCCCAAATCACACCGATACGATCCAAGTTTGGATTCGATTCCAATAATTTAGAATCAACCATGGCCTCTGTAGCAGAGACCATGGCGTATTGTGAAAATTGATCTAATTTCCGAGCTTCTTTTCTGTCGATAAAATCTTCGACATTAAAGTTTTTAACTTCACAAGCAAACAGCGTTTTGAACTTCGAAGCATCAAATTGTTGAATAGGGGCGGCTCCACTCTTACCTTTGAGAAGATTTTCCCAATACTCGGTAACGGTATTTCCTATCGGTGTTAATGCACCAAGCCCAGTAACAACAACTCTCTTAAGCTCCATAAATGTGATGTTCGTTCGTCTATCTGCTCCGTTGAAGCAAATTCTTAGTTAGCGTTTTGCTCAATGTAAGTAACTGCGTCACCAACAGTTTGAATGTTTTCTGCTTGATCGTCAGGAATAGCGATATTGAATTCTTTTTCGAATTCCATAATCAACTCTACTGTATCTAAGGAATCAGCACCTAGATCGTTTGTGAAGCTTGCTTCGTTTGTTACTTCAGTTTCTTCAACTCCTAATTTATCTACTATGATAGATATTACTCTTGACTTGATATCAGACATCTCAAAATCGTTTATAAGGTTTTTCAGCTTGCAAAGAAAAAAGGAAAACCCATATAAACAAAATATATCTGAACTTAATTGATGAAAGGCTTTCGTCAAAAGCGTGATAGTTGGTTTGTTTGCTGCCCTTTAGAGCGGTTTTGCAACTATGTTAAATAACACGTCTTGGCAAATATCCTGCGGATTTTGAGCACTAAACACTCCTATTCGGTTCAGAGAACTTACCTTTGCGGCATGAATATTCAGTCCATAGCTGTGTTTGCATCCGGAACCGGTTCCAATGCAATTCGTCTGATTGAGCATTTTACTGCTTCTTCTACCATTTCGGTAGCATTGTTGGTGTGCAACAAACCCGACGCGCCTGTTGTGGAAAAAGTGCGCGCATTGGGAATAGAAGTGCTGGTAATGGACAATGCTTCATTTGAAAGCGGACTCACGTTGTTGCAGGAATTACATTACCGCCACATTGATTGGATTGTTCTGGCCGGATTTCTGCGTAAAATACCGGTAAACATCATTCGTGGGTTTCAGGATCGCATCATTAACATACACCCTGCGCTGCTTCCAAAGTTTGGCGGGAAGGGAATGTATGGAATGTATGTACATAAGGCTGTAGTGGACGCCTGTGAGCCGGAAACGGGCATCTCTATTCACTTAGTGAACGAAGAGTTTGATAAAGGGCGATTGTTGGCGCAATTTAAAGTTGCCATTTCTGCAAACGATACACCGGAGTCAGTGGCTGCAAAAGTGCAGGAATTGGAACATCGCCATTTTTCCGATGTGGTAGAAACCGTAATTCTAGAACAGGTATGAACGCATTTTTTTCAGGATTCAATCCTTCCGAATTGTTCAAGGCTACGATGGTCTTGTTTGCTGTAATTGATATTGTCGGTTCTGTTCCGCTGATCATCAAACTCAAAGAACAAGCCGGCGATCTTCACCCGATGCGCACTAGTTTGGTCTCGCTGGGAATTATGATCGGTTTTTTGATTCTAGGAGAAAGCATCCTGAAGTTATTCGGCGTTGATATTAAATCGTTTGCCGTGGCAGGTTCATTGATTTTATTCGCGATGAGTCTGGAAATGATTTTGGGGGTTCGCTTGTTTCGCGACAATGTTTCGGGAAAAACGGCAAGTATTGTGCCATTGGCGTTTCCGATTATTGCCGGAGCGGGAACCATGACAACGCTGGTTTCACTGAGAGCAGAGTTTCAAAATATCAATATCATCCTGGCAATTATGATCAATGTTATAATTGTATACGTCGTTCTGCGTTTAACCAAACGGTTGGAGATTTTCCTTGGTCCAGGTGGAATTGCCATTTTGAAAAAAGTCTTCGGGATTATCTTGCTGGCTATAGCGGTGAAACTGTTTACCACTAATATTTCGTCGATGGTACAGGCAATCGCAGAGCAAAAACACTAGAACAAGCAAGTAATCAAGAGTCGAACCGTATTTCTAACGGACACTTATGAGTTTAAACCGTCGGTTTTCGATTTCAAGGAAATATATGCCTGCTTTATCCGGAGCTGAAATTGTGCTTACAGAGGCCGATAACTCACCGGATGTTAGTTCACGACCATTGCTGTCGAATAGTGAATAGCTCAGTATTCTGTTAAAATCCGCGATCTCAATTTGCCATATTTCACCGCCAACAGCAGGATTTGGGTAAATACTGATTTCTTCTATTTCCGGTAGATCAATATCGGCAAACGTAACCTGAGTTACCCCATAGTTGGAACAACCGAATTGATTTGTTCTGATCACTGAATACAACCCGCCTGTGTTCACTACTAAATATGAAAACGCATTTTCAGTAAGCAAGGCCCCATCTTTATACCAACTATATGTGTTCAATGGATCTGGCGACAAAACAGGCCCAAACGTTAGTGAAAGGGTGTCTTGAAAGGTGTAAATCGTCATTGCATCAGGATGTGGCTGCAAGTAAATAAAAGGGAATTGATCAATGTGATTTGTCAAACAACCCAGTGAATCCATCCCATCTTGCGGAATGCCACTCGATCCCATTTGATCGACGTACGTAAACGTATCAATCGTTGAATTAAAGTAATTTCCACTGCCATCGATGAGGGTGAAACCGGGCGTAAACCAAACCTGAGAACTCTGACCCCAACAAAGTGTGGAATCGGAAAGGAAGACGTCCATGTGAGGAGAAGACGCACTGATTACTACCGTTCCGGAATCGATACATCCTTCGGCATCTATTACGGCATATTGGTAGTTATCAGCCGTTAGATTGTTTACGAAAAACCCCGTTTCGTTCATCAATACTTGATTTTGATACCAATGGAATTGCAAGGGATATGATGCTACTATATTGTCAAGAAAAATACTGCCACCATCGCCGTTGCAGTCATGTTGAACCGCTACATTTTCAATGCCAAACGGATCAAGGGTAATGGTTTGTATAATTGAATCACTTCCGCTGTAAACCGTTACGGAATAAACTCCGGCGCCAAGATTGTAAACCGTATCGTTTGTGGAACCATTTGACCATAAATAGGTGTAATTGCCTACTCCGCCAACGGCTTGTACAGCCACTGCACCACTTTGATTATCACAACCGGGATTGTGGAGGTAACTGAGATATCCATTCAACTGTGCTTTGACAGAAACAGAAATCAACAGCGTTACGAGAAGTAATAAGTTGGTTTTCATAGCAAAAATTTACACTTAAATATATAACATTCTGTGTTTATCTAAAAAGTGTAGCCCAAATTAAATCATTGGTACACCCATTCTTTTGATTTGATAATGTCATTTTTTTGAACTGGAAACAAGACTGATTGTCCTTCGAAAACTAAATTACCGGTAAGTGATGTCCGGACACCAAAAAGGTTGGAATTAGGAAGGGGTTAGCTCTGTAGGTCAGTGAAAATACACTTCTTTGTCAGCCTCAGGCGGAGTACAATTTTAAAATTGCGCAATTTTAGACGTTTATCCGCCGCGACGGATAGTATTTTCTCAAAAAATTTCGGGGAAAATTACACGAGCAATGTTTCAAATTTACCATGTGGCAAATTTGACAAATGTCCAATTTGGAAATTTCCTCGGCGAAAATCACCCCACAAAAAAAGGCGCCAACATCGCTGACACCTTCTCTTTATGTAATTGTAATTTAATCCTTTATCAAGAACTGGAATCGATCCAGATTCTTCAACGCGATACTTGTACCACGAGCTACTGCGCGAAGCGGATCTTCGGCAATGTGAACAGGCAATTTGGTTTTCTCATTAATTCTGCGATCCAAACCACGAAGCATAGAACCACCACCCGCAAGGTAAATACCTGTTTTATAGATATCGGCTGACAATTCCGGTGGCGTTTGCTCCAACGCACTCAAAATCGCTTCTTCGATTTTAGAAATCGTTTTGTCCAGTGCATGAGCTACTTCCGAGTAAGTAATGATAATCTCCTTCGGAATCCCCGTCATCAAGTCGCGACCACGAACGGCGAAATCTGCTGGCGGATTATCCAATTCCGGCAATGCTGCACCTACTTCAATTTTGATTTGTTCAGCTGTACGCTCGCCCACCAAAATGTTGTGCTGACGACGCATGTACTCTTCAATGTCTGATGTGAAATCATCACCCGCAATACGGATCGATTTATCACATACAATTCCTCCCAACGCAATTACCGCAATTTCGGAAGTACCACCACCGATATCGATGATCATATTTCCCATTGGCTCTTCAACGTCGATACCAATACCAATTGCTGCAGCCATTGGCTCGTGAATAAGGTAAACCTCTTTTGCTCCTGCATGTTCGGCAGAGTCACGAACGGCACGTTTTTCAACCTCTGTAATTCCCGAAGGAATACAAATCACCATTCGCAAGGTAGGATTAAACATACGTTTTCCGGGATTGATCATTTTGATAAACCCGCGAATCATTTGTTCTGCGCTCTGGAAATCGGCAATCACACCATCTTTCAATGGCCTTACCGTTTCAATTAATTTGTGTGTTTTTCCGTGCATCTGCTGTGCTTTCTTACCGATAGCCACAACTTTGCCCGTTTGAATGTCTTTTGCCACGATAGACGGTTCGTCCACTACCACCTTATCATTCATGATAATGAGTGTGTTAGCAGTACCTAAGTCGATAGCAATTTCTTGCGTAAGAAAATTAAAGAGTCCCATTTATTGCGCTGCGTTATGCTTGTAAACTTCCCCTTTTTCGTAAAAATCCGGAAATGGTTACAAAAGTAGAGTAAATAAATTGAATTACGGGGGAATTATCAGGTTAATTGAAAATTGAAAATGTAAAATTGAAAAGTAAGTGATTCCACCCTTTTCAATTTTACATTTTCAATTTGGCATTAATGTTTAAAATGTCTGTTTCCGGTAAAGACCATAGCTACTCCATTGGCGTTGCAATAATCAATTGATAATTCATCTTTGATGGAACCTCCGGGTTGAACAACAGCTGTAATTCCGGCTAAATGAGCTATTTCAACACAATCAGGGAATGGGAAAAACGCATCCGAAGCCATAACCGCACCGTTGAGGTCGAACTGAAATGCTTTTGCTTTTTCGATGGCATGTCGTAACGCATCAACACGAGATGTTTCACCCGTACCGCTCGCAATCAATTGTCCGTTTTTCGCCAAAATAATTGTGTTTGATTTGGTGTGCTTCACCAGTTTGTTGGCAAACACCAAGTCTTCTACTTCTTGGGCCGTTGGAACCGTGTTGGTACGTGGTGTGAAATCTGCAGCCGTTTCAGACAATAAATCCTTGTCTTGCTCCAATACGCCATTCAGTAATGTTCTGAATTGACGTTGTGGCATTGCGGCTTCTTTCTGTATTAATAAAATGCGGTTCTTTTTGCTTTTCAATACTTCCAGCGCATCTGCATCGAACGACGGAGCTACTACCACTTCACAGAACAGGTCGTTTACCAATTCGGCAGTAGCCAAATCAATCGGACGATTAGCGATCAAAATACCACCGAAAGCTGAAGTAGGATCGCCTGCCAACGCATCGGCGTAGGCTTGTTTTAAGGTTGAACGCGTTGCCAATCCACAGGCATTGTTGTGTTTTAATATTGCGAATGTAGGATCGTTGTCTTTGAATTCGGCCATGAGCTGAACCGCTGCATCAACATCCAATAAGTTGTTGTAGGATAATTCTTTTCCGTGCAATTGATTAAACATCGCAGCGAAATCACCATGGAACCAACCACGTTGGTGTGGGTTCTCTCCATAACGCAGCGGCTGCGATTCAAGTATACTTTCTTTGAAAACCGGCAGCGGATCTTGCTGATTGAAGTAACGAAAAATGTGCGTGTCGTAATGGGAAGAAACCATGAACGCATCACGCGCAAATGCCTTGCGTTGTTCCAATGTAGTTGCAGCTCCGTTTGCCTCCAAGATTTCTTGGAAACGAGCATATTGATTCACTGAAGGAATAATCACCACATCATTGTAATTCTTAGCTGCAGCTCGAATGAGTGAAATGCCACCGATATCAATTTTCTCAATAATATCCTGGTGAGCAGCTCCTGAAGCCAATGTTTCTTCAAACGGATACAAATCCACGATCACCAAATCGATGGTGGGAATATTAAATTGCGCAGCTTGATCAAGGTCGGCTTGCAGGTTTCTTCGATGCAAAATTCCGCCGAAAATAGCAGGATGAAGCGTTTTTACACGACCTCCAAAAATCTCAGGATAGTTGGTCATCGATTCCACAGCAACTACCGGAATACCCAATGCTTCTATAAAAGCCTGCGTTCCACCGGTTGAGTAAATAACCACGTTATCGGCATGCAAACGACGAACAATCGGTTCCAATCCGTCTTTGTAATAAACCGAAATAAGTGCTGCTGTGATTTTCGTTGACTGCTCCATGCTTTTCCTGATTTTTGAGACCGCAAAAGTAGTGTCTTTAATCGGGAAAAACGAACGGTGTTTAAAAGAATGTAAATCGTTTTAGTTTGAAGTCAACTTTAAGAATAGTCTGCCCGAAAAAAGAAAACCCGATAACCAAAACAGCTACCGGGTTCCTCGTCTATAAACCTACTTTACTTCAAAGCGATTTTCGAATAATAGGATTGACCGTTATTGGTAACTTTCAGCAACAATACTCCTGAACTATTTTGAGCAGAAAGATCGATGAGTAATTCATTTGTTGTGATGGTTTGTGTAAAGATTTGCTGACCAGCTGTATTGTAAATTTCAACCGTTGTGCTTCCTGATATATCCGGTAATTGAAGGTTAAATACACCATTCGATGGATTTGGAGCTACTAAAATGGTTTCTTTTTGTGCAGCTTCATTCACTGATAACGGATCTGTGAAACAAGTCACACCAGAAGAAGGAACAGTAATTGTCGCTCCCATCGTGATATCGTCTACCTCTGGCGCTCCGTAATATTCCGTTCCGATGTAATACGGAAATTCCGGTGTTCCGTTGGCATCAATCGTTACGAAATAAGCATACGTTCCGCTCGGGTATTCGGGTGTTACACAAAAACGACCGTTGTATTCATCCAAATCGCCACCGTTGCCAGCCGACCATTGGTAGTCTTCGATATAGGTTCCCAAAGGATACGTAGAGCTAACTGCCGGACCGTAATCTGCGGCACTCAAACTACTTCCATCAGGTAAAGTGGTACGCGTGGTGATATTGCGCAATGAAAATCCGGTTTTCATACGTGAAATTCCGCTTGATGCGTTCATCGCCGTTGTATATCCGTAAGGTCCGTAAATCGGGTAACCATCGAAGGCATAGCCAACAATCGGTGAATGTTCATTACTCGGTGTTGTAGCATACAATCGATACGGTTTGGCATGACTGTGATAAGCGCCTTGTTGCTGCGGATGAGCACCCAGCGTAGAATCAAGCACGAAACCTTCTGCCAAATAAACTTCTACATTCCATGTTCCGGTTCCATTTCCATTGTTGCCCGAACCATTGTAATAATGGGCATTTGACAATCCATATACAGGAACTCCGTTGTTCAGCAAACCAATGGAGCCTTCATAAGGAGCACCTGTCTTGGTTGCCGGAACAGTTGGTGTTCGCGGAAAACGATAAGTGTAATCTTGTGCTGACGGTGCTCCCGGGTTCAAGAATTGTCCCATACTAGTAGTCATTCCATCCGATTCTACCCAAACATACGTGCTGTTGTAACACACTCGGGTAACATTGGCAAGTACGGTGCTCGTGCTAAACACAAAATTGTCGGGATTACCCATGCCCCCGGTGTTTTCCCAATAACTGGCATACTCTCCTTGATTCATCAACCAATTTTCAATCTCGGGTTGGGCATACGCTACGAAGCCACTAAACCCTGCTAACATCAAACATAGCTTTTTCATACTCTTCTATTATTTATCGTTATTTACTTCCCTCATTTGGGGTAACCGTACTTCGGATTCATTAAAAATTCGGTATCCGTAAGTGTTTTTAAAAATGCAATCACACACCCTTTTTCCTGTTCGTTCAACGCAATTGTATTCTTGAGTTGTGGAGAAAGCGTGGGAGATGCATGAATTCCGTTGCTATAATGAAATAGTACCATTTGCAGGTTCCTGAATCGGCCATCGTGCATATAAGGAGGTGATCGTTCAATATTCCGAAGTGTGGGTACTTTAAATTTGAGTGAATCGGAACTACGGTGTGTGACGCCCATTCTACCAATGTCGTTCAGTGTAGAATCAGGTTTAAGGCCATTGTTTTCAAACAAACCATTCGTAAACAAAGGCTCCGTATGGCAAGCAGCGCAATGCTTTTTGAACAAGACGTATCCTTTTTGCTCTGATTCGCTGAATTGAATACCTTTTTCTTTTCGCATTACCTGATCGTATTTGGAATTGGTGCTTACCAAAGTGAGTAGGAATTGTGAAATGGATTTCAAGGTTCGCTCACCTGTAACCGTACTGTCGCCGAAAGCGTTGAAAAAACGCCCTCTATACGTTTTAGACGCTTGCAGTTTTAGCACCACATTCGCTATTTTCTCATCCATTTCAAGGTGATTTTCGATTGGGGCAAGAGCTTGCACATCCAAGTGATTTACCGCTCCGTCCCACATGAAAATCTTGCCCCAGGCCAGGTTGACCAATGCCGGCGAATTACGGTTTCCGATGCGGTCGTCTATCCCATGACTCAACGCGTGATCAATGTGTGTAAATGCTGTTTGTTGCAGGTGACAACTGGCACACGAAACCTGATCGTTTCGCGATAAAACCGGATCATAAAACAGTTGTCTACCCAACTCGATGGTCGCTTCGTTAAGCGGATTTTTTTTAAAATCATACGTCGGTTTCGGCCACCCCTTCGGCACATGAATCACCGGATTTTTATCGGGTTTCATCATAGCAAAACCGACAAAGATCAGTAAGAGAATGAGGTAGAACCGATGAATCATTTTGAGGAGAAAATCGTTGGTAAGACTTGAGATAATGTCACCGCGCGTTCACCGGGCGACATAATTGCGGGCAATTCGGCTGTATTTAATTGTTCCAGAAAAGTAGCCAGTTGAACTGTAATACTATCCGTTGATTGCTCTTTATCAAAAGGAATTCGAACGGTTGTAAGCGCCGAATAGGGAACCATGTAACCACCTAAATGGTATTGAAATTCGTGTTTCCGGGCTGTTGATTTCGGGTTCCAGCCTTCCAGTTTAAAGTTGATATAACCACTTTGCCACGACCAATACATTCCTTTTGTCGGGTCCAAATCTCCACCCATTACACCTGCAACATTGGTAGCGCTGTCTATTCCTACATTGAATTGAATTTCATCAAACGTGAGGTTTTTGGGTGAATGAAACGCGATTCGGTAACTTGCAGTGTCTTCGGCATCAATCAGATGATAACTATTCGATTCACTAAATACAGTTTCCCCTTGCTTCAAAAAAGAAATCCCTGAAAGATAAAAACGGAATACGTCAATGCGAAAGGTATCGTTTTTAACTGCATAAATTTGGTTGAGTACCAACGGTTGTTGTTCGATCATTGGCTTGAAAGAAACACTCCAATCGGTTTGCGCGGTAAGCGAAAAAGCTGACAAAAACCCAATCAATAGTGATGTGGTTTTCCCATCGGAAATTAACAGCTTGATTTTAGCAGCACCTTTTCTTAGAAAACAACACATGTTCTGTTAGATGCTTTTTTATTTTTTTTCTTGCGTTAAACTAGAAAATATTCCTTTATTCGGGATATTACAAAATTGTTAACCAACAAAAAAGCCGTTATTCTGTCTTTCAACTGAACAACGACTCCTTCGTGTAATTTATCGTTTTTAGTACCCTTTTCTACGCCCTTTGAAAAGTGCGTGAGCCATATTGGTATAACTAACAGATAATTCGATGCTTCCTCCACCATACGATCTACGCATACGTGAGATGATCAGATCATACGATAACCCGAAGCGAAAACCTTTATAATCGACCTGTACAGTTGGAATGATCGCGTCTTTCATGCGCACATACGCTCCAAAACCAAACGATGCATCTTGCGAGTAACCGGTAATTTTGGTCCCTTCCTGAAAACGTCTGCGCGTTAACCCTCCGAAAATGGTTTCGTAGTGACCACCTTGAATGAACTGTACAAATTGAACGTCGAATGACCATTCCGTATTCGGAAGATCCATGGCATAATTGACCAAACCGACATATTTTCGCGCCAATTGTTCCGTTCCGCCGGCTCTGTAGTTCATCTGTGGAGCATTTGCGTGGTAAACAGCCGCACCAACCTGCAACTTCATGTTGTTATTACGTGCGAAGGTAGATGAACTGCCATCGTATTGATAAAAGATTCCTGTAGAAACATCTGCATAACTGAATGAATTTAAGCCGTCGCCTTCACCGGAATAAATGGTAGGATCAAACCCGGAGCCGTTCCATTGACTTTCATAAAGCAATCGCGACATGTCTCCTTTTCGGTTACCGAAGCCGCCTTGGATTCCTAATGAAATCTGACCTGCTCCGCCCATTGGAAGTACACCTGATAAGGTTAGTGCTCCCAATTGATTCCCGAATTTTGCGTCACCACCCATGTCATTAAAGAATGAAACTCCTATTCCCAAATAACCGGTGTTTTTGCGAGGATTCTTCAAAAAGGTAGCTTCCGCTGCAAATGCGGTCGACATAAATTGTGTGTTAGCACCCAGCCATTGATTGCGGTGGTGCAAGGTAATGCGCTCCCATCCGTTGTAAACTCCGGTGGCACCCGGATTCAGCAATACGGGAGATTGCAAAACCTGTGAGAAATGAAGATCCTGAGACCAACTCACGGTTGATCCAAGACCTACTATTATTCCAATTATCCAGCGTTTCATTGCTTATCTTGTTACGGTAACGTTGCCGGACAACGTTTCTTTCTTACCATCTGTATATTCTACCTCTAGCATGTAGGCGTAAGCTCCGGAGTTTACTTTCACTCCGTTAAAGTTTCCGTCCCATTTAAAGACTGGGTCAGATGACATCACCATGCGGTTACCCCAACGATCGTATAAGAACCATGTGAATTTCACTACGTTATTCCCCACTTTAGGGCTTAGGTAATCGTTCAATCCATCTCCATTCGGAGAGAATCCGGTTGGCATGAAGATTCCATTGAAACAATTGTCTCCCACAGGGTTCGGATCGCAATCGTCGAGTGGATTTGTTCCACCGGCAACTTCAACACCGTCGGCAATTCCGTCACCGTCCGTATCAGGATTGTTCGGATCGGTTCCGATCAATGTTTCTTGTGTATCCAATAGTCCATCGCCATCGGTATCGATGTTACAACCAGGTGTAGCATTTGGTGGATCGCATGGGTCTAGCGGATCGGTTGAAGCAGTTACCTCACTTCCGTCATTGATTCCATCACCATCCGTATCAGGATTGGTAGGATCTGTACCTTCAGTTGCTTCTTCTGCATTCGTCAAGCCATCACCATCCTGATCACAAGGACCGGCATTCGGATTTGGAATACAAGGATCGGTATTTGCCGGATCGGTTTCATCGTTTACACCATCTCCATCTGTATCAACAATAGAAGAATCCAATGCATCGATAATGCCGTCACCATCCGTATCAAGTGGGTTAGCAGGATCTGCTCCGGTTTCAACACCATCGTTTTCACCGTCACCATCCGTATCCGGATTATTCGGATCGGTGCCATTGGCAACCTCATCCACATTCAAAATGCCATCACCATCCAAATCAGGATTGTCGGCAATGAATACGGCTACCACATTTTCGGGACCGGTCAATGACATGGCGTTGGTGTCTTCACCTATCGCTTGGAGCATGGGTCCCGTGGTAAATTCCCAGTGATCAAACACATAGCCGATATTTGCCTTTGCAATAAAGTTGGTGTTGATTCCTCCAAAATAAGTCGCTGCCCACGGATAAACAGGAGCCCAAACAGAATTCACCTTTACTTCTCCGGCACCAGCTGGGGAAACATCAACAACCAAGTTATACGGCCCTTCCAGTTCGTAACAATCGATCATTCCTTGGGTAAGTTCCAAACAACGTGTATCAATAAAATCGCGCAATGCCTGCACATTCGCTTGCCAGGTAGCATAATTACCACCCCATCTTGTGGCATGTTGTGCCATTTCCGGTTGAATTTCATTGATCATACTATCCAACAGGAAATTCATGTAATCACATGACAAGTATGTATTTACCAAATCGGAATAGCGAGCGATGTAATATTGTTCCACTACCGGATTTTCGGCAATCAACTTTGATAGAATCTCAGTATGTCCTTGGCCACCCGGATCTGGTAAATTTTCGGCATTACATGGATCGGCTGCTGGAGTATTATCTGGAATTCCAGTATAATTAACGTAATGTCCAAAAGTGGCATCCATATCCCAAAGAGAATAACGCCATTTTTTCTTGTCACCCAACGGATCGGTACCGCGCCACCAAGAAGTGTTCCAGTTTAACCAGTCTTGGTTCACAGTATAAGAGTTGATAACAAAATAATCCACCAACGATTCCCAATTAAGTTGACTATCTACATAATCAAAATTGGCTTGAACACCCATGTTGTTGGCGTTGATATAAGTCCTCAAAGCATTCCAGTCATTTAAGGCATTTGGCGCACCATAATCCTCCCAAGTTCCACCCCACGTTTTCAAGTATTGCAGATGGTATTTATCTTGATCAGCATAATAATCAGTGTAATCAGCATCATCTGCTTTTTCACGAATTTCATACACTCCCCAATACTGACCGTTTAGATAAACAACACAGGGTCTCCATGTTCGCTCATCCAATTTCATGTCTGCTTTCTGCGAAAGCGTGTGAATGAATGCGTCTCTGATATGCGCACCACCACCTTCAAATGGAAAATTATCACTCGCCCCCGGTTTCAAAATGAGGCGTTGGAAGTTGTTTCTTGGAGTTTCAGGGAAAATCTGGTGAGCGATGTCGTTGTTGTAGCCGAATTCATCACGCATGATGTAGTCGAAACCGCGTTGATCATAAGCCCAAGAGTCATTTCCGTGTTTATTGAACTCACCTTCACCTTTTCCGGCTAATGTTTGATCGTCTTCCCACAATTCAAAAAAGCCCTGAGGTGTAACTTGGTTGCCATTAAGTAAATCAGCTACACTACCGTTACCTGCTCCCGCAACAGAAACAACCGGAACCGTATGATTCACATTGATAAAGTAGGTTCCAGATTGAGAAAAACTTGTGAGATTTGCCGAGAAAGCGCGGGCGCGTAAAACGGTTGTTGTTGCGATGTTTACAGGTCCAGCATAAAGCGTTGATGCTGCTGTTGGAACCGAACCGTCTGTTGTATAGCGAATGGTAGCTGAAGCATCCGGACAAGTAATTGTTACGCTTTGGGCACCAGCATAAAATCCGGGGGCTACACTGAAAACAGGTGTGTCCGTATAAAAATTAACCGCTCCGGTATTGGCCGCATTGGGTGTAGGAGTTGTAAATAATTTCCAATCAATTGCTGCATTGTTAGAACGTCCAACTGAGTGATCACCTTTCGTCATGTGCACGATCTGAATGGAATCCATCACGTTTCCATTAGGAAGTGTAAGAATAATCCAATCGTTTTCTGTTTGCGTCAATCTAAAGTTCGGGTGATATTGTGTGCCTGATACCAAATCTCTACCGGAACAGAAAACCATTTTATACCCATTCGCAGGAATTGATCCTGATGGAATAAGCCATTTTGTGAGGTTATTATCATTGTCCGACAAATAATAACCCGTCAAATCAACTGCCGTTGCAGAAGTATTGTATAATTCGATCCAATCTTCTCGCTCACCGAAAGCATCGGTGATACCGTTCATATTTGAACAAGAGTATTCGTTAATCACTACCTGCGACCAACCTGAGAACGGAAGCAGCGAGAGAAAAGCGAAAAGCGGTAATAGAACGCGTGTAATCATGGAGATACAGTTTTACTAAAGGACTCTAAATTTAGCAAAAAGTTGCTTGATATTATCAAATTGTTAAATTTCGCACAACATATTCGCATTTAATCACTTATTATGAACCAAATGCAGGAATGTTGCCTGAAAAAAAATTAATCTTGTTATTCGCCGTTATTTATTTTAGTTGGTCGATTTGATTCATTTTTTTCACTTAATATTGTCTTAACATATCAACAACGTTCATGAAATTAATTGCAATTATTCCTTTAGGCTTGTTATTGTTCACAGCCTGTAAAAAAGTAGAAGGTGAAGGTGGATCGGGTTCCATCACCGGAAAAATCAACATTCAGGATTACAACGTAAACCAAACTGTCTTGTTGAGTGAATATCCGGGTGCGAAAGAAGACATTTACATCATTTACGGTACAGGTGATAATACGTTTGATGATAAGATTGAAGCCAGTTACGACGGTTCGTTTGAGTTCAAGTATTTGGAACCGGGAACCTATACCATTTTTGCTTATTCGGATTGTCTGACATGTAATGGTGGTGAAGAAGCAATTATTACGACCATTACCGTTGACAAAAAGAAAGCGACTGACGTTGGTACCATTAATCTGAAAAAATGAGACGCCTGTTAGTTCTTCTCTGTTTGTTGGGTAGTGCTGCATTTGCACAGAACAGGTCGGAAATTTGGCTTGGTGCCGGCATTCAGCGCGAGGTTGTCAAAGACCTTGTTGTGGGTATTCAAACCAACCTGCGCATTCAAACTGCCGGGAAGTTGGAAACATTGTTTCAGGAAGTCAGTATCAAAAGCGAGCATTTGAAATGGTTCCGACCATCTATTGATTACCGTTTCATCACTTCGTATGCCGATAATGGTAACCCGACTTATTCCAATCGCTTTAACCTGAATGCCGATTTCAGAAAGAAAATCAAAGAAACCAAGATTGGTTTTCGGGCACGTTATCAATTGGTCATCGGTTCAGGTAATGGGTCGGGGACTGATCTTGATCCGGCGTTGCGGCTAAAACCATATATTGACTATGCGATTGCCAACACGCGTTTTACACCCGGTTTTTCGGCAGAATTTTTCTACAATCCGGTATTCGGTGAATTTGGTCAACGATTCAACCGTATGCGTTTCGGATTGGGAACTGAAATTGATATACCCGGACCAAACACAATCAGTTTCACCTACTATTACGGTCGGAAGTACAATACCGGAAATCCGTATAACGAACATTTGATTTCGTTGGAATACGGGTTTGAATGGAAGAAAAAGAAGGCTGCGGTAGAATAACATTGAACAGGCCATGCTAAGAATCGTATGCCTGTTTGTTTTATAGTATCCAGGTCGAGATCAGCCAAAGGCTGATAAGTTACGCCACCCAACAATCACAAAGATTAATGCAGGACATCCCGCCGTTGGCTATCCAATTTCAGCAGGATAAACAACATCATTGAAAAAGACATCAACGACGAACCACCATAGCTGAAAAACGGTAACGGAATCCCGATTACCGGTGCAAAGCCGATGTTCATACCAATGTTTACGGCAAAGTGATAAAACACAATCATGGCTACACAATAGGCATAAACCCGGTTAAATGTAGATCGCTGTCGCTCGGCAATGACAACAATACGGATGAGCATAAACATGAACAAAAACACAATAGCGATGCTTCCCATAAATCCCCATTCTTCTGCCAACGGACAGAAAATAAAGTCGGTTTCACTTTCGGGAACGTGATTGGCTTCTACACTGGCCACACTGGCTTGCTGGTACCCTTTCCCGAACATACCGCCCGATCCTACGGCAGCCATTGCGCGATTTCGGTTGTAGTCTTCCCCATCCGGATCCTGTTTCAATCCAAGAAATAACTCAATCCGGTCTTTTTGGTGTTCAGCCAGGTTTTTAAATGAGAAATTAACCGTTGTTGCAATAATGGCAGAAAGTGAAAACCCAATCAATACAATGGCTAAAACGCGTCCCTTTTCACGTTTAGAAGAAATAAAACGAAGTAGTAAATACGCCAGAATTGCTATAATTACTAGAACGATGATGATCCCCCAAAAACCCGAGATCAGAACGCCCCGCATGAATGTAAATTCGTATTCATTTCCACTCATCAATAAGGTAATTAGAGACAAGAATACTGTGAAAAACAAAATCGGAATAAAGTGACTCCCCACCCACGTTTCTTTAAATTTTACTCCCGGAAGGGTGTTCACAATACGCAAAACAATGGGATCAAACGTAATTCCCTCACGGTACAAAACAAAAAAGAACGAAGTAAACACCACAAAGGTTCCAGCATCCGGCTGCAAGAGAATCATAATCATTGGCACTACAACAATTCCCAATGCGAGGAAAACCGTTGGTATGTTTTGTTGCTTGATATTCACCTGACTTATATAGGTACTCAAGGCGATAGCGGTTCCAATCTTAGCAAACTCGGCAGGTTGAATCCCGAGCGAACCAAATCCCAACCAAGCTCTTGCGCCATGAACCGCGGGCATAAATAATACCAAAACGAGTAAGCTGAAGGTAAATAGGTAGATGGGAATGGCGAATTTTCGGTAAATATCGGCGTCAATGAGAAATACGATGAGACCCAAAAACAAGGAGACGCCCACCCAAATGATTTGTTTTCCGTATTTCTGTGAAAAATCGAAAATGCTTGGATGATCCGGATTATAAGCCGCCGAATAAACGTTGGCAATACCCATTCCCAACATGATGATCACTACCGTGAACAGCCACCAGTCTACATGTTGCGTCAATGAATCGTCCCTTCTCATTTCCTTTTCTTGGGTTTCGGCTTCACATTGAGAAGATTGGCGGTCAGAATTCGGGTTTCTTTTTCTTTGTCAGTTATTTTTCCTTTGAGGTATTTCTCCATCATCAAACTGGCCATCGGAGCCGCCCAAACACCGCCGAATCCGGCATTTTCAATGAAGACAGCAATGGCAATTTTGGGTTTGTCCATCGGTGCGAAGGAAATGAAAATAGAGTGATCTTCTCCGGCAGGATTTTGAGCCGTTCCGGTTTTACCACAAACAATAATATCTTCGGCAAAACTGGCTCTGTGCGCTGTTCCGCCCGGTGCATATACCGCCCTACGCATTCCTTCGATTACAGGAGTGAAATGCTGCGATTCAACCATGGTGTAGTGTTTCTTGCGAAACTGAGGTAACGGTCCGCTATCGCCAATAGAGCGCACAAAATGCGGTGTGTAATACCATCCTTTATTGGCAATAATAGCTGCAATATTAGCCATCTGAAGTGGCGTTACTTTTACCTCTCCCTGACCGATGGAAATGGAACGAATGGTAGAAAACGCCCAAGTATGATGGCCATACCATTCATCGTAATAAGCTGCGTTTGGAATCAATCCCGGACGTAAACCGGTAATATCGGAGTCGAATTTTTCGCCGAGCCCAAAACTATGCATGAAATCCGACCAGCGGTTCAACCCAACTTCTGCATCTGCAAACATACTACGTTTTTTTCCTTGCTGAATGATGCGCCGTGTAACGTAGTAAAAATAAGGGTTGCACGAGTGTTTAATGCCATCCGGTAAGCTTCCTGCACTTGGGTGATTGTGGCAACCCACCATCGATTTATTGCATGGGAAACCAGATTCAGGAGTAATAACACCTTCCTGAAGTCCGATCAGAGCCTGAACGAGTTTAAAAATCGAACCGGGAGGATATTCTGCCGCCAATGGACGTGGGTAAAGCGGTTTCCCTTCATCGAGCAAAAAGGTGGGGTAGTTTTTACTGATGTTTTGTTTTCCGACCAATAAATTGGGGTCAAAACTTGGTGATGAAACAAGTGCCAAAATTTCGCCCGTAGCCGGTTCAATGGCCACAATGCAGCCACGTTTGTTTATCATCAGCCGTTCGCCATAAACCTGTAGATCTATGTCAACACCCATTTTAAGCGGTGGACTTTGGCGTGCGGTGGTATCGTATTTTCCGTTGGCGTAAGATTCGATGGCGTTCATGGAGGCGGAAGTTACAATGTACTTGATTCCTTTCCTTCCGCGTAATTCTTTTTCGTAAAACCGTTCCATTCCAGCTCTACCGATGTGATCACCTCTTCGGTAGAACGGATCCTCGTCAATTTCCTCCTGATTTACCTCTGAAAGGTATCCGAAGATATTGGCTCCACCGGCATACGGATAAAAACGCATAGATGTCAAATCTTCGTAAAAACCGGGAAATTTCGACAGATTCGGTGCGATTCGTGTAATCTCGTCGATGGTTAATTCTTCAATAAACGGATACGGTCGTTGTGATTGGTAATTTTCCTGAAGTTTTCCTGTGTGTGGATTTCGGTATTTTCCTTCCTTCTTACGAATGTTCCAAAAGCGGTTTTTCACTTCCTGAGGTGTCCAACCCAATAATTTAGCAAAGGCCACCGTATCCAAATCAACGATGTCGTCTTCGCGCATCATGAGATTGTAATAACTGCGGTTGGTGACAATTTTTTTTCCTTTTCGGTCGAAAACAATACCCCGTGGCGGAGTAATTTCTTTCCTTTTTTCAGCAATTTCTTCAGCACGTAATTTCCATGTATCATCTACCACCTGCATGAAAAACAAGCGCGCGAGGTAAACAATTCCCACCAAAATGATGAAGACAAGAATCACATATTTCCGTCCGTCAAGATTCATCGTTCACTTTTCTTCTTGGAGCTAAAAATAAACTGAGCAAACAAGGCAAGTAAGAATGAAAATGGAACACTCAGTCCGATTTTTCGAAGCAAGAGTAGAATTTCATTCAACTTAAAAATTTCGATAAGGAAAAACCACGTATGGTGAATGAGTAATAACAAGCCAAACGAATAGATAAACCAACGGGTTCCCATGGTGTAAATATTACTTTCTTCGGTATTTTCATAACCGTCGCGTGGGGCAAATAACTTAAATATCACCGGCCTGAAGTACGCAAAAATCAATGCCGAAGAAGCGTGTAATCCGAAGGTATTGGAAAGCACGTCGATGGAAAGTCCTAAAGCAAAAGCAATCAACAACAAAGGAACCGTTGCCATTTCGAATGGTAATAAGAGGATAAACAACGGATACAGCATCGGGTAAATTCCCCATTGAATTTCAAGATGGTTGAGCACAAGCACTTGAAAAAGCACGAACACGATGAAACGAACGGTATGTAAGATGATTCCTCTCATGCTATAATTCGGGTTCTTCGGAGTCTTCCGGAATTTGTTGCTGCAAGGTGTCGAATTCTTCCTGCATCAGGTTTTTCACCACATACACGTGTTGTATGCTTCTAAAATCTTCGGAAAAACGCACGGTGATATCCCACAACGGTTTTCCTTCAATGTAACCTTTCTTTTCTACACGACCGACCAAAATACCTCTTGGGAAAATGCCCGAGCCGCCACGTGTAACTACTTTCGACCATTTTTTGATGCGCATGTCGTTTGAAATACCACTGATCGAACCTCTTTTGGCATCTAGTCCATTCCATTTTAACAACCCAAACGAACCTCCTTTCTCGACCATCACATCGATGTTGATGTTTTTGGAAAGCACCGTTTTTACGACTGCATACTTATCGCTTACCAAGTGGACAATTCCCACCACGCCTCTTGAAGAAAACACACCATCACCACGTTTAATTCCGTGGTTCTTACCAATGTCGATGGTCATGTAATTATCCCGTTTGTCGAACGTGCTATTGATGACCGTTGCGGGTATGTAGCTGTAATTTTGGCGGAAAAGCGTATCATCTACCGTAATTACTCCTTTATTTTCCTTGTAAAGGGAGTTTTTTAGTTTTTCACGCAGTCGTTTGTTTTCCCATTGCAACTGCTTATTGGTTTCTTCTAAATTAAAGTGTTTGGTAACATCGTTACGGATGGTCAAAATTTCAGCATTGATCGCTCCGGCTGTTGTAAGCATCTGAAATCGTGGGAAATCCGAGTAAGTGAAATACATACTCAGCGCAACTACCTGAAGCAATGCAAAGACGAGAAAAATACGAAAGCGCTGAAAAAAAGCGATCAAATTGCGCATAGGCAAAAATAGTCAGATTCCGTGAATCCACTCTTGATAGGAGAAAAAATAAACATGGTAAATAAATGAGGTTTAGGTCTTTCCGTAATATTGCGGGATTACTGAATTTAACATTCTGTCTTACAGATCGTTAAGAAAACAAACCGATAAAATTATCTTAAAATAACGAGACCGTTAAGCCAAATGAAATCGGTTTCAGACTTGTGCTTTTATCCGATTTGAATTGCTCGGTTAATGTATAACTGGCAAACAATGCCCAATTGCGAATCCCCACACGGGCATGTACTCCATAAAAGAAGGGGTCGTCATCGAAAAACGAACGATCTTTTACCGATGTTTTTTGATCGTTGTACCACGCTTTGGTAAAGGTTTGTGTGCGGTAACCGATAAAACCACCAATGTGAACTTTAAAGTGCTTCCATTTTTCAGCGCGGAACCTTAATTCGATGGGAACTGCAAAGGCATGGCTTCCGAAAACTGATTTATCCGGACCCGATTGATCACCTTTGTAAAGCATCCATTCTGTTGATTGATTCACCGAATCGCGGAACATGACACCGTTGTAACTCACACGTTGATAGCGATAAGACAAACCGATGCCGAGTGCTACTTTATTGCCATCAGTTAACGGTATATCCCACATGCAATTGATGTTGTATCCGATAGAAGACGGTTTCACCAAAAAAAGTGATGAATCGTTTATCCAATCGTTGTAGGTAAGATCTACCATCAAACGATCATATTTGCGCGCACGATCTTCTTTGGCAGGGCGCCATCCGGTGTTGAACCACATGAATCCGGGACGAAAACGCGAAGCAATTTTCGGATCTTTTCCGTCGTATTGTGCTAATGAAGTCAGCACAAAAAGTGTGCAGATGATACTAATTACGATTTTCATTTGCCAGTCTATTTTGCTCCCATTTCCAGGCGTCGCGCACGGCATCGTTCACGGTTCGGGTAGCTTTCCAATTCATTTTTTCTGCTGCCGATTGCGCATCAGCGTAAATTTTAACTACATCTCCAACGCGTCGTGGGCCAAATTTCCAGTTCAGTGGTTTTCCGGTTGCTTGTTCAAATGCCGCAATCAATTCCAATACTGACACACCGGTGCCGGTTCCTATATTAAACACCGCCAATTCACGTGGAACACTCAGGTAATCGAGCGCGCAAATATGAGCGTCAGCCAGATCGCAAACGTGTATGTAATCGCGAATACAGGTTCCATCCGGAGTTGGGTAATCATTGCCATAAACCGTCAGTTGCGGAAGAATCCCACTAGCGGTTTGCGTCATATATGGGAGAATGTTGTTGGGAACACCTTGTGGAAATTCACCGATTTTTCCGGAAGGATGTGCACCAATCGGATTAAAATAACGCAGAAAAATGACCTGAAGCTTCGGGTTGGCAATAACAGCATCACGAAGAATTTGCTCGCACATGAGTTTGGTCCAGCCATACGGTGAGTTTGGAACTCCCAATTGCGTTTGTTCATCTACCTTGGTTGCACCCACGGGGGTTCCGTAAACAGTACACGATGAAGAAAACACAAGCTTGGTTACCTTAAACTCCTCCATGACACGCAACAACTGAATGAGGCTAAAGAGGTTGTTTTGATAATATTTCAAGGGATTTGCTACCGATTCGCCCACTGCTTTAAATGCTGCGAAATGAATAACTCCGGAAAAATCGTGTTCGGAAAACAGGTTACGAAGTAGTTCCGAATCGTTACAATCACCTTGTACCATAAGAATCGGTTCTCCGGCAATGGCTTCCATCAAAGGAATCACTGAAGGATGCGCATTGGAAAAATTGTCGAGAATAACCGGAGTATAACCCTGTTCGATGAGCTCAATAACGGTATGTGAGCCAATATAACCGGCACCACCTGTAACGAGTATCTTTTCCGTTTTCTTCATACGTATCGCTAAATATAGCGGTTATGATTTTTTCAGCAATGATAATACGGCTCTTACATCAATAATGCGTAGCGAGAAGGTCCAAACAAACCACACAAAAAACAAGGTTGCAATCCAATAAATGATATTCCAGTCAAACGCATAGCGCAGGCATAACATTGTTCCAAGCACTACCGCCAGACTTCCTAGTTTTACCCAAGCCGCCTTTTGTAAGCGTTCATTCATGCGGTAACGTACCAAAATCCATTGCAGTACACCAAACACCGTTTGAGCGGTAAGTGTGGTAATGGCAGCTCCTTTTGCCCCTAAAATCGGGATGAGAATGATGTTCAGGATCACATTGATTGACAAAGCAATGATCGCCATGATGTTGAGCTGACGCAGACTTCCGTTGGCTGTGAGCAGTGTTCCGAAAACCAGCGTAAAACACATCGGTAGAAAGGAAATCGAGAGGAAGATCCACGAATCATAGGTCATTTGGGTGGCATCTTTGTACAAAGCGTCAAACAGTATTTCTCGTGTTCCAATGGATAAAACAACCATGAGTAATCCTGCGCTGATCAGCAGGTTGAAGGCATTGGTCATGATTCCTGAAACGCTTTCTTTTTCTTTCAGCAAGCGTGAAAAAATGGGTAATAAGATTCCACCGAACAAAATACCGAACATCCAACACGCATCTAACAAGCGGAAACCTTGAACATAATAACTTACCTGTGTTGCTCCGTTCGGATGAACCAGTTTGATAAATACTGTATCGATACGCGAGTTGAGCATCATTAGAATAACCAATAATGCGTAAGGAAATGACTGTTTGAAAATGGCTTTGAAGAAGATTGTGTTCCATTTCCAGCGGGGAAATTCGACCAACGACACATACACAAAACCTGCAAACAGAAATGAAATAAAGGAAGACGACACAAAAATTCCAACAAACCAACCCAATGAGATCGGTCTGACTAAAGTGGTGTACAATAACAACAATCCTAAAATGAGGTAAACCAATCGCTCGATAACGGAAAGAACCGCATCCAGCTTAAAGCGCATCAAGCCACCGGTGTAGGCTCGCACATAATTTACGGTATTGATACTGATTTGATGTATAATGAGCAATCCCAACATCCACCAATAATTGATGGGCAAACCAAAGAGAAAGAAGAGCGAAACCGTCCAGATGATATAAATAACCGCCAAAAATAGGCGCAGGGTGAATAGTTGGTGGCTGTATTGGCGAATCAAATGCGGGTGCTGAGCTATCAATCGTGTCATGTAATTGGTAATTCCCATATCGAGAATCATACAAAACAAGAAAGTGAAATTGAGAAAAGCAGAAAAATCGCCGTAAGGGACCAATCCGATTTCATTTTGCATCACAACGTCTACACCAAATATGGTGGCAGGTTTTACTAATAAATTAAGTAAAAGAGTTATTCCCAGACCTCTAAGAAAGATTTGCTGCATGCGCGGGGTGCTATTCAGCTACGAAGATAAAGTTCTGAGTTTGATGCACAAGCGGTTGGAAGGGTTCAAGCCCGTTTTTACCTGCTACAAAAACCGAATAATTAAAACTAGTCAACAAATCGAAACACTGTTTGCGATTTTCATTGTCCCACAATTCAGCATAAATAATCGGATGATGTGCACTGATAATGCGGGTTCCGCCTTTCAAGGCAAAATATTCAAAATTCTCTACATCTATTTTAATTCCTTGAATTATCTGACCATTAATGATATTGTCCAGTTTATCCAATTTTACATCCACCTCTTTGCCTTCGTTCCATTCTGTGATGGATTCGTGTTTCACGTGGCTCAAGCCCTGCATAACAGTTGCTCCGTTTACCGGCAGCACCATTTTTACCGTTCCGGACTCATCGCCGAGCGCAACTTCGTGAATTTTAGCTTTATTTAAATGGAATTTTGCGATAATGCGCTTCAAAATAGACGCATTGGTTGGCATTGGTTCAAACGCGTGAATGGTCGAATTGGGAAGATGATTGGCCAAATGCACCGTCATGATTCCCAAGTTGGCGCCAATGTCTAGAACATCACCTTTACCATCTTTGAGCATTGAAAGGAAGGTGAAAAAATCATTTTCCTTTTTATCGGAGCGAAGCGTGCGGATTTTGTAAAGCGCGAACACATAAAGATAGGTCTGTAAACCCAATGTTTTCTGCAATAGATATTTTACGCCGTTCTTCATTCACCTATATGATGCCGCGAAGTTAGGAAAAGTTGGAAACCCAAAGGAACATTTAGTTGGTTATTTATAGGATTCCTGACGGAATGTTGTTGTTTGTAGTGATTTTGTATGGAAAAATGAGCGGAATTCTATTGAACCGAACCGGTGATTGATCAAAAATGAGTTATTTTGACCACACATGCGTATCGCCATCAACACACGGTTTTTATTGTCTTCCAAAATGGAAGGTTTTGGCTGGTATACCTACGAAGTGGTGAAACGATTGGTAGAACAACACCCCGAACACGAGTTTGTGTTTTTCTTTGATCGCGCGTTTGATCCGAAATTTGTGTTCGGTCCCAATGTAACTCCTGTTGTGCTCAATCCTCCGGCAAGGCACCCGATTCTATTCTACATTTGGTTTGAATGGTCGGTGAGGCGTGCCCTGAAAAAACACAAAATAGATGTGTTTTTCTCGCCCGACGGTTATCTGTCGCTTGGTTCAACCGTGCCACAGGTAGGAGTAATTCATGATTTGAATTTTGAGCATTACCCACAGGATATTCCCTGGCAACCGCGCATATATTTAAAGCGTTTCTTCCCGAAATTTGCTCGCAAGGCAGCGCAGATTGTAACCGTTTCGGAATATTCAAAACAAGATATTTGTGCTACTTACGGTATTCCGGAGAGCAAGGTAAGTGTGGGCTGGAACGGTGCTTCTGAGTTATTCAAACCGCTCGATGAAATGACCATTACAGAAGTGCGAAAAAGCCACAGTTCCGGAAAACCCTACTTTATTTTTGTAGGAGCGTTGCATCCGCGCAAAAACGTAGGAAGGTTATTACAAGCATATTCACAATTCTGCGAACGGAATACGGAGATCGATTTGGTGATCATAGGCGAAGCACTTTGGAAAAACAATCAACTACTGTTACCCGATTTGAGCGAATCCATCAAAACCCGCATTCATTTTACAGGACATGTTTCGCAAACCGATTTAACTCGATTGGTTGGTGCTGCTCACAGTTTGGTGTACGTTCCTTATTTCGAAGGTTTCGGAATTCCGTTGGTGGAAGCGATGAAATGTGGAGTCCCGATTATTTCCGGAAATAAAACCAGTTTGCCTGAGGTGGCAGGAGATGCAGCCTTGTATTGCGATCCGTTTGATGTTGCCGCGATTACAGAGAAAATGCATGAATTGGTCAACAATTTGGAAATCTATAACCAACTAAAAAAAGCAGGTTTGGAAAGAGGTCAACTTTTTTCTTGGGATAAAACGGCTGAAGTGTGTTGGAAGGCGATTGTTTCATCATTTAGCGAGAACAAAACATGAAAGTAGCCTTTCAGCCTATCATCGATTCGGAAAGCAACATTTTGATTCTGGGCACAATGCCCGGAGTTCGTTCGTTGGAATTGCAACAATATTACGGTCATACCGGAAATCAGTTCTGGAAAATACTCTTTGCTCTGTTTGACGAACCTTTTACGAAAGATTACAAAAAACGCATTGATCTGGTGCAGCGAAAACACATTGCCTTGTGGGATGTTCTTTCGCATTGCGAAGGCGAAGGAAGCGCAGATACGGCTATCCGCAATGAAGTCCCGAATGATTTTAAAACATTTTACGCAACACATCCGAAGATTCAACATGTATTTTGGACGAGTCGAAAAGCTGAGAAATTCTACAAAAAACACGTTGGCCTAAATCCTACTAAAAACTATGCCCTGTTGCCATCACCAAGTGGTGCTTATGCTAGTATGCGGCTTGAAAAGAAGATAGAAAAATGGAGTGTTATGCTGGAGTTATTGAATGAACGCTTATGAGAATTCCGGTATTTCTTTCTTTGGTAATTATCCTGACACTTTCTTCCTGTTTCAAGGAACGTCGGAGTAATAAAGCAGGCCATAAAATGCAGGATTTCATTGTGGAAATCAGTGATTACGCCAAAGGAATTGACCCTGATTTTGCCATCATTCCTCAAAACGGTGAAGAATTGTTGTTTACCGACTTGGATAGCGAATCCGCATTGGATGAACGATTGATCAATGCGATTGACGCCATTGGTATTGAAGAGGTTTTTTACAACGGTGGTAATTACTCACCCGATGATTACCGCTTGCAAATGCTCTTGAAAGCAAAAGTCCGCATTCCGGTTTTGGTAGCCGATTATTTGGGCAATGATGCCGATTACAATCAAGCTGTGCAATACAACGCCGATGCCGGATTTCTGGCTTTTCCGAGGGTTTCGAGCAATTACGATTACCTGCAGATTCCAACCACGGTTACCAATGAAAATGCTAATGATGTGCTGAAATTATCCGACGCCCGCAACTATTTGTACCTCATAAGTGATGGCGGATATTCAACAAAACAGGATTATTTGGCCGCCATTCAGCAAACCAACTTTGATGTGGTAATCATGGACGCGTTTTATGGTGAAGATCTGTATACTTCGGCTGAAATCAATGCGTTAAAAACCAAATTAAATGGCGGAAAACGCATGATTATCGCCTACATGAGTGTTGGTTCGGCGGAAAAGTACCGTTACTATTGGCAAGACGATTGGAAACTACACAAACCACGTTGGCTGAAAAAGGAATACGACGGATATTCAGAGGAGATTTGGGTGAAATTCTGGAAAAAAGAATGGAAAGAAATCATTTACGGTAACGACGATTCATACACGAAGAAACTCATCAATGTCGGGTTTGACGGCACTTATCTGGATAATGTTGAAGCGTTTTACAGCCTGTATTTTGATGAGTAACTAGTGTTGTGATGATGGTTGGACCTACTTTTTGGGCGTCGATTGTGATTCAATCTCATTTTCCCGAAAAGCAGAGGGAACGAGGTTAGGAATGATTTTCAAGACAATCGGTAACAATAACGCACCACCCGGCAACAAGAAAATTGCCAAGGCAGGCATTGATTTCACAATGTCCATAAACTGTGTTTTTACCTTTTCTTTTTCTTCCTTGGACAGTTCTTCTTTCGAGGATTTTCGGATCAACTGCACCAATTCTTTGCTCTGACGCAATTCTACGGCGAGTTTGTCTTTGTTGCGTCCCAGAATCTTGATCCACCGTTTGGACACATTATCCACCATCAATTCTACCGAAGAAGCATCGTGTAAAAAGGCTACTTGCTGGTTGTTTTCCAACACAAATTGATTGGAACTTACCAAGGCTTCATCGAGGTTGATTTCTTCCAACTGCAACCAAGCACACAATTCCTGCAGAAATACTTTCTCTTCTATGGCTGCATCGTGATTCGAGTAAATGGTCAGCGACGATAAATCAAGCAGGTAGCGTTTGTAGTACCACGAATCAATCAATTCCGACGTCAATTCATTGAGCGAAGATCCTTCCTTGAAGCGAAGTCGAGCTATTTCGCGTTCATCACCATCCAATTCGGCAGACACCAAAAACGCTTCGAAAATCGTTTTTTCCTTTTCCTCTAATTCACCGTCGGAATACGCTGAAAGGGTAATTACCGCAAGGGCAAGCATGGCCAGTTCCTGATAATCGAAGCGCATTTCGCCTTCGGTGAGGAGAAATTCTTCAAACAACAATACATCTAGGTAAACAAACGCATTGTTGAGGTAACTCATCCACGATTTGGTGTGAACGATGTTTTTGGGAACCTCGGTGCGCTTAGCCAAAATACGCTCTAGTTTTTCTTCTTTGCTTTCTTTGAAAAAATAGCCTATCAACGAACTCAGCGACTTGATTTTATGGTTCTTATAAAACTTCGTCAGTTCATCAATAAACACCTCCGGTTCAAACGAATCAGGTCTTCGGACACGCATGTAGGTAAACAACTGTGCTTCGAAAAGTAAAACGGTCAGTTTTTCGTTTTTGGTCCATTTTGTTTGATCGAGTTCCTTTCCAAACAGCAATTGTGAAGGATAACCGAAAACAATTCCGGATTGTGCCAAAAAGTGGTGATTAAACTGTTCGGTAGGAAGCGCATCGGGTTGTTCCCAACGCAATACAACTTGCTTGCTTTCAACCAATTGAAAATACTTGGCCATCCATCCTTTCGAACCCGGAGATAACATGGTGCAAATGTAAGCAGGAAGAATGAAGTAATTGACTGTTGGCGTTCATTTTAACGAACTTCCTTCAGATTTTCAGGAGCAATATTTCAAATTTGTCTGCCGCGGCAGACGAATTTGGCATTTTGCTCGTGGATTTTTGATCCCCACTTGTAAACATATTGCTTGTTTTTTTCAATCCTGTTTGTTTTAACAAAAGTATTGTTACTTTTGTAATCTACTTATTTGGTAGAATATATAGATTATAAACAGTAAAACCTCATAAAATGGCACTAAGACTTGGCGATATAGCCCCTGATTTCACGGCAGAAAGTTCTGTTGGAACCATTAACTTATATGACTTTCTGGGCGATTCCTGGGGCGTCTTGTTTTCGCATCCTGCGGATTACACACCGGTTTGTACCACAGAATTGGGCAGAACGGCCAAGTTGGCTCAAGAGTTTGCAGCCCGCAATACAAAGGTGCTGGCTTTATCGGTTGATGATGTAGAATCACACAAAGGATGGATTCAAGACATCAACGAAACGCAACATACCACGGTGAATTTTCCGATTATCGCCGATAAAGACAAAAAAGTAGCCGAATTATACGACATGATTCACCCGAATGCTTCGGAATCATTTACAGTTCGTTCGTTGTTTGTGATCGGAGCAGATAAAAAAGTGAAACTGATCATTTCGTATCCGGCTAGCACGGGAAGAAATTTTGATGAAATTTTACGCGTAATCGATTCACTTCAGCTAACAGCGAATTACAGTGTAGCGACCCCTGCCGATTGGAAAAACGGTGAAGATGTGGTGGTTATTCCTGCTATCAAAACGGCTGATATCCCCGCGAAATTCCCGAAAGGATTTACGGAAGTGAAACCTTATCTGCGTTTGACACCTCAACCGAACATTGATTAACATGGAAAGCGTTGGTGTATCTTGTCCGGTAAACGGGGTGCGGGTAAACGAGTATGTGGTGCGGTTGATAGCTGCGCAAGTAATTGTTCTTGGGCTTTTAGCTTGGTGGTTAGAACAGCCATTGATCACGTTGTTTTTACTAATCGATTTCGGATTTCGTGCATTTGATGCGGCGCGCTTTAGTTTGCTACGACAGTTGGCTCTTGGTTTAAGCAATCTTTTCAAATTGACTCCGAAACCAACCGATGCAGCACCCAAACAATTTGCAGCTTTGCTTGGTTTGATGGTGATTGCAACATTCTTGTTTTCCCAATTAATCGATTTGCCGATTACAGCATTGGTAATCGTAAGTCTATTAATCATCTTCGCCACATTGGAATCTGTTTTTTCATTTTGCGTTGGATGTGTGATTTATCAATTAATTCCGAATAAACAATAATTCTGTTTGATTGTTTAATCAATGGTTAGTATAATAATTTGTGTGAAAAGGGTGTCTTTGTTAATAAACAGGATGCCCTTTTTGTTTTACCCCAAACAAAAATCCCTTTCCACCGAAGCAGAAAGGGATTCAATTATGTCAAATGTTTGATTACAACTTACGTGCAACTTCTACTTCTTCGTACGCTTCAACTATGTCACCTACTTTGATGTCGTTGAATTTATCAATGTTCAAACCACATTCGTAATTGTTTTTCACTTCTCTCACGTCGTCTTTGAAACGTTTCAATGAACCCAAAGTTCCGCTGTGGATCACAATACCATCGCGAATCACGCGTATTTTAGAGCTACGTTTGATCAATCCGTCCATTACATAACAACCTGCAATGGTTCCCACTTTGGTAATGTCGAATGTCTCACGAATTTCGGCTGTTCCGATTACTTTTTCTTCGATATCCGGTGAAAGCATTCCTTCCATGGCCGCTTTCAACTCGTCGATGGCTTTGTAGATTACCGAGTAAAGTCGAATGTCGATTTGTTCTTGCTCAGCCAATTTACGGGCTGGAACCGAAGGTCTTACCTGGAAACCGACAATGATTGCATCGGATGCGGAAGCCAAATTCACATCGGCCTCGGTAATGGCACCAACTCCTTTGTGAACGATGTTTACCTGAATTTGCTCAGTTGACAATCGCAACAATGAATCGGAAAGTGCTTCGATGGATCCATCCACGTCACCTTTTACAATCAAGTTCAATTCCTTGAAATCACCAATCGCCAAACGACGACCGATTTCATCCAATGTAATGTGTTTTGTAGTACGCAAACCTTGCTCACGGTACAACTGCTCGCGTTTAGAAGCAATTGCTTTCGCTTCGCGTTCGTCATCCATGATGTGGAAGGTATCTCCTGCACTTGGCGCGCCATTGATTCCCAACACGGAAACCGGTTGACTTGGACCCGCAGTTTTTAAAGTCACACCATGCTCATCGTGCATGGCACGCACACGACCGTAATTTCTACCTACCAAGATCACATCTCCCACTTTCATGGTTCCGGCTTGTACCAACATGTTGGTAACATATCCTTTTCCTTTGTCCAATGAAGATTCAATTACGGTACCAATAGCATTTTTCGACGGATTAGCACGCAATGCCAATATTTCTGCTTCCAGCAATACTTTGTCTAACAAGGCATCGATATTGAGGTTTTGTTTGGCCGAAATTTCCTGGCATTGGTATTTTCCACCCCATTCTTCCACCAGAATATTCATGGCAGAAAGTTGTTCGCGGATTTTATCAGGATTTGCTCCCGGTTTATCAATTTTGTTAATGGCAAATACCATCGGTACGTTTGCTGCCTGAGCGTGAGAGATTGCCTCTTTTGTTTGTGGCATCACATCGTCGTCTGCTGCTACGATAATAATGGCGACATCCGTTACCTGAGCACCACGTGCACGCATCGCGGTAAAGGCTTCGTGACCCGGTGTATCGAGGAAAGTCATTTTTCGCTGATCTTTCAACGTTACCGAGTAAGCACCGATATGCTGGGTGATTCCTCCAGCCTCGCCTTCGGTTACGTTCGCATTACGAATTTTATCCAATAACGACGTTTTACCATGATCGACGTGACCCATTACCGTAATAATCGGCGGACGGTCAATCAAATCTTCTTCGCGGTCTTCTACCTCAGGAATAGCTTCTTGCAAGTCGGCAGAAACGAATTCCGTTTCAAATCCGAACTCTTCGGCTACGATCTGAATGGTTTCAGCATCCAAACGCTGGTTGATGGAAGCGAAAATTCCCAACGACATACAAGCCGAGATAACTTGTGTCGGAGAAACGTTCATCATACTTGCCAACTCCGAAACCGTTACGAATTCGGTTAGTTTCAAGATGCTTTCCGCCATTTCGGCTGCTGCCTGCTCCAATTCACGACGTTGTGATAAGTAATCACGTTTCGCACGACGGTTTTTGGAGCTTTTCGATTTACCTCCGGTAGAAGATAAACGGGCAAGCGTATCTTTGATTTCTTTTTGAATGTCTTGTTCGGAAACGGCCGGTTTATCAAAACGCGACTTGTTGAAGTTGTTTCCTTTGTTTGCCCCGCCTGGACCACCACCCGGACGATTTTGTCCACCCGGACCGCCGCCAGGACGATTCTGATTTCCTTGTCCTGTTCCCGGAGCTTGACCTGTAGTTCCCGGTTTAGCCGGAAGTTCTTTTTTGATGCGTTTACGCTTCTTGCGATCATCACCAGGGCGTGAAGAACCAACCGATTTCGGTCGTTCAACAGGCAATTCTATTTTACCGAGTACAGTTGGACCTGATAATTTGCGAGTTTCAACGCGAATTGTTTCAATTTCCTTAGGTGCATCCGGTTCTGGAGTCGGTTTTTCTTCTTTTTCAATTTTCGCAGGTTCTGCCGCAGCATCCGGTGTTGCTGTAGTAGGATAGTCCGATTTATCAATCGGTCCGTCTTCTTTTTTGCGTTTATCCGGACGGGTGCGTGTATTGAGTTTATCGAGGTCGATTTTCCCAATTACTTGCGGTCCAGCATTTGCATCTCCCACATCTGAAGAATCTGCTGCCGGTTCTACAATAGGAGCGACTGTTGGAGCAACAACTTCAGGTTCTACTGCTTTCGGTTCTTCCGGTACGATTTCTTTTGCTTCAGGAGCAGGAGTTTCAGCAACAGGCTTCGGTGCGGCCACAGGTTGTGTTTTCACACGTTCCAATACAGAGGAATCAAAATCATCATCATCTTCCACTACTGTATCTTCCGTTTTTACATCGCGAAGCGTTATTGTTTCGCGTTTTTCGCGTTTCACCGCAGACAATTTGGATTGCTCCTTCAAGTTTTGGTCTGCAGCAAATTGGGTTCGCAGCATTTCATACTGCTCCGGTTCCAATTTGGAATTGGGATTCATATCAATGGAAACTCCCTTCGAGTTCAAAAACTCGACAATGGTGGAAACTCCCACATTCAACTCCCCTGCTGCTTTGCCTAAACGCTGTGCTTTACCGGCCATATTTAATTTGCTCCTTTTTTAATAATCAGCACTTTCACCTACCAAAAGATAGATTTAACGCTGTATTTCAGTGGATAAAGATAGTTAGTGTTGGTCAATTATTCGAATTCCGAACGAAGAATCTTTAGAACTTCCTGAATGGTCTCTTCCTCGAGGTCGGTGCGTTGCACCAAATCCTCTAACGATAATTCCAAAACAGACTTGGCGGTATCGCAACCGACAGCCTTCAATTCATCCAAGATCCAGCTATCGATTTCATCTGCAAACTCTTCCAAATCAACATCTTCCACGTCAGCTTCTCCGTCTCTAAACACATCTATTTCATATCCTGTTAGTTTCCCAGCCAAGCGAATGTTGTACCCACCTTTTCCGATGGCCAACGATACTTGATCGGGTTTCAGGTAAACGCTTGCGCGTTTCGTTTCTTCGTCTGTTTCAATGTTAGTGATTTTAGCAGGCGATAATGCGCGCTGAATCAACAACTTAGGGTTGTTTGTAAAGTTAATCACATCGATGTTTTCGTTGCGCAACTCGCGAACGATTCCATGAATACGAGAACCTTTCATACCTACGCAAGCTCCAACAGGATCGATACGATCATCATACGATTCTACGGCAACTTTAGCACGTTCTCCCGGTTCACGCACAATGCGCTTAATGGTGATCAATCCGTCGAATACTTCCGGAACTTCCAATTCGAACAAACGCTCCAAGAACTCAGGGGCGATACGTGAAAGGATAATTACCGGGCTGCTGTTGCGCATATCCACTTTCGATACAACTGCACGAATGGATTCGCCTTTTTTGAAGTAATCGGAAGGAATTTGTTCTGATTTCGGCAAGATCAACTCATTCCCTTCATCATCCAATACCATGATTTCTTTCTTCCAAACCTGGTAAACCTCGCCTGTAATGATTTCTCCGATACGCTCTTTGTATTTCTTGTAAAGGTGATCTTTCTCCAATTCAAGAATACGTGAAATCAGGTTTTGACGAAGTGCCAAGATGTTACGACGACCGAAATCATTGAAACGGAATTCCTCGGAAACTTCTTCACCAATTTCGAAATCGGGTTCAATTTTAATCGCGTCAGAGTAGGCGATTTCGGTATTCGAATCTTCTACTTCACCGTCGGCTACAATCTCTTTATTCACAAAAATCTGAACGTCACCTTTGTCAATATTCACAATGACATCGATGTGCTCATCGGTGTTGAATTTTTTCTTCAACATTGCACGAAATACGTCTTCCAATACATGCTGCATCGTTTGTTTGTCGATGCTTTTGAGTTCTTTAAACTCCGAAAACGAATCTACCAATTCCAAGCTGTTCATGGCTTATTTATTTAAATGAAATAATTACTCTTGCTTCTATTATGTCGACAAATGGCAACTCTTCTTGAATAACCACTGTTTCTTTTTTCTTTTTTCCTTCAAGCAACTGCTTTTCTTCGCGTTCCAATACGATGCTTTCGGCTTTTACTTCAGTGAGTTTGCCTTCGGTGTCACCTGCTGCGGTTTTCACTTCCAAGCTGCGACCGATGTTTTTCACGTATTGGGCATGCACACGCAATGGCTTATCCAATCCTGCAGAAGAAACATGCAATTCAAAATCTTGCTCTTCGCGGTCGAGGTTGTGCTCGATGTTGCGTGATACGGAAACACAATCTTCAACGGTCACCCCGCCATTGTGTTTGTCTAATTCCAAACGAATCACGTTGCGGGTACTAATTGTCAGTTCCACGATAAACAATCCGTTATCGCGTTCCTTCATGCGTTCTTCCGCCAGTTCAGTTACTAATTTCTTTGTAATCATGGGTATAAAAAGAGGGGACTTGCGTCCCCTCGTTCTTATGCAATGTTAAATTCAATAGTGCAAATATACGCACTTTCAGTTGATTTGCAAGTTTTTCACAATAATTTAGTGCTGTTGAACCAAAACGGAAGCCGAATGAGCTCGAACGAAAAACCCTTAATTGACGGAGAATACCTCTTGGAGCGCATGGCAGGAAAAGGCGGCTGGACATACATTGCGCTTCCAGGTATTTCACCTGATGCGAACACACCTTTTGGTTGGACAACCGTTCGGGGGAGTGTCGATAGTTATGAATTGTCGCATTACAAACTCATGCCCATGGGCAATGGTTCCTTGTTTTTACCGGTAAAAGCCGCTATCCGGAAAGTGATTAAAAAAGAAGCCGGAGATATGGTGCATATTGTGTTGTATCGTGAAACCAGACCGCTGGGCGTGCCTGAAGAATGGATAGCTTGTATGCAATTGCAACCACCTGCTTATGAGCGATTTTTAGCATTAACACAAAGTGCGCAAAAGCAGCTCATCGATTGGATTTACGATGCCAAAACAGAGGAAACAAAGGTGAAACGGATGACGGAAGGGATTGAAAAGTTGATTGAAAATTAAAGGTTGTCGTATAGACTATCTAGTGCGTTTTTTCCGACAACATATGCATAAATGCTATTTGGAACAACTAATAAATCACTTTCATCTTTAAAAATTGTTCTACTAGTAATCACACCCTTTTCAATTTTATTTTTCGTCATAAAATACCTCAACTTTCCTGACTTTGGAGAATCGGACCACTTCACTTCTAATGCCCAATAGGCCTTTTGGAAATTCGGGCTTAACTGAATCAAATCAACCTCTCCTTCATTATCATTTATCTTCCAGTTGGCATAACGCAAAAAATTATGTTCTCTATGAAGGTATTGGGCAAACACAGCAGTTTCAACCAGATGTGGGAATCGTTCATCTGTACTTTCAATTTTCCCAAATAGTCCTGTAAATAGGCTTGGATTCGTCAAATAGACTTTAAACTGAGTGATGTTTTTAAATCGTTTGGCTGTCACATCAACTCTATGTAATACTTTTATCAAAAAGGCTGATTCTAAATACTCTATATACCGTTTCACCGTTTTGTTATCGGTATTCGTTTCTTCAGAGACATTCTTATAATTCAGTATTTCTCCGGTTCTATAGGCAAGTACATTGAAGAATTGCTGCAGTTCAAGTGTGTTCTCTATTCCAAACAAACCAGGTAAATCTTTCATTATTACCTTATCGGTTATATCTTTTTGTATTACCTGTTCCGGGTTCTTTACTTTGTCTGAATTCAGCGCAATTTCAGGAAATCCACCAAAATTAATGTAATCCTGAAAATGTTGATTTAACGCTTTTATATCATCGGTTTTATAGAACCTTCTTGGACCCCCAAATTCAACCTCAATTTCTTCTAACAATGAATCATATCCATTCAAATCAATATACTCGGCGAATGTTAATGGAGGTAGAAAAAAATCCGTAAATCTTCCTGCACCACTTTCTACACTTTTCATTCTTAAAGCAGCAGCAGCACTACCACTTGCTATAAACTTCGTGGTTCGGTTTTTATCGACCAATGATTTCAAATGTATCTCCCAATTCTTCAAGTATTGAATCTCATCAAAAAAAATGTAGCACCCATCAATCTTGGTTTCATTCGGTTCAATGGCTTTTTCAATCAATTCTTCAAGTGAAACATTCGTGAAAATCGGAGTATCCAAACTAAAATAAAGAATCTTTTTTGCATCAATGCCTTCATCCAATAAATCTTGGATAGCTTGGTACATCATTACTGTTTTTCCAATTCTTCGCGGTCCCATCAATACAACAGCACGATGCAATACCGTTTGTTTGATCTGAGAATAAAACCCTTTGTAATATCTTCGCTTACTAAACGAATTGTAATACGGAATTTGACCACTCTCCCACCAAACATGTTCTCCTCTGATTCTAACCTCTAATATCTTTCTATCAAAAACCATAATTCAAATTTAGGGATTACAATCCAATAATTCAAATTTTTGTTCGGAAACCCTATAAATAAAGGGCTGAGAAGGTGGTTATTTTTTTGAACGGAGCTAAACTTACTAGATTTACACTATAAAAACCCAAGAAACGAAGGTCAAGCGGATGACGGAAGGGATTGAACGATTAGTTGGTTAGTTTACGAACGAAAAAATTCACTTTCAGAACTTAATCCAACTCCAATCGGATCACCTCAATTCTGCGCTCAGTGACTTCTTCCATGAACAGCGTATAATTGTCGAGTTCAATGGAGGTGTCAGCCTCGGGAATGCTTTCCAATTGGTGAATGACCATACCGCCCAAGGTTTCATACGCTTCCGATTCGGGGAGTTGAAAACCGTAAGTGCGATTGAGGTAAGATACTTCGGCGCGGGCCGAAAAACGGTACACTTTGTCGGAAAGCTGTTCTTCGAGCCAGTCTTCGTCGTCGTGTTCGTCTTCTATTTCGCCGAAAATTTCTTCGATTACGTCTTCGATGGTAATGATTCCGGAGGTTCCGCCATATTCGTCGACCACCACCACAATACTGCTGCTTTGTTTGGTGAACATTTCCAATAGTTCTTTGCCGGGAACCGATTCGGGAACAAACGAAATAGGTCGCAGTAATTGTTTGATTCCTTCGGGTTTTCGGAACATTTCAAACGAGTGTACATACCCAATGATGTTGTCGATTGAATCTCGGTAAACCAAGAGTTTCGACAAGCGCGTTTCAATGAACATAGCCGCCAGCGCTTCAATGCTTTCTTCCACATCAATGGCCACAATTTCGGTACGGGGAATCATGCAATCGCGGGCTTTGATCTTGGAAAAATCGAGTGCGTTTTGGAGAATCTGCATTTCATTGCCCAAGTCGGCTTCGTCTTCCATCCGCTCGTTCATATCGGCCACAAAGTGCTGTAAATCGGTTTTAGAAAACACTTTTTCGGATTGCTGCACTCTGACCCCAAAAATGCGCAAAAACCCATGACTCAAGAGCACAATAAACCGCGTTGGGAAATACAACAACCAATACAATAAAGCCATTGGTGCAGCTCCCCAGCGGAAAAATACGTTCGGGTTGAGTTGGATGAAGGTTTTGGGCAAAAATTCGGCAACAATCAGAATGAGCAGCGTAGAAAGTACGGTTTGAAGCAATAAAATCAACAGTGCACTTTCAATTCCCCAGCCTTGGATAATCGGAACAAGCAATTCTGCGGCGTAGATCCCGAAGACTACCAGCGCAATATTGTTGGCCAGTAAAATAAACGCTAAAAAGTGCCCTTCGTTTCCATAGAAAAGGTTGAGAATGCGCCCGAAAAGCGACAATTTGGAACGATCCAGTTCTACTTTCAGTCGATTCGATGCCACAAACGCCATTTCCATTCCCGAAGAAAAGGCAGAGAATAGCAACGCACCAATTAAAACAATGACGGAAGGGTTCATGGATTTATTTGTCCACGAAAATTAGTAAAATAATGCGACTATCGTACATCGAAACCGATATCCTTTCGGTAATAGGCGCCATCGAAACTGATTTTATCGATGGAACGATAGGAACGCTCCAACGCAATTTCAAGGTTTTTACCATAGGATGTCACCGCTACCACGCGACCGCCGTTTGAAAGCACAACCGGTCCGTCGCTTGCCGTTCCGGCGTGGAATACCAAACTTTCGGTAATGCCGTTGAGTCCGGTAATGGTTTTTCCTTTTTCGTATTCTTCCGGATAACCACCGGCTACCATCATTACGGTGCAAGCGCTTCGTTCTTCAAACTGAATATCGCATTCTGAAAGTGTATTGGTAGCAACACCTTCCAATAAATCCAATAAATCCGATTTCAAGCGTGGCATTACCACTTCTGTTTCAGGGTCACCCATACGGCAATTGTATTCAATCACGTAAGGTTCACCTTTTACATTGATGAGTCCGAAGAAAATAAATCCTTTGTAAAGAATTTTGTCGGCTTTTAAACCTTTTACGGTTGGAATAATGATCTGGTTTTCGATTTTATCCATGAAGGTTTTGTCGACAAATGGCACAGGAGATACTGCTCCCATTCCGCCTGTGTTCAGTCCTTGATCACCTTCGCCAATGCGTTTGTAATCTTTTGCTTCGGGTAAAATTTTGTATGAATCACCGTCGGTAATCACAAACACCGAGCATTCAACTCCAGAAAGGAATTGTTCGATCACCACGCGAGAAGAGGCATCTCCGAATTTCGCATCGGCCAGCATGGCTTTCAGTTCGGCTTTGGCTTCTTTTAAATCATTGATAATCAACACCCCTTTTCCGGCAGCCAAACCATCGGCTTTCAGTACGTAAGGAGCTTTCATGTTTTCCAGGAAAGCATATCCTTTATCGAGCGTATCTTTGGTAAACGTAGCGTATTTAGCGGTCGGGATATTGTGACGCATCATGAAAATCTTGGCGAAATCCTTACTGCCTTCCAACTGCGCTGCTTCTTTGCTTGGTCCGATTACCGGAACTGATTTCAATTCAGGATCGGCCAGAAAGAAATCCTGAATTCCTTTCACCAACGGATCTTCCGGACCTACAACCACCATGTTTACCGATTCGGCCAAAACAAATGCTTTGATTGCTTCAAAGTCGGTTGTTTGAATCGGAACATTGGTTCCATGCAGACGCGTTCCCGCATTTCCGGGGGCAATAAACAAGTGTTCCAACTGAGAACTTTTTGCTAATTTCCAAGCAATGGCGTGTTCTCTACCACCGGAACCTAATAATAATACCCTCATTGGTTTAACAATATTTCAATAGTGATTCGAATAAACGTTTTCCGTCTTCATTGGCCAATTGTGCATCGGCTGCGCGCTCGGGATGTGGCATCATTCCGAAAACATTTCGACCCTTGTTGCAAATTCCTGCAATGTTGTGCATGGATCCGTTCGGGTTGAATGCGTCACTCACTTCGCCTTCGGCATTGGAGTAATGAAACAAGACCTGATCGTTGTCCAAAATAGACTTCATGCTGTCTTCAGGTGCAAAAAAACGACCTTCACCATGAGCGATTGGAATTTTATACGCTTTGGTTGCGTCCAATCCTTTCGTGATCGGCGTATTGCCAGTAGCGGGTTTTAAAAAGACGTTTTTACAGATAAATTTCTGCGTATCGTTGTGTAACAAAGCTCCTTCAAGCAATCCCGATTCGGTGAGAATCTGGAATCCGTTACAAACACCCATCACATAACCGCCTTTGGCAGCATGTTGCATCACTTCAGTCATAATCGGTGATAACTTGGCAATGGCTCCTGAACGTAAATAATCGCCGTAAGAGAATCCGCCGGGTAAGACGATAAAGTCTGCTCCTTTGAGCGACGTATCTTTGTGCCAAAGACGTTCAACTTGCTGACCCATCAAGGTTTCCAACACGTATACCATGTCTTCGTCACAATTGGACCCCGGGAAGGTAACTACACCAAATTTCATGTTTTTACGATTTGAAATTGTTCCTGCATTGAAACAATCGCTATTCAGTGCCTGCAAAGGTAGTCAATCTGTTCAGTTCAACAGGTCGGCTGAAAGGAAAAATTTTACAACAGCCAATGCAATAGTCGCATAAAAGAAAATAGTTGCCACTTGTTGCCAGAACTTATGGATAAAGGCGAAGGTGAAGAAAAAGCTCAAACTAATGAACATGAAATTGAACCATTCCAGTTGTTGATAAAATAGTAAATCGGCTACACCGAGCAATACACCACCTGCCAAAACCCACATCAACGCGCGATTGAGTTTTTTATAGCGAATGGAACTTTTTTGCACACGAATCTGAATGCCGATGATACTCAACAGAAACAAAATCAATACAATACCGCTGGAAGTGTAATAAACGATTTCCTCATGCTGAATTAAGGTGGTGTCACGCAAAATTCGAAAATCAATACTGTGCCCGGAAAACCACCAATAAACGAGTGCGTTAACCAGCGGAACGGAAAAGCCAACAATACTGAGTGACCATTCTCTGAATTGAAATGATTTAAGCGCCCAAACTGCAAACCAAAAAATGATTAGAAGACCCGCACTTGCAGCATGAAACGTGCCCGCCAATCCCACAAAAAAAGCAGCGTTGACAATTTGTTTGCGGTTGTCTTCTCCGGCTCTGATCTGAAACAAAATGCGTATAACCTGAAGCCAGCATACATGTACCAACAACAAACCGTCAGGTTGGTAAAACGAATGACTAAACGACATCAGCACCACATAAAATAAAGATGGTCCGTAATTGTTGCGCTCCAGAAATTCATGGCGGTTAAACAAATTATTGATCTGTAGTGCCGTTAAACCTACAATTGTCATGGAAACCATCGGAATCCACCAAGAACTCAATAAATTGGTTTTGCCCCAAAGTCCTAAATTGATCGTGTCAAAGAGAATATGATAGGGGAAAAAATAATTCAACAGAAAGAACCCTGCCAATATCGGAAGCAATAAGAACAGCACAAAAGGCTGATTGCTCAGGAAGGGTCTTAGAATCATGGTACGAAGATAGAATAATTTTGAATGTTGGATTTTGAATGCTGAATCGGATAACGCTAATAGAAGTGAGTTCTCCTACCGGAAATAACTTTCAGCATTCAACATTAAAAATTCAGCATTCGTAAGGTTTTTGATAATCACCCTGAAATGTTGTAGTTTTAGTTACTCGATTCAAAAAACTTCGAAGAAATGACACGTTCATCCATCTCTACTTCTGTTGCATTTGTGCTTTTCCTGGCAACAAGTTCATTGGCACAACTTACTCCCACATACGATGATATCCTGATTCCGATGAGTGACGGTGAATCATTGTCGGCAGACGTTTACATTCCTGCGGGATGCACTTCCTGTGAAGCAGTGTTGGTGCAAACGCCTTACAATAAAGATAATTTTGAGGTCGGATTACCACTCGGCATCGGCACAAACCTCGATGCGCAGCCTTACATTTGGGTGGTTGTGGACTGGCGTGGATTCTACGGTTCCAACGGCGCCGATTTGAGTAATGTAGATCGCGGTCAAGACGGATATGATGTGTGCGATTGGATTGTAGCTCAATCATGGCATGGCAGTCGCATCGGAACCTGGGGGCCATCCGCCTTGGGAAATATTCAATACCAACTCATTGGTAAACATCACCCCAATCATACCTGCGCCATTCCGATGGTTTCAGATCCGCAATCAGCCTATACCAGTTATTTCTATGGCGGTGTGTTGGAAGAAGCCCGATTGGAACAATTGGATGCACTGGGCTATGGCTTGTCTCCCATCATAATGGCTAATACCTATTACAGTCCTACTTGGCAGTTTGCCGAGGCCAGTACGTACTTTCCTGATCAGATTGAAATTCCAACGTTGCAAATAGGTGGTTGGTATGATCACAATATTGATGAGATGATGACCTTTTACAAACAGAGTCGTAACGAAGCTTTATTGTCGGTGCGTGATGAACAATGGTTACTCATTGGTCCATGGGTTCATGGTGGAACCGGAATCGCCTTTGTGGGAAGTTCGATTCAGGGCGAATTGACTTACCCGAATGCTGCATTGGTCAACAATGACATGGCATGGGATTTCTTTGATTATTACCTCCTTGATTCGGTAAACAGCTGGAATACCACAGCACCCATTACCTATTATGAATTGGGAACCAATACCTGGAACACCAGCACGGCAGATGACATCGCGATTGCAAATACTGAAGATTTGTACCTGAATCCGGGGAATCAATTATCCTCTCAGGCAGGTGTTTTTTCTTCCACTTTTATTTCCGATCCGGCAAATCCAACACCTACAATTGGCGGTGCAACCTTACATCCTACGCTTGATCAAGGACCTTACGATCAAAGTTCGCTGGATGCCCGGAGCGATTTACTGACGTTTGAAACGGATATTTTGCCACAGGATATTTCCACCACAGGTAGAATTTCTGTGACTTTGTATGTGAGCGCTGCCCAACCCGATTGTGATATCGCCATTCGCTTGGTTGATCAATATCCCGATGGCAGAGATATGCTCATCACCGACGGAATCAAGCGCATGCGTTTTAGAAACGGGTACACTGCTGCTGCAGAAACATTCATGACTCCCGGACAAGTCTACCAAGTAACTGTCGATCTTCCATTTACCAATTACACATGGCTCACCGGACACCGCATTAAAATCTATGCAAGTGGAAGCAATGCCATTCGCTGGGATGTAAATATGCAAGACGGTGGCACAATGTACACTTCTACCACTCCGATTTCAAGTGCTATAACGATTCATCACGATGCGACTTATCCAAGTAGAATCACCATTCCGGGGAACAATCCGGTATTGGCGGTGGCTGAAAAACCGTTGACACAGGCGATTGAAATTTATCCGAATCCGGCACAGGAAAAATTGACTGTAAAAACCGAAGGTTCGTTTGAACAGTACTTTATTCAGGACATGAGTGGAAGAACGGTTACTTCAGGTAAATTGTCGGGAACAACAATTCCGGTGACTTCGTTGCAATCGGGGATGTACTTACTGCAGTTGGTTGATGCAACGGGGAGTATTCAAGAAAAGAAGTTTGTGAAGGGCTAGCAAAAAATCAACGCAAAGGCGCAAAGTTCGCAAAGCATTTTCTAACAAAATGTTACCAATAGGATGAAGATAATAGGGGCTTTTCCAATATCCGATTAACCACATCCGCCTGAGGCGGACGTGTTAGAACACATAAGGAATAAACAATTCTGGAAGTTCCTTCCTTCTTTGCGCCCTCTGCGCCTTTGCGTTGAGAAAAGCCTTAGCGTTGAACCCTTCTTCAATGCACGTAATAAGGAGAGATCATCACATAAACAACAACACCGCTCACGGCTACAAAAAACCAAATCGGCCAGGTGAAGCGCGTCAACCGTTTGTGTTTCTCAAATTGCTTTTCGATCCCGAATAAAAAGGCGTACAATACCATTGGTACAACTGCTACACTTAAGAAAATGTGTGCAATCAGCAATGGATAATAAAGAAATCCCAGCGTTCCTCCGTAAGGTGTGCTTTCAGTAGTCAAGTGATAAGCTACATAACAAGCCAGAAACAACAACGAAAGTAAAATGCACACGCGGATGGTGTATTCATGGAGCTTGAATTTTTTCTGTTTCACGAACACCAATGCCAACACCAATAAAAAGGCTGTTAGTGCATTGATACTTGCGTAAATGGGGGGTAAAAAGGTTAAGTCAACGCCTTTTACTTTAATGCCAAAAAGGGCCGCAACCACCAAAGGAATGGCAATAGACAATACCAAAATTAATTGGCGAAGGTTCTTACTTTTTTTTGCAGTCGATTCCATATTCTATACTTAACAGTTTCCGAATGTCTTTGTTCAATTGGTCAACCTCAGTGGTGACGGTTCCGTGGTAAATTCCCCGTACATATCCTTCTCTGTCTACCAACACCAATCCGTCGGAATGCGCAAAGCCACCAGGAGCAGCAGCTTCATCGGCAGCGTAAACCAGAAAGTTCTCTATTCCCAAACGATGTGTTGCAGCTTCGTCACCGGTAAAAAATTGCCAGTTGGTGGCCGTAATGCCATTTTCTTTGATGTATTCTCGCAAACGGGTTGGTGTATCGCGTGTTGGATCGATACTAAACGACATGTATTGCAAGTGTTTGTTGATGTCCTTGGTGAGAATATTCAACCGTTTCATTTGAGAAATCATCGGTGGGCAAATAGAAGGGCAATGCGAGAAAAAGAAATTGGCCACCCACACTTTTCCTTTCATTTCCTTGGAGCGGATCATCACTGAATCTTGGTTCAGGTACTTAAATGCCGGTATAGTCGGGTAAATAGAATCTGTTGTGCGCACACCATCTGTTTCGGAAACAACTACATTAAAATTGCCTGCGTATGGAAGTGCTCTTGGTTTTCTTTGGGGCTCTGAATTACATGCCGCAACCAGTAACGCGACAAGTGTTATTACAAAGAATGCGTTTTTCATTTTTTCTTTCTTGCTTTGTCTAAATCGTATTGTTTTTCAAGCAGAGCAAGGTCTTGTTTCATGGTACGCACCATACTTTCCGTTTTTCCCGAAAGCACCATGCGTAAATGGTTGTGTTTATCAACCAGCAGCATTAACTCCTGATAAGCTTCGCCACCGAAATACTTGGGTCCTTTTTGTAAGAGCGAAGTTCCGTTATGACGAAGGTTATAAAGTTGGCGGGCATCTCCATTAGCCAAAATCCAAATAGATGGATCGTATTCCTGAACCTGATCTTTCAACGTAGCGGCTACATCGGCCAAACGATCAGATTGATTTCCCTTTCCATCGGTGACAAATGAAACCAATTTCACGTGCCCCAATTTTTTCTTGTTGAGACGCAGGTGTTGGTAAATTTGCTGGTCGATTTGCCAGGTTGAAACGGCGCAACTACCCGGACAGCCAGGTTGCAGTGTGGTGTAAATAACGATCTTGTTATTGAAAGAAGCGTTGGTGTACTTTTTCCCGCTCGCGTCGGTAAACGAGTATTGAGGGATTTTTCCGTAATCTTCCAGTTGCTTGAACTTATGTTCGCAGCTACGGGTCGAAATAAAAATCAAAAAAAGAGCCGGCCCGAATAACAGTGTTAGTGCAAATACTGTTCTTAACGGTCCGGCTTTCGATGTTGAATTAGCCATGAGCTAAATATGTGTTATCCTCCGTATTGATCCCAAGCGGCATTAACTGCGAGGGCTTCTGTGAGTGCGATAAAAATCAAATAAATAACGAAAAGTGCATACGGAACAAGGATGAAGTATTTCAATACTTTTTTCTCATCACCAAGGTGCATAAACACCAATACGATGTAACCGGCTTTCAAAAGCGTCAACCCGATGAAGAGTAATTTTACAATCCACCAAGAAGGACTATCCTGATGAACAGTCATACCTACACCCACTTCAAAAGCAGTGATCACGGTAAGAATAGCCGTTACCAACCAAATCTTGCGACGGATTTTTTTACCTTGCTCTTCGCTATGATGTGTATCTAACGAATATTCTATAATGTCGTCTCTTTCCATAATGTCGTATAGCTTTTAATAAGATTAAACCAGGTAGAAGAAGGTAAACACGAATACCCACACCAAATCGACAAAGTGCCAGTACAAACCGGTTTTTTCAACCATTTCGTAGTGACCTCTTCGGTGGTATGTTCCGCGAGCTACTCCTAAGAAAATCAAGATATTGATGATTACTCCCGAAAATACGTGGAAACCATGGAAACCGGTAATGAAGAAGAAAAACTGTCCGTATTGAGATGGACCGTACTCGTTAGAGCTCAAATCAGCACCGTAGATGATGCGACCTTTTTCACCGCTGTTAACAGCTCCCCAATATTCTTTTTCAGCTTCTTTACCTTCAATTTTCTTCACTTTTTCAAATGCTTTCCCCGAACCGTCTGTTTTCACAAGCAACGTCAAATGCTCATCTGCATGGCGTTTCCATTTTACCACAGAACCATCGTGGAGTGTAAATTGATTGTCATGTACATGACCATTCATTGATGCATGACGGAAATGGTGGAACATTTCATCCGCATCCATTTTGTAGTGGCCTTTTGCAGAAGGAGAAATTGTTTTTCCTTCTTTAAATTCTTTTCCTGACTCAACAACAGTCAAACTTTGGAACTCACCGAAATGACCTTTTACAATGGCACGTGACCCATTGTCTAATTCAACGCTTCCGAAATGAGAACCGTGAATAAAGTGAGACCATTCCCATGCTTGTGAACCAAGGAAGAAGAAACCACCGATGATGGTTGCGATCATCCATTTGATTACACCTTTTTTATCCATTCGGTGACCGGCTTCAACAGCCAATACCATTGTTACCGAAGAAACAATGAGGATAAACGTCATCAACGCAACATAAATCAACGGAAAACCGTGGCCCAAGAACGGCAACGAATCGAATGTTTCTTCACCAATCGGCCAAGCACTATCCGTGGTATGACGCGTATAGCCGTAAGCAACCAATAATCCCCCGAACGTCAATGCATCCGAAACGAGGAAGAACCACATCATTAACTTTCCGTAGCTAGTGCTGAACGGAGAAACCTTACCTCCCCAAAGGGATCCGGCGTCGACATGTGTTGTACCGTGACCTGCCATTTTAAAAATTTTTTGTGCAAGTTTAATGAATAAAAAGTAAAAAAAGCAATAAATAACCCCACAATAGTCCCAAAAAGTGCCAGAAGATTGCACCGGTACGAATTGATAGGTAATTATGCTCTGCCAATCTTCCTGTAAATGAACGAATTGACATTCTCAACATGTAAATCAATGTGAAGATTACATGTAATAAATGTAAAATCGTAATGATATATAAATAGGAGGTCGCCTGATCAGGGGCATCGTTTAGTTTGATTTGCAACGGTGCGGATAACGGATTCACCCCACGGTACAATGTTCTGTCTTTATAAGACAATTCTACTCCCTTGTAAAAAACATGAAAATCCTTGCCTATTTTACCTTTAAGGAAGAAATCACCACGACCATCGCGCAAATGCCACGAAAATTCGGTCAAACGGTGTAAATCGGTAAACAACAATTCCACAGAATCGGAAGCGTACAATTTCCCGTTTTTATACGTCACTTCTTCATTCTTATAAATGAGTGTATACTTTCCGTAATTTTTTATGGAAGAAGGTATTTTTTGGTTCGCATTTTCAAACTGTTTGGCAAAAGCGGCGATACCTGACTTTTCTGCATCGGAGATTTTTTTGCCTGCAATGAAATAGTCGTTACAGTTAATGTCCATATACTTACCGTCTACCTTCAATTGGTAATAATCGCCATAACGACCATCAGTCACCAAAATACGTGAAGTAAAATGAGCTCCGTTGTCTACCAACTGACCATAACCTTGGTATTGAAACCAGGCAAAAGCAACTCCTAAAATAAAGGTTGCCGTAACACCAATTTTGGCGGCGTTGGCGTTCCCTTTTTGGGCCAATTTTATGCCAACGGTTAGTACAATGCTTGAGGTAGCCAAAATGACCGTGCTGATCCAGAATGCCGGCGGGAAATTGTACTTCACCCAAAACGAATCGCCCATCGAAACGATGTACCCGGAGGTTAAACCGGCAAAGATCATTACCACACTGAAAATACCCACATACACTAGGTTTTTGCGCATTTTTTCACGCTGCTCAGTGGTCAGTTCATCATCATATTCCTTTTTCATATCCGTGATTTTTTCTATATAACAGTTAAGAAGCCAAGTTGCCTAGGTCTTCGAGTATTTTTTCCGGAATGCGATCAAACACATAGAGAAATTGCAGTATCGGAAGTATAATAAATGAGGCGAACATCAATTTGCGTGCATCTTTGGTATCGCAGGTATACAATAGTTTATAGGAGAGGAAAAAGAAATAGGCTGTACACAAACCTGCAATAATGAGTGTCCAGTAAGAGGTCCAGCCCATCACCCATGGCAACAATGAAAAGGGAATCAATGCCAGTGAGTAAGCTGCAATTTGGTAAGCCGAACTTTTACTTCTCCCTGATTTGGAAGGAAGAAGCGAAAATCCACCCAATTGATAATCGTCGTAAACCACCCATGCAATGGCCCAGAAATGCGGGAATTGCCACACAAATTGCACGAAAAACAACACTCCCGGAATCAACCCGAATTCATCCGTATACGCTACTGCACCCAACATTGGTGGAATAGCTCCCGGAAATGCTCCCACAAAAACGGCCCAAGAGGAAATCCGTTTCATCGGGGTATAAATAAAAACGTAAGAAACGTAAGCGGCCAGTCCCAGCAACATCGATTCGATGTTGAGTTGATATAGCATCCACAAACCCGGCAATAAACATAGCGCAACTGTTATCAATGCTTCGTTCACACCCATCGTTCCCATAGGTAAGGGTCGTTTTTCGGTGCGTTTCATAAGGATGTCCAGTTCACGCTCCCAAATCTGGTTGGAACCATTGGAAGCCGCTGTTACCAAAAAACCACCTACCAAAAGCCATGTGATCTCAAGACCGTCTGTGCCACCAACAAATAAATAACCGGAAAGTGCAGAAATAATAACCAATGCGGATAAACGAAATTTCGTGAAATCCATATACATTTTCACTTTCTTACCTATCGACATGGTACCTGCAATTATAATTGGGTGCAAATTTACAGTTTATCTGCGGATAGCGAGCACATCCGAAAGGTATTTTGAGTTGACCTCACGAGTTGAAAAAATGAATCATCCAACTGCTTTACCTACATATTTAGTGTGTTAATCAACCGGTTATACCAAAAAACGACTGAGTTATTACCTGCTTAGTGCTAATTATTACTTCACGTTGCCATCATCAAAAATGAAACGTACATTTGGGTAGATGCTTGGCTCTTATGCTGAGTGTCTCTTAAATTAGGATCTAATCGGGTCATAGGTGTGTTAGTTTGAGGGAGGACGTGGTAAGCCTCCCTCTTCTTTTTATACCACTTTTCTTCTAAAACATTTTTCGTTCCTGGAATAAACTGTTGCGCCAACCGATCGTGATGGCAGGAGTTACCTTTTGGGGTAAATCGCCCCACTGAAATGCCACCTGAGGATCGATATAAAAACTGCTTTTCCATTTCGGTAAGGTATAGAGTAGTTGACAACCAACCCTAACCGTTCTTAAGGTAATTCCCTGACCAATTGTGTTGTCATATTCTTTCGGACGGTTGAGGTAACTTTCGTAAATATCTCCACCCCAGCTTAATGAATCATCGTCAAAGCCTTTGAGTTGAAACACACCATAACCTTGAAGTGAAAGTTGTTTGGCAATTGGAACATGCGCCTGCATCAGAATTTCGGCAAAATTACTCCCCAACGGATGCGCCAACGACAAACCTTGATTACCGCCATTTTGTCCGTTATTGATGTGCGCAAACGTATATGGTCGCATTAAATTTCCTTCAAAACGATAAGTCAGTTTGCCGATTTTACCTTTTATTCCGAGTTGCGCACCGTATTTATTGGCCCACCATTTACTGCGGCTTCGGATTTCTTTCAGCACAAATTCATCCAATAATAATTGACCGTAAAGCGTGTGATTTTTGATCCGGTAAGAGGTCTGAATTCCCAAAATAACATTGTCTGACGAACCCAAACTGTATTCCTGCGGGCGGAAAAACACAATCGGATTGAGGTATTCTACTTCAAATGCTCGATTGAACTTACCGTCTTTGGGTTGAAACAAAACCGACTCAAATGCTGTAATATTCCAATTACGTGTAACGTTGTAACTTAAATAGTGGGTAGCTCCGAATTTCCAAGCTCGTGCTGTTGGTGTGTTTTCGTGATAAAATTGGTACAACAACCCATATTCCAATCGCCAGATGCTGGCTCGCATCAACAAAAACGGATTGGGAGCTGCCTGATCGCTCTGGAGCAATGACCGGTAGCCTTCACCGAAAAACTGATTGTCAATTCCAGTGGCGACATGAAAATAATGGTTGGGAGTATATGCTATTCGCGTTCGGAAATCTGTGTAAATAAACTCATCTCGGTTGTGTAAGGGCAAGAATGCGGTGTGCGTTTGATTCGATCCTTCGCGATTACTCCATCCTGCACTTAACGAAGTGCGCGTATACCATTTATTATTATGTAACGTTTCTATTGAAACACCCGCAGCCGCGCGATAAAACAAAGACGTATCAAACTGAGCCGCAAAGTCGGGATTCAAGCGAATAGAAATAGAACGTTGTTTGGGCATTATCGCAATCCGCGAAGTGTCCGATGCATATTTAAGTCGGATTGCCGGCAAAACACTCGTGTGATTTTTCAAACCGTTAGCGTAATTGCTTGTTGGGAAAAGCGTGTAAATACCACCCACCATGCCCGATCCTTGCGAAAACGCGAAGTTCAACACCACTAAAAAAGCTATGGTCAACAGTGCTTTCATCAGAAGTCGAAATAGTGATTGGTAAGTGCTGTTCTGATTCCTACCGAAATCCACGAACCTTCTGCGTAGGTAGTTGTGCCTTCTGCATGTCGGTAGCGGAAACCGGCAAAGGTCTCAAAACCGTAAATGCGATTAAAGCGATAACCGACCTCTACCGATTGGTTGATGACCTGACGCGAAGACGTAACCGATGATTTCACGATGGGCATCAGAAGCGTTTCGTTTTCGGATTGTTTGAAGAAATAATTGGTCTGTGATTGCACAAACCAATGACCTTTTTCCCAGAGAAGGCGCAGTACAACCTCATCAAAGGCATTTCCTGAAGGATGTGCAATAGGCAGGTTGTAGTTGCTGAAATTGAGTCGCGAAACCGAGGACATATAAGCGTTGTTATCGGCGTGATTGTATTCTATCTGCGCTTGTATAAACGGATTTTTAGCCGGATACAAACGCACTCCGATCTGATACACCATGCTGTTGTTTTCCGCAGGATTTAATGCAAATTGACCATAAATAGTATGTTTTCCCACCCATGCTCTCAGGTCAATTCCCAGCAATGCGTTGGCTGAACCTGCTTTGGTGGCTTCCTGAAGTGTTGCCGCACCCGGAAGTGGCAAAAAGTAAAGTGCCGGAATGCTTTTCTGTGAAGCCGAATCGCCCCGAAACCATTTTCCACCTTCAAACAATCCGATTGTCAATTTTTTAGTGGGTTGAAAATAAATCGTTGCAATACTCAATGAACTGGTTTCATAATATGCTTCTCCGTTGGTTGGATTGGGTCTGCGCAGTAAGTTTAACCCTCGAGCTCGCACAAATTGCAGTTTCCATTTTTCGGAAAAGCGATAACTGACACGCAAGTTCATCGTTCCAACACCATTATCAGACCACAACATGCTGCGGTGTCCACTTCCAATAAAAAAAGGTTGATTACCCCACATGATCGCACATCTTCTGGAAGCATTAACGGTAATCATTCCGGTTGCAAAAGCATAATCGAAGCCGGTTGTTTTGAACGGTTTAGTGCGCGCAGCACCTGGAACAACAGCGTTTTGGGTATAGTAATTCGAATCAATTGCACTCAGGTATTGTTCACCGCGTTGTTTTATATACCCCGAAACGTAGCTTGGTAAAATAGCTTGATTTTCATAGAAACTTGTAGTAAACGTAACGCGCTTTCCAATAAAACCTTCTAGACGAACTCCTCGTGTATTTTGGTATCGTTTCCGATTCGTATCCTCTAATTCAGCTCCGTAACTAAGGTTGATTAGTGGTGTAATTCGCACTGCTCCATCAGTTGAGTCACTAATTTCAATCAATTGACGTTGATAAAGAAAATGTCCGAAGTTAGAATAGCGCTTTACCGAATCTCTCAATACAACACTTAAGCGTCCATCAATCAGTGGGAAAAACGACGGTTCTGTGATTCGAGCTTTAGTTGGAGCAAAATGCGCGTCTTTAAAGCTCGACGCGATGGGTAAAACTTGAGCTTTCCCAATGATTGTAATCAAACAACAGCAGAGTGCCAACCAACCACTACGCATGACGTTCGAGGTATTTGTTTACCGCATGGCTGTTGACTACAAAATACGGATTAAGCAGGTTGGCTTTGTTGTAATATAACGGTTCACCCGAAACAGCGTGGTAAACACTTCCGCCCAAGGCTTCCATGATGGCTTGTCCGGCGGCGATATCCCATTCCATGGTGGGTGCAAAACGCGGGTAAACATCGGCATTACCAAGTGCCAAATCAAAAAACTTCAGTGCGCTTCCTTTCTTGAGAAACGTGTGCGTCCCGAATTGTTCATCGGTTTTATGAATATAATCCAATGTTGCTCCCGAATGCGGTGTTCTGGAAGTTGCAATGACTATCGGTGAATTGATTTCGTGTTTCCATTCGATGAGTTGCCAGGCAGAAGAGTCATGAATCGCGTCAAAGGGAATCAGTGCCGGTTGCACGTGTTTTCCACCTACCAAAACCGTTTGCTCCACTGGCGAAGCAATGATGCCAAGTACCGGTTTTTTGTGTTCTATCAGCGCAATGTTGATCGCGAACTCGTCGTTGCGTTTGATAAATTCTTTGGTGCCGTCGAGTGGATCAATGCACCACAGTCGTTGCCATTCATGGCGTTCTTCGTACGATGCGTGTACACTTTCTTCGGTAAGAAGGGGAATATTGGTGGGGATCAAATGACGTTCGAGAATGGCATTGGAAGCTAAATCGGCTTGCGTAACCGGACTGCCATCGCGTTTGTAATTGGGCGAAAAGCCTTCTTGATAAACACGCATAATTTCGGCTGACGCTTCTACAACAGCAGCCAATGCTACCTGTAATAAATCGTAGTGAGCCCGTTGTTCCATTGGGTATAAAAATAAGGAGAAAAGTTGAGGTTAAAAAGCGGTTGGTCAGCGTTTCACAAGAAGGTCTTTTTACCGGCGGTTTCCCACGCAAACATTTCCAGCCACAAAATAGAGGTGTTAAAGCGCAACAATGCCGATGAGGATGTAGGAAGCGACGTGCATAGTTTTCAGTTAATTAGGTTCTAAGTTAACAAGTTCGGGGTTATTGTTTAGCTCCCGAGCTATGTCCAACATGATTCAAAAACAAAAAAACCACTACAACATGCAGTGGTTCCTTTTCAAATCAATTGATTCAGCTTACTGTTGCGCGCAGATTTTACCGGATTGTACTGTTTTTCCGTCGCTTTGTATATTGTAGAAATAGATCCCGGAAGGAAGGTCTTTCGTTTCAAGAACAGTTAACGCTTTCGTGATGTTTAAACGCATAATTTCTTCTCCGAGCAGATTGCACAAACTCAACTCCGTTGTTTTCAGTAGCGAAGCATCTTCGATTAAAATAGTGATAGATGTGCTGAACGGGTTCGGATACAAGATCGCGACATCCGTTGCTGTTTCCAAAGAAGTTGTTCCTAAATTGGAGCAATTACCCGGAATGGAGGGTGCTACAACGTTGGTTGCTATAGTGCTCAATGCGCCATTGGTGGTAAGTGATCTGCCATCCAATACAACGCCGGTATTAATGGTTGCCATTGCTCCGTTGTTGCAAATAATTGTTCCGCAAAATGTCGAGTAATTATTGATTGATACCGCACCTTCAATTTTCCAAAACACATTTTTTGATTGTGTTCCGTTCACCAGCTTCACTTTCGCATAGGTACTGGTAGTGAGTGCTCCGTTGATCTGGATCACAAATACCGCATCCGGATTTCCGCGTGCATCGAGGTAAAGCGAATCTGTAAACGTTGCTGCGGCATTCATTAAATAGGTATGCGGAGTAAGCACCAAGTTGTTTCCAAACTGTGCAGGATATAACAATTCAATATCCGGAACCAAGGTGTTTGCATAATTGTAGGCCAACAGTAAATCTGCTGCACATTGTGCCGTAGAACCGTCAGGAATAAGGTGAAGTGTTCCCGTGATATCGGCAGGATTGTAGCCGCTAACAGAACCGTTGTTGCTTCCTACATCACCCGTGATCATAGAAACTCCGGAATTGGAAACAGCACCATTCGATGAAAAGACTGCGTAACAGGCAGCACTGCCAAGTCCTGGAGCCACCGGTCCGGAAAGTGTAGGACTTCCACAGCCAATCGGGATGTAAGCCAACACGCCGTCAAGCGTTACCGCACCTGCAGTTGAAAATGCTCTTCCTTCAAGCGTATCGCCCGTATTCATATTAATGGCCGCATTGTTGGCTATGATTGTTCCTTTCATAGAAGTACCTGATGCCATGCTTACCAATCCTTCTACTTTCCAGAAGACATTGCAGGCAAGAGCTCCATTGATCAGCTTGATTTTTGAATTGGCTCCTGTAGAAAGAGGTCCCTGAATTTGAAAAATAAATACAGCGTTCGAATCTCCCTGTGCATTCAGTGTAAGGTCGAGATCAAGCGATGCCGCTGCCGAGATGGAATATACGCCCGCATTGAGCAATTGTCCATTCCCCAATTGAGGTGCTGGGAAAAATCCGGGAACGGTACTATTCAGTTGATTGTAGGCGATTAGTAAATCTACCGCGCATTGTGCACTTGCGCCATCTGCATCGTGCATCACACCGTTTACATTTCCGAAGCCGGTGCTTGAACCGTTGTTGGTTCCAACATTTCCTGTAACGTGCGATATGCCTGAATTGGTAACTGCCCCGTCGGTAGAAAAGAGTACAAAGTCAGCTGCTGTGCCTAACGTGGGAGCTTGGGCAAGGATAAATTTGGGTAACAAAAGTAATAGTATCGTGCCTAGCACGTATAGCAATGGGAATTTCATAAAAGAAGTGTTGTTAATTAGTGTGAATGAATTTTCACAACGTACAAAGGTGTACCTAATCCAAGGATAATGTGTTACACCTGAATAGGTGGAAGTTACAAATATCACACATTCACCCCAAACAAATACCCAACCAATGCCGTTAATCCCATGGCGGCTGTTCCCCAAAAGGTAATGCGCAAGAGTGCTCTTTTTATGCTTGAACCACCTGCTTTAGCAGCCATTGCACCAAGAGCTATTAAGAAAATGATGGCAAATATATAAAGGGTATATTCCATATTTTCAAGAGGCAAAAAGAGCGTAACCAAAAGCGGAAGAAGTCCGCCCACCGTAAAAGACGCGCCTGATGCTACAGCTGCTTGGATCGGATTGGCGCGAGAAATCTCATTCAAGCCCAATTCATCTCTGATATGTGCGCCCAAAGCATCGTGTTCGGTCAATTCTTTTGCGACAATCGATGCGGTTTCTTTTTTCAATCCGCGTTGTTCGTAGATTTCGGCCAAACGTTGTAATTCAAGCTCCGGCATTTCAAGTAATTCTTGCTCTTCGCGCTGAATATCTGCCTGCTCGATATCGGTTTGGGAACTTACGGAAACATATTCTCCGGCTGCCATTGATAACGCTCCGGCTACCAAACCTGCTACGGTTGCCAACACAACAGGAGCTCTAAACTCACTAGCTGCAGCAACGCCTATTGCCAAACTGGACGTGGACAAAATACCGTCGTTTGCACCGAGCACTGCCGCACGAAGCCAATTGCTGCGTTGCACGTAATGTGGTGCCAAATAATCATCTGTTTTGCTTGTCATACGGGGTTGTTATTGATCGCTGCTACGCTGTGGACTTAAAATCAAGCCCGGCCAATTCCAGCGCTTGCTTCAGAGTGGGAATGGTTGAAGGCCCTATGCCATGTAATGTACGAATTTCTTTCTCACTATAGGCTGAAAGTTGTTCTAGTGTTGCAATTCCTTCCCGTTCAAATGCACGGCGGGCCGGAGCACCAAGTTTGGCAAGAAATGAATCCGTGGGTTTTCGTTCATTTTCACAAATTGGACATACCGGACAAGCGGATGACTTATAATACTGGTGTCCGTTCCTACATGTTCTTTGTGATCTTGTATTCATCCCATTTTTTTTGATTGAATTGAAATTACAAAATAATGGTGTTCATTGACAGAAAACATACCACGTAATGTCAATCTGCTTAACCTTAATTAACGTCAATTAACCTGTTTCTAACCCGCGCCTCCTTCAAAACCCTTTATCCTTGCAGTATGTTACACAATCTTAAAATCAACAACATGAAAAAGACAGGTTTAATACTCGGTACCATACTGGCCTTGACGGTCTTCACAAACTGCCAGGCGCAAACACCGAAAACTACCAAGAAAGAGGTTTCAAAGGAAATCAGCGTAGAGGATGAAAATGGGGTGAAAAAAGTGACCATCAAGTCTACCGAAGACGGTAAAACAACCGTTGAAACGTTTACAGGCAAAGACGCAGAGGCAAAATTGAAGGAACTTGAGAATCCGGCTTCTGAGGAAAATACGGTTGCAGTGGTTGATGGTGTTACCATCGATGTGAACATGGAAGAAGTCAATGGCGTAAAAACCCTTACTATCAAACGTACCGAAAATGGCAAAACAGCTACCGAAACCTACACAGGTGCCGAGGCGGAAACAAAACTCAAGGAATTGGAAAACGCACAACCTTCTGCTCCTGAAAAAGGGAAAGCGGTGAAACAATCCGTGCGCGTAGTAAAGACGAAAGAAGACTAGATAGACTTTAGACTTAAAGACGATAGACATTAGATTAGAGACTCAAGACCAAAGACATGAGACGGTTATTCGTCCTGCATCTTTGGTCTTAAGTCTATCGTCTTCTAGTCTTGAGTCTACTTAGCTACGGCCAAACTAATCACACTAATCTTCGCGTTCGGTAATGTTTCCTGCAAACGGCGCACACAGGTTTCAAGTGTAGAACCGGTTGTTACCACATCATCTACTACGGCAACGTGTTTCAATTCAACAGCTCCCTTTACCTGCGACTCAAACCTATCCTGCATATTCTCCCACCGAAGTTCTTTCCCTTTTTTGGTTTGACTTTCTGTAAACACCACCCGTTTCAACAAATCACTGCGTATCGGAATCTTCAATTCGGAAGCAATTCCTTCGGCCAGCAATTGACTTTGATTGTACCCGCGCAGAAATTCCTTTTGTGGATGAAGCGGCACGGGAATCAACGCATCGAGATCCGAAAACTTGGCTTGTTGCTTCACTTTTTCACCCAAACGTTCACCGAAATAACGCGCTACATCGGGTCGGTCTTTGTATTTCAGCGCATGTAAAATGGGTTGCGTAGAATTTTCCTTTTCAAACTGCAGCATCGCATAGGTTTGATGAAGCGGTACACGTCCCCAAAACAATTGATCGAGCAAAGTTGGTTCGGTATAATCTTCGTAATAGGTATACTGCAAATCGTTTTCACACACCGGACAAACGGCACTTGGTGAATGGGCGGTTTCCACATCGCAGATCAGGCAAAAATTCGGATACATTACATGCAGTAAATCCGACCTCCATTTGTTAAAAAGAGTAGCTGTTTTTTTCATTTTTTCGCGGTTAGCGGGACATTCAATGGTATTAACAATTCATTGTGAATATACATAGAAAAAAACAATTCAACGCTCGCAAAAAACACGCTAATTTTAGAGAACGGAAGCGCAAGATTGTTCATTCACAAGTTGTTGACGAATCGTGTTAATCCTTCGACAAACGAAGATGAATTTACTGTGAATATCTTTAAAGCGAATGTTAATAAGCCCGCTAAGTGTTCATGGTAAAGGCTTTTCGAAATCGAGTGTTGATAACCTGAAAGGATTGTGAATTTCTTTAATTGCGAAAGGAAAGAATTTTGACAATTTTTGTATGCCTCGATCAGGTGAAGTTGGCGTCCGATTACGAAAAGATGCATGTCGGAATTCGAGAGAGAGGAAACAAATAAATTTTGTAACTTGTATAGTAAACCATGGTTCCAGTAGGTGTCATGGAGTAGGAATTATTGACTCAAAAAAAACGGAATAACAATGGCGCAAGCAGAACCAATACTGGAAGAAAACAAGAATAGATTTGTGTTATTCCCTATACAACATGAAGATATTTGGTCTTTTTACAAAAAGGCTGAGGCAAGTTTTTGGACTGCTGAAGAAATTGACTTATCGCCGGATTTATTGGATTGGGAAAATAAATTGACAGATGACGAACGTCATTTCATCAAACACGTATTGGCGTTTTTCGCGGCTTCAGACGGTATTGTAAATGAAAACCTTGCAGAGCACTTTTTAGCGGAAGTGCAATATACCGAAGCAAAGTTCTTTTACGGGTTTCAGGTTACCATCGAAAACATTCACTCCGAAACGTATTCGTTGCTGATCGACACCTACATCAAAGATACAACTGACAAAAACCATTTGTTCAACGCTTTCGAAACCATTGATTGTGTGCGCAAAAAAGCCGATTGGGCGTTGCGTTGGATCGATAACGGTTCGTTTGCCGAGCGTTTGGTAGCTTTTGCAGCAGTAGAGGGAATCTTCTTCTCCGGTTCATTCTGCTCGATCTTCTGGTTGAAAAAACGCGGATTGATGCCGGGATTGACTTTCTCCAACGAACTTATTTCGCGTGATGAAGGTTTGCACTGCGATTTCGCTTGCTTGTTGTATACACGCCACTTGGTAAACCGTCTGCCAAAAGAACAAGTACAACAAATCATCCTAGACGCTGTAGCGATCGAAAAAGAATTCGTGACAGACGCGTTGCCGGTGAAACTCATCGGAATGAACGCCGATTTGATGCAACAATACATTGAATTCGTAGCCGACCGATTATTGCAGGAATTGGGCAACGATAAAGTGTTCAACACCACAAATCCGTTCGATTTCATGGACATGATTTCCATTCAAGGGAAAACAAACTTCTTTGAAAAACGCGTAGCAGAATACCAAAAGGCAGGTGTGATGGGTAACAAAGAAGATCAAACGTTTAGCCTGAACGAAGAATTTTAGAATAAGAATTTTAGAATAAGACACAAACTACGAATCACTTCGTAGTAAACTGAAAACAACAACCCAAAATATAGGAGAGCGCACTATGTACGTTATTAAAAGAGACGGAAGAAAAGAGGCGGTGAAATTTGACAAGATCACTGCGCGCATCATCAAGATGTGCTATGGACTCGACCCATTGGTATCGCCTGAAGCGGTAGCAATGAAGGTAATCGAGGGAATTTACGACGGTGTTTCGACAACCGATTTGGACAACCTTGCAGCAGAAGTTGCAGCGGCCAAAACGATCGACCACCCGGATTACGCATTGTTGGCATCGCGTATTGCGGTTTCCAACCTGCACAAGGAAACGAAAAAATCGTTCTCCGATGTCATGGAAGATTTATACAAGTACATCGATCCGAAAACCGGACAACGTGCTTCATTGCTTGCCGATGACGTTTATGAAGTAATCATGAACAACCGCGAGATGCTTGATTCAAGCATTATTTATGACCGCGATTTCCGTTACGATTACTTCGGATTTAAAACATTGACACGTAGCTATTTGTTGAAATTGAACGGCGAAATCGCTGAACGTCCGCAACAAATGTTGATGCGTGTAGCGGTGGGGATTCACAAAGGTGATTTGACCCAAGCCATCAAAACCTACAACTTGATGTCGGAAGGTTGGTTTACGCACGCCACACCAACGTTGTTCAACGCCGGAACACCGAAACCGCAAATGTCGTCTTGCTTCTTGTTGACCATGAAAGAAGACAGTATCGAAGGTATTTATGATACGTTGAAATCTTGCGCTCAGATTTCTCAGTCGGCCGGTGGAATCGGATTGGCAATTCACAATATTCGTGCAACCGGCTCTTACATCAAAGGAACAAACGGTACTTCCAACGGTATTGTTCCGATGTTACGTGTGTTCAACGATACGGCACGTTATGTAGACCAAGGTGGTGGAAAACGTAAAGGATCTTTCGCCATGTACATGGAGCCATGGCATGCGGATGTGTTCGACTTCTTGGATTTGAAGAAAAACTTTGGAAAAGAAGAGCAACGTGCACGTGATTTGTTCTACGCATTGTGGATTCCGGATTTGTTCATGCAACGCGTTGAAGACAATGGCGATTGGACCTTGATGTGTCCGCACGAATGTCCGGGATTATCCGATACTTACGGAACGGAATTCGAAGCATTGTATACACAATACGAGCAAGAAGGTAAAGGTCGTAAAACGGTAAAAGCTCAAGACTTGTGGTTCAAAATTTTGGAATCGCAAATTGAAACCGGAACGCCTTATATGTTGTACAAAGATGCAGCCAACAACAAGTCAAACCAGAAAAATCTGGGTACAATCAAGTCGTCGAACTTGTGTACCGAGATCATGGAATACACAGCTCCTGACGAAATCGCGGTGTGTAACTTGGCTTCATTGGCATTGCCGAAATTTGTTACCGAAGACGGTGGATTCGATCACGATAAATTGTTCGAGGTAACTTACCAAGCTACCATTAACTTGAACCGCATCATCGACGGTAACTTCTACCCGGTAGAAGAAGCGCGTAAATCAAACATGCGTCACCGTCCGATTGGATTGGGTGTGCAAGGTTTGGCTGATGCATTCATCCTATTGCGTTACCCGTTTGAGTCGGAAGAAGCACGTGCGTTGAACCGTGAGATTTTTGAAACGATCTATTACGCTTCCATGACTGCGTCGAAAGACTTGGCAAAAGCAGAAGGTCCTTACGAAACGTATGCCGGTTCACCGGTATCTCAAGGTATTTTCCAATTCGACATGTGGGGTGTAACACCAAGCTCACGTTGGGAATGGGATGTCTTGAAAGAAGAAGTGAAAACACACGGTGTGCGCAACTCTTTGTTGTTAGCTCCAATGCCAACAGCTTCAACGGCTCAGATCTTAGGAAACAACGAATGCTTTGAGCCATACACATCCAACATTTACACACGTCGTGTATTGTCAGGTGAGTTCATCATTGTCAACAAACATTTATTGAAGGATTTGGTGAGAGAAGGTTTGTGGACCAAAGAAATGCGTCAGAAATTGATGGCATCGAACGGTTCGGTACAAAACATCAACGAGATTCCTCAATACATTAAAGATTTATACAAAACAGCCTGGGAGATTTCACAAAAATCGATCATCGAAATGGCTGCGGATCGTGGAGCATACATTTGCCAGTCACAATCGTTGAACATTTTCATGGAAAATGCCAACTTCGGTAAATTGACATCCATGCACTTCTACGGCTGGAAAAAAGGATTAAAAACCGGAATGTACTACTTGCGTACAAAAGCGGCTACGGATGCTATCAAATTTACAGTTGATAAAGCCGTTGCCGAATTGCCGGAGCAAGCAGACGCAGCAACCATCGAAGAGCAACAAGCGGCAATCGCTTGCTCATTGGATGATCCGGAAGGATGCGAAATGTGTTCAGGGTAGAAATTGTGGGGTCGCGATTAATCGCGACCCCACAATTTGACTGACACAAAAAACGGCATTGTGTAATGTTAATAATTGTGCCGTTTTTATTTAATAGTACACGAGTTAAGATCCCTTTCGTCTTTGGCGAAGGGGATTTTTTTGTTTGATCCTTTTCCTAAAAATCAATTGATTTCATGAGAACATGTGGGGGCGCGATGAATCGCTCCCCCACTCCTATTACCAAAAGTGGGAATCATGTAACTTATCTAAAATCTTCTATAACGTCTTTGCAATCAAGATCATTGACCTTTGTAATAGGGTGTCATTAATACAAACCGAAAACAAATGGGCAATATCCTGTATACAGTTGCAATAGTGCTGATCATGATTTGGGCGGTAGGCTTTATCGGGTACAATACCGGTGGATTAACTCATATATTACTCGGTTTGGCGGTTGTGGCCATCATTGTACAATTAACACGAAAATCATAGATTATGAGCACAGGAAAAATCATGACAGGCATCGCCTTCGGGGCGGCAATCGGATCGTTACTCGGAGCACTTTATGCACCGGAAAAAGGATCGAAAACCCGCAAAAAATTATCGAAGAAGGGTACTGAGTATGCCGACGAACTCAAAAATCGTTTCAACGAACTATTAGACGGACTGAAGACCGATTTAATGGAAGGTGAAGAGAAAGTGGAAGAAACAATGGTTCAGGTAAAAAAAGCCATTAAATCGCCAACAGGTGTTCCAAAAGCATCTCCTCGTAAACCGACGATCAAGAAAGTTCCTTCAACAACAATTGCATCTGCGCTGAAAAAAAACAGCCCAAAGATTCCGGTTGTCTGAGTCTGGCTTATGATAACGGTTAAACGAGAGGGAGTTCTGCTGCAAAAAACGACCCTGGATTTTGAAAATGCAGGTGTGTTGAATCCGGCAATCATGCAAGAAGGTGATCACGTGCACATCTTCTACCGGGCTGTACAAACAGGAAACAATTCAACGATAGGTTACTGCAAACTGCTCGGACCGTTAACTGTTATTGAACGACATACGGAACCTTTACTGATCCCAACGTTCGACTACGAATCGAAGGGAATGGAAGATCCGCGGATAGTCCGTATCGACGGATTGTATTACCTCACCTATACCGCATTCGATGGTTGGAGTGCGCGCGGGGCTCTTGCTGTTTCCGAAGACCTAAAAACCTTCGAAAAGAAAGGAATGGTAGTGCCGCAGGTGAATTTCCAACGTTTCAAGCATCTCGTAAAATCAAATGCCGGGATGAATCTCAAGTACCTGCGCTTTCGACCGTTCGAGAACAAAAATGCCGAAGTGGATCATTCCGAAAGTTTCATCTGGGATAAAAACATTGTGTTGTTTCCGCGTAAAATAAACGGCTGCTTTGCTTTCTTTCACCGGATTCGACCTGATATTCAATTGGTCACGATTAGTGATTTTGATGAGCTTACTCCCGATTTTTGGATAGACTACCTGCGCCATTTGCCCGATCATATTGTGTTGCAATCGCTCTACAACCATGAAATGAGTTACCTCGGCGGAGGTTGCCCGCCAATCGAATGCAAAGAAGGTTGGATTTTGATTTATCACGGTGTACGTGATTCTCCCAACGGTTACATTTATTCTGCATGCGCTGCTTTGGTCGACTTAAGTGATCCGCGAATCGAGCTTTCACGATTGCCTTACCCGCTTTTTTCACCCGAATACGATTACGAATTGGAAGGATACGTCAACAACGTTTGCTTCCCTACGGGAACCGCTCTTTTTGGCGATAACCTCTACATTTATTATGGCGCCGCCGATGAAAAAATAGCCTGTGCTTCAGTGAGTCTCAAGGCGTTAATTACCGAATTACTACTTCACTCAAACCCGAAATGATTATGTTACCAACTATTGTATTTCTTACCTCTTATCCACCGCGCGAATGCGGAATTGCTACCTTTTCACAAGATTTGGTTCAAGCGCTCAACCGGCAATTCAGTCAATCGTTTGTGCTTAAAATAGCTGCCGTGGAAACCGAAAAAGCAAGCTCTTACCCCAAAGAAGTGGCTTATTCGCTCAATACCAACGTAAAACAATCGTACAGTAAACTCGCTGCCACACTCAATGCGGATGCGGATATTTCGTTGCTAGTAGTGCAACACGAATTTGGCTTTTACAAACAGCACACCGACGATTTTCTGCAATTATTGGAAGATGTGGTAATACCCGTAATTGTTGTTTTTCATACCGTATTGCCCGGTCCAAATTCTTCCTTATTGCTTGAAATTAGGCAAATCGTTGCCAAAAGTGCCGGTATTGTAGTGATGACCGAACATGCCAAACAACTCTTGATTCAGGACTATCAACTGAATCCTCAAAAAATAACGGTCATTCAGCATGGCACCCATTTGGTGAAAAACGCCAACAAAAAACAACTGAAAGAAAAATACGGCTTCGCAGGAAGGAAAATTGTTTCGACTTTCGGCTTGATCAGTTCCGGTAAAAACATTGAAACCACACTCAACGCATTACCTGCTGCTATCAAAAAAAATCCGGATCTGCTCTTTTTGATCATCGGGAAAACACATCCTGAAGTGGTAAAATCGGAGCAAGAAACTTACCGAAATATGCTGGAGAACTTGACCCGGGAACTGAAACTCGAAAACCACGTTAAGTTTATCAATCAGTACGTTTCGCTCAACGATTTGCTGGAATACCTGCAACTCACCGATCTGTATCTATTTACTTCCAAAGACCCCAATCAGGCGGTTAGCGGCACGTTTTCGTATGCGCTAAGTTGCGGTTGTCCTATCATTTCAACTCCTATTCCACATGCGCTGGAATTATTGCAAGACACACCGTATACCATCGTTCCGTTTAGCGATCCTGTGCAGTTGGCTTTATCGATCAATCATTTATTGGCAGACGAAAAACTGCGCGAGCAAATCCACTTGGATGCTTTGCACCGAATGGCCGCAACTTCATGGGAAAATACTGCTATTCGGTATGCGTTGTTATTTCAACAAACCAGTGATCGCTCATTCTCATTGGAGTATCGGCTGCCAGAGATTAACTTACACCACATCCAACAACTGACCACCGATTTCGGAATGATTCAGTTTTCCATTCTCAATCAGCCGGATATTGAATCGGGTTATACGATTGATGACAACGCTCGGGCACTCATTGCAGTGTGCAAACATTATGCGGTCACCAAAGATGAATCGGATCTTGACCTCATCAGGAAGTACCTTACTTTTATGGAGTTTTGCTTACAGCCACAAGGGCATTTTCTCAATTATGTAGACAAGGATAAAGCATTTACCGGTCAAAACTACGAGACCAATCTTTCCGATTCAAACGGAAGAGCCATTTGGGCGTTCGGTTATGTGGCTTCTATGAAAGGAACGCTTCCGATACAGTTGATTCACAGGGCGGTTGTGGTACTGGATGAAGTTTCCAAACGCATTCCGGACATGTATTCAACTCGCGCCATGAGCTTCGCCATCAAAGGACTCTACTATTATCACAGTACGTTTCCATTGGCTTCCACTCGCGGACTGATACGTTTACTGGCCGACCGACTGGTTCAGATGTACATTCACGAATCTGACAAAGACTGGGAATGGTATGAAAGTTACATGACTTACGCCAATAGCTTGGTTCCCGAGGCATTGTTGTGCGCCTTTGAAGTGAGCAATCATGAACCTTACCGCAACATCGCCAAAATCACGTTTGACTTTTTGCTGTCACACATTTACAACGAACAAGGCATTAAAGTCATTTCGAACCGAGGTTGGATGAGCAAAGGAGAAATTCCCGAAAATTTTGGTGAACAACCCATTGATGTGGCCTACACAATACTTGCTTTGAGTCGCTTTTACGATACGTTTGAACAACCCGATTACTTGTTGAAAATGGAAATAGGATTTAACTGGTTTCAGGGACAAAATCACTTACACCGTATTGTATACAATCCCTGTACGGGTGGCTGCTGCGACGGTTTGGAAGAAGATCATGTCAACCTGAATCAAGGTGCGGAATCAACGGTGAGTTACCTCATGGCCAGACTCGTTTTGGAAGGTTATCGCGGAGAATTGCTTCACATGCATCAAAACAAACAATTGGTGCTAACACTTGACGAATCTTCATTACTTGCATCTTAACTTTAAACAGGCCGATTATGGATTCTACAACTAAACTAGATTACGGAGTATACATCGATCCTGATAAAGCATTTATCTTTTCGAAGAATCCATTTGATGCAACCGTGCCCGTTTTAGCACGTATCGAACTCAATCTTCAACCGAGCGATCTGCCGCATGAATCGGTTCAGGCATTGCAAACGGAAGACTTTATGGAAGGAATTCTCGACTTGCTGCAATCTGCAAACCGAATGCTGGTTTTCGGGCCTTCCGATGACAAATACACGCTGTTTAAAACCCTGCAAACTCAACGTGAATTTACCAATCTGGAAAAAATCGTACTGGTAGCTCCATTTGAAGAACAACCTGCACATGCGCAATTGTTTTTCGAACATTACTTCACCGAACATGCCCCGTTTTAACAGCCTCTCTTAGATTCAACATTCTTTGCTATTTTTGCCGTCATTACAACGAATACCATGAAACGAACAAAAATTGCCGAAGTGTTGAGCCAACCTGAAGTTGGAGCTACGTATTGTGTGAAAGGATGGGTGCGGGCTTTCCGCAGTAATCGCTTTATTCAACTGAATGACGGTTCTACCATTAATAACTTACAAGCCGTAGTTGACTTTGAGCAATTTGACGAAGCAATGCTTAAAAAGATCACTACCGCTTCGGCTGTAGGTCTTACAGGTGTTTTGGCTGAATCACAAGGAAGTGGACAGGCTGTTGAATTAGTGGTTTCAGCCATCGAGATCATCGGCGAAGCCAATCCGGATGATGTGCAGAAAACGGTGATGCAACCCAAGAAACACAGCTTGGAATACCTGCGCGAGCAAGCACATTTACGTTTCCGCACCAATACTTTCGGAGCCGTATTTCGCGTGCGCCATGCCGTGAGTTATGCCATTCACCAGTTCTTCAACGACCGCGGTTTTTACTACATCCACACACCCATCATTACCGGTTCTGATGCCGAGGGCGCGGGGGAAATGTTTCGTGTAACGAACCTTGATGCTGCACAGCCACCTTTAAAAGAAGACGGTTCGGTAGATTTCGAACAAGATTTCTTCGGAAAACAAGTTAATCTCACCGTTTCGGGTCAGTTGGAAGGTGAATTGGCCGCCATGGGCTTGGGTTCTATTTATACCTTCGGACCAACATTCCGTGCTGAAAATTCAAATACTTCCCGCCACTTAGCTGAGTTCTGGATGATTGAACCGGAAGTAGCTTTTAATGATATTCACGACAACATGGATTTGGCTGAAAACATGCTCAAATACATCTGTCAATACGTAATGGATACCTGCAAAGATGATTTGGCATTCCTCAACGAACGCGAAACCGCCGAGCAACAATCCAAACCGCAAAACGAACGTGCAGAATTGACCTTGATAGAGCGTTTGCAGTTTGTGGTAGCCAATGATTTTAAACGCATTACCTATACGGAAGCCATCGATGTACTGATGAATTCCAGTCATTATAAAAAGAAGAAATTCAAGTACGACGTAAGTTGGGGAACCGATTTGCAAAGCGAACACGAACGTTACCTCGTGGAGAAAGAATTCAAACGTCCTGTGATCATTACCGATTATCCGGCTTCATTCAAGGCATTCTACATGCGTGCCAACGAAGGCTGTGAATCAGGCAAAGAAACCGTAGCTGCGATGGACATTTTGTTCCCGGGAATTGGTGAAATGGTAGGTGGTTCACAACGTGAAGAGCGTTTGGATGTGCTGAAGAAAAAATGTGCCGATTTCGGTATTCATGAAGAAGAATTGTGGTGGTACTTAGATACACGCCGTTTCGGATCGGTGCCACACGCCGGTTTCGGACTCGGGTTTGAACGCATGGTGATGTTTGTAACAGGTATGTCGAACATCCGCGATGTGATTCCTTTTCCACGAACACCGCAAAACGCGGAATTCTAGTCATTTTTTGTATCTTGTAAGACTATCGACTACGTATTATGGCGCTCAGACAACAACTTTCGCAGAAACTCGAACAACGCTTATCTCCGCAGCAGATTCAACTCATGAAGTTGTTACAGGTTCCTACGATGGAATTGGATCAACGGATCAAACAAGAGTTGGAGGAAAATCCTGCCTTGGAAGAAGGTCCGGATGAGTTGGAAGAAGATTTCGATAACGAAGACGATGATTTCGATAACGATGATAACGATTTCGATGACGATTTCGACCTCAGCGATTATTTCGACGACGATACTCCCGATTATAAAACACAAGCCAACAATACCAGTAAAGACGACGAAGAACGCGCCGTTCCGCTTTCGGTAGAAGCTTCCTTTCAGGAAAAACTCACCGATCAGTTGCATTTGTTGGATTTGGACGATACGCAATTTCAGATTGCCGATACCATTATCGGAAACCTGGATGAATCGGGTTATCTGAACCGAGAAGTAGAAGCAATTGTAGACGATTTGGCATTTTCGGCTAATATTAGCGTTACCGAAGCAGAAGTGGAATTGGTCTTGCGTTTGGTACAGGAACTCGACCCGGCAGGAATAGGAGCACGTGACTTGCGCGAATGCCTGATTCTACAAATCGAACGCAAACAAGACGGTAATATTACCTTGTTTACAGCCAAGAAAATCTTGCAGGATCATTTTGAAGAATTTACCAAAAAACACTACGATAAAATCCAGAAAAAACTGGAAATCGGCGATCAGGATTTAAAAGAAGCTATTGATGCCATTATTCGATTGAATCCCAAGCCGGGAGGCTCTATGAAAGAAGGCGCCAAAAGTTTACAGCAGGTCATTCCCGATTTCTTGATCACCGAATTTGAAGGTCGTTTGGATATCTCGATCAACGCGCGCAACACACCCGATTTGAAGGTGAGTCGCGAATACGAACAACTCATGCGCAGTTACGCCGAAGGTGCCAAAACATCCAAGTCGGACAAAGATGCACTCACGTTCGTGAAATCGAAACTTGAAGGAGCCAAATGGTTCATTGATGCCATCAAACAACGCAACAATACCTTGCTCACCACGATGGAAGCCATCATGAATTACCAACGAGAGTATTTCCTGAGCGGCGACGAAACCAAGATGAAACCGATGATTCTGAAAGACATTGCAGAAATCGTAGGCTTGGATATCTCAACCATTTCGCGCGTTGCCAACAGTAAATATGTACAAACCGCCTACGGTGTGTTTTCGCTCAAGTATTTCTTCTCCGAATCGCTTTCAACCGACTCCGGCGAAGAAGTTTCAACCCGCGAGGTAAAGAAAATTCTCTCCGATGCCATTTCGGTAGAAAACAAGCTGAAACCGTTGACAGACGAACATTTGGCCAAATTGCTCAACGATAAAGGCTACAATATTGCGCGCAGAACCATTGCCAAGTACCGCGAACAACTGAATATTCCCGTAGCACGATTACGCAAAGAATTGTAATGAATCAACTTTCCCGCATCTTATCCTGGGTTTTTATTCCGCTCAATGCACCGGTATTTGCGTTGTTGATTGCCGCGTACGTGCCTTCGGATACTGTTTGGGAACGCAACGAAGTCATTTACCTCATTCCGGAAGACTGGAAATTGCTCCTGTTATTGATGTTTGGGTTCTTTTCCATTCTCATTCCGAGTTTTACCATTTTGTTTCTGCGCTACAGCGGCGCCATCACCACTGTAATGATGGATTCGCGCAAAGAACGCATGATTCCTTCGTTTTTTGTGAACGTATCCGCCATTGCGTTGTTTTACCTTGTGCAACTGAAAGACCCTGAAAATCGACTCCCGACAGCCGTTTATGCGCTCACCATCGGTTCATTTGCCACCGTATTCATCTGCACGATTATTACCCAATGGTGGAAAGTTTCGCTCCACGCCGCCGGAATGGGCATTTTGACAGGTTTCCTGTTTGCCTATTATGCCGGATTGGATTTTTACACTTTTTGGATTTTACCGGTAACACTTATCGTAAGTGGGATTGTAATGAGCGCCCGCATTTATCTTGGTAAACATTCGCTGGCGCAATGTCTGGTAGGGTATTCTATTGGCGTTGCAGCACTCACACTCTCCGTATTGTTGTTTCGCTACTAAAAAACCGCTTTCGTATGCACATTCATTCGTTTACCTTCAACGGATTTCAGGAAAACACCTACATCGTTTCGGGCGATCAGCAATCGTGTATCATCATTGATCCGGGGTGTTACGACCGTTTCGAGCAACAGGAACTCACCGATTTTATCACGCGCAACAACCTACAGGTAAAAGCTGTTTGGAACACGCATTGCCACATCGACCATATTCTGGGAAACGCGTTTTGCTGCGAAACTTATGGTGTGCCGTTGCGCGCCCACAAAGAAGAATTGTTTACACTAAGCATGGCCGAACGCTCGGCACAGATGTACGGTTTGGCAGGTTATGTTTCATCGCCCGAACCTACGGAATGGTTTGAAGACCATCAAGTAATTGCCATTGATGACATGGAGTTTACGGTAATTTTCGGTCCCGGACATTGTGTGGGGCATGTTGCTTTTTATAACGCGGCAGAAAACCTGCTCATTGGCGGTGATATCTTGTTTCGCGGTAGTTTCGGTCGTACCGATTTACCTGGCGGATCGATGGAAATTCTGAAAAAAACCATCCACGAACGCATGTTTACCTTACCTGAAAATACGGTTGTTTATCCTGGACACGGACCGGCGACTACGATTGGTGAGGAAAAACGTACGAACTACATTTTGGAATTCTAGGTATTGATCCCGATGAAACCTGTGAAATTTTCGGGTGTGATTACTTCAGTTGAATTGACTGCATAAGCATTGAGAAAGGTTTTTGAAAAACGTGGTAATTTGCGGGTATTCCACTTGAATTCGAATGCATTGATTCCATCCGCATCTTCTTCCAAATAATCAATTTCTTGTTGTTGCGTTGTTCGCCAAAAATAAATGTCGCGGTCAATTCCTTGCTGGTTGAGGTGTTTCATGCGTTCTGCCAGCAAAAAATTTTCCCACAAAGCTCCTACATCCGTACGATTTTCCAATGCATGAAAATTACCAATCACCGCGTTGCGGATACCATTGTCGTAGAAGTAAATTTTTTGCCCTTTTCGAATTTCGTTGCGCACATTTCTACTAAAGGCTGGCAACGTGAAAATCACAAACGTTTTTTGCAATAAGTCGATGTATTTTTCAACCGTGTGATAATCGGCATTTACCAACCTACTGATTTCTTGATACGAAACCTCACTGCCCACTTGAAGCGCCAATGCTTTGAGTATTTTGGTGAGCAGAGCCGGTTTTTTCATTGATTCGAGCTGCAACAAATCTTTATACAAATAGCTGTTGGTGAGTAATTTAATGTGCTTTTCTGCTTTTGACGGATCACTTACGATTTCGGGGTAATAACCATAAATCATACGTTGCTGCAACAATCGTTTTTCTTCCAGTAAACCATGATGTGCTACCATTTCCGTAAACGAAAGCGGCAGCAGGAAATGTTCATACTTCCGCCCTGTCAATGATTCTTGTGTTTGAGAGGCCAAATCAAATGCAGATGACCCCGAAGCAATTACCTGTACATCTTTGATTTGGTCGGTGATTAACTTTAGTGTAAGCCCAATGTTGTTTACCCGTTGTGCTTCGTCAATAAATACAATTTTGTTATCTCCAAATAAATTTCGTAATGCTGTGCTTGTGGTGTTTTCCAATGATTCACGCACATCTGTTTCATCGGCATTAAGGATCAAACATTGTTGGTTTTGCTCCTGTAGTAAAACTTCCAAAACAGTTGTCTTTCCTACCTGTCTTGGTCCGAATAGCAAAATTGCTTTTCCTTGAAAAAGATCTTCTTGCAAATGTTGAACAATAGCACGACGTATCATGGTAATTCTACTTATTGTTGAGTTTTTCAACTCCTATTCCAACAAAAATATAATTATTTTGGATTACAATCCAGTAAAAACATATTTTTTTTGGAATACATTCCATAATAAACATAATAATTTTGGATTTAAATCCGATAAAAACATAATAAGTTTGGAATTAGTTATTTAGTTCAATAAAAATCCCTTTCAGTCGAAACCAAAAGGGATAGTAAATAAATTGTGAAAGCTGCTATTTTCTTCGGAAGAAGATTCTTACCGGAACACCTTCGAAATTGAACTTCTCACGTAAACGGTTTTCCAAGAAACGCTTGTAGGAATCGGGAATGTATTGTGGCAAGTTACAGAAAAAGGCAAACGCCGGGGCGTGTGTCGGCAGCTGCTGAATGTACTTGATCTTGATGTATTTTCCTTTGATGGATGGCGGCGGTGTTGCCGCAATAATTGCTTGTAAGGTATCGTTCAACACCGAAGTCGGGATTTTACGAATACGATTTTCGTGTACTTCCATTACTTTCTCCAACGCTTTGTGCATACGTTGTTTGGTGATGGTGGACGTAAACACAATCGGCACATCGTTGAACGGAGCCAAATCGCGGCGCAATTGCTCTTCAAATTCCAAACTGGTTTTGTGGTCCTTTTCTACCAAATCCCACTTATTCACCAACACGACAACACCTTTATGGTTTTTCTCAATGATGTAGAAAATATGTAAATCCTGTTTTTGCAATCCTTCGGTAGCATCGATCATAAATACACATACATCGGCACTTTCGATGGTGCGCACCGAACGCAATACCGAGTAAAACTCTATGTCTTCGGTTACTTTGGCTTTCTTGCGAATTCCGGCTGTATCGATGAGCATGAAATCGAACCCGAAGGCTTTGAAACGCGTATTGATTGCATCGCGCGTGGTTCCTGAAATATCCGTTACGATGTTGCGTTCTTCGCCGGTGAGGGCATTGATAAACGACGATTTTCCGACATTCGGTTTTCCAACAACGGCAATGCGTGGTAATTCGGCTTCTTCTTCGCCACGTGGATCTTCCTTCTCGAAGTATTTTACGACCTCATCCAGGATTTCTCCCGTTCCCGATCCATTGGCAGCCGATAGGTCGAACACTTCGCCCAAGCCAAACGACCAAAACTCGCTCGACAAACCTATGCGATCCGTGTTATCTACTTTGTTGGCAATCACCAACACTTTTTTCTTGGTTTTGCGTAACATCGCGGCTACCGTTTCATCCAGGTCTACAATCCCGGTCATGGTATCCACCACAAACAAGATCACGTTGGCTTCATCGATGGCGATTTCGACTTGTTTTCGAATTTCACCTTCAAAAATATCGTCGGAGCCGTGTACGTAACCACCGGTGTCGATTACAGAAAACGGAATTCCGTTCCATTCGCCACGACCGTAAATACGATCACGCGTTACACCACTGATTTCTTTTACGATTGCACGATTGGATTCTGTTAATCGATTGAACAACGTCGATTTTCCGACGTTCGGTCTGCCTACGATGGCAATAATATTTCCCATTTTTACTTTATTTGACGTACTTCACAGCACTACGTTTTAATTGAAAATTGAAAATGTAAAATTGAGAAGGAAACTGCGCTAACGCTTGTTTATATCGATCTGCCTTGGTTGATCGCTTCTTTTCAATTTTACAATTTACATTCTCAATTCTTTAATATCCGTATTTCTTCAACTTCTGCTCGCTGGCTCTCCAATCTTTATCCACCTTCACGAAGGTTTCCAAAAATACTTTCTGCCCGATAAATGCTTCCATATCAAGGCGTGATTCTTTTCCGATGCGTTTCAGCATATCACCACCTTTACCAATCAGGATTCCTTTTTGCGAGTCGCGCTCAACGATGATCAAAGCACGAATGTGAACGATCTTTTCCGACTCCTCGTAAGTTTCGATTTCTACCTGACACGCATACGGAACTTCTTTATCGCAGTGCATGAAAATTTTCTCGCGAATCATTTCGGCTACGAAAAAGCGCATAGGTCGGTCAGACAATTCTTCTTTGTCGAAGTAAGCCGGACCTTCGGGAGCCAATTCAAGGATACGTTCCCAGATACGATCAATATTGAATTTATGCAGGGCCGAAACCGGAATAATCTCAGCATTCGGAACACGTTCTTGCCAATACTGACGACGTGCCACTACCTTTTCCTGGTCGCCTAAGTCAATTTTATTAATGATCAGCAACACCGGAATTTTGAGCTTTACAATGCGCTCAAGCGTTTCCTTGTGATTCATTTCATTTTCGTGCATATCGGTAATGAAAAGCAAGATGTCGGCATCTTTGAACGATGCTTCCACGTAACTCATCATTGCTTCGTGCAACTTATAGGAGGCGTTTACTACACCGGGTGTATCCGAAAATACAATCTGGTGATCATCACCGTTTACCAACCCGTGAATACGGTGACGCGTGGTTTGCGCCTTGGAAGTAACGATGGAGAGTTTCTCGCCCACCAATCCGTTCATGAGCGTTGACTTCCCAACATTTGGGCTACCGACGATGTTTACGAAAGCAGATTTGTGAGACATAAAGCGTTGAATTTTTGTGCAAAGATAAGGTTAATTACCTTATTAAGGAGATTGGGAAATAGGGAGCTGGGGAACTAGGAGGATTCCCCTATTTCCCCAGCTCCCTCAAAAATCAATTATTCCACAACAGCAGATTCACCGTACTTGAATATTGCATTCCGGAATACTCATCGAAGTATTTGATGGTGTAATTGTAGCCTGCCTGTGCGGTCCAGATGACATGTCGGGTAGACAATAATTGAATTCCGGCAACGGGCGTGAATTGCAACGACGAAAAATCGCGCTGAAACAAACCGCCCAATTCCAATCCGAAATAAGGAATTGCAAACTTGCGTTTGGTAACGGCTTCAAACGACAGGTTCAAGCCCACGTTTACATTAAAGATATCGCGAGCACCGGCTGCATCACTTTTCATGATACTCAGGTTTCCGTAGGTTTTTACACGAGCCGGACCGGAACGCCACGTTTCACCGCCACGCGCCCGAGCGTAAATCACAAATTCGGTAGAAATGCCTTGATAAGTTCCGAGGCTATCTGCATTTTTAGGAGTGTAGACTTTATAACCGATTCCGGGCATGAAATAATCGTCCCATTCGGTGTTGATGTTTTCCTGGGCTTGAGTTAAACCTCCAACAAGAAGGAAAAATGCTAGTAAAAAGGAATGTTGTTTCATCATGGTTTTTTTGGTAAAACTAGCCTCAAGCTGCTGAATACGCGTATGACAAAACCATACTTGATGTTGGGGCGAAGCACTTATCCATACAACACAATACCCGACTCTCGAAAGAACCGGGTACGCTTGATTTATGGTGATTGTGGTTATTGCTTTAATTGTTTGGCTTCTTTCTCGGCCTGTTCGGCAGCCAACGTATCGCGGGTGTTTTTCTGTATGGCGATAACTCCGAAGAGTGCGAGGATAAACGAGAAGGCGTAGAATCCTTTTTCGCTGCCCCACATTTTGGCGTTCCACAATCCTACAACGAGTAAGGCGATAGAAAGGATAGTGCAGAACCAGCTGATTCCGTAATACAGGTCGGTTACCGGAACACCTTCGAGGCGGTCGCGCACACTTTTTTGAACGGAAATCACTGAGAAGAGTCCGAACATGATAACCGTGAAATAGTATCCTTTTTCACTCAGGTACAATTCGCTGCGGAAAAGTCCCGCGAAGTATCCGATAATTCCTGTTCCGAAAGCAGCCCAACTAGCGGCTACAAATGCAAATGAAGGTTTTTGTGTCATGGCTTTTTGTTTTAATTTGTTTCGACAAACCTACGGCTTACTAATAGTTTAGTAAAACGGTTTAGCAATACTCGATAAACTTCAGTTGCGAAAAGCCGTACAATCATGTGCACAGTTAAAAAACCGGAAATAAAGCTAAATGATCAACGTGATTGCTCCAAGAAAACGCGCAATGGTTCAATCGCAATCTCTCCGGAATCGGTATTAAGGACTGAATTATTGTAACTCAGTTTGAAATTGGAGCGCAGAAATACCTTAATGCTTCCCAGTTGATTATCTTCGATGAGTTTGATTTTGTACACCACACCGTTGATGTACCAGATTCCGAAATTCCCTTTGCCTGAATTAAAGGGTGGCATGGCCAAAATTGTTTGTTCACCCAGTTTAAAGAGCGCAAACTTAGAGACAACAGTAGCAGCAAAACCATTGGAGGCCGCATACGCTTCTTCTTTTTGAATGGCGAAACGCAAAGCGCTCAAAAGTGAATCCTTGATAATTCCAGTAGAATCTGGAATAACTGACACTTCTGCTACAACCTGAACTTTTTCGTAACGCGCTGCGGATGGATCTCCACCGTTACAAAAGGTCTGTATTTTCTGAGTTCCTTGAACACGCGTTTTGCTGCATTGTACGTGTATCCCAAATAAGGTGTCTGTTCCTGTAACTTGATTCAGTAGTTTGCAATCGGGATAACTTATCTGCATCGGATTTCCTTGCGACCATAAGGAGATAGTTAACAAGCAGAATAAAGACCAAAAAACAAGGTTTTTCATAGTAAGTTAATGTTATCTTAAAACTACAAAATCGGAACGTGTCGACTATTCATTTAGTGCTCCGGAATCGACTTTTTTATCATTTTTTGTGTGTTTTATTGGTTTTGCTATTGTTTTAGGCTAAAAAATGCGTATCTTTGCACCGCATTCAAACATTTATTGTTTCAATGAATAGAGTGCGAGGTGGAGCAGTTGGTAGCTCGTCGGGCTCATAACCCGAAGGTCGCACGTTCGAGTCGTGTCCTCGCTACAAAAAAGAAAAGAGTATGGTGTGCTAACATCATACTCTTTCTTTTTTACTTCAATTCTCACACTCATTCTCGCTCCTTTTTCTGATACTCTTCTCTTTTAAGTGTGAGATTCGAGCGTGAGAGCGGACAATTACAACAACGATTTTCTATAACACAGCTCGTCGTACTCTTATCAGCCTGAGGCTGACGCACGTTCGAGTCGTGTCCTCACTAAAAGTAAAGGAATTCAGAAATGAGTTCCTTTTTTTTATGTCTTTAAATTGCGCAGCGGGTTCATACCAGCCTCGGGCTAACGCACATTCGAGTCTCCCGACAGCAATTGGAATCATTTATTGAGAGAAATTGTACTCCTTGATTTCGCAATCCATGTAACATTTTTACACTTGTAGAAGTCATAGAAACACCAATTGTTCTCATGAAACAGATCTATACCGTATTATTTCTAGTCTTCATTATTGTTTCCGGTTGCAAACAACCCGTCTTGATCTTAAAAGACAATAGCACGTCATTTCGTTTCAAGCAAGGAGAAACAGCAGCGCCGTTGCTGAAAAGTGAGCACATTGATTTCAGCAATTGCGATTCCATCTCTGTTTCCTTTTGGGAAATTGATTCCATTTTTAGCAACCGAATAATCTTTAAACAAGATATTTCATTTGTCAATGATACACTGGATGGAATCGAACTCAAGCAATTAAAGAACGATGACAAAGCAAAATTCCATTATTACAAAGCGCATTGGACAGGCGATTACATTGACAGCCTAAATACTCTTTCCAGAATTTGCCGACTGCCATCAGAAACGATACGATTTAATGTGCCATTAGATTCACTTGCCGGAATTGCAGTATACCGACCTTTCAATGAATGTGACGGTTATTTCAGAAAAATCCTGTTATCCTATTTCAATAAACCAAACAAAATATTTCGTCATAATTTCGAAATCTGGAAAATCAACGTTAGAAATGGTTACTAACCGTTGTTCGATGTTAGTGAATCGTTTTAACTTATTCAGTTGCTGAAAATGGAATAATTCGCCTGAAAATGAGGTGTGATTTTAGCCATAAAAAGCTAAAAACGATCATCGTTGATCAAATCCCACTCTCAGTTGTACTATCCGATATACAACAAAACATCCATGCACAGCTTCAAGCATTTTCCGTTGATCAATCTCTCCCTATTCTTTTTGATGAGTTTCTCAACAACCGCCCAGGAACTCGATCTGAAAGGAAAAACATTCAGCGCGAAAGAAGGGGAAACTTGTAAGATGATGTCCGACGGTGGGTGCTCAATTCATTACTACCGATTGCTGCAATTTGTTGGGGACACGGTTTTGGTGTCTCGCAAAATTGAAGCTCTTTGCAGCCCTGAATTCCTGGCAGAGCGCTATGAGACACGAGACGACCAAACAACACAAAAACACAAGTGGATGTTCGTTAATGGAACAATCTGCATAGAAGGATTCACAGAGTTTGAACTCATTCCCAATCATTCCAATCAGCTTACTGCAGTAGGGAATATGAACGGAACAAAAGAAGAACGGTTGTTCTTCGAAGAAGTGAAGTAATAAGTCTCTACAGGCGAAATTTCATCACACTTCACCACTTTCCTCAAAAATTCCCCTATTTTAGAACCATAATCTCAAGCTATTCAGTATGAAATCTTTAACTATTGCGTTTGTACACGGATACAGCGTCACAAATACCGACACGTATGGCGAAATGCCGAATCGCCTGATGCGCGAGGCTTCAACCTACGGATACCAACTCAACATCAAACACCTTTTCCTGGGGCGATACATCAGCTTCAACGACGAAGTGCGCCTAGAAGATATTGCTCGGGCGCTTGAACAGGCAGTGCAGCAACAGATTGTTCCGAATTTAGAGCCGGGTGAACGTTTTGCGTGTATTACGCATTCTACCGGCGGACCGGTTGCACGCACGTGGTGGAGCAATTTCTACAAAGGTCAAAAGAAAACGTGTCCGATGAGTCACCTGGTGATGCTGGCTCCAGCCAACCACGGATCGGCATTGGCGCAACTCGGAAAAAGTCGCTTGAGTCGTATTTCGTCATGGTTCAATGGCGTTGAACCCGGACAACGGGTACTCGACTGGTTGGAATTGGGGAGCAAAGATGCCTGGAAACTCAACAAAGACTGGATCTTGAACGGTCAAGGAGCTATTGGTCCGGATGGGATTTTCCCGTTTTCGCTGATCGGTCAGGATATTGATCGTAAGCTCTATGATCACTTGAACTCGTATACAGGCGAATTGGGAAGCGACGGTGTGGTTCGCGTGGCTTCTGCCAATCAAAACAGCCGATACGTGAAACTCACACAAGCAGCTCCGAAACGAGTAAACGGAAGCTGGCAAGCCAAAGATCTGGCTATTTCCGAATTTAAACAGGCGCCTAAAACGCCGTTTCGTGTGGTGACCAACAAGTCGCACTCGGGCGATACGATGGGAATCATGAAAAGTCTGAGTCGGGAATTGAAAGACAGCAAAAGTGCAGAAACAATCCAGTCAATTTTCCGATGCATCGGTGTTACAACGCTGAAAGCTTATGAGCAATTGACCACCGACTTCGATGCCGAAACAGCAGAAGTTCAACGCAAAGGACTGATCGAAGTGGATAAAAAACTCTTCGGGAAAAAGTGCTTTATTCACGATCGTTATTCCATGGTTTTATTCCGCGTTTTCGATTCGGAAGGTTATCCGGTCACGGATTTCGACCTCATCCTCACCGGTGAAAAAAACAATCCCAACGGACTACCGACAGGTTTCTTTGCCGACCGTCAATGCAACAATGTCAATAAATCCACGGTTACTTATTTCTTTAATTACGACGTGCTTCACGGAAGACAACGCATTGTTTCTGATGATATAACCCTTGACCAGCTCCCGGGCATGAAACAACTCGGATTGATTATTCGTCCGCGGCCCGATAGCGGATTTAGTCGTTACCTGCCGTGCGAAATTGTGGCTTCGAAGGAACTATTCGAGAAAGCCTTTCAACCAAATGCGACTACCATGATCGACATCGAATTGCAGCGCATTGTGAGTAGTGAAGTATTTCAATTCGAACCGCTGACAAACGAGAACAAAGGTCCTGATATGGACTTCCATAAAACAGATCCGGGAGCGGGAATTGTGGGGTGATGGAAAAGATATAGAACGAGGAAAGGTTGCCGGATTTGGTAACCTTTCCCCATTTTTGTATTCTATCCGCACAAACTACTTACTATGCGATTCCTGTTTCTGCTTTTCCTGGTTTCAACGTCAGTAAATGCTCAATCCAAAGCCGTTGCCATAAATCTGGACGTAAAGTTGTTATCCAATGACTCATTATTTCAGGGTGGTACGTTACGGGTGAATGGTCAATATGTAGTTCCGGATTTTTACGTTCCCATCGATTCGGCCGGAAGATATACAATAACATTTCCAAAATCAGGAAAATACGAATTGTGGTTTTCTGATACCTCAGTAAAAAGGCAATCTTTCTACATGAATCCTGTCGATGTGAGCATTCGCAAAAAGAAGAATAAACCTATTACGATGCAATTACAATCCCGATGTTATGCGAATGGTGAAACAGCCATCACCGATTTCCAAAAGGCAAAAGCGGTGTTTTATGTTTATGGCGGAATTGCACCACCTATGTATTATCCAAATCTGAATTTTGAAGAAAAGTACTCCGTTTCTTTTCATATATTCGGTTGCACCTTTGACCTGCTGGAAGAATGTGCGCTGGAAAACAATAAAGTTATTGCACAATTGATGGACGAGAAATATGGCCTTGAATGGAGGAAGGAACTCCCTTACGTGATAGAAGGCATACAACCTGCAGAATAAACCGGTTGGAAAAACACCCGCTGAACAATCGTCCAACGGGTGTTAGTGCTAATTGTAACCATCAGTTACTATTCTGGAAAGGAACAAGTACATGCTTCCGTCGGTTCGGATTATTTAAATCGCGATGCCAAATGCTCCGCAAATTTTTCTAGGTGATTGACTACTTTACCCGTACGCAGGTTGATGGTCTGAAACGCTTTTTGCGCCACACAAGCGTTTGAACCTTCATCTACATTGATAAAGATCGATCCTACCAAAATCAGGTGTTTTCCTCTAAACGTATCACGCGAGTGGTCAATCAATAAATGAATGCGTTCCGCAATGGCTTCGTACATCACTTCAGTGGCCTCCCGAATCGGATACTCGGCTGCTTCAATGCGTTTTTTATTCAGTTGAAACAAGCTTACAATGGTATCTTCCTGGTAATCGAGCAACGACGGCGGTTGAGGAATTTCTCCCATTTTTTTCAAGGCTGCCTGAGCTGCGCCGCAACAATCCGAATCGTGATCTTGTCCGGCTCGAAGCACTTTTCCGATGACTCCTTTTTCGGTAATCCCAATGTGTGGTCCGAAATAAATGAGCAGAGCGCCCTCTTCCGGCATGTGGTGCGCAAAGGCTTGCATTCCTGTGAGGCCCGTAAACGGAAAACCGTCTAAACCGCCAAGGTAAAACGGTCCCAATAATCCGGTATCTGTAATGGGAAATTGCATCGCGTTAATGTCGTCGCTGCACACGCTGTTGGCCGACATTACGTCTTCGGGTTCGTAGCCATTTTGTTGGAGGTAGCGAAGGATTTCATTTTCCAACTCTTCTTCATAAAACGCAGTGGGGTAATAGCGACGGATTGTTTGTAAATAGGGTTGTGACATGGTTATCCTTTTTAAAGTGAATGGAAACAAATCTATTCAAAATGAGCTTTCAGTGCAAGCGTATAAATACCTGTTTTACAGCCAGCATTCACGGCTCAATTTTTGCTAAAAAGTTCCACAAAAAACCGATGAAATTAGCCATATCAGCTTTTTGTGCACTCGTTTTTATTCTCATAGTGAGTTATCAGGCGACCATTGATAACACAGATTCAGGCGACAAAAACACCTACTCAAGCATCGAAGACACGCTCTACCTTCCGTTCGACACAGCGCGGGTTTTGGCTCTTTACTCCATTCCAACCAAGGTTGATCAAATCGATTTATTGAAACACGAGATCATTCCTGAGTTAGAAACCGAATGGGATACATTGGAAGTTGAATACCGCATGTTTGCCTGCGATTGTCCCAATTGGTACGATGTAGCTCTTGCGCCTGATGAACCGACAACTGAAATGAGTCCTTCTTATGCTTATTACATCGAACCGGCTTCTCCCGAATTGAAGTTGTTCCAAGGTTTTCGGTATTGTCGCGTACGCTTAATCGGTAAACACTACAAACAACAAGGCTGGCCCGAAAATCCGGATTTCATGGATCCAGGACCACCACTTGGAAATGTATTCCGTTATTATGGGTATGAATTGGTGTTTCCGGCCATAATCTGGGGACCACAATACCATACAGGAGAACTTGATCGTCCTTCCAAAACGGATGAATTGATTATGACTACCCAGTTGATTCTTCAGAAAAAGTGATCTCATTCGACCATTTATCTGCTACAAGCAAAAATCAACATGCTTAAAAACAGGTGTTTCTACCCTAGTATGATAAACTGTATTGTCGGATATTTGAGTTTGAAATACTACAACTCATGTCACACTACTACTACATACTTCCGGCAAATTCGAGCCCGAATATCCGGCTTTGATTGTTTAGGCAATTTCACGAACGCGGTATACCTGCACTATCGTTGCGATATTTAGTATCACCAGCATCAGATAGATCAGCATTCCGATGTGGTAATGCTCGGTCAGTCCGGCACCATCACTGTTGCATATTACTCCGTTTACATAAAGAGCCATCCAAACCGGAAACAGCAACAGCAGGAATAATTGAACAAAAAGTAGTCGAAAAATGCTGGAAATGCGTTTGATGTTGAAGGAAATCAGCCCCAGCATAATGAACAGCAGGATAAAAATGCGTTGAAATTGAATGGCAAAAGCAATTCCTTCGAAAGAGGTGTCCTTACCTGTAATCGCGCCACCGTATATGTACACATGCGGTACGGTTGGTCCGTACATTTTGTATCCGCCGCGACTCACTTCCAGCCATACAATCGGCACAAAAAGCGCCACAATAGCCAATGAAGCTGAGAGTATTAAAACATGTTTATATGTGATGTTCATCAGAGCTTCTTCTTACGGTTTTAACGCGAAAAAAAAGCCGATATTGTCGGCAATTGCTACTCCCCCTTCCCTTCTTCCGTTTCCTTCTCCATCGGATCCAAAGGCGCAAACGGATAATTCCCGAATGCCAAAGACAGGCGGTTAATGCCAAACACACGACGGGTATAATGATTGGAAAGAATGATCATGCAAACCGTATCAGAGCGCATAGAAGCATAACAGCCCGTATTTCCATGCCACCAGCCGGTGTGGAAAAAGAACGGCGTTTTGCCTTTTTCTTCCCGAATGCGAATTCCCAAACCGTAATTGGCTTTTCCGGGACGTTCATAGCTGTAGCCTTTAAACATTTCGGCTTTCATTTTTTTGCTGAGAAATTCGTTTGAATAGGTTGCTTTATCAAGTCGCAACAAATCGCGGGCTGTAGTGTAAAGGTTCTTATCGCCGTAAACAAGGTCTAGTTCGGTGACTTCTTGCAACACTCCGCGCGAATTATATGAAAGCGCCATCGGGAGGCTATCACGCGCGGGTTCGTAGATAAACGAATGCTTCATATTCAAAGGCTCGAACACCAATTCTTCCATGGCTTTCGGGAAACGCCGTTTGGTCACTTTTTCAACGATCAGCGCAAGCAAAGCGTAGTTGGTGTTACAATAAGCAAATTGCGTATTCGAAGGGAAATAGAGCTTTGGTTGATAGTGTTTCAGAATGCGCAAGATACGTTTGTTGGTCAAGGGTTTGTCGGGCGGACTGATCTCTTTGGGAAAGTAACCGTAATAAGGAATGCCGCTGCGATGATTGAGCAACATGCGCACCGTAATGCCTTTGTAGGGAACCTGAGGTAGGTAATGACGAATGTCTTTGTCGAGTTGAATTTTGTGCTGATCTACCAATCGCAATACCGCAATGGACGTGATGGTTTTGGAAATAGAAGCCACGTGAACGGGCGTTTCCGCATTAAAACGCATATCGGTTTCTTCGTTAGCGAACCCTTGATACCGCTCAAAGATAATTTCACCGTTTTTGGCCACTAGAAACATACCGTGAAAGCTCTTTAGCTGTAGATGATCATAAAAAAATGCTTCAATAGAATCGCGGTGCTCGCGCGCAAAATTCGGAGGCAAGGAATTAAAATTCGGGTCGAACAAAACTACGGCTTCTTCCTTCCGGTGCTTGCGCTGTTCTACCTTCTGAAACGCATAATACGCAGCAAATGCTCCGACCATAAGTAGAATCAGGAGGCCGACTGATCGTTTGCCTGTTGCTTTTTTACGTTTCTTCATGCGAAAGACAAAGATAGAAGGAATGGTAAACTTCAATTAATTTCTTTTATTTTAGAACCGACTATTATTTAAACTACAACTTATGAGTGAAGAAATTATTGACTCGGGCACCAATTGGAATTCCAATAAGCCAAAAGAGAAACTAGAAGGTGCGGGTGGCGCTTTGGCAATGGGGATTATCTCGATTGTTTTGGCAGGATTAATCGGTATTATTTTGTCGATTATTACACTAAGTACAACAAAACGTCATTTAGAAGCATACCGGCAAGATCCGGGGCGTTACGACGAAAGTTCTTATAAACAAATGAACGCCGGACGAATTTGTGCAATCGTTGGTTTATGTATCAGCGCTCTTGCGATTTTGATTATAATCGGTGCTAGCGCTGCATAATGAATGTCTTATTCAACACCAACAATTGTTCAGTTTGAGCAGTTGTTGGTGTTAATCGAACATCTTCAACCACTTAAACCTCGTTTTATCAAAACACTACACTCCTCTTTACTCATCGTTGGTTGCGCGCTAATGTTGCAATGTCAATCGAAGGTGTCTACAAACACTAAAAGCACTTCTCTTTCGCACAAAAGCACGAATGCTGAAGCGACACAATCTGATGAAGTAATTGATAGCACGCATGTAGTTGCTCTGAAAAACAATTACAGCATCGAACAGCAATTTTCTTCGATGAACATTCAATATACATTGGTGAAAAAGGTCGGAAATTCAGTTTCAAGGCTTGATTCCATTTCAACCTATCGGGGTGAAGATTTTTATTACCGGCAAAGGAAACTGAGTTACGATTTCAAAAACAATTGGTGTGTTTTTGGAAGTACAGACAGCGGCTCAAGTGATAGTGATGTGACCATCTATTATGTACGGGTTGTTGACAATCGACTAAAAATTATACTTGAGTTTCATGCTGTTTCCCATTATGTCACTACAGGTGAAACTCCAGTAACATTAGCATTTATGAAAACAAGCGTTCAATCGGCAAATAAGCAACAAATTCTGTTAAAAAGCGATTATTCCTTTGGTGAGCTTGTTGAAGAAGGTGAATACTTAAAGAATGAAGTAAACTTAAAAGACAATGTCACCTTTTCGTTTAATGCTTTAACAGGTGTTTTTGAATTCGAGAAATGCGATAATCCACGCTTTTCAAAAATCTGGAAAGGCGAGTCTTTCCTTGATGTAATTCCTCTTTAGTAATAATCGTGTAAAGTCCGCAGGTTTTGTGTTTCAGATAATTTTTGTTTAGCAAGAAAGAAACTTTTTGAAGGGAGATCTCCAAATGGCATTAAGCACCAAACGTAAGAGAACAAGGTGCGTTAAGCGCGACCGATGCCCTGTTTGAGCAAAGTCATCGGGTTGTTTGCAAAACAATCCGTTAATGGTCAGCCTGAGGCTGACGAGTTGGGTTGAGGTAGCATAACAAGCCGTAGTTCTCAAGATTGGTGCTTACAGCCTTGATTTTTTGCCTACTTTTTTCTTGATAAAAAAGTAGGTGAGATTTAGCTTATTCACAAGAGACGATATTGACGTGAGAGGATGTTTTCCTACTTGCCAATCATCTAGTCTGAAAAAAGAAGATTACCAAACTCTTCTTCTCAATTCCTCATTCTGTTTTCTCGACACCGGAATCACCGTTTCAACACCTTCCAACTGCAATTTATACCCTTGTGCATTGCCTGAAACGTTGGTAATGCGGTTGCAATTCACCACATAACTTTTGTGCGCGCGAAACATGCCGGGAATTTCTGCCAAGGCTTCCTCCTGCGCTTTGAGTGTAGAACGCAAGATTACCTTTTCCGCAACATCTTCTTTAAGGTAATATACGGTTACATAGTTGTCGGTTGATTCGAGGTACAGCAAGCTATCCGGGTCGAGGGTCAAGGCTTCGTTTTTATTATCCGACGGTAGCGTTACCGGCACATGCGGTACTTCCGACTGATGCAAGTGAGTGGTGAGTTCGGAAGATTGTTCACGGTAAATCCGATTGAGTCGCACTTCGCGCAGCAAAGTAGAAACCGTAATGGGAAACAAACCCACAGCCACCGTGTACACTTCAAATGTCAGGAACAATTCCCATGTCCAGGCACCCATGCCAAGCCAAACAACGTAAAGCGAATTGCCGAAACCAATGACAGCACAATGCGCCAACGACCACAGAATTTCTTTGCCAACCGTCCAGTTTTGTTCCTGAAATGCTTTCGGAAAAAGTGATGGAATAAGTCCATTCATCAAAATAATCGCGACAGCACACAACGCCCCAAAACCTAAACAGACAAGTGCTTTTTTATCTCCCAGCACCTGTATACCGAAAGGTTGAAACAAAAACAAAAACGCGGCAACAAACAATCCGAACATCACTGCTGTAGCCAACATGCTTCGAAGTGTTATCTCATGCGGGTAAGGACGGTTTAAGAATGTGAACATGCCGAATTTGTTTGCGGTAAAAATAGGAAAATGCATCGGCCAATGCTGTTTCCGGACAAGTGTTTCGTCATTCATTCTCCGGATCATGGGAAAAATGCCTTGTCATTTCATCCCAAAACAAGTCAAAACAGCCCAATACAAGGCATCAAATCCCAAAAGCTTCCATTCAGCCCTTTGGGTTTGTATCTTGTTTCAAGACAGTGCATGTTTGCAGAAAAAAACACCGTTATGAAATTGTTGATTACAATCGTATTGATCATCCATGTTGTTGCCGGATTTACTGCATTGGGAATGGGCTTGTGGGCGATCCTTTCTAAAAAAGGTCAGCGCGTGCACAAACTCACGGGACGTACCTTTTTTTACCTCATGCTCATTGTTGCTGTATCGGCAGGAATTGTCTCCACCATTAAACTCAACGAGTTTCTGCTCTTAATTGCCGGATTTGCGGCCTATCAAAACATCGGCGGATACCGATCAGTGAAAAACAAAGGACTGAAACCCAATTGGATCGATTGGTCGGCAACGGTTTTAGGATTGGTGACAGGTGTTTTTATGATCGCCACCCTCAACATTGTATTATTGGTTTTCGGGAGTATTTGCCTTTCGCTGGTAATAATAGATTTGCGCACGTATTATTCGGTTTTCCGCGGTAAAACTATTCCGAAACTGGCATGGCTAGCGCGACATATCGGTTTTATGATGGGCTCTTATATAGCCACTTTTACCGCTTTTGTAGTCGTAAATGTGCGGAATGTAGAACCGGCATGGATTCCATGGTTGGCACCGACTTTTGTGGGCGTTCCGTTGATGCAGTATTGGACGTGGAAATATACGCGCAAGAAAAACGGGAAGCCAATTATGAATGATCGAATTATCAAGGATTAACAGGGATTGTCCTATATAATTGAGCATTCTTCAAGGTTAAATTTGAGTGAAAAACCCGTTCGTAAAATTGCAAATTGGCATATCAACTAAACGGTAGTAAATTCGCAATATTACGAACAGTAATTTAACCAGAAAATGTTGGTTTTAATCGGTTAAACTGTACTCTGAACTCACGTTAATTATGAAGAAGGGTCACTTAATTCATTGAACAGGAACCCTACTTCATAATTCAGCAATTGATAATTCCCTTTTAAGGTCGCAAACGAATATTCGGATCGCACGGATCACACGGAATATGAATGGTAAAATCTTTGATATTATCACTCAGCGGAGCAAGTACCTCTAGTGTTGTAAACACATGATTCATCCACACTGTACAATTCGGATCGTAAGTATAATTCTCCTCTTCGGTGTTGTAGCGTTTCCCCGGACGAAGTTCATATTTCCCCAACGGTAACTCAACCTCGTAATGTCCGTGCTCGTCGGTTGTAAATCCGTATTCCTTGTGAGAACTCGTATGAAAAAACACCAACGAACGATTGCCATAAGGTTTCGGTGTTGCCAACTCCTTGAGTAATTCTTCCGGTGGTCGGGCACCTCCGCAATAACTCTGCGTATTGGTGATGGTTCCGTAAAACACGGAAAGCGAATCTTTCGGGGTTACATCCATATCTGCCGGCGTTTCTTCAACGATTACATCCACTGTTTCCGTACCACCTGAATTACGCGGTGAACAAGCTGTCGATAACACCATCAGTGCTCCGATTACTACCATTACCTGTTTCATATCTCTTTCAATATGTGACAAATATAACATTTAGAGCTGTGTTTGTTGAAACTAGCAAGAATCTTTTACAAGAAGAAACGTTTACATCTTATAAAGAAACATTCCGTAACCCTTCATTGTGCAAAACAGTCTTTTTTTGTTGAAAAAATGCCCAAATCAATTGTGCTGTAAGAATAAATTACTTTCTTTGTTGCATAAAATTTGATTGTTATGAGTTCTACTCCATTCTTCCAGGCGATAGCAGATTTTCTTCAGTGGTCATTTCAGTTTTTTGACTGGGTGGGGGATAAATTTAACTGGATGTTGATCGGGCTAGGGTTTTTCGGCCTTTTCTACTGGTTGATTACACAGAAAAAACTCAGCGACAAAGCGGCAAAAGATCCGAATCAACTGAAATAATTGAATCAACATATTCGAAGGTCTCTGCAGCTGTAGAGACTTTTTTTATGCCATGGAAACACGTTCTATCATCATCACAGCAGGAGGAATCGGCAAACGAATGGGAGCCGATCAACCAAAGCAATTTCTGGAATTGCTCGGTCGTCCTGTGCTGATACATACGCTTGAACGTTTATACCATTTTGTACCCGGAAGTCAGTTGGTACTTACGCTTCCTGAACAATACATCGAAGACTGGAAAGAATTGTGCACGCAATACGATTGTCACATCGAACACCTCGTTGTGGCAGGCGGAGAAGAACGCTACCATTCCATCAAAAATGCGCTTGAAGTATGTACCGGAGACATTATTGCGGTACACGACGGTGTTCGCCCACTGGTTTCAAAAGCCACTATCGAACGGTTATTTGATGCCGTTGTTTCGCACAAAGCGGTAATTCCGGTAGTGGAAATCAAAGAATCGTTACGCCGCATCGATCATGTTACCAGTCAGGCCGTTCAGCGATCAGCCTACCGCATCGTACAAACGCCACAAGTGTTTCACGCATCCGTCATTCGCAATGCCTACAACATCCATTTTCACGATGCCATCACCGACGATGCCAGTTTGGTAGAAGAATCCGGCGAAGCAATTTACCTGGTAGACGGCAACGAAGAAAATATCAAAATCACCACACCTTCGGATTTGGCGGTAGCGATGTTGTTTTTGAGTAAGTAGTGGCTATCTCTTTCTTTTGGCATGATCCAAGAACCAGCCGCGGCTGGTGAAGACGAGTGTTAGCATTACAATGCTAGCAACACGAGGTAGAAACAAAAAATCTAGTGGCATCCTCCCCAAAATTCCCGACCGAAGGGGTTGGGACTGGTGACAGACTATTCGTAGCTGTTTCCGCTTAAAAGCGGGCTACTGAATAATCTGCACCTATTTTCAGGATGCCACGATGTCCGCAGCTTGAGGTTTCCAGAGAAGATTATTTTTTCTTACGATTTACTGATCATTGATTGAATCTCGATCCTTGTTCATAGAAGGAAAACCCCACGCCCGACGAAGGCGAATAGCTTGGTGAAGCGGGCTGAGTGGAAGCCCTGCTTTGGTGAGGTGGAGAGCAACGGAAACTTGCCAAAGCAGTGAGGCGAACGAAAGCACGGAAACCAACTAGCAGACGAAGGCAGATAAGGCGCTAAGATTACCCCTTTGTGAAGTTTCATTAAACTCATCTTGCCAAATCATTAACAAAATCCAATTACCGTAATCTTACTGCAACAAAACAATCATGATTGTTTGATACTAAACTGAATCAGCGTTTACGTGATGAGGAGACCTTTGCACCAAAGTTCTTAACTCATGAAAAAAAGCTACATCCTTATAGCATTTGTATTTCAAGCATTCGCTTCCTTCTCCCAAAATCCGGGGTTGGTTATTAGCGAATTGTTAGCCAACCCAGCGGGCACCGACAACGCGTTCGAATGGGTAGAATTGGTAGCCACCCAATCAATCGATTTTTCTGTAACACCTTATTCTGTTGTTGTTTGTAACAATGGAACTGCTACTACCAACGGATGGATTGCCGGAGGAGCATTAAGTTACGGATTTAACATTACCACAGGAACGGTAAACGCCGGTGACGTTGTTTATGTCGGTGGTTCAACGATGCTTCCTACCGGAACAAAACTGCGCACCATTAACGTAGCAACCACTCCGGGTGACGGTTTTGGAACTGCTTCCTCAGCAGGGGTCTTCGGAAACGGGGGTGCCAACGCAGACGGTGTCGCTGTCTTTAATGTTGCCATTGGAAGTGTAACCAATAGCACTGTTCCTGTTGATGCATTGTTCTTTGGAACCGGAATTGGTACAGCATTGGTCAATGCGGGTGCAGACGGTTATCAATTGCCTGTCAATGATCGCTATACCGGTGGAAAATTGCAAACAACTTCTTTCTTTGCGGGTGATGCCTCATCGGATATATCTATTAGAGGAACCGGTTTTTTTAATACTGCCACCAACCTTTGGTTCGGGCAACGTGCCTGGAGTACACAAACTGCCGTAAACGATAATGCAACTGCTATTACTTTAGGTACAGTAAATCCTCCGGGATCTGCAGCTATTTCAGCAGTAACACAAACCGTGAGTGAAACAGCCGGAACAGCTACCGTAAACGTGACTTTTGCCAACGCAAATGCCAGTCCTGCCAAAGTAGTTTTCGGACTTTCAACGTATACCAACGCCACACAAGGCAGCGATTTCTCTTGGACAAATGATACATTGACAATTCCTGCCAACACCAACGGAACCTTTCCGTTCACCATTAACTTAACAGACGATCTACTTGCTGAACGTACCGAGCGTATCATCGTGAAACTGGTTGGAACGGTAAACGCCGGAATCGTTGGAAACAGCTTCCAGATTATCTATTTAACGGATAACGACTACCAAAATCCAACACCGACCAACGAATTGAGTATGAGCCTTCTTACTAGCTTTAGTAATGGATCTGAACCGGCTAACTCGGCGGAAATCGTAGCCTACGATTCTACTACTTTTCGTTTATACATTGCCAACTCTATCGGAGCGAAATTGGATATCGTTAATTTTGCCAACCCAAGCGCGCCGGTATTGCTTAGTTCAATCCCGATGACTCCTTACGGAAACATCAACTCCCTCACCGTGTACAATGGTGTAGTTGCCGTAGCTATTGAAAACACAATTCCTGAAAACAATGGATCGGTTGTGTTCTTTAACTCGAATGGTGTGTTTATCAATCAGGTAACAGTTGGTGCAATGCCCGACATGATTACCTACAATAATAATCACACGAAAATAGTAGTAGCTTGTGAGGGTCAGCCAAAATCTGATTATACGGTTGATCCGGAAGGTTCAATTGCCATTGTAGACTTAACACCCGGAATTGCAGCATTAACAAATGCCAATGTAGCCATCGCCGGCTTTACAGCTTACAACGGACAGGAAGCTGCATTGCGTGCTCAGGGAATCCGCATTTTCGGACCTGGAAGTTCAGCAGCACAAGATTTTGAGCCGGAATACATTACCATTGGCGATGACAACCAAACGGCTTATGTTTCATTGCAAGAAAACAATGCAATGGCGGTAGTAAACCTTAATACTGCAACCGTAACAGCCATTCGTCCATTGGGATTGATGGATTACTCGAATAACAACAACGGATTGGATGCATCAGATCAAACATCAGGTATTCTAATCGGTTCTATTCCGGTAAAAGGCGCATTCATGCCGGATGCCATCGCACATGCAACAATTAGCGGTCAAGAATACATTTTCTCTGCCAACGAAGGTGATGCCCGCGAATATACTGCTCTTACGGATGTCGCTCGTATCTCTGCAACTTCATTAGACGCAACTGCTTTCCCTGATCAAAATATCTTGAAAAGCAATCAGTTTCTGGGTCGTTTGAACGCGGTTCAGGCTACCGGTGATACGGACAATGATGGTGACAAAGACGAGATTCATGTTCTTGGATCACGCTCTTTCTCTATTTGGAATGCTGCTACCGGAGCTTTGGTTTATGATTCAAAAGACTTAATTGAGCAAATTACTGCTACACACCCTTCAATTCCAGGCTTGTTCAATGCAAGTAACGCGTCAGGTGTTGCTGCTTCTAAAAACAGAAGTGATGACAAAGGTCCTGAGCCGGAAGGTGTCGCTACTGCTTACATCAACGGAAGCCACTACCTGTTTGTTTCATTGGAACGCGTTGGTGGTGTAATGACTTTCAATATCGATAATCCTGCAACACCTGTGTATGTAGGTTACTACAACAACCGTTTCTTAGCAAGTAACGGTCCTGACCGTGGTGCTGAAGGAATCATCTACATTTCAAAAGAAGCGTCGCCAAACAACAATGCCTTAGTGATTCTTGCTAACGAAGTAAGTTCTACGCTATCGGTGTTCCAGGTAAACACATGTGTTGAATTGGCCGGAGCAACTATTACAGCCTTAGATGATTCTATTTGTGCAGGAACTTCCACAACACTTTCCATTCCGGGGAACGCAAGTTCAACCGTTCAGTGGTACTATAACAATGCCCCTCTTGCAGGACAAACCGGTAACAGCATTACTGCCAATCTTGCGGGAGACTACAAAGTATATGTTTCGAATACGGCTTTGAGTTGCGCCGATACAACCTTAGAAACAGCCATCACACTAAATCCACTTCCTACTGTAGGTGCAGGTGCTGATCAATCCATTTGCGCGGGAACGTCTGTTACCCTTTCCGGATTGGGAGCACAAGCCTACACGTGGAATAACGGTGTTACCAACAGCGCTGCTTTTACACCTGTATCAACATTAACCTATACAGTAACGGGAACGGATGCTAACGGTTGTACAAATACCGATCAGGTATTGGTAACGGTGAGACCTCTTCCTACAGTAAGTGCAGGAGCAGATCAAATTGTTTGTACAGGATCTTCAACGACTCTTTCGGGTAGTGGTGCCGTTTCATTTACATGGAACAACGGCGTTACGGATGATGTAGCCTTTACTCCTGTGGCCAACCAAACTTACACAGTAACAGGAACAGGTGCAAACGGTTGTATCAATACCGACCAAATGGCATTGACAGTTGTTGCGCTTCCAAACGTAGCTGGTGGTGCTGACCAAACAGTATGTATCGGATCAGCGATTACTTTAAGCGGATCAGGAGCACAAACCTACTCATGGACAAACGCTGCTAATGGTACTCCTTTCATTCCATTGACTTCAGGAACGTATACGGTTACAGGAACAGACAACAACGGTTGTACGAATACAGATGTGGTTCAGGTAACAGTCAATGCGTTGCCAATCGTGAATGCTGGAACAGACCAAACGGTGTGTGAAGGTGAAACGGTAACCTTAAACGCCAGCGGTGCACAAACCTATATCTGGAGTAATGGAACTGCTAATGGTGCAGGTTTCATTCCTGTTGCAACTGCTTCATTGAACGTAACCGGAACAGATGCCAACGGTTGTTCAAACAGCGATCAGCTATCGATTACGGTAAATCCTACACCTACAGTAAACGGTGGTGCAGATCAGGTGGTTTGTTTGGGTGAAACGGTTGTCTTGACTGCCAACGGTGCTCCTACCATTCAATGGAATAATGGTGTTACCAACGGCGTTGGATTCACTGCCGCAGCTTCACAATCATACACTGTTACAGGAACAACTGCAAACGGTTGTACCGATACGGATGTAGTTCAGGTAACAGTAAACGCTTTGCCAACAGTAGACTTGGGTGAAGACACGATTACATGTGCCAATTACGGACCGATTACCTTGAACGCGGGTGCAGGTTTTGCAAGCTACCAATGGAACAACAACGCCACAACAGCTACTACCAATGCGCAGGTTACAGGAACGTACAGCGTAACGGTAACTGACCAAAACGGTTGCGAAGGAACAGATGCGATCAGTGTAACATTTGATCCATGTCTTGGTTTGAACGAGCAAACGATAGCTCTTGTGTTGTTCCCGAATCCTACAACCGGTTTGTTAACGGTTCAATCAACAAGCAACGAACCAATGCAGGTTGAAGTGATGAATACCGCAGGTCAACTCTTACTTTCTGCAACAGAAACGAGCATTGATTTGAGTTCGGTAGCCGCAGGAACTTACTTGATTCGTGTGCAACAAGGAAACGAAACACAAGTTTTCCGCATCGAAAAGACAAACTGATTCATAGCTGAATACTACATAGTGCAAGCCTCCGTGGAATTCGTTCTGCGGAGGTTTTTTGTTTGCTACTTCCGCCTGCGGCGTGTGCTTTCTTTTCCCACAGATGCACAGATTTTTTGCGCTCCTAACGGCAGCGCATATTACGTAATATAATAAACAGTGCGAGGGCGTTAGCCGAGCTAAAATCTGTGCATCTGTGGGAGACCTTGTATAGCTATACCTTAGCTGCCGAAGGCGGATGAGGAATAAATCTATGCATTTGTGGGAAACAAATTCCGTACTTTTGCCCCATGAAAAACGGACTTTTCGTACTACTCCTGCTTGTTTTCGGAAGTGTAAATGCACAGACCATTAACGATTATTCAGTTTACCTGAAACCCAAACAGGTTCCCGAAATGATGGGCATTCAATCGTTTGCGTTTGGGCAATCGGAAGGGAAATGGGTGCTAATCGGCGGACGATTAGACGGCTTGCATAGACGCCAACCGTTCGCTGCGTTTGATTCTATTGGGCACAACAATCACATCATTGTCATCGACCCGAAAAGCGGTGAATTGTGGAAATCGCCCGCAGATCAATTGCCGGTAAACCTGCGCGATCAACTCAAAGGAACAAATATCTGTTTCACGCAAAACGGTGATCAATTGGTCTTGGTGGGCGGTTACGGCATCGGTGAATTGGCTGCCGATCACCAAACCTATCCATTTGTAACTACTGTAAAGCTTCCGGCGTTGATCAAAGCGGTGCAGGCCAATCAATTGGATGCTTCGTTGTTTCATCAGGTCACCGATTCGTTGGCGGCGGTTACGGGCGGACAATTGCTCCAACTGAATGGTGTTTTTTACGTAGTTGGCGGTCATCGTTTTGACGGAAGATACAATCCGGCCGACCGACCTACTTTTGTGCAAACGTATACCAACAGCGTTCGTCGGTTTACACTCGATGAAGCCGGAGTTCCTTCGTGGTTGCCCGCTTTTACCGATTCGGTGAACATGCACCGTCGGGATTTTAATGTGGTGCTCAATCACCTACCTTCCGGAAAATCGAGTTTAACCGCTTTTTCGGGGGTGTTTCAATATGGGGTGGATTTACCGTATCAAACCGCGATCAACATTGATGAAAACGGGATGACCGAACAACCCGGATTTCGGCAGTATTACAACCATTACCATTGTGCTGATGTGAGTTTGTACGACGCGAAAACCGGCGAAATGCACACCTTGTTATTCGGTGGAATAGCACAGTATTACGACAGTTTAGGGATTTTGGTACAAGACAATGGCGTTCCGTTTGTGCGCACTATTTCGCGGGTGACCCGCCAACCCGATTGGAGTATGAAGGAGTACAAGTTTTCGGCAGAAATGCCCGCTTTGCTCGGCGCCGGATCGGAGTTTATTCCCGCTACCGAATTGCCCCGAACGGCTAACGGAGTAGCTATTTTTAACGCCGGAGACGACAGTTTGCTGTTGGGTACGATTGTAGGTGGAATTGCCAGCACGGGTCGCAATATATTCTGGATCAACGACGAAGAAGAAAGTGCGGCTTTCAGCGGAATGTTTGATGTTTATTTGGTGAAGAATCCAGGCACTCAGCGCGAGAATACCGCTAGTACCAATCCCATTCACCTGCGTGCTATACGTCATGCTACCGAGCCGCGATATCAGGTGCAATTCACGTTGGAAAAACCCGCCAGCGTAGCCATTGAGTGGACAAACAGAAAAGGGAAAGTGAAACACAAAGCGGTGATCAATGCTCCTTCGGGTCAACAGATTTATCCTGTTTTCTTACCGAAAAAACCCGGATTTTGCCGCATTAAAGTCACGGTTGAGAATCAGGCGCCGAATGAATTGTATTTTTTGATTCCGGAAGAATAAGTTGTCGAGTTTATCAGTTTTGTGAGTTTAATAAGTTAATAACCAAACTCACAAAACTGATAAACTTAAAAACTTATCAAACTCAATTAATCCATGAAGAGCGCCTTCAACTCCGTCGCGTCCGAAGGTTTCATTTTTCCGGCCAAGATCAACGACAATTGTTTTCTGCGCAGCGCACTTTCATAGCGTTCTTTTTCTTCGTCGGTTTCAGGGATCAGTTCGGGAACTTGGATCGGTCCGCCATTTTGATCTACAGCCACGAACGTATAGATTGCTTCGTTTGATTTGGAGCGGTTTCCGGTAACGTGATCTTCAACAAACACATCCACGAATACCTCCATAGACGAGTTAAACGCACGTGAAACTTTTGCCTCCAACGTCACAATAGACGCATGGAAGATCGGTGAATTAAACGAAACGTTGTTTACCGAAGCCGTTACCACTACTCTTCTGCTGTGTCGATGTGCCGAAACACTGGCAATCACGTCCATCCAAGCCAATAACTGTCCACCAAACAGGTTGCCCAAGGTGTTCGTATCGTTTGGAAGTACAACTTTAGTAGTAATAGCAAGTGTTTCAGATGCTTTTCTTGCTTTCATGGAATGAAATTTGGTTCAAAATTACTGCTTATTTACGGGATCGTGGGTGAGTCGGTGAAAAATAGGAGAATTTAACGTGAGTTGGGTATAATTTACATTGCGACAACTTCCACAATAAATGGTAATAGCTATATTTACCGAATCAATTGACGTCATGGAGAAACTGATAACTGCTTTCCCGCAGAATATTACGGATGCGCTCAACATCGCAGCGAACATTAAATTGCAACCTTCCAAACAACGCATCGAAAATGTGGTGATTTGTGGAATGGGCGGCTCCGGAATAGGCGGAAAATTGGTTGGTCAATGGATTCAGGCAGAATGTCCGGTTCCGGTATTCTCGTTTCAAGATTATCATTTACCCGCTTTTGTAGGTCCGCAAACCTTGGTGATCGGTTCGTCTTATTCAGGCAATACCGAAGAGACTTTGATTGCAGTGGAAGAAGCGCACGAGCGTGGAGCGCACATTGTGGCCATTTGCTCCGGAGGACAAATTCAAGAATTTTGCGCCGCTCACAACTACGATTGTATTGTGGTTCCGGGTGGAAATCCGCCACGAACAGCCGTAGGATTTTCAATTGTGCAATTAACCGCAATTTTCGTTCAGTTGGGATTGGCTTCTGCTGATCGGATGACGGAAATTGAGTCGGGCAGAAAATTGATTCTTTCCGAATTGGACGCCATTCATACCGAAGCGAAAAAAATCGCTGCTTTTCTTCAGGGTAAAGTTCCCGCGATTTATGCCGGAGCAAACTACGAAGCGGTGGCGGTGCGTGCAAAACAACAATTCAACGAAAACTCAAAAGAACTGTGCTGGCAGCACGTGATTCCGGAAATGAACCACAACGAACTTGTTGGCTGGGGCGGCGGAGATGATCGTTTTGCGGCTTTGTTTTTACAAACAGGAGATTTAACGCCAAGAAACCAACGTCGTTTTGATATCTCGGTTGAATTGGTAAGCGCTAAAACAAAGCAGATTCATATTTCGCATGCCAAAGGTTCTAACCAAATTGAACGTAGCTTATACCTCATTCACCTCGTAGATTGGGCTTCGCTTTATCTTTCCGATTTGAAACACGGTGACCCGATGGAAATTCGTGTGATTGATTACTTGAAGGATGAACTTTCAAAACTCTAGGAGATTTTTGATCGCACCAGAGGCGGACGCGGTGTTGGATGCTTGATTTTTGATTGGCTTCTTCTAAAAAGTAAAACCTCTCTTCGAAACATTAACTTGACTTACGTACTGTTGGATAAATTTCCTTTTTAAGGAAAATCTAGTCCAACATCAAAAATCAAGCATTATTCAATCGTTGCCTCAAAAATTTGTTTCAAATCTTCTTTCGTGCGCGCGCTTTCGTACTTAAATGCACCAAGAGTTAACAGATACCCAAATAAAAACATCCCGATCGGAATCAGCAAAAACGGATTAAACCTGCCCCCAATTATCAGGACGAGCGTACAAATCAGGGCCGCAATTCCCACCAAACTCATCCAGACAATCATAAAAATCATCACAAAGACATGCAGTCTCATTTTCACATGAATCAGGCTGCCACCAAGCGTATTTTCAACGTTTCCGCTTATTTTCGGTATGAATGAATTTTTATACCCGATGATACGCTTCATTTCAAACGAATCGTTATTGATGCTGCCCTCGTAGAATTTCCCGGATCGACGACCCAAACCAAAAAATCGAATCCGAACCATCTTCTCGGGTTCCAGTATATCACCCAATCGAACGAGTACCTCTTCCTTTTTGAAAGGCGAGAAATAAACCTGGTCTTCTTTTGGTAAATACTTACTCATTATACGATTTTTGATGCTTGATTTTTAATGTTGGATGAGAGCCGTTATCAGAATTTTGGCTCATACGATACAACTAAGTGGGTTTTTGAAAGAGGATTTTAATACTAAGTAAAACCTCATCAAAAATCAAGCATCCAACATCAAGCATTACTACTCGTCTGCAAACTCTCCCCCCAAATACACCTGAAACTCAAACCCGCTTGCATCGGTATGTTTTTGGTAATTCACGCGCAATTTTTTTCCAATGTATTTCTGCTGGTTGCTTGAAAGCGTCATGATCAACGGATCTTTGAAATCGCAACGAAGAGCGCTGTGAAATCCATCCGGATTGTTTTCGCCCACGCTCATGTAGCTGAATTGATCCGAATCGATGAATCCCTGAAAAGTTGTTTGAAATTCTTTTTCCTGGTTTAGCGCACGCTTGGCACGATCCATACTTACTCCTGCCAACGCAACAGGTTTGTACTTCATCGTTTCAACCACTTCCTGGTAATCGCCTCTGCGTTCTTTGGTTTTCATCACCTTTCCTTTCTCGTCGTAATACGAAACGCGATCAACAAACTGCGGCTTGGTTCCGGTTACATCGTCGAATTGTTCCACGGTTAAAAACGGTCTTCCATCGTTGAGGTAATACAAGCGGCGACCGCTGTTTTTGCCATTTCCTTCACTGAAAAACTCTTCGATTTTCAGGATTTGATTTTCGGCGTTCATGTGTCCGTCTACCTGAATGCTTTCCCCCGCTTCTCCTTTGGAATAATACAACGAGCTTGCAACGGTTCCGGCTTGGTTTACAATGGCATCAATTTCAACTACACGTTCGTCCATTTCGGCTTCGTTTTCGAAACTGACAATCACTTTCGGCGCTTCCGTTTTTTTCGTAGGATTTTCTTTTTCATCATTACCGCCACACGCAGTAAGCACCAACATCAAGGGGAAAATATACTTTAACATACGCTTCATTTTTTTGACTAAATGCAATCGGATTGTAAAAGTAACAGGAATATAACAATAGTAAGTGCGATTTATCGTCAATTTAGCGCTTCATGAAGCCGAACCCTTTGGCCTCTCTATTGTTAAGGAAGTATGGAAACAATTCTCATCGCCGGCGGAACCGGATTAATCGGCAAGCAACTGAGTGCTTACTGGCAACAGCACGGACACACCGTTCGTTTGCTCACGCGACAAGCTTCCAATCCTGAAACGGGTCGTTACCACTGGAATCCGCAAACTTCTGAAATGGACGCAACGGCGCTGGAAGGTGTTACCGTTTTGGTGAATTTGTGCGGTGCAGGAATCGCCGATAAACGCTGGACCAAAACCCGAATAAAGGAGTTGTTTGATTCACGCGTTGAAACCACGGCTTGTTTGTGGCAACATGCGCAAGCTTCTCCGACCTTGAAACACTACATTTCTGCTTCGGGAGCGGTGTGCTACGGTTTTGAAGACGACACCAAAACCTACGTAGAAACCGATCCGTTCGGCAGTGATTTATTATCTGAAATCACCCGCGAATGGGAAGCAGCAGCTGATCGTTTCTCGGAAAAATGTCCGGTCACCAAAATACGTATCAGTGTGGTCATTGCGGGCGAAGGCGGCGCCATTCCGACCATTGCCAAACCAATCCGCATGGGCTTCGGCGCCATTCTTGGTTCGGGCACGCAAGCCGTTCCATGGATCCACATTCATGACCTCGTCCGGGTGTTTGACTGGACGCTGATCAACAACCTATCGGGTGTGTATCATGCCAACGCAGGCAATACGGATAATGCGACGTTGACGCGCGCTATTGCTACTGCTTTGGGTAAAAAGATCTGGCTGCCGAAAGCGCCGTCTTTTGTGATGAAACTGGTTTTGGGGAGTTTATCGGTGATGGTGTTGAAAGGGGTGAAGGTATCGAATGGGAAGTTGGTTTCTAGTGGATTTCTGTTTGAGGAAAAGGAGTTGGAGGGGGCAATTAAAGATGTCCTTAAATGATCCTATTTTTAGGTTAGATCAGTTTTGTACCTGGGAGTGTTCTTCACCTTCATTCATTAGCTGCACCTCATTCTCTTTCCAAGAGCTTGTAATGCTGTTTCATTTTTAATAACGCTATAGATTTCGCAAAGCTCCAACGACATAATACCCGTTTTTACTCTTAGTCAATTCAAAGTAAAATGGTATAAACATTCCCAAATGAAGTTGATAAACCTTGAAAAGGATTTAGCCAATCTCATCCTTTTTTTCATCAAGAAATTCTTCAATTTTAAGTTTTCGTTTTCTATCCCTTAAGTCCATATGTAGATCCATTTGCGGTGCAGAATCTTCTCTGTCAAGGAACAAAGGGAAATCTTCTGCTGGGGGTCTTGTTCTCTCATATCCAGTAAAGTAACTTCTCATAATTATTCGTTGTTCTCTCGTTATTGATTTCAGCCATTCAGGGTCACTCTGGAATCTATCAGCTTCACACACCCAAGAAGGACAATAAGCTAGAAAAATATTCTTTCGTGTTTTTGTTGAGTTATTTGGTTCCACTCGATGCCAAGTATTACAATGAGCAATGGTAATAGATCCAGCTTTAATTAACAAAACACGTTCATTATCTGCTTTTTTTGACGTTCCATACTCTGGAATTCTTTCAAGAATATGACTGCCGGGTATGTATACAAAATTCCCCATTTCTTCTTGATCAACATCTGTAAGCCAATAACTAATCTTGACTTGCATTGGCATAAGGCCTGAATAAACTTGATATGGTACAACACGTGCACCATCAGCGTGCCAATTATTAGTAGATGAATTTGTAGGGCGGATGAAAAACTGAGACAAGTGTAATTTGAGAAGTTCTCCATAGATATCATAAACAAATCCAACATGTCGAGGATGATCTATTAAATCTGAGAAAGCAACATCACTTGTCACAACATTTTCAGGTCCATAAAATTTTTTTTCATCAAATGCTTTATCTGCCATTGAAACTCTGTCTATTGCATCAATGTAGTAGTTAATCTCTTCTTCACTTAACACATTTTCTAAAATTAAAATGCCTTCATTCATAAAGGTATTCCATTGTTCTTTTGAAAACCCCCAAGGTGCCTTTTTAAACATTGTGTTTATTTGTTTTTAAGTTCTTTAGATTCTGCGACCCATGGCCAATAGTCCGGTTCATCAAGTTTTTCATATAGTATTTCTATACCATTTGGCCGTATCACTTTTTTAATTCCCGTTTCTTCCATCCATATCTTTTGAAATTGTCCATGACGTGATCTAAATGTAGAATAAGACCCTGCTACTTCCGGAAAATGATCAATTGATACTTGCTTGGTGTGTGAGCATACATAGTTGTTATTCTTTAGATCGATAAAAAAGGGAACATGTTCTGCTAGTTTCAAGTGGTTTTTCCATCCAGAGTTAGTAAAAACACTTCTTCTTATCATGAAAAAATTTTGAGTTAAGTCTACGATACCCTCGCCATTATAGGCTACAAGGCGAAGTGTTGTGTCATTGTCTTCCCATTCAAAATGCGCCTCATAAGGACGCAAAATTGTTCCAAAATCATAAACCTCTCCAGAGACTAAGCTCAATTTTTGGTCTTGGTCAAGCATTTCTCTAAAAATATCGAGTCTGGTTTTTTCAGTAAACACCATATCATCATCAACAAACGTGAGATACGTATATTCTTTGGGGATATGTTCAGCAAGATAATTACGCTTAAAACTGACGCCTAAATCAAAGTCCAAATTGTAAACATAAGCACCTTCTATATTAATCGGTGTTTCACCATCATTGGCTATAAAAATCGGTATTTCAGGCATCACATTTTTGATGCTTTCAATTAACCGTCTACATAATTTTTCGCGTTTAAATGTCGTTAGGCAAATAGCCATATCAAAAGATAGTTTAGCGTACATAAATCTTATTATTGAGTAAGTATTCTCTCTTTTTTTAATAGAAAATCAGGCTTTGCAATTAATGTTTCAGTAAGTTTCGAGGTTAGGTGCTGTGAGGTACACCATAGTAATCTGGTTCCATTTTCTATTCTTCTTTGTAACACGCCAAAAGATATGAGCGATTCTTCTATAAAATGCCGGTCCCAAACAGGATATGTAACACCGATAGATGTACTATTTAATAAAAAACTCTTGTACTCTAGCTTTTGATATTTCAGGGGGTCATAATAAACAACTCCAAATGCACTTCGAACATATCTGTAAGGAACTTTTGCTTTATATTCGGCAGCATGAATTTGTGTACAATAGAACTCTTCTAGCCCCAAGTTTATTATTACATAATCTTTTTCATTTAAGTAATCAAATAAGCTGCCATCTCCATAAGTTGTTGTGAAGTCAATATCAGTAATGATGTTTTGCAAATAGTCAGAAGTATCAGCAAGACTATAAATCGGATCGGGTGTTCGGTATACAGTATGACTTAACCTTACTTCTTCAGAAAAACGACCTACTTCAGACCGCGAAAATGTGCTATGATAAATGCCTGTATAGCGAAAACTTGCATTGGTATAAGTAGGAACAAGTATTGTTAAAGGGGATAATTCTTTATTCAATAGTTCTAATATTACACGTGTAATTGTTGCATAGTCTATATCAAACTTCACTTTTAGGCTTCTTATTCCCGCATGCAAAAAAATAATTTTATGTTTGGGAATATCAGTGTCGTGCAGCAGATATTCTAAATGTTCACGAAGTTTATTTTCAGCAGTTTTCATATTTTTATAAGTGTTGTTGATTGTACTTTTTATTGATTTTATCTTGTTTTTCTATATTATAAATAATTGCATTTGACACATTGTAAGCATGACTAATGTTTTGCTCGACCGCATTGGTGTAAAAATGGACACCCCTTGTAAGCTGCCCCAACACAAAAAAATTTTTCGTCTTTTGACCAAAAACATCACTCGCTTCATGGGTTGCGTAATCCGAGTTTATTCCTCCGTTTATATGCGGATGAATCATGTGCGATTCTATAAGTTGTTTCATCAAAGGGGATTGGATTTGCGTAATATCTTCAGATACATTCGTTCCATTAATTACCCAACTACAGTCTGCATATTCTTTAAAGGTTTGAAATTCCATTTTGTCTGTAATGGATTTACATAAGCGCATTACTTCTAGTTGTTTGTTTTCAAATAGATTTAATAAAAATAACGCGTTTTCTTTTGGCATCGGATGTCTATTAGTCATCCACAATGATTTCAGGTGCTTATCAAATAGCATTCGCTCTGAGTGCGGGAGGGCATGCCATATATCGCAAATAACTGCAGTTGATTGTGCTAATACTTGTTGCCATATTAATGTTTTTGAGCTGTCTATAATATCATTTTGGAGAATCTGTTGAGGTGTAATAGATGGTCGCCTATGTAACGTCCAGTCTAGCAAACCCGACTCTTCTCGAATTGTAGTAATTATTACTCTAAACACCTCTTTAAATGTGAGTTTACTCATTGATTCGTTCAATAAAGCACGCAACTTTTGTTCTATTGAAGACTTATGAGGTGTTGGAATTGTGCTTTGAACTCTTGGTAATAATCCATTTCTAGAAAACAATTTTATTTTGCCTTGATGACCTTGATGAATCAGTGATATTACTGTATCGATTGCTGTAAGTCCAGAACCAAGAATTGCAACCGAATCATTTTTTGGAATTTTGTTTAATTTTTCTGAACACCAAGGCGATTTAATATAATTAGCATCATTCTCCCAGTTTAGGTATGAAGTAGTATTTTCAATGCCAATGGCAAGAATGACATAATCAGCTTTAACCTCTGCATGATTCATACAATATACAGTGAAACCAATTTCTTCTCGAACTATTGCCTGAACTTCATCTTTTAAAACCGTAGATACAATAGTGCTGCTAGGTGTGTTAAGTAGGATTTTTTCTGAAACCTCCTCCAGATACTTTCCATACAGTTTTCTAGCCAAATAAGTCGAATTGTGGTTAATCTGTATGTGTTCCTTTGAAGCGCACCACTTATGAAAATCACTTTTATCTGATTTCGAAAATCCCATTGTTTGGGCTGGCATATTAATAATATGTGTTGGAATATTGGTGCTGAACGCTAGTCCTGTACCAATCGTTTTTTTTTCAATTATCGTTATTTTAATCAGCGATTTTAACGAAAGATGATTGGCATCTTCTTTTAATGCTTTAAGAAGAGCAATCCCACTTACTCCACCTCCTACAATGACAATGTTTATCATAGTTTAGTTGAAGTTAAACCCCATTCTTGCTTGCAACTATCGAAAAAGACATTGGAAACATTGAATCTTTTCTTACTAAATTCTCGGTGTATTTTGTGTTGAGTTCAAGTAACCGAGGCATTTCAGTATTTACAAACCATTCTTGTATTTCCGATCGTAGTTCTTCCGGAAGGTATTCAATAGCTTGTGCCCATGTGTAAGAAATTACTTCGAAAGGTCCTCCAAATGTTTTAACTTCTTCAATAACCAAACCATGGCTCTTTAGTAGTTCAGATAATCCCTCTGGGGTATATCGTAAATAATCATAAGGCATTAAATGTATCTCACGAACAAATGGTTCAAAAACAAATAGTTTACCTCCTTTTTTAAGTTTTGATGCCGCATTCAAAAAGAGTTTGTTTTGGTCTTTTACATGGTGAACCAGGTTCGGAATAAAAATCAAATCTTGACTATAATCGTCTAAGTTTATGTCTAAGTCTTCAGATTGATAAGTATATTTTGAAGCTATAAATCGTTTATCTTTAATCAGATTATCGTTGTAGGCTCCTCTAATATCACCATCCGGTGGACTTAGCTCAAAAGAAGTGAAATTTGATTCCTCAAATAATGGAGCAAAAAGACTATATCCACCATATTGAATGGTTCTTTCAAAGGCAGACACGTTGGCGTTATGGGGCAGGTTTTTCTGTAGCTTTAATAAACCATCAATTAACAAATTATAATGAGGGTGAAATGTTGTCGATTTAAAAACAAAATCGCGTAAATATTCTATATGGATTTTAACCTCTGCTGAAATGCTCATTATTTATTCTTTTTTAGATCATTCATTTGAATAATGTTAGTTTGCGCCAATCAATGTCGTTTCTGCTTTTTGCAACTGCCAGACATTACACTTAAAAACGATGAGTAATTAGTTTAATTAAGCCTAAATGCACGGATTGTAGTCAACATCAAAATAGCATGACCAGTGTTCTTGACAGTCATTTTAATCGACTTGTTGATCTTAGTTGCAATGAATTTCAGAATAATTTTAATGGATTCGAGAACTCTATACAGACGAGAATTCTCTGCACTATCGACAGGACAATACCTAATTTTATGCTTCTTGGTCATGTGAATGTGGTTGTAACAATTGTAAATAGTGAATAAAATCAGAACTAATATAGTTTTTTATTTAAAACTATCCTTGACTTGCAAAAGAAACTGTATCAATTTTGACGAGTTCTCCATTTTTTAACCCATAAGGTAGAAGAGTTATCATGAAAAACCAGTATTAGACTTTATGCATTCAGTAATATGAGATTAGAACTGTAAAATTCTTACAAGAAAGGTAATTTATGTAATCGATATCATTTCCTGTACTTTTGCACGATGTTTTTGTAACCTCCTTCATTTTCAAAAGTTTGAACCACTAACTCAACAAAATTCAGGTTTATTTCGGCAAGAATTTTCATTTCATTTAAATCATCTTCCGATAATCCATCAGAAGGAATTAGAAATTCATTTTTACTGAAACTCAAATAAATACTTTTGTTTTTGTTTTCGTCCATTTTTCCAATTTCAAAACCATCATACAGCTTTTGAATTTTATCTATTAAATCATTTCGATTCCCTAGAATTGAGGCATAAGCTGCAAATTTTGAAAATTCAAAAGTTGCATTATTAAGCTTTTTCTGATGATCTATATAGCCTCTTTCGTTTAAGCGTTTCGGGATGAAGTCTCTATAATCAAGCTCTTTTAGAATGTAATCTAAAAACAAGCTTGACAATATGAATGCCCTTCCTGTTTCTTCAAACGAAAAATGGTACAATGTATAGGCTCTTGGCAATCTTCCATGTAAATCTAATATTTTCCCATCTTCATAGAGATCTTTTGCATTTTGAAGTGATTGGAAAATTGCATTGTAAGTTTTTTCTGGAAAATTCATCCCGATAATATGGTTTGTAAGTTGCGCTCTGTCCAAATCTAAACAACCGTTTTCGAAAAATCAACCGTATAAATACGGTATTTTCACTGCGGTTTTCCGCAAAATAATGAGCGTAATTTGTTGTTTGGAATTGCCACCCCTCTCAATCCTCAGGCACTGTCACCTCCCTCAGCACCTGCGCTGAAGCTTCGGCGTAAGCGTCAATCCCTCCTCAAGGAGGGAGGAAGATTCCGGTTCAAAATCAGGGAATTCACCCCACAAAAAAACCCTCCGCATTCACGAAGGGTTTTAGCTATTAATCGAAAAAACAAGAGCACCCCTACTCCTGTACTCAAACGAGTCTATTTTAAGGGTTGAACGAACATCCAAACGGCTGTTTTGATTCAACAGTACAAAGGTGTTTATTGCATTCGTGCAGCGAAAACCAATCTTTTGTACTTTTACGATACCCAAACCCGACTTATTTTAGGGCTTTGTACTGATTTACAATAAGTTAAACTGAATTTTGAATTAGAAAATTACAATGTCCACAGGTACCACAGACAGTTTAGTTCGGTTGATTCATTCGCTTACTAAGGCTGAAAAGCGTAGTTTTAAATTGTATGCCAATCGCAATACTTCAGGTGACGAGGAATTGAAGTATCTGCAATTGTTTGATTTTATTGACAAAACCGATGCCTACACCGACGAATTGGCGCTGCAGAAAATCAAGGAAATCAAAAAAAGTCAGTTGTCGAACATCAAGGCGCATTTGTACAAACAGGTGTTGACGAGTTTGCGCTTGCAACATGCGCATCACTTGCCCAAGATCGAGATTCGCGAGTCGATTGACCACGCTCTGATACTATACCAAAAAGGATTTTACCTGCAAGCATTGCGCATTCTCGAGAAAGCCAAACAACATGCCCAACGCATTCAGGCGCCAATTTTGAACCTGGAAATTCTGGAGTTTGAGAAAATCATCGAATCGCAATACATTACCCGTAGTATCGGTTCGCGCGCCGAGCAATTGACGTCGGAAAGCCGTTCGTTGCAGCACCACATTTCTACGTCCATCGATTTTTCGAATCTTTCGCTGCAATTGTATGCCTTGTATGTGAAGGTGGGCTTTGTGCGCGATGAAAAAGATTACCGCTTTGTGAAGGAGTTTTTCAACTCTCGTTTGCCGAGTTATCGCTTGAAAGAGCTCGGTTTCGAGGAAAAAATGCACCTCTACAATGCCAACGTTTGGTACCATTATATCACGCAAGAATTCCTAATGTGTTTCAAATACGCCAAACTGTGGGTTGATTTGTTTGAGGAATACCCGTTTGTGAAAGAACAGTACCGCGAAATGTACCTCAAAGGCTTGTACAACCTGCACAATGCCTTGTTTAACCTGCGCAGTTACAAACGCTTGACCGAAACACTAAAGCTCATCGAAAACCTCGACATGGGCGACCGCGACAACGAGAATGTATTGCTCTTGCAACGCCTTTACTGGCTCACCGGAAGGATCAATCGTTATTACTTGAACGGAACCTTTACCGAAGGGTTGACCATTGTGGATGAAGTGGAAACGTTTATCCGCGACAACAACGATTTGCTCGACAATCACCGCACCATGGTGTTGTATTACAAAGTGGCGTGTTTGTACTTCGGAAGTGGCGACAATAAGTCGGCCATTCGGTACCTGAACAAGGTGATTCAGATGAAAGATGTGTCGTTGCGCGAGGATATCCAGTGTTTTGCCCGCATTCTGAACCTCATTGCTCACTTTGAATTGGGCACCGCCGATTTGTTGGATTATCAGATTAAATCAGTGTACCGTTTCCTGAGCAATATGGGTGATTTGCACGGTGTGCAGCGCGAAATCTTGAAGTTTTTGCGACAACTTCCTTTTGCGGATGAAAAATCGTTGTTGCGCGCATTTAGAGTCTTGCATGCCAAGCTGGTGAAGTTGAGTCAGCTGCCGTATGAGAAACGTCCGTTTTTGTACCTCGATATTATCTCGTGGCTCGAATGCAAGATTGCCGGAAGAACGGTGCAATCGGTGATTCGTGAGAAGTTTGTGGTGGAGCAAGAGACGGGGAAACGGGTGTATTTTCCGTGAGGTGTCGAGGTGAATTTGATTGGCCTCAAGCACACTACAATGTTCTCTTACTTTTTTCACAGCCTCAGGCTGATGAAAAAGTAAGCAAAACATCCTTTGCGCCATTCTAAGCCACTCGTGATCCGCCGTTGGCGGACTGTGTTTTAGGGGTAAAAGAAGATTATCAGAAACGATTTTCTCATTTCCCCTAAATCTTAGGTCGCAATGCGTTTTCCGTAATATTCCGAGTTTAAAAATTTCCGTAATATTGCGGGATTACTGAAGTTAATCGTTTGAAATACTGGTTTTTACGTTAATCTTTTGCGAATTTTTATCTCTATTAGTTTCTATATTCCTTTCGTGAGGAAAAGAAATGTTGAGTCGAATTTGACATTGGAAAAAGGCACGTAATATTGCGAAATTATGTGGCTAATCGGAGCACGTAATTTCGCAATATTACGTGGGAGGAAACCGCTGCTAATTCTCATTCTCAGGATTAGCAACCATTTGAACTAAATGCTACTCTTTTTCGATAAATAACGTGAGTTCTCATCCAAAACTCACGTTATTTAAATTGTGCGATTATTCTAGTTTGTTTTACGCAGTTCGCGCTGGCACTTCAAATGGAATAATAGGATTCGTAGGATCGCTATTTATCGCAGTTACTTTGATGTCTATCGGCAGTAAACTAAATACCTCATTCAACGAAAGAATATCAAAATCTGTTTCATTAAACGTCAGATCAATGATAAAATCTTCGGTTCCAGAATTCAAAAAATAATGGAAATAACCTTGTTGTAAATAAACGCTATCTCCTGCTGTGAATGGATAGGTTTGATACGTTGCTGTTCCCGGATTCGATGGCGTTGCTGCATTCGGTGCTATAATTGTAACGGTTCCTGTTCCTGCAGTACAGGTTGTAATCTCATCAGCATTTGGATGCCAGTGAGGAGTTAATAAATGACCTGAAGGTATTGTAATTGAAGCTGTTCCTTCCGTATAAGGTGCCGTTACATTTGCTGGAGGAGTGTTCACAAATTGAAGTCCTGTTTTTTCTTCCGGATGAGTCATAGTGATCTGTTTAAAATGTATAGTGGTGATAACAACATGTTATCCGTTTCTCAAATATAAAAATTTAAAAAAACAAACCACGAATATCTTATTAACCTGAATTTGACTATCAAAATTCCGGGTTCAATGAAAGCGTTTTTTAACCTAAGAAAAAGAAATGATCTGCTGTAAATGCTGCTCGGTTTGGTATTTATTGAAGTTATCCCATGTTGGCGGAGCACTCATTTTCTGACCGCACATTGCATCCAGACAGAAATTGGTGTCTTTGTACCGATCGTGCAAAACAGCCAGAATTTTAAAGAAAAATTCATCCAGCAACGTGATTGCTTCAAATTCGGTATTGAGCGCTGCGTAATTGCTGTCTGAAGGTTGCGCAAGTTGCAATAAATCCAATACTTCCTTCTTTTCTTCGGCAGTTATTTCGGACAGGTAACCGTGCTTTAAGGTTTTAAAAACAATGTTGTTCCATGCAATGCTGTCGTGTCCCCAACTCACATCGGGTAGATTTAATGAGTGTTCGCAGACGAGCAAAATGGCATAGAGCACGTCTTTTAAATACTGGGCTGGAAACTCGTCAAAGCTTCTGAATTCGAATCCGCTCTGGTACATTTTTTCCTGATTAAAATCAAGACCGACTTCCGAGAGCAATTCATACTCCATATCTGCTTCAATCTGATCTCGCCACCAAATAGCTTCTTGTTGTTCAAACTTCAGCAGCTTTCTGAAATCTTCTACTTTGTAGGTTAAAATTTTTCCTTTAACCATCGATTTGTGATAGGTTCCAACGCCAATGTAGCGCGACATGGCATTTCTCATTGAACCCAACGAAAAGTTCTTATTTAATCCATATTTCTTGCTGATCACGCCCATGATATCCGGACTTCCGAGCGTTGAGATGAAAAAAGGTTCAAACCATTGCAGCAAGTAAATGGCATTGGCGTGGGTGTTTTCAAACGCTGCGTAATCAACTATTCTACTATTCTCTGCCAAGGTTGGCAAGGTGATGTGGAAATGATAGGTGCCGTTATTGAACAATACCAGGTTTTCCTGATTCGACATGAACATATTGAGTCCGATGTTATAATCAGGAAACTTTAATTTTTGGTTAAAAATCGCAGACTCATTGATTTTATCGAGAAAGAGCTGTTTGGTTGTCTTTAGCTCATTACACGAATCTATGATCGTTCTATTTTCAAAATATTTTGTGACAAATTCAATGGAATCACCGTCGAAATTTACCGGACCGAAAGGGTTGTTTTTTTGCGTCACCAAACTTCGGATATTGTAAGGTTGATCTGCTAAAAAAAGTTCCAAAATTGATTGTCCCAAATACGCCGGATTTTCTATGGGTTCAGGGTTTACTTCGGTTGCATTTTCGGTTGTAGGATTTTCAACCAGGATGGTTTTGTGCTGGTAGTTGATGTCGAGTTTTTCAAGCGAATGACTGTTGATCATTCGACTTACTTGATAGTGTTCGTTTATCTGAAAAGCGGTTGCCAAAACAGGCGCTAAACTTTCCGGTTGATAGCATTTTCTATAATCAATACTGTAACGATCACAACCTATTTTATCACGTATAAATGCACCTGTTACCAGCAATGAATCTTCAAATTGCATGTAGGTTTCATTTTCCAAACCAATGCCCCAATAGTATTTTTTTGTTTGGTTTTCTGCCATTTATACCGGTTTTCTTTTTTAAGGTTTTGAGGTGTGTTTTTGTGTTGAAATCGGTGAATTGATGCGCTTGTCTGTCGTCAAAAAACCGATTACTTTTTCTCTAAGAGATTGTGCTTTCGTTTCAATAAGTTGCCTAGGTATAAAACAACGTGTAGTTGGCATAAAGACCGTTTTTTCAGCGGTACAAACGTACTTTGTTTTTATGGGATATACAAGCAAATGACGCATGAAGCATTGTTCCTTTAGCCACGAGTTAAACTGTTGAAATTCAATCATGGTAATAAAAGACATGAGAAGAATAACGTTCATGGTTCCACCAATCTTTTCGGGCTTTCGAAAAGTAGTTGTAATTCAATTTCCCGGCCTGAGATTGCAGCGGATAAATGAGCTTACCGTTTTCCCGATATGCCTTTTTGTTTTTCGTTTCGGGAACCACAGGAACGATGTGTCCCGAGAGTCCTTTTGTTTTTCTTTTGGCGCAAATGATCCCGACTCCTCCGTTCGTATTTACTGCTTCCTGCACTTCTTCCAAGGTAAACATCCGCTTCCAGCCAAAGCTTGCCCCCCATTCTAGAAACCAATCGTGGATAGCGCTGGAGTAAATATGATCGACTGTTTCTCCGTAAATAGCCTCGACTTCTTCACCGGCGAGCACTTTCTGGAGCGCATCATCCGTCCACCAAATGGTTGGAAGATAGATCTTTGAGAAATAACAATAATCGAATGAATAGACATTGCAGTAGGTGTCTTCAACCGTGCGTTGGTAACGGAGGCTCGAAACAACATTTAACTTCTCGATGAGCTTGGCAATGCTTTCTTTTTTTGTAGTCGGATTGGTCAAATCTCTGTAGGGAATGTCAGGCTCACTCATCGGTGTGTACTTCATCACTTGAGAATCTAAGCGCGAATCCGGATCGGGCAATAGCATGGCGCCTTTTATTCGGGAATCCGGAATGGGATTATCTACAAGTACCGCTATTTCCGTTAACACAGTATCTTTCTTCATGTTGGCTCATTTGAATGATTGGGTGTCCAAGCGGTTCTACCACAATCGTTAACAAAAAAATCTTCCGAATAGTTGCGATTTCTTGAATGTTTTTGAAACAAATTCATTGGACATTCTATTTCAACAACATTCTTCTTTTAAAGAATTTAAAAATAGCTAAAATTACATGAATGTCCCACTAAAAGCACGCTTCCATGAATGCTCTTTTTCATGAACTGTTCGATTAACAGCTCGGAACTAAGTGAATAACAAGCACTTACAAGCTCCTGAAAAATGAAAAGTTAATTGGATCAATGGCGGCGATTAGTGATACTCAAGACTGGTAAACTAGAACGGGAAACGGATAAAAGGGTTGTTTTCCGCGACGAATGACGTTAAAATTGAGGTTGGAACAATCACCGTCTCTCAACCGTTTTAAATTTCATCTTTGCTCCTAACGAGTTGTTTATTGATCCAGTAATCCTTCATCAATGGCATAACGAACCAAACTAGCTATTTTATTCATACCTAACTTCGTGTAAATATTCTTGCGGTGTGTTTCAACGGTGAGTAAACTTAAATGGATGGTAGCCGCAATCTCATGTGTGCTTTTTCCTTCTGCAATAAGCCGAACGATTTCCTTTTCACGCAACGTAAGCGGTGTGAGCGTGTTTGCGTTATTTTTTTGCGGTTGCAGGCTCTTCATCACAACTGCTGTTACGCGCGGATCGAAGTAAGGCTTTTCATTCATAATGGTGTGAATCGCTTCAATGAACTGGTCTTTTCCGGCATCTTTTAACAAGTAACCGTCAACTCCTATTTTGAGCATTTCTTTAATGTTTTTTTGATCGGCATAAGTGGTTAATACGAGGATCTTAATCGCCGGAAAGTCCTTTTTGATTTTACGCGAAGCTTCAATACCATCCATGATTGGCATTCCAAGATCCATCAAAATCAGATCAGGATTGATCAATAAACCTGTTCGTAATAACTCTTCTCCATTTTTCGCTTCACCTACAATTTGAACGGTATTTTCGTTCGCCAACAATGACTTTATTCCATCAATGATTAGTTGATGATCGTCTGCAATTACAATTTTAATCATGTTTCAATGAAATTAAGGGGAAGAATGAGTAAACATGTTGTTCCGTCATGAGGTGTTGAATTAATCTCCATTTTCCCGTTCAATTGTGCCATACGTTCACGTATATTTAGGAGTCCGATTCCGGTATGCGTCGTTTGTACATTAAATCCGCAACCGTTGTCTTCTAACAACACATTTATTTCTTCGGCGTGCTGATTGATGTGTAATTCTACGTTAGAAGCACCTGCATGCTTCAAGGTATTGGATAACAATTCTTGAATGACTTTGTAAAGTGCCAGTGCCACTTCATGCTCTATCTGTATCGTTTCAGGAAAATGTGAAAAATGGATTTCAAATTGTCGTGTTGTTTGAATTCGGGTAATTAATTCATTTATTGCCGGAATCAAACTGAATTGAACATCCAATCCTGTAGCCATTTGATGTGAAATAGCCCGAACCTCGGCACAGGCATCAGCAATCAGTTTTGAGGTGATGGCATAATGGTTGAATAGCACAGAATCATCAACAGGAGGTGCTGCAACTTCATGTTGATACTTGATGGTTGCCAGATAACTTCCCAAATTGTCATGAATGTCTTTTGCCAGTTTTTTACGCTCAGTTTGTTGTGCTAGTATCCCGGTTTCCAGAATGCTGATTTCTTGATCTTTTAGCAATTGATCAACCCGCTCTGCATTCCGTTCCCGGGTATATTGAAGTGCCATTTTTTGTCGCTTGATACGCTGATAAAACAACACACTCATAAAAACAATCGCAACGAATACCAATACAACTGTTACCAATGAAAGTTTCAATTGATTGGAGGTGAGTTTATTCTTAAGCGAAATGGTTTTGTTTTGCGCATGGAGATTGGTTATTTCCTGCACTTTCTGTTTGGTATCGTATTTTTCTTCCAGCAAAGTAAGTTGCGCTTGATTCTCGGTGTTAAGAAGCGAATCTTTTAGCTTGCCATACGTTTCATGCCATGTCAATGCTTGTTGAAAGTTACCTGCTTTTTGTTCCGCTTCATACAATCCAAACAATGCCTTTTTCTGTTCATTCACCAACCCCAATTCTTTTCCTAATTCGTAACTTCTCGTATAGTAATTGATGGCCTTGGAATAGGATTTTAAATAAAAGTGATTTGCTCCGTAAAGATTGAAAATAAACACACGCGTATGCTGATCATGAAGTTGTTGCGCTGCCTTATCGGCAATTGCCAAATAATCGAGGGCGCGTACATAATTACCCATTTCTGTGTAGGCAAACGCTAAATTGGTATATGCGACCAATAAGGTTGTCGGTTGTTCTTTTTCTTTTAGAAATTGAATTGCTTTTTTTAACCGAATAACAGCTTCTTTCCGTTTATTGGTTAAAATCTCTACTCCGGCAATATTGACCCATGCATCGGCAAGTGCTATTGAATCGCCCGATTGTTCGTAATAAATCTTTGCTTTTTGGAAGTATTCTATACTCTTCGTGTACCGCTTCTGCTCTTTGTAGATGGCTCCAATATTGTTATTGATCATGGCAATCCCTTCTTGATCTTTAAGCGATTCATTGATGCGAGCACTTTTAGTAAAATAAGCAATCGCTTTAGCCCAATCACCTTTGTAATAAGCAATGTTTCCACAGTTCAATAAAGCTCTGCTTTGCCCCCTTTGATCGCCCCATTTTTTAGCCAAAGACGAACTCTTGAAGAAATTTAACTGAGCCTGATCAAAATCCTGACTCATGGTATAACTCATTCCCAGGTTGTTTAATGCCAAGATTTCTCGGTAAACTTTGCCTGATTGCTGTGCATTCAAACAGGCTTCTCTCAGAAAACGACGCTCCGATTTAAAATACTCCTTTTCGTGTTCGATTTCAGCCAATTTCAAGCAAAACTCAATCTGTAAATCGTTGCGATAGGTTGGGTTTAACCCATATCCTTTTTTGTAACATGTTGCGGCCTTGTCTATTTCCGAATCGCTGAGGGCCAAATTTCCCTTCACCAATAAAAGTAGTGGAAAACAGTTGGCGCGGTACCTTTGAGTTATTTGGCGTTCAACTTTTTTCAACCCATCTGAAGCTTCTTCTAATTGTCCCTCATTGCGTTGGTATTCTATCAATTGTAACCGCGCAATCAGTGCATTTTCAGTAAGCCGTTTCCGATTTGCAATGCCGAGCGCTTTCTCAGCGTAATACTTAAAAGAGCCATTACCTGATGTATAACAAGCCCATGATAATTCATTGAGCAAAGTGACCTTTTTTTCAGCGGAAGTTTCGGAAGAACACGCGCGTTTTAGTTGTTTAACCGTTATTGGCTGACCTAGAATTGCTGCAATCCGGAAACAGAAGAATCCGATCAAAAACCATCTCATCCGACAAGCCACACTTAGGAGGGCTAATGACGTTTATCAAAACGAATGATGGCTTTGCCACTTGCCTCGGGGCCTTTCCAACCTTCCGTAGCGGGAAATGAAACCATTACTATAACCGATCCATCTTCACCGGTCGGATTATTGGTAAGGATGGTTGTTTTTGTTCTGACACTTTCATCATTCTCACACGAAGCGGCTTCAAGTTTTACTAAGACATTCAATTCAGAAGCGTTTATTTCATCACATGAATTGAATAATTCTAACTCCCTTGGGTCAATAGAAACAAGTTCAACTCCGGCATTCAAACATTTGTTAAGAACCTCTGTTACTAATGTGTAAGTATAAACTCCTTCTTCAACTGACGACGTGATGGTTAGTTTTATATTGGGATCCCACTCGCATACATTTTCTTTCATAGTGAATAGTGTTGACATTCATGGTCTAAAACAGTGTGTTTTCAGGAGATGAACGGGTTAAATAAATGATTCCTTGTTAACAAATTCTGATGAATCAAATATAGCATAATAATTTAACGTGAGTTTGACAATCACTGCACGATGATAGCGTATTAAAAAAACGCGTGTTTGTACTTCTCTTTTATTCTCTTGCTTGCATGCACAGTTGCCGAAAGAACAGTGCAGCGGGTGATTCGTGAGAAGGTTAACTAGAACAGAAGACAGGAAATGAGTGTGTTTTCCGCGAGATCTTGAGTTGAATGTTGAAGTCGGAACAGGGCACGTAATAGTGTGAAATTACGTGGCAAATCAGAGCACGTGATTTTGCACTATTACGTGGAGTTAATTTTCTTGATTATAAATCCCAACCTTTAGTCAAACAAAGTGGCCTTTTTTGGCCTTTTGAACGTCATTATGTACATACTCCAACCCAAGAATAAAAGCACAAGAAACGAAGAAAGCCAAATCGTGGATCCGGCATTTTCATCATCTGCTTTATTATAGTCTGCAAGATTCAGAAAAGACACATTTCCTTCTCTTAGACCATACACCTGGATTGAATAAAAACCTATTCGATCCATCATTTTTAACGGTGCCGTTTGTGATATTTTTGCCTGATATTCTGTTGTGAGTATATCTAATTCTATCGTGTCAAAGCGTGTGACTTCATTCACATATTGACGGGTAGTTGTAACATCGATATGCGGATAACCAATCACAAATTCGTAACGCGGAGCTTCCTTTATTTTTATTCGAATGGACCTCGAAGTTCTTACTCTCGTAATTTCAGCGTTATTTAGTATAACTCCTTTAACTGTGGTTATCTCTGAAGGTTGGATATCGCTCAGAAGTGTATTTATTGACCGTACGAGTACGAAAAGAAAAAAAAACGCCAGTAACATAAATGCCACGACCGAAAAATAGAAATCGCCTTTTGAAATTGTCGTTTTTTCACGTCCCATTTAGTTATTGTTGGTGAGTTACAACTTTCCCATCAAATCCTCCCGAATCGCTTTCCCATCCTGCATCTCCATACACTTAAAGTGCTTTTTCGGACATTCCTTGTATCCGATTTTGGAACACGGTCGGCAGGAAAGGTTGTTCACTTCGTGAATGGAATACAATGATTGGTCTTGCGGCGAATAGGGATACATGCCCAAAGCAGGAACGGTATTTCCCCAAACGCTCACAATCGGAATGCGAAACGCCGAGGCAATGTGCATTAATCCGGTATCTCCGGTGAGGATTGCACTGGCTTGACTTACCAAAAACGCCGATTGACGAAGTGTAATTTTTCCGCAAAAATCAACCACTTGTTGCGAAGGAAGAGCTGTTTTGAGTTGATCAGCTCGTTCTATGTCTGTTGGTCCGCCCAATAACACAATCGGTAATTCAATGCCCGACAGCACCTCTGCCATCAAGTGAACAGGCATCTGTTTTGTGGCAAATTGCGCACCCATTGCAACAGCAACAAACTGTTTGGGTTGAAGATTGTGCTCAACTAAATTGACTTCGTCGGAAGGAGCTAAAAACAGTTCGCAAGGCAAGCCGTCGTTTTTTACCCCGATGGCACGTACCGCTTCAAAATAACGATCTACTACATGCACATCCGGCATACGGTTGATCTTAAATTTAGTGAGTAAAAACTTCTCGATATTGCGTTTTGGAAAAGCATACGATTTCACTCCCAACGCACGTTTTAGGCGCAACGTACGCACATTTCGGTGCAAATCAATCACTAGATCATAGTGTTCGGCTTTTAATTCAGCCATCTTTTCACTCACCGACGATTCGATGGTGATGATTTTAGCGATGTGCGGATTACCTTCCAAAACAGGAAGAAATGCCTTTTTAGTGACAAAATGAATTTCGGCATCGGGGAGTTGCTCAGCGATACAACGTACAACAGGCGTGGTTAAGACCACATCGCCGATAGAACTGAAACGCACCACCAAAATTTTCATGCAACAAAAGTAGCCGAAAGTTTGATTGAAGGGTAAGATCGGAGCTTCCCTTCGTCAAAAGACAAACTCCGAATCAATTCCCAAAGGTTTATCGAATGGATTTTTTCTTCTTTTCTACGTCACCTATTTTGGTGGTTTGTATTGTAATTTCTTCGCCTTTCTTGGAAAGAGCGCTTTCATTATCGATGATTTTTTGCTCGGCTTCTTCGATGCGTTTTTTGTAATCCTCAATGTCTTTTTTCGAGTTTTCAATCGATTTTTCCAGGTCGGATTTATCTTTTTCCATTTCCTTCAAGATTTTTGCCTCAGCTGCCAATTCATTTTCCACTCCGGTAGTTGCGGTTTTGGTCGCAAACTTTTTCGCGCGTTCCTGAATGACTTTGTACTGTGAACTGTGCTGACGGCTATCCATATAAGCTCCACCCAAATCAACAGCAAAAGCCACTTTAATGACATCACCGCTCTCAATAATTTTGGCGTATCCATCAAACGGTTTGCTTCCCATAGATTTCATAGACGCTTGAATGGCAGTATGTTCACCTTTTGAACTATTGTGTTTTCCACCCCAGTCTTTCATTTCCGATTTCAGTTCTTTTTCCACCACTTCTTTGTTGGCATACGGAATGGTTACCACAATGGCGTTATGACTTCCGTTTGAAAAGCTCACATATTCTTCGGATGTTTTCACTTCTTGGGCAAAGGAGAATGCAGCTGTAAAAAGGGTTGCCGCAAGTAATAGTTGTTTCATGTTCTCGTTTTTTGGAATCACAATTTACAAATTATCTGCCAGAATTGACCGGTTAGAAATCTTTTCGGGTAAATTGGAATTCAAGCTTAAAAACGAATGATGTTTTGCATCCAATTAGGTGAATGAAAGGTGCTAAAAAGACATTCGTGGAAATCAAACTTGTTCATGAGCCATTGCTGATGAATCGATCTTTCGTGGTAGAGACTAGAAAAAGCGCATTCTGGTTCGCAGCACCGAAACGCGGTAATCATCGAGCCGCTCATCTATTTTCTTTGCAATAAATTTTCGAACGATTTTGTGTGTTCCTTTTCCTATTTTATAATCGAGTTCATCTCCGAAAATGGGAACAATACTCAAGAAATGAACCTCTTTGTCGGCAAATTCAAGTGGCTGAAGAGCGTCTTCCATGAAAATCGGATCTAAGAAAATCAAGTATTCCTGTTTCATGGTATTGGAAATCTGAGCAATTGGATTGCCACACGGAATGGTATGTCCGGGACCGAACCACGTATTTTTCTCGCGAACAAAGGTTTCGAGTCTAAATATCCAATGATACACCCAGTTAAAGTTGGGATTTTCAAGATCGTCCATATCCCAATACGTGGGCAAACAGAAGTACAATTCGGCATGCTCTCTTCCCTTCCATTTTTCGGAAACGGGCATCGTATAGTTCGACAAGCCGTTGGTCATCATAATTGTCACGGGAATGTTCAACTCGAGGTACAAAAAGATCAGTGCTTGTTCTGGATGCAACGGATTTTGGATGGAACGCACTCGGTGTGCCCCAAAACGTTCTTCCAATGCCGGGATTATTGTCATGGTGCAAAGATAGGCATTCAATGGCGAAAAGAAACAATGGGGTTTTGGTTTGGAATTCGGAAAATGGGTGTTTTTCTGTAGATGATTAAAGCTATTGTGGTTCAGTATTTTAAGCCCACGTAATATTGCAAATTTACGTGGAGGTCTTGGGCACGTAAATTTGCAATATTACGTGCCCCCATTCCAATCCAAAAAACAAAAAAATTAAGTTTTTTTTCAAAATCGTATTGACTCAACTGATCTTTTTCACTAACTTAAATAAGAAAAGTCCCATGGGAGCTTCTAAAATCAAGGTATATACAGCGTCGCAAAAATCATTTGCAAGAGTGGCAAAAGCTATTGGTCATCCGGCAAGAGTTGCAATCATTCAGTATCTTTCAAAAGAAAGTTACGCAACAAACAAAGATTTGATTCGCATAACCAATTTGTCAGAAGCAACAGTTCATCAACATTTGAAAGAATTAGCCAATGCCGGGTTGATTGCAGGAAGATTTATTGAAAGACAGCATCACTACCGTATCCTTCCCGGCACTTTTGAACGAATAGAAAATCTGAAGAAGGTAATTGAATCTTGATGTGATCTAAATACTGTGCAAACGATTTGTTTTCAGCGTTTTAAACCCATGTAATATTGCAAAATTACGAGGGTGTTTTTGGCACGTAAATTTGCAATATTACGTGCCACTACTGAACCCGAATTTCACCCCTCCAATCCTTTCACCAACGCCTCCCAAAACTCAGGCGTCGACAACACACTTCCCTGTTCCAGCAAACGGTGAATCTCCAGTTCGCGGGTTTCGTTATACGGTTTTGAGGTTCTAAACCAGGTCAATCCGTAAGCATGATACACCAACGCTTCATGAATGGACTCGGGCGTTGAAAGATCACAGGCTGTTCCGGGAACACGACTAATGGAAATTAATTCCATGTCATTCGGTTTACAATGAAACACCAAACACAAATCAGGACTTCTGAACTCTAGAAAACGAACTTTCTCATATACCGTTTGCAAAACATTGTCTGAAAACAATTCTACCAAGGCAACCGCTTTCTCGGGCTCCGTTTCGTTGAGTTCTTTCCAGCTATCACCTTCTATACCGTTAATGATCAGAAAGGCTTTCAGATCGCCCTCCAAATGCTGCAGTTCTTCGTTGGTAAGCATGCGGTATTTCATACCACAAAAGTAAGAAACATCAGTGGGAATGAAAGGTGTATTCAAAAGTGCATTTCCATTTTTACCTTCGGAATACCACATCATACCAAGGTTTTAAATGCGTTTGACCTGCTCAAGAAACCGTCAAACTTAAAAACTCACGTTATTTCCATTAATTTTGTTTCATGCATCAGAAAAAAGGCGTCGCCATTCTAGGATCTACCGGTTCTATCGGAACACAAGCATTGGAGGTTATTGCTGCCTATCCGGATTATTTTGACTTACAAGTCATTACAGCTCAATCCAATGCAGAGTTGCTGATCCAACAAGCACTGCAATTTCAACCCAATGCGGTAGTTATTGCCGATGAGCGTCATTACGAAACGGTTAAAAACGCTTTGTTTTCAGAAGATATCCACGTATATGCCGGAGCGGATGCGCTTTGTCAGGTTGTTGAATTTTCAGACGTGCATGTGGTCTTGACTGCCTTGGTCGGTTACGCCGGGTTAAAACCTACGCTAGCCGCTATTGCTGCAGGGAAAGATTTGGCTTTAGCCAACAAAGAAACGTTGGTTGTAGCAGGCGAATTGGTCACTCAACGTGCAAAGGAAAAAGGAATCAATATTTATCCGGTCGATTCGGAACACTCGGCTATTTTTCAATGTCTTGTAGGTGAATTTCACAATCCGCTTGAGAAAATTTACCTCACGGCTTCCGGCGGACCTTTCCGCGGATGGACAACCGAACAATTGAAAACCGTAACTCCTGCACAAGCCTTAAAACATCCCAATTGGACCATGGGAGCCAAAATCACCATTGATTCGGCTTCGTTGATGAATAAAGGGTTGGAAGTGATAGAAGCCAAATGGTTGTTTAACCTGAAACCCGAACAAATTGATGTGATTGTGCATCCGCAATCGATTGTGCATTCCTTGGTACAATTCGTTGACGGGAGCATGAAAGCCCAAATGGGATTACCCGATATGAAATTGCCCATCCAATTTGCGTTAACCTACCCGGATCGTTTTCCGACAACTTTTCCGCGGTTCAATTTCTTGGATTACCCGAGCCTGACCTTCGAACCGGCTGACCGTAAAACATTCGGAAACCTCGATTTGGCCTATCAAGCCATGGAATTCGGAGGAACGAAAGCCTGTGCACTCAATGCATCGAATGAAGTAGCAGTAGAAGCTTTCCTAACAGAGAAAATCGGGTTCTTGGATTTAGCACGAATCAACGCCACCACAATGGAAAAAACGGGTTTCATTGCCAAACCTTCGTATGAAGATTATGTAGCGGTTGATGCTGAGGCACGACGCATTGCAGCTTCATTGTGTCAATGAAAAGAAATACCACAATAACGCGTATCTTCCTGCCTTTCCGGCAATCATAAACACCGAAGTCAGTATAATTGGTGTGCGGTAAAAACCCGCCGCAATCAGCAACGGATCTCCTATAAACGGAACCCAAGAAAACCAAGCGATCCAAGCGCCGTAGCGCCGAATGAGGTCTTTTCCTCTTGGAGTTTTTCCACGTTTTTCAAAGTAATTTCGGCTATACCTTCCCAAAAGCAAGTTGGTGAATCCTCCCAAACTGTTACCGATTGTTGCTACCAAAAAGCAGGTCAACGGATCGGTATTCATCGCAAGCAATGTCAGAAAAAGCGGTTCGGAAGAAAAGGGTAAAATGGTCGCCGCTAAAAACGCATTTGCAAACAAGCCGAATAATTCTCCCATGAAAAAACGGATTAAATAACGAGTGTTTGGGATAAGAATCTATTGGCTGAACTGAAACTTTGTAGAATTTTACAATTGGCTGAAAAAAGCCACTGCGCTTTCAACGTCTTTTTTTGCGTTTCCGATCCAAATGTTTTCATCGTAGATTATAAACGGACGCTTCAAAAAGGTATATTCTTCCAGCATATATCTACGGTAATCGGCTTCAGTCAGGTTCATTTCATGCAATCCCATTCCGCGGTATTTCAATGCTCGTTTCGAAAATAAGGCTTCATAAGAACCCACTTTGTTTTTGATCCAATCCAAGGTATCACCGTCTATATTTGTTTGTTTGATGTCGATCTGCTCTACATCGCTTTTCGGATTTACCTTTCGGATGATTTCCTGACACGTGCCACAATTGCTTAAATGATAAATTCGTTTCATGGTTGTTGTTTTTTCAGTAAGATAAATGTATTGTTTTTAGTAACAATTTTCCATGCGGAAGTGTTTAGCAAACTGTCTTTTTTGTGTGTAAAAGTTTCCGCTGTCAATGGATACGGATTTTCCACCGGTGACAATAAGATGTAGGTGGCATTTCGAATAATCGGAAACTGATACACCGATTCGCGCACCGCCAAATGTGGTACAAATGCCGACTGTGCGCTTACCACAGCATTTTCAGGAATCAGGCGGAGGACCTTGTAAGCCTCATCAATGGGAAACTCGCGGTTGTAGTGGGCTTCTTTGTAAATCCGGATCCGCGCTTTTTCAGCATAAGCAACGGTATTGTCCATCACCCGAATAGCACAGGCAAGCGAACAAATCACAGCCGTAAATAAAGCCACACGTTTCCATTGTTGGTTGTGAAATTGTGCAATTGCTTCAAAGGTTCCAATTGCCAGTAACGGAGCCAATTCAATGGCGTAATGCTGATTGATGCCCCACATGGCGGAATTGTCGTGAAACAATTTTTGAGCAAAGATCGGAATGAGCATGAACAGGTAAATCGGTTTTCGGATCAGGCAAAACAAGCCGCAAACCGCAGTGACAATCCAAAATTCTGCCTTGACGCCGTTGTTTTCAGGAAAAGGACTGTGGTTGATAAACAACAATTTAAAACTGTCGATTGGGTGCGAAAGCAGTTGCATCAAGGCTTCTCCTGCACCAGTGCCCAATACCGAATAATGAAAATGCGGATAGGTCCCCGAGTTGGAAAGCGCCGGCATCACTACTCCGGTGATCATCACAAAATAGAGCATCGAAAAACCCGAAATGCCGAGCGCCATATAACGCAATTGTTTGTCACGGAAATAGGTATAACACAATCCGAAGCCAATAAAAACGACCCACAACGACATGTTTTCTTTGGCAATCAAAATCAGAATGGTAAGCACTACAATTTGCCTAAATTTCCGTTTCGCGAAAGCCAATAATAACCACGGTACGAGCATTGTTGCCACCACATTGCTGTGATAATCGAAGGAAAATGCTGCGAAAATGCCGAAGAACAACAGAAAGTAGATGAGTGCAAATCGCTTGAGGTGCGTGTTTGGAAAACGGTAATCGAAATAGCGATAAATGCCAATTGCTCCAACAAGCACGGCAATCAGTTGAACAACCAACAGCGTGTAGGTTCCAAAAAGATAAACCAAGGGCGAAACAAGCGGTAAATACAAGTCGAAATGATCTGCCAATAAGTTTTCGGGAACAGCTTTGAATGTTGAACTATCGTTGAAACCGAAATGCGCGTAATCGTACAACGCGTTTGTGTAGGCGCCTAAATCGAGTGTATAGGTGCGAAAACAGTAATGATTGACAAACGAAATGAGGATATAGACAAGAGCTGCAATTGCTAGTGCCGACCATAAAAACGGTTCGCTTCGAAAACGGGAAATGAGTCTTCGAAACACCGATTATCGGTTCTGCATGTATTCGTCGTTGCGCTTGCGGTCTTCTGGCGTTCCGGTATTGCAACCGTTCGATTTTTTGGTAAAATGATGAATCCACTTCACTTGCAAATGCACCGGCCAGTAATTGCTCGAAAACCATTGGATGGTCGGTTTCAAACGATTGGCTTCGTACACCCCGATGGCAGGAAGGTAAAACCCGAACACCAAATAATCACCACGTCGCACACGGTATTGAAACCCAAGGTGTCCGTGAATCTGAGCCATGAAGTTTTTCTGGAATTTTTGCTCTGCAAATACCGGTTCGGAATACTCCTGTGAGCCTTCCATGATCATGTAATTAAAATTCACACCAAGTCCGGTTTCGAGGTGCCAGTTATCGTTCAGCAGCGTAAAACGATCTGCGGTAAAGCGTCCGTAAAGGTAACCGTTGTAGAATTTCCCTTGACCTTCAACCGTGTTGATGACGTTCCCCATTAAATCCAAATAATTGGTTGTCGTTTTTTCGGTTCCGCCGATGTAATCGAAACCTAATCCCCAATCCACGCGGTGAATGAGATTCGCTCCGATCCATTTGATTTCGCCTTTCTCACCCCGCATTTTGTATATAGCGCCCAAAACACGTGACTTTTTAAAGCGGTAATGCGCCATTCCGATGTCGATGAAACCACCCACTCTTCCCGCAGGATCAATGGTGTAATCAATAGGGCGGTTGAGGTTGTCAACACCGTCGACAGTTTCGTTTTTGAGATGACTCAGGGTGTAGTTCGGCCCAAATGAAATCTGCAACGCATTCTTGGAAATATCACGGTAGTCTTCAGCCCCGCCGAAAAAATCACTTCTGCGTTTTTTAGGTTTGTACTGTGCCATTGCACTATCTGCCATCACTACCGAAAGTAATACTCCAAGAAATAGTCGATTCATAACGAGCGTTTTTGTAAATATCCGAATACTGACGTTTGGTTACACCAAAAGCGCCAACATTTTTTCCATAACGAATGGTTCATTCCAGTTTTGGTGAATATCATCCAACTGCATTACCTGATCCATGATCGTTTGTTGGTACTGTCCGTTTTTTAATGCATCACTGTAGCGAATGTGGCTAAACGTAACTTGTGAGTACAACGGCATCCATTTTTCAGGGTACAGATTCGAGAATTTTGCTTCGATTTTTTTACGCAACAAGAAATCCGGATCGGCGGTCAAATCACGCATTTCAACGTAATTGAACAGAGCCAAATCCAAAATCGCGTTGCCATCCGGAACACGTTGATCCGAGAACCGATCCAATAAACCATCCCAATTGCCATTGGCTTGTTTGTACATTTCGTCGAAAACAGTACAATCTTCAAACCCGCAATTCATTCCTTGTCCGTAGAAAGGTACAATGGCGTGAGCAGCGTCGCCCAACAACAATACTTTGTCCTGATAGTTCCACGGTGTACAGCGCACCATGATCAGCGTTGAAGTCGGGTTGTCGAAGTAATCGTCCAACAGCGTCGGCATCATTGACACCGCATCTGGGAATGTTTTTTCGAAGAAACCACCAACTTGTTCGCGTGTTTTTAAGGTTTCAAACGAGGTTTCGCCCTTCATCGGAAAAAAGAGCGTACAGGTAAAACTACCATCAAGATTGGCTAGGGCGATCATCATAAACTCACCACGTGGCCAAATGTGCAGGCAGTTTTTGTCGAGTTTGTGCGAACCGTCTTCATTGGCAGGAATGACCAATTCTTTGTAACCGTGGTCGAGGTATTTCTGCGAATAATCAAACAAGGTTGATTTTTGCATGCGCATACGTACTGCTGAAAAAGCTCCATCTGTTGCAAAAATGCGGTCGAAGACATGTTTTTCGGTTGTTTTTTCTTTGGTATTGTTGAAAGTCAACGTATTGGAAGCAAGCTCCAAATCCTGACATTTTCGGTCGAAAAAATACTCGATGTTCGGATAATCATCCGCCAGATTCATGAGCTTTTGGTTCAAACCACCACGCGAAACAGAGTAAATGGCTTGATCTTCTTTTCCGTAAGGTTGGTAAGACAACGATCCGTCTAGCGCATGCATACAGCGGCTGTGCATCGGGATGGAAATCGCACGGATATCTTCCGCAATTCCTGCAAGTTCAAGGGCTTTCCAACCACGGTCAGACAACGCAAGGTTGATCGACTTTCCACTGATCAATTTGGCTTTACGCAAATCTTCCCTGCGTTCAAAAACCGATACATTGTATCCTTTCTGTGCCATTAGGATGGCTTGCAAACTGCCTACCAATCCTGCTCCAACTACTGCAACGTTTTTCATTTTGTTCTATATTTTTTACCGCCATCTGCCTCCCCCTTTGGAGGGGGATTGAGGGGGAGGACAATTCTTCTCTAAATCTGGTTTTCCAACTTGTCACCTCCCTTTATCCCTCCTCAAGGAGGGAGATGGATCCCCCTTCAAAATGGAGAATTTTTTTTCATTAGTTCGATCAGTTTTTCTACCCCAAAATCGCTTCTTCCATAAACTTCCCGAGGTAATATACATCCTCGAAAGAATTATACAACGGCACCGGAGCCACACGAATTACATTCGGTTCACGCCAGTCGGCCACTACACCATTTGCGCTCAATGCATCAAACAAGGCTTTTCCTTTTCCGTGTACCAATATAGACAACTGAGCGCCTCTTCTTGTTTTCTCTCGCGGAGTAATGATTTCAAAACGACATTGATCTTGGTATTTTGCCGTCAGTTCATCCAAGATAAATTCAAGGTATCCGGTGAGCAGAACCGTCTTTTCATTCAAACGCTCCATGCCTACTTCATCGTAAATTTCCAGCGAAGCCCAATGAGCGGCCATACTGAGAACAGGAGCGTTACTCAACTGCCATCCTTCGGCACCTTCCATGGGTTTGAAACCCGGTTCCATTTGAAAGCGGGTTGCTTTATCATAACCCCACCATCCGGCGAATCGCGGAAGATCCGGTCTATTGGCAAAGCGCTCGTGAACGTACATTCCTGAAACACCGCCAGGTCCGGAATTCAAGTATTTATACGAACACCACGCCGCAAAATCAACATCCCATTCGTGCAATTTTAAGTGAATATTTCCGGCAGCATGCGCCAGATCAAATCCAACAATAGCACCAACCGCGTGTCCGGCTTTGGTAATGGCAGGCATGTCCATCAATTGTCCGGTATAATAATTCACACCACCGATCATCACCAAAGCAAGTGTATCACCCAATTCGGCAATTTTTGCCAGCACGTCTTCTTCGCGCAATAAGTGTTCACCATCACGCGGAGCAAGTGCTACCAAATCAACATCCGGATTGAGACCGTGAAAACGAACCTGCGATTCCAACGCATACAAATCGCTCGGAAAAGCCTTGGCTTCGCACAAGATTTTGGTACGTGTTCCAACAGGTCGGTAAAACGAAACCATCAGCAGGTGCAAGTTGGTGGTTAACGAATGTGTTACGACCACTTCTTTGGGTAAAGCGCCCACAACACGAGCTACTTTTTCCGTTAGAAATTCATGGTAAGAAAACCAAGGATTTTTTCCGTGGAAATGACCTTCAACACCCCATTTTGCCCAATCGTCTAATTCTTGCTGCACGTAGGTTTGCACCGATTTGGGCTGCAGTCCTAATGAGTTTCCTGTGAAATAGCGAACTGCTTTTTCGTGGAATGTTGGAATATAAAATCGATCACGGTATGACTTTAACGGGTCGGCAGCGTCTAATGCCTGAGCGGCTGCAAGAGAATTCACAAATTCGGCCATGTTTAAACCTTATTTCTGCTAATTTTGTTTAATAATTGAGCTGGCTGTTAAAAAGCCACTTTTCAAAGATACACATTCTAAGACAATCATACATGAAGCAAACAGTTTCCAAGGCGTTATACGAAACAGCAAAAAAATACTTTCCGGGTGGGGTTAATTCACCGGTTCGGGCTTTCAAATCCGTAGACGGGACACCGTTATTTATCAAGAAAGGAAACGGAGCTTACATTTGGGATGAAGACGATAATGAATTCATTGATTTTTGTGGTAGCTGGGGGCCGCTGATCCTTGGTCACAACCATCCGGCGGTGTATTCTAAAGTAGTTGAAGCGCTTGGAAACGGATCTAGTTTCGGAGCTCCGACGCGTTTGGAAAACGAGCTTGCGGAATTGATTTTAACCCGAAATAGCTTCATCGATAAATTGCGATTTACCAGTTCAGGAACCGAGGCCGTGATGTCGGCAATTCGTTTGGCGCGCGGTTACACGGGAAGAAACAAAATCGTGAAATTTGAAGGTTGTTACCACGGACACAGCGATGCTTTATTGGTGAAAGCTGGTTCAGGATTGGTGACCTTCGGAAATTCTTCCAGTGCGGGCATTCCCGAAGCATTTGTAAATGAGACCTTGGTGTTGCCACTCAACAATAAAGAAGCGGTAGAACAATGTTTTGCCGAATACAAAGATCAGATTGCCTGTGTGATTATCGAACCGATTCCGGCGAATAACGGATTGCTGTTGCAGGAAGAAGGATTTTTGACCTTTCTGCGCGAAGTGTGTACTGCCAACGGAGCGTTGTTGTTCTTTGATGAAGTGATTTCAGGATTCCGTGTGGCTTTTGGTGGAGCCACCGAACATTACGGTGTGATTCCGGATATTGTTTCTTATGGAAAAATCATCGGTGGAGGTTTGCCGGTAGGAGCTTACGGTGCCAAAAAAGAAATCATGGCGCAGATTTCACCCGACGGACCGGTTTATCAGGCTGGAACGCTTTCGGGAAATCCTGTAGCAATGGCGGCTGGGATAGCACAATTGACCGAACTTTCCAAACCCGGTTTTTACGAAGATCAAAAGCGAAGAACGCATTTGTTTACCGATAAAATCAACGCACACGCCAAAGCGAAAGGATACCATTTTGAGTTGGTAACCATCGGTTCTATTTACTGGATTTCGTTCGACGATTCCAAGCGTATTCGCAAATCGGAAGATATCAATCCGGATATGACGGGCTTCAAACACTTGCACAGAGCATTGTTGGAAAGGGGTGTTTACCTCGGACCAAGTGGTTATGAAGTGGGGTTTGTTTCCGCAGCGCACACCGACGAGATTTTGGAAGTTGCAGCTACGCGTTTCATCGATGCGTTGGATGCAATTATGAGCTAAATCCATGGAAACTTACCGCAGCGGTGATGTGTTTTTTCAGCAGGAAAACGCCGATTATTCTGTTTACAAAGTGATTCAGTTGGGCGAAAACAACCAATTGTATGTGAAAGCGTATTGGTCGACAGATGTGGAACCGACTGTACAAAACCGGAAATCATTGGATGTACGAACAGCCTGCGAAGCAATGCAACTTTCTTCTGAAGACGAGGTTGTATTTCTGACGAATGAAGCGGTTTCTAACGAAGAATTGGATGAATACGCCAATTTTAAACGCATTGAAGCAGGTTTAAAACAACGGTCGGAAAATCTCGTGGTGATCCTTGATCGTGGAGCAATGCTGTTGCAAGAAGGAAAGATCGAAGAAGCTTTAGCAGTATTTACCGAAGCGACAAGTTATTCCAAATACGATTACCGGATTTTTGATCAGCGAGGATATTGCCTCTTGCAATTAGGTCGCTATTCGGAAGCAGTTGCTGATCTCGAACATTCACTCACCATTCAACCCGAAGGAAAAAACACCTTGTTTTATTGCGCGGAAGCCTATTTTCAAACGAAACAATTCGAAAAAGCAGCTGCGAAACTGGAACAATTGGAAAAGATCGATCCGACTTACGTAAGACGGTAAGACTTGAGACCGCTTCGCTAAAAGACAAAAGACTGGTTTTGAAAAACTGTCTTATGTCTTTCGTCTCAAGTCTATTAGTCTTAAAATCTTACTTCCAGTGCTTACGAATGCGTTTCGGCAATTTCTTACGGAGCTTTTTCATCACCCCTTCGCGCGAACTAATGGCACCGATCTTCAATAAATCCGACCCTACCAGCACACCGTTTCGGTAGAAGTGAAACTCGAGTGTTACTGAAACAATATCATCTTTGTACAACGAAAACAAGTTAGCGGATGAAAGATCTTCGGCTAGTGTCAATTTCTTCTCGGAGCGTCTGAAGCGTTTATCGTACCCTCTGATCGAAACCAGCATCATGGTATTGATTCCTTTTCCGGCCAGGATTTGCGTGAGTGAATCGGTCATCAATACCTGCGGATCACCACCTTGTTTCAAGACATTGAGCGAAACAGCATTTTTTACCTGATTGGCTGACAATATTTCGGAAATAGCTACCTCCAATGAGTAACGGTCTTCCTGATTATCCATGTGGCTCACCACCAACGCATTGGTCAGATGAAGACTGTCGGTTTGTGCATTTGAAATTGATCCGAGACCAATCATTGCGATGAGTAAGATGAGCTGTTTCATAGGTTAAAATATTTGGCTGGCTATTTTTTTCACAGTGTCGGAAGTCGACATAGTATAATAGTGAATGCAAGGCACTTTGGCAGCTTTCAATTCTTTTGATTGCTGAATTCCCCATTCAATTCCTACCTGATTGACGTCAGCGCTGCTTTTACATTTCAATAATTCGCTGCTCAATGCTTCCGGAAAATCGATGTGAAATACCTTCGGCAAAAACGCAATGTGATTCATGGTTTTGATCGGCTTCAGTCCCGGAATAATTGGCACGGTAATACCGATTGCTCTACAAGCATCTACAAAATCAAAGTATTTCTGATTATCGAAAAACATTTGTGTCACCACATATTCGGCTCCTGCATCCACCTTTGCTTTCAAGTATTGCAAATCGGTAGAAAGGTTCATTGCTTCGAAATGCTTTTCAGGATATCCGGCAGCTCCCATACAGAAGTTAGTTGGTGCCAGTTGCACATCATCCACAAAATAACGACCGTCGTTCATTTCGGCAATTTGCTGAATCAGTTCCACTGCATAGCGGTGACCTTCAGGATGCGGTTTGAAAGTAGATTCCGTTTTAATAGAGTCGCCGCGCAACGCCAGTACATTATCAATTCCCAAAAAGTGAAGATCGATGAGTGCATTCTCTGTTTCCTCTTTCGAGAAGCCGCCACAGATCAAATGCGGAACGGCATCTACCTGAAATTTATTCATGATGGCCGCACATATTCCTACAGTTCCCGGACGCTTGCGAATCGCAATTTTTTCCAACAAACCATTCTCGCGTTCTTTGTAGATAAACTCTTCGCGGTGATAGGTAACGTTGATGAATCGGGGCTTAAATTCCATTAACGGATCAATGCCGTCGTAGATGGATTGTATGGTCGCTCCTTTAAGTGGAGGAAGGATTTCAAATGAAAACAGCGTGTCTTTCGCCTGGTTAATGTGTTCGATAACTTTCATGTCGTCTGGACCTTGAGTTCTTTATAAGTGGGCAAAGATAAGTGAATAAAACCGTTTAGTTATCGAACGGATGAAAAATCACTTTCACCAAATTTTGTTAAAAACACGAGGGCTGTAAAATACCAATGGAAAACCTACGTTATCTTTGTATTCCTAATTACCGGAATTGATCTTCAAACTTTGGCGCGAAATTTGATTTACGGTAATTAGAGGTTAGTTTTCATAAGTAGTAGTAGTTTAGGTTGGAACAAGAGAGAGACGCCCGTTTCTCTCTTGTTGTTTTTTAGGCCTGGGTGAAGTGACATCTTAACAAACTCAAAAAATAGTCACGTAGTGACGTAATATCTTAAAAAAACAGACGGCTTTTCAGATTTTTTCGCCCCGTAGGGTCGAGACCTTATTTTGTTATATCCCGACCCTACGGGGCGGAGATGTGTGCACTCATATTTTTTACCATATCACGTCCCTAAGGGACTGAATAAAAAAATCCTCCCACTCGCATTCGAATGGAAGGATTTTCAACTTGATTTAATCTTGTTTATTGTTTCACCCAGCGTGCTACAGAACTATGTGTTCCATCACTCACGCGAACAAAATAAACACTTGGTAACAATTCAGCTGTGGCAACAGTTACTTCGTTGGAAGAACCGGTTGCGGTTTGTACCGTTTTACCGTCTACTGAAAGAATCGTAACAGTTACATTGGCATTCCAAGAACCGTTTAAGGTAATGGTAACAGCAGCCGTTCCCGGATTCGGGAAGACGTTAAACGCAGCGATTGCTGCATCAGTCAATCCGAGGTTTCCGTCAGTTCCGTCACAGTTTTCATCAATGCTGTTTCCAAATACATCAGTTGCATTCGGGTTAATAGCGTTATTGGTATCATCACAGTCTGTACTATCCGCTACGTATCCGTTTGGAGCTGTACAGTCAACGATTGTGCTGTTCGGATTTCCAAAGTTGTCGTTGTCACCGTCTTCGTAGAAAGTAGATCCAAGTGTAATGCTATTGTCATTGTCATCACAATCATCTGCATTCGAAACATACCCAACAGGTTGTGTACAAGCCGTTACGATCACAGCGATGGAACCGTAACCGTCATTGTCTTGGTCGATGTAAAATTCATCCGTTGCAACTGTTATCGCGCTGTTGTTATCATCACAGTCACCTGCATTCAAGACATAACCTACAGGTTGTGAGCAAGCTTGCATTGCTGAAGCGCTGTTTCCGTAAGTGTCATTGTCGGCATCTTCATAATAAGTAATTGAACCGCCAACGTTTGAATTGTTGTCATCACAATCGGTATTGTCAGCTACATATCCTGCAGGCTGCGTGCATTGTGTAAGCGTAACAGCACTATTGCCAAATGTATCGTTATCTGTATCTTGGTACCAAACCGCATTCGGATTTTCGTCGGCATTGTTATCATTACAATCAGTGTTGTTTGAAACATAACCTGCCGGAGCAGTGCAATCCATAGAATCAATTGCCGCATCACCGAATCCGTCACCGTCTGCATCTACATAATACGTTTGTTGTGGCAATGCGTTAATAGCACCGTAAACCGAAACATTATCATGACGGTAAGTGGTAGTTGTTCCAACAGTACCTGTGAGGTAGAATCGGAACGTAACCGGTCCTGAAATACTTGCGAAAGGTCCTGAAAGTGGAACGTTTTCTGTTTGCGCAACACCCGGAGTTACAATTTGTACCGTGTAAAAATCAGCGGCGAAATTATCTAAACTTGAACGTACGTGAACGAGTGGTGTTCCTGCACCGTTACTGCCTCTATGTGTAAATGTCAATTGCGTCAAAGCCAATTCGTAGCAATTATCAGGTGTAATGCTAAATTCATAAAATTCAATAGAGTCTACCGTAGCACCATTATTCCACCCACTATAATTGAAAACGTCTGCAGCGCTTGCACAGTTAACGCTATCTGCATTATAATCGCTGAATACCGCATTAGCAGGTTGAGCCACTACACTGTGAACAGGGGTTGCACAGTTGTTCCCCGTGAATGTATATTGAGCCAATTGCACACCCAATGTACTCAAATCAGAACCGTTGCAATCTTCATCTATACTGTTATTTGGAATTTCTGTTGCTCCCGGGTACTGATTCGGGTTGGCATCGTTGCAATCGGTGTTATTGGTCACATAATTGGCCGGAGGTGTACATGCTACCGTAGCACTTGCAGCAGCACTTCCGTAATTATCACCATCTGCATCAGGGTAGTAAGATTGAGCTACACCCACTGCATTGTTACTATCATCACAGTCGTTTGAGTTGGCAACATAACCAACAGGTTGAGAACAAGCAACCGAATCAACCAACGGATTACCGAAAGTATCATTGTCCGCGTCGAGGTACCAAGTAGCTCCAATACCGATTAAGTTGTTGTTGTCATCACAATCGTTGGCATTGGTTACATAACCGATCGGTTGTGAACAACCGGATTGTGTGGAACCGGGATTTCCAAAACCATCACCATCGGTATCTGCATAATACGTAATAGACCCTACAATTGTCAGGTTTAAAGTAATCGTACTATCACAACCAGCCGCGTTCGGGATGGTTTGAACATAAGTGCCTGAAGCATTGTAAGTGGTTCCATTCAAGGTATATGAAGTACAACTCGAAGTGGTAATACTCGAACTTGTTGCTGAATTTACCGTTAAGTTCAATGTAATGGTACTATCACAACCGGCTGAATTGGCTCCCGCTAATAATTGATTGTAGGTTCCGGAAGTGTTGTAAGTGGTTCCGTTTAAGGTATACGGACCACAATTGGTCACGTTCAACGTACTAGTTGTTCCGCAGCTTGAAGGTGTTACGGAAGCCCAGGTAGAACCTGTACGAATTTCATCGATTTCTTGATTTCCTGTTCCGGATGGAGCTGTTCCACCTTGACGAATTAATAGTGCAGCAAAATTCACAAAGGTTACAGCCGTACCAGAGTTATTTGTTGCAGAAGGTGCAGGTTCTGCAGCGCCGGGCGTAGGGTTTACGAAAAGACTTGCAGTGTGCGGAGTTGTTGTTCTATCGTATTTTACTACAATAAACAACGTTGTGCCTACCGGATATTCTCCAGGTGCATAGGTTTGTGTTGGTGCTCCACCGGTTGTATTCTGAATACCAACCTGCACGGTTCCGGCAGTTAATCCCGGTTTAATAAAAACGCGTCCAGCAAAAACAGTTGCAACTGCTCCACTGGTATTGCTAAAGCCCATTATGTAATCGCCAGCTACAGCCAATCCGGTTGTATTAGGCGTTTTCAACAAGAAGGAAAAATAGCCGGTGTTAGTGATTCCGGAAAGTGCAAGATTGACATCTTCACCATTTCCAGCAACGAGTGTTGTTCGATTTCCGGTTGATGTGGCCAACTGCGGATAGGATAAACTATTGCCCAAATCACTTGGAGTTGTGATAGCAACCAGCTGTCCGGCAGTTCCGGAGTGAGTGGTCCAACCATTGGCATTTAAAGCGCCTGTATAATTAAATACTTCTGTTTGTCCGAACAGTGTGGCTGCGACAAACAAGCAGGTGAAAAGTAAAAAATGTCTCATTAAACTAAAGTTTAGTGCAAAGTTAGGAAAACGCACCCTTACGATGCTAGTTTTTTTGAGCAGTTACGAATATAAACATGAAAATATGAAAAATAAACAACCTGTTTTCCAGCTGATTAGCAGTTGCTAAATCGATTTAAATGCGGAATATTATTAAACTGTTAAGCTTCGCGCTCTTCCATCAATCGAGCGACATATTTTCCAATAATATCGAATTCTAGGTTGATTTTGGTGCCTACTTCAAACGTATGGAAGTTGGTGTGCTCGTATGTGTATGGAATAATACAAACAGAAAATTGCCCTTTTTCTGAATCAACTACGGTAAGACTTACTCCGTTAATTGTTACAGAACCTTTGGCAACGGTAGGATAAGATGCATCGTAAGTAAATGTATATTTCCAACTGCCATCTAGGTTTTCTACCGAAATACATTCACCCGTGGTATCCACATGACCTTGCACAATATGTCCGTCAAGACGGGCGCCGAGTTGCATACAGCGTTCTAGGTTTACTTTGGTGCCAATGTTCCAGTTGCCCAGATTGGTGCGGTCTAAACTTTCCTGAATAGCCGTAACCACGTAATTGTCATTTTCAATAGCGACTACAGTAAGGCAACAGCCATTGTGAGCAACACTTTGATCGATTCTCAGTTCGTGCGTGATGGTTGATTTTACGGTAAAATGTACGTTTGTTTGTTCGTGCTCAATAGCGACGATTTCTCCTAATGTTTCAATGATTCCCGTGAACATGTTGTTGTGTTTTTGTGTCGCAAATTTACGGGTAATTGACGACTTCAAAGCTGCCTCGAGAAAATTACTGCTTCACTTTTCCCGAACGTAAACGTGCGTCGAGTGCGATGAATACGGCACACATTCCCCAAATAGGGATGGCAGCTTTATCGGTATCAAGGTAATTGTTCAGCAAACCATGAATAAAATAGGTGCTCAATGCCAAGATCATTCCTAGGATGAGTGTCCGAGTTTCGCGATCACTTTCCGGCCAGCGATGATACAGTTTGATTGAAAAGTAAAAAATCACGAAGACCAAGGCAAACACCAAGAGCATTCCGATCAATCCCATTTCTGCCAAGGGTCCGAGGTATTCGCTATGGGCATTTCCCATTACACCGAAATTGGTTGAGATAATGGTGAGGTTTTCCGGATCTTGAAACCGGGCATATTCAAAGGCGTAAGTTCCGGGTCCAAAGCCCACAAGCGGGCGTTCTTCAAACATGTCGATGGCACACGACCAGCGGTTGATGCGTTCCAGATTAGAGGCATCGGTTGTTACATTGGTGGCGCTTTCCAGACGTTCGCTGAATTCTTCAGTGGTGTGTTCAGATTTGTTACGTGCCAAATCTTGCTGAATGCCGTCCCATGAATACCAGATAAATCCAAGCACCATTAAAACGGCTGTTGAGAAAACACTAAATCGCACTTTAAACCGAATAAGCGCCCAAACACCTAAGGCTAATACAATACTCAACCAGGCCGCTCTTGTGTAGGAAAAATACAAACCGATCAGATTAACAACCATAAATCCAATGAGGATAAATTGCACCAAAGGCGTGTGTCTTCTTGAGAAATAAAGTGCAAAAACCAGCGGAACTATCAGCGCGACCAATGCTCCGTATATTGTGTGATCCTTAAAGAAAGGCCACATTACCCAATGACTTTCTTTTTCTCCGAAACGGTAATACGCATGAATGGTAACCGTATAACAAATAACGAGAATCATTCCGGTGATGAACAACCAGAGAAACCATTTGATTTTTTTCGGGTCGAAAAACAGGTTGCTTCCGTAAAAAAGCACTGGAATGATAAACCACAAACGAGCGAGTAAATACTTAAACGAAATCACCGGTTGTTCGGAGGTAATGGAAGTAATAAAAATCCATAAGAGGTAAATGATGATCACAATTACAATCGGATTTCGCCATAAATAATCAGGGAACACTCTTGAGTAAAGCGATTGCATGACCAATAGCATCATGGTTCCGAATAGCAGCGGTTCGGTGGGTAAAAACAGTCCGAAACCGTCGGTGTATTCTTCAATATTCACCGAAAGCGGTGTCATGGCTATGATGAAGAAAAAGGTGTATTCGGTGTAAAAGACAGCCACGAAGAGCACGACCAATGCATACGGAATCAGGTAGGCATACCAGAAATCAATCCAGATACAATAACCGAGTAACCCGATGAACAGTGCTCCGAAAAGCAACAGCCAGCTATGTTCGCGGAGAAAAGCCACTACGCCAGTTTGCGAAGTTCTTTCAATTTATCTTGTAACAGCAAGGCAAACACCATGAAAATGAATGTTCCGATTACGGAAAGCAATACAATGATCATGCGTTTCGGTTTGTCTTTTTTATCGGCAACTACAGCGCGTTCCACCACAAATTTATGGCTGAACTTGGTATTGGCATCCGATTCTGCTTGTTCGTAAGAAACAGAGAAATCTTCCAGTTTCACAATCTTTTCGTTACGGATGTATTCCAATCCATCAAAAAGAGCTCCGTATTGGTTGTTGATGTCGATTTTTTCCTTGATCTCGGCACGTTGTTCAGGACTTTTTGCATCTACATAAGCTTGGAAAAGACCTGCACGTGAATCCAACGGAAGAACTCCTTTGGCGGCCAAGGTATCCAATTGATCCAATATGGCTTTTCGATCAGCTTCCATTTGATCTCTTTTACGTCTGTTAATCTCGAAAGCCGGCATGGTACGCGCGGCCACCATTTCGTTTTTCACAGTATCGATGAGATCGACAATTTTATTGGCAATATCTGCTGCAAGAACCGGGTCGCGATCCAGAACGTCAATTTGAATGGAACCGTAACGGGTTCTAACAAACAAGATGTTTTGGTTGTACTCTTTAACGAGTTTGTAATACTTGTTTTCGTCGTTTTTGTCGATTTCATAGTGTTTTTGCAAATCGAATTCCGCTACAATTTTGTCGCGAATGCTAGACGATTGCAAAATCTGAATCAATTGTTCGGCTTGTTCTTCTTCCCCGAAGTCCATTGATGACGCTTTGGCATTACGTTGCTCGGAGAAAGAAACGGTGCTTGTGGCGGCAGGGAAAACGATGGCTGTGGAACGGTAAATCGGGGTCATTAAAAACGCAATTACCGTTGAAACAACAAAGGCTGCCGCGGTTGTAATCAATAAAATTTTGCGCTTTCTCCAGATGGTTACCAGTAGGTTCATGCGTTGTTCTTGCATTACAGCAGTACTTTCTTCCATGTAGTTGTTTGTTTTAGAGGTGCGAATTTACAGTTTGTGAGCCATTAACGGTTAAAAAGGCGTAAAATTATACAGAGACCACTGAATTAAATGTGAATGATCGTTACTTTTTTTCTCCCCCACAGATACACAGATTTTGACTCGACTAACGCCCTCGTAATATATTACACTATGAAGAGCGCTGCCGTTATAAGCTTCAGCCTGAGGTTGATGTATCTGTGGGAGTAAAAATTAATGTATTCGTCACCGTGGATAAGGATAATCATCCCAGTACCGGTAAGCGATCTTTGTGAACTAAACCCCCTTTTTTTGCGTTAAACGAATCATTGAACGGATTCTGCTATTTTTGGACACCGAAAGAACACATGTCAAGACCCAAAGCAATTGTAAGTGTCATCAACGATTTAAGTACCGATCAACGGGTGCACAAAGTCTGTACATTTCTCACAGACCAAGGGTATGAGGTGTTGTTGGTAGGTCGCAAAAAACGCGATAGTGTTCCTCTCAACCTACGGTCGTATTCCACCAAAAGGATGGTTTTGCTGTTCGAAAAGGGAGCGTTGTTTTATGCCTTTTTTAACCTTCGATTGTTCTTCTTTTTGCTGTTTCGAAAAAGTCAATTATTACTTTCCAATGATTTGGACACCTTGCTTCCAAACACAATCATCGCACGTTTAAAAGGTATTCCACTGGTGTATGATTCGCATGAATATTTTACGGAAGTTCCCGAATTGCTTAGCCGACCTAAAGTACGCCGCATTTGGGAACGCATTGAGCAATACACTTTTCCGAAATTGAAAACCGTTTATACGGTTAATCGGTCTATTGCGGATAAGTATGAGCAAAAATACCACATCCCAGTTCAGGTGGTGCGCAATGTTTCTCCGCTTTGGAAACCTACATCGGTGCCTACCAAACACGAACTCGGTATTCCCGAAAATAAACGATTACTAATCATGCAAGGAGCCGGACTCAACATTGATCGTGGAATTGAAGAGGCCATCGCAATGATGCATCACTTAAACGATACGGTACTTATCTTGGTGGGTGATGGTGATATCATTCCGGCAATGAAACGGCGTGTGGAAGTGGAACAACTCACTGACAAAGTCCTTTTTTTTGGGAAACGTCCTTACAGTCAACTCATGGAGTTTACGTTTCATGCCGACCTCGGGTTAAGCCTCGATCAACCCACCAATCCCAATTATGAGTTTTCACTTCCTAATAAGGTGTTTGACTACATGCACGCCGGTACACCTATTGTATGCTCAAATGTAGTGGAAGTTGCCAATCTGGTACAGCAACACGATCTTGGACTTGTTTTGACCGATTATACGCCAGAACACATGGCCGAACGTATTGGGAATCTTCTTTCCGATACCGAACGGATGCACCAACTGAAACGTAATTGCGAAAAAGCCGCCTTGGTAGAGAATTGGGAGAAAGAAACGGAAATACTTCAACGGATTTACGCCGATGTCCACTAACACAAGCATTCACATTGTGGCCTTTGATGTGCCCTTTCCACCCGATTACGGTGGTGTGATGGATGTGTACTATCGTTGTCGCAGTTTGAAAAATGCCGGATATCACATTATCTTGCATTGTTATGAATACGGACGAGGGCGCAAGCATGATTTTTCTGAGATCGCAGATGAAGTACACTATTATACTAGGTCGAAAAGTATCCTGAGCTGGTTGTCAAAACGTCCTTTTATTGTCAACACACGGAATTCAAAAGCGCTTTTAAACCGGTTGCTGCAGGATGATTACCCTGTTGTATTTGAAGGACAGCATTGTACTTTTTGGCTCAACCATCCGGAACTGAGTGGTCGCAAAAAGATGGTACGTCTGCATAACATCGAATGGCAGTATTACGATGGATTGTCAAAACGATCAAGTTCTTTTTTCGAACGGTGGTATTTTAGATCGGAAGCGCGCAAATTGCACCAACACGAAAGTGAGCTGAAACAGGCGATAGTTTTGGCAACCATCAGTGAATCGGATACCGACTATTACAAATCGCGGTTTGAAAACGTAGTTTACGTTCCTGTCGGGTTTGAACACTTTCCTTCAACAATTGTGGCGAAACCGCACGATCCGTTTTACCTTTTTCATGGTAACCTAAGTGTGGCCGAAAACTGCGAAGCTGTTTATTGGTTGTTGGATGCATTTCACAAAAATCCTATTCCACAAAACTTGATTATCGCCGGAAAAAATCCGGATCAAGCACTGGTAACAGCCTGCTCTCAGCAGACCAACGTGCAACTCATTAAAAATCCTGACGATCTTCAGTTGCAGGAACTCATGCAAACCGCCAGTGCTCATCTCATCGTCGGGTTCCAACAATCAGGTATCAAACTTAAATTACTCAACGCGTTGATGACGGGCAAAAAATGCATTGTCACACCTGAAATTGTTGCCGGATCGGGTTTAAACCACCTTTGCATCGTTGTCTCAACACCGGAAAAACTAGCCCAGGAACTCCTTTCGGAAAATGTTCTTTCAGAAGAGGAGTCAACCACTCAATTGAGAGAAGTGCGAGAGCTTTTTTCGGAAAAAAGGTTGTTGGAGGTTGTGGAGAAGTATCTCTTCAATTAGTAAAATCACTCAAACATCGGTGTGAACGGATCAAATTGATGCATCGTCTCCAATGGTTTCAGTTTGCCGTCTTCCACACGAATCACACGACCGGGAAATTTTTCGATCATCGCCATATCGTGTGTGGCCATCAAAACAGCTGCTTTTTCTTCTTTTGAAACCGCAATGATGAGTTTCATGATTTCTGCCGAGGTTTCCGGATCGAGGTTGCCTGTAGGTTCGTCGGCTAGAATGAGTTTGGGATGATTGATCAATGCGCGGGCAATGGCTACTCGTTGTTGTTCACCACCCGATAATTGGTGCGCTTGTACGTGACCTTTGGTTTCCAAACCGACCATAGAAAGTACCGTTTTGGCGCGGTTTTCCATTTCGCGTTTGTCTTTCCAGCCGGTGGCGCGCATCACAAAATACAGGTTTTCGGCAACTGATCGGTCAGTGAGTAATTGGAAATCCTGAAATACCACTCCTATGGCTCTGCGCAATTGCGGAATAGTGCGTTTGTTGAGTTCATTCACCGAAAAGCCGGCTACTTTTCCATTGCCCGAAGTCAAAGAGAGTTCGCCGTAAAGCACTTTCAATAAACTACTTTTCCCGCTTCCGGTTTTGCCGATCAGAAACACGAGCTCATCGGAATTCACTTCTAGGTTCACATCGTCCAATACCACTTGGTTCAATTGAACGATTTTACCATGCTGAATCTGTATGACCTTTTCCACCTGTGTGCGATTTTAAGGTAAAGGTATCAGAACACTAGCAAAAAAAAGGACTTGCGATGAAATAATCTTAACACGTTCGCGTTTAAAACTTTTAGGCACTCACGCTGCTACGACCTTTCTTTGCGGTTAATTTTACTAACTTATAAAAACCAAGTCGTGATGCGCCATTTTTTGATTCTCTTCTTCGCTATTGCAATCGGGCAGGCATGGACGCAACAAACTGAAAAATACCATTCTTCGTTGGCCGGTTTTTACCGCTCCGAAGACTTGTTCGAAAAGGAACAATTCAGTGCTGCCAGAAAAGAATTCCGCTTATTTATTGATTCTTATACCGGTTCTAAAAACGATCCGTTCTATATCAAAGCACTTTATTACGAAGGCATTTCAGCCCTGGCTTTGTTCAACAACGACGCCATTCCACTGTTGGAATCCTTCAACCGCGAGTATCCGGAGAGTATTTACAAATACGATATCTTCTTCCGGTTCGGGCAGTTTTATTACCAGAAAAAGGATTACCCGAAGACCATAGAGTGGTTCGCACAATTGAACAAACAACACGTAGAGCCCGAAAATTTGCAGGAATATCATTTTAAATTGGGTTATTCCTACTTCCACGAAGAGCAATTTGCCGAGGCCAAAAACGCTTTTTATGAAGTAAAAGATTCTACCTCACAGTACGGCGCACCTTCGTTGTACTATTATTCGCACATTTGTTATACAGACGGTTCGTACCAAACGGCTTTGGAAGGATTTGAAAAACTCATGAGCGATGTCCGCTTTAAAACGGTTGTGCCTTATTACATTACACAAATTTATTACCTGCAAGGGAAATACCAGGAAGTTACCGAATTTGCTCCGCCATACCTGGATAGTATGAAAGCCGGTGATCAGATCGAAATGAACCACCTCATCGGAGATTCGTATTACAAAATCGGGAAATTCGATGAAGCTGTTCCGTTTTTGGAAGTTTACAACGATAAATCGACCACCACCCGCGACGACGATTATGCCCTCGGTTATGCCTATTTCAAAAGTTCACAATACAACAAAGCCATTACTTATTTCGATAAAGTATCGCGGGTAAAAGATACCTTGGGACAAATTTCCCTTTATCATGCCGGTGAATGTTACATGAATCTCAACGAATTGGCGTACGCCCGAAAAGCATTCGGCGCGGCTGCACAAATCGATAAAGACCTCATGATTCAAGAAGATGCCCTGTACAATTATGCGGTACTTTCTTATAAACTCGATTTGAATCCGTATGACGAAGCCGTGATCGCATTGGAAGATTACATTACCAAATACCCCAATTCACCGCGTAAAAATGTGGTGTTTCAATACTTGGTAAATTGTTATTCTTCCACCAAAAATTACGCAAAAGCACTCGAATCGCTGGATAAATTACCAACCAAAGATTCGAAACTGAAAAGTGCTTACCAAATGATTGCTTTTAATCGCGGGGTGGAATTGTACCAAAAATCGGAGTACAAACAAGCCATTGAAGCCTTTAAACTAATCGAGAAATATCCGCAAAGTCAAGATATTTCAGCTAAAGGAGTTTTCTGGACAGCTGATTGTCATTTCATGCTGAAAGATTTTCCAAACGCAATAAAAGAGTATCGCACCTTTCTGACTATGCCTACAGCTTATGGTTCTGCCTTAAAAGCCGATGCTCAGTACAATATCGGTTATGCTTATTTGGGACAAGAAGTAAAAGATCAAACCCAGATCATTGCCGCCTTTCAATTGTACCTGCAAGAACCCAACCTGACCAACAAAAAGAAAAAAGCCGATGCTACCATGCGTTTGGCCGATGCCTATTATGTGACCAAACAAAACGATCTAGCGATTGAGTTTTACGACAAGGCGCACGATCAGAAAATGGGCTACGAAGATCAAGCATTGTTCTACTCGGCACGTTTGTTCGGATTTAAGCAAAACCGTCAGGAAAAAATCAAGCGTTTGCTGGATATCATCAACAATTATCCCAATTCGAAATACTTACTCACTTCGGTATTTGAGGTTGGTTTGAGTTATTACAACGATGGAAACAACGATCAGGCCATCCGTTATTTCAATCAGGTGGTGAAAGATTACCCAAGCTCCATTCAAGTAAAAGACGCGTTGCACTACATCGGTGATGCTTATTTCAAGAAGAAAGAATACACACAAGCCGAATCGTTTTTCAAACGTGTATTGGACCAATATGGAACCGAGCGCGCTACTTGTGTGCGAGAAACCAAAGCTTTGGCTGATGTGTACACTGCACAACGACAATTGGAGAAGGTTGAAAATCTGGCCAACCTATATCCGTGTGCCGATTCCATCCGCTTTGAGGTGGAAGACAAATACTATGAACAAGCCATGGAAGCTTATGAGCGAAAAGAGTACCAGGCTTGCTTGAGCGATTTCGACGGTTACCTCAATAAGTACCCCAACGGAAAATACAAACAGGAAATTCTCAACTACAAAGCCGATGCGCTTTACAACCTGAAACGCGAAGCTGAAGCGATTGATATTTACAAACAAACATTGGAACGCCCGAACGACGATTTCACCGAAATTGCATCGCAGCGTACGGCCAAATTCTTGTACAACTCCTACGAATACGAACAAGCATTACCACACTACACGCGTTTGGAGCAGGTTTCAAAATCGCCGGAAATGACCCAAATTGCTGAGCTTGGACTGATGCGTTGCCATTATGTGGTCGAGAATTTTGCCAATTCGGCTGAGTATGCCAAAAAAGTGTTGGGCAACAAACAAATCACCAATACGGTGAAATTGGAAGCCGAATACATCAAGGGAATTTCATTGGCGAAAACAGATCGTTTCACAGAAGCCTTGCCTTCGTTGGAATATGTGGTGAAAAACACAACCACCGAGTTTGCCGCCGAATCGAAATACACCATTGCTGAAGGGTACTTCAAAAAAGGAGATTTCACCAAAACGGATACGGAAATCAGAGCTTTGTTGAAAATGAAACCGGGTTACGATTACTGGATTGCCAAAGGCTTGATTTTGCAAACCAAGGTTCTGGTAGAGAAAAAAGACCTGTTCCAAGCAGAGCAAACCATTCGTTCGGTTATCGACAATTATCCTGACGATGAAGATGGCATTAAGGTGGAAGCCAACGACTTGTTGGAGGAAATTTTGCAGATGAAAAACAAACCGAAATCTTTGCAAGAACCTGACGGAATGGTGATTGAAATTGATGACACTAAATCAGGGAACTAATGAGACAGACAATCAATCAGATGAAAACGATCGGCGTGCTATGTTTCTTGTTATTTGGCAGTTCTAATGCTTTCGCTCAGCCGGGAAATACGATCGACCTTACTAACGAAGCGCTTCGTACCATAGAACCAGCTTACCGCCAGGCGGAAAGTCCAAAAATTCTGGACACGGTTTTCCCCAATCCAACGGCTACTTTTCCGCTGTTGGTGATGAGTTACGCTCCCGAATTGGAAATAAAACCCATTCCACCGGCTACAGTAAAAACCGTTGAAAAATTACCGCAATTGTACAACGGTTACGCACGTATCGGTATTGGTTCGGTGCTGATGCCGTTGGCGGAAGTCTATTATAACAATACGCGAACCCGCAAATTCAACTACGGATTTCACGGTCAACACATCAGTTCATTCGGGAGAATCAAAGACTACGCTCCTGCCAATTTTGATAGAAGCAATTTCCGCGCATTCGGAGGGATGAATGAAAAACGCTACGATTGGATGGCGGAAATGAATTACAACAACCGTGGTTTACATTTCTACGGCTTCCGCAACGAAAACGCCGATGCAGACAGTATTTCGCAGCGATTCAACACCTTTAACCTGAAGGGTCAGTTCAGTTCTCACAAACACGATAGTTTGGGGGTGAATTGGCGAGCAGGCTTTGAATACCGTCATTTCAACGACAAAAAACCGAGTATTGACAGTCTTGCCGATTGGCGCGGACGTGAAAATTATTTCAGCATTTTCGGTGGTGCCTCCTTTAAATGGGGAAATGAAATCTTTGGTGCCAACGCCGATTTGAAATACAATGGCTACAAATACGGTATCGAAGATTCTCTATTAACACTCGTAGATTCGGGAATTGTCCACAATAACACGATCTTCAGCTTGCGTCCTTACATCACAACGTATTCCAAAAACAAGCGCCTGAAAGCCAATATTGGTGTGGATATTACGGTAAGCGCCGCTGAAAAAACACGCATTTACGTGTACCCGAATGCCGAAGTGAAGTATTCGTTGTTTGACGATATCCTGATTCCGTATGCGGCATTGCGTGGTGGCATGACACAACAAAGTTTCAAAGCCATTACCGATATCAATGAATTTGCGTTGTCGAATCAGCAATTGCGCAACGAACATAAAGCCATCGAAGCCTTGGTGGGACTAAAAGGTACATTGAGCAAACGCATCGGTTTCAATGTTTCAGCCAGTTTCGGAAATGTCAAAGACAAAGCCTTGTTTATTACCGACACATTGCATTCGGCAGGGAATCGTTTTGCAGTGATCTACGACACCATCAACGTGGCAACAGTAGAAGGAGCGTTGTATTACCAATTGTTGGAGAAAACCAAAATCGATCTGATCGGTCGTTATTATTCCTACAACGCGATAAGCAATACGTATGCATGGAACTTGCCCCAATTGCAATTCATTTTACGTGGAAGTTACAACCTGTACGACAAGTTTATCTTTACCCTCGACATGAACATGGAAGGTGGTCGTCGTGCATTGGTTTACGCTAAAGAAGAAGATGTTACTGAAGAGAACAACCAATTTGCTAAAAAATTGGGCTTTATCGCCGATGCGAATTTGGGTGTAGAATACCGTTACAACAAACGGATCTCGGCTTTTGTGAACGTAAACAATCTTGCGGCGCAACGCTACAAACGCTGGTACAATTATCCGGTACAGGGCTTGCAAGTGATGGGCGGGGTGACGTTTAGGTTTTAAGGTACGTACCTTTTCACTTGACGAAATAGTCACCCTCCTCGGTCCTCCCTCAAGGGAGGATGTGGATTTACCTTTCAAATAAAGCGACTGTGAACCTATATTTTGGTTCGGAAAGAGTGCCTTAAGAATAACTCTGCTCTGCCTCCTCCCTTGAGGGAGGACCTAGGAGGGTGGGCATTTCCGACATTCTATATCACAAAAAAACGGTCGTCCTAAAGGCGACCGTTCCAACATGTTTTACTAAAATGAATCTCTAAAGTATTTCACTTAAAGCGAGGGTGCTATTATAAAACGAGATTACTTCTTTTCTGTTGCCATCAAAATAGTTGGCAAGAATGTAATTCGCTAGATAATCGCGGTATTGCTCGCGAGAGATCTTTGGAAAATAGATGTACCCTCTTCCAACAGGTTTGTGCTTAATGAACTTTTTGCGTTCAAGAATTCGCACAATGGTAGATACCGTGTTGTAAGCGGGTTTGGGGTTGGAGTAGAGATGCACAATTTCCTTAACGGTTGCTTTTTCCAACTTCCACAGTTTCAACATTACTTTCTCTTCGGCAGGTGTGAGTCTTTCCATAATTCAACAAATAGTGGGTTACAACGAAGATAATAAATTCTCGGAAATAACCCTGATTTACACTTAAATTTTCAGTTTGGAACGAACATCTTTGGTGAGCGCGTCTTTATGCAAGTAGATGTTGATCGTCTTCAAGCGAAAATAATGCTCTGACACATAGAGATAACCTTGTGGTAAGTTGTCAGTTCCCCATGAGTTTTTTACCAAAAAGAAGCGCGTTCCGTTTTGATCTTTGTACATTCCTACGATATGCATGCCATGATCGTCGGTAGTAACTTTTTCGTCGTATCCTTTTTGACGCATATCTTGTGTAACTGTAACTTCTTTTACCGGTTCCAAAAACGCATTGGAAGTACGTTCAGCTCCTGCATCGTTGAAACTTTTGTTATCTCTTCCTTTGGTTTCAATAGTGGAAGGATCTTCAGGTACAATGGCGATTGCCTGACGGAAATTAAATCCTTTCTCTGAAACGTCGGCTCCCCAAGCAATGGTATACCCGTTTTTCAAGGCCGTTTCTGCAATGCTTACCATGTCTTCCAACGGTACATTGTAGCTATCACCCCAAGCCCAGTTGTCAGGAATGGCAATTTCGCATGAAGTATAAAACGGATCATTGGTAAATGAAGTAATGGAAACATAATTGTCCATATTGAATCCCAACGAAGCGGCATACGTTTGTGGTGTGTATTTTTTTCCTTTAACGGTAAACTCGGTTACATCGGGACCTAAATACGCATCCAAAATAGAAGAAAACGCTTTTTTCCACTCGGTTCCGATTCCTTTTCCTTTTTGTACTTCACCCAAAATGGTTTGCATAAAACTGTTCAAAACATTGAACAATTCTTCGTGATTGAAGCTGGTTTTTCCGTTAGCAAGTCCGGTATAAACGTCTTTGGGAACAATTCCGTTTCTGCGAATGATGTAAGGAATATCGTGAAAAGCACCACCTTCACTGAAGTTGATTTTGCCATCCATGCGGATAAAACGATCTGCTTTTGCCTCATACGCTTTGCGCACAATGTACATTTCAGAAAGCAAATCGGGTTGTTTGATACCCATTCGGATCAATTCCGATTCAAAGAAAGACAATGCCGAGAAACTCCAGCAAGTTCCGGTATAGCCTTGGTTTTCTACCGGAGTTGCATCCAGGTGAGAAACCTTCGTAAAATCATACTTACTATCGGTAGCATTTGTGATTTTTTGCCCAAAAGCCATGCTGACACTCAATCCGGCAATAAACAACAAGGATTTTTTCATCATACGAGATATTTTAACGCTAAGTTAATAAAGTCTCTCTTAGATGATCCGTTTTTAGGGATAAATAACGATTCTGACAATCTCTGTGAATCAAATAAGGGCGTAGCGTTTGCCGGGAAGCGCCTTTACAACTCCTTTAAATTCAAGGTTTAACAACAATGCTGACACCGCTCCGGGTGACAATGAAGTTAAGTAACCCAATGTATCTACAGCGACCTCCGCTTTGTCTTTTAATACTTCAACTAGTTGAATTTCATTGGTAGTCAGTTCAACAAAGAGGTTGCGTTGTACAGCCTTTTTACCTCCGTCATCTTCCCAATTCATGGCTTTCAAGAAGTCCTGAGCATCCGTTAAGAGGTGTGCTTTATGTTGTTGAATCAACCGCAAACACCCAGCTGAAAACGGTTTGTTAACATCACCCGGAAAAGCAAACACATCACGATTGTAATCGTTGGCCATGGTAGCGGTAATCAACGAACCGCCTTTGGCACCACTTTCTATTACAACAGTTGCATCAGCCAAACCCGCTACTATACGATTTCGCATCGGGAAATAGGCCGGTTCGGGTTTCAATCCTGGAGCAAATTCGCTGACCAATCCACCTTCGTTTAACATTTCCTGTGCTATTTTTCGGTGAACGGCCGGATAAATCGTATGCAAACCATGTCCCAACACTCCGATTGTAGGCAAGCCATTGCGTAACGCCGCGGCATGAGCCGCAACATCTATTCCATAAGCCATTCCGCTCACTATGGTCACTCCACTTGCTTTTAATCCTTCCACCAATTCTTCGGTCAATTGTTTACCATAAGCCGAAGCGTGGCGTGTTCCTACGATAGAGACCACTTTTTCAGGATTCCAATTGATGTTGCCTTTAGCATACAATAACAATGGAGCATCCGGACATTGTTTGAGACGTCGTGGATATTCCTTTTCGGTGAAAAACACAGTGGTAGCACCAATCTTATCAAGTAATTCGGTTACTTTTTGGGCTGCTTCCAATGCGGCAATGCGCTGTGAATAGCTCACAAAGTCGGGTTGAATACCGGGGATTTCCGCAAGATTTAATTTCTTTTCACTAAAAAACTCATTCAAATCATTGAAATGACCAATAATGATTCGCGCTCTTCGACTTCCGATTCCGCTCAAAAAAGTGAGGGCTATTTGCTGTTGTGTAGGACTAAAATTCAAAATAAATGGTACTTTGGTCTATTGAATATACTGATAAATACCTTCATGAAAAAGGCTCTACTACTCTTTTTTTTACTTCCAACGTCACTTTTCTCGCAAACCATTTCGGGTAAAGTGATTGATAAAGGCACACGTGAATCCATTCCAACACCCCAGTTATCTGCTTCTAACGGACAACAACTTATTGGAGGTATCGATGGTGATTTTTCGTTTCCTGTAACCACTTTTCCGATTACACTGATTGTGAAAGCACTTGACTATGTTCCGGATACGATTGTGGTCACCAACGCCAATTTCCTTACAATTGAACTGACTTCGGAAAGCGGGCAAACAACTGACTTAGGTCCTGTGGTAGTTTCGGCTTCCCGCCGTCTGCAAGCCATAGAGGATGTTCCCATTTCGTTGGAAATTCTGAAACCGGAGTTGATTTCCAATAAAGGAGTAGTGGATTTGGAGCAAGCAATTGATCAGGTTCCGGGAGCATACTGCATGGATGGACAGGTGAGCATTCGCGGAGGAAGTGGTTTTTCTTACGGAGCCGGAAGCCGCGTATTGATTATGTGGAACGAAGCACCGATGCTTTCAGCCGATGCCGGTGACGCCAAATGGAACGCGCTTCCGTTGGAAAACATTGAGCAAGTAGAAATCATTAAAGGCGCATCATCGGTACTTTATGGTAGCGGCGCCTTGAACGGTATTATTTCTATTGTGGAGCGTGAACCTGGAACAGAACCGTTTTTCACAGCCAAAGTACAGGCCGGTGTATACGACAACCCAAAACGCTCAACCCTGAAATGGTGGTCGAAAAACCCAACGCTGTATCAGGCAGAAGTAAGTTTCGCCAAACAATTGGGTAAAGGATTTTCATTGACCTTGGGCGGAGCCGGTTTCACTACCGATGGTTATCGTCAAGGGGAAACCGAAGACAGAGGCCGCTTTAACGGAACCTTGTATTACCGACCTAAAAAAATCCCGAAACTTCGCGCCAGTCTTGGTTGGAATGCGCAATACGGAAAAGCGGGTATTTTTATCATTTGGAAAAGCGATACAAATGCCTATCAACCTTCGGGTGGTGCAGATACCAGCTTGGCTGCATCAACACTGACTTTCAACCGCGGAATTCGTTTGAACATTGATCCGTCGATCAAGTATTTCGACAAATTCGGGAATAAACACCAGTTAAAAACGCGCTTCTTTTACACGGATAATTTGAATTACAGCAACCCGGGTCAAAATGCCATCGGTCAGGTGTTTTATGGGGATTACCAATTTCAGCGTGGCTGGCAAAACAATACGCTGGTGCTTACCACCGGAGCTTCGGTCAATCGAGGCTTGGTGAATTCCTTCCTGTTCGGTGATCATACTTCTATCAATACTTCAGCATACGCGCAAGGAGAAAAGAAGTGGAAAAAGCTGGATATTACTGCCGGTGTTCGTTTCGAGTATTTCAAGATGGATGATCTGCGGAGCGATTCTGAAACGTATCTTGGAAAAGACTCGTTGAAATTGCCTGTAAAACCCATCTTTAGAGCCGGTGTTCATTATGAAGTAGCCAAATACACCCACTTACGCGCATCATTCGGTCAGGGAGTTCGTTACCCAAGTGTTGCCGAGCGATTTACAGCGACCAACGTTGGAAGCTTACTGGTATTCCCGAATCCGAGCTTAAAACCCGAAACCGGATGGGCTGTGGAATTGGGAATCAAGCAGGGCGTAAAAATCGGTGGTTGGAAAGGATTCATTGACCTTGCAGGTTTTGTGAACAACTACAAAAACATGACTGAATTTACCTTCGGCAATTACCTTCCGGATAGCATTCCACCTAGTTTCAACCCAAATGATCCCGGTTACGTTTTAAAATGGTTGGGCTTTAGAGCAGAAAATGCAGAGTCGGCGCAAATTTCCGGAGCAGAGTTGTCGATCAGCGGAGAAGGCGACATTGGCAAGGTGAAGATCCAAACACTCATGGGTTATACCTATATGAATCCGGTGACGAAAAACAAAGATTCTGTTTACCTCGCTACGTTTTCAGACAGTGTTTCTACGATGCTGAAATACCGTTTCCGTCACATGGCCAAATTCGATATGCAAGCAACCTATAAAGGATTCAGTTTAGGAGCGTCTATGCGTATGAACAGTTTTATGACCAACATCGACGCTACGTTTGAAGATGGTGTATTAGGAACAGAGATTTTACCGGGATTGAAACAATATCGAGAGGCAAACAATGGCATGACGTATGTCTTCGACCTCAGAATCGGTTATGAATACAAAAAGCACTATCGCATCGGTTTCATGGTAAACAATATCCTGAATGCCGAGTATTCAAGCAGACCCGGAGATGTGCAGCCACCGCGAACGTTTATGGTACAGTTGCAGTACAAACTATAAATTCATGTTGAATGCTTAATTTTGAATGTTGAATTGAAGTTGGGTACCAGCGTCATTCAACATTAAGCATTCAACATTAAGCATTCAACATTAAATATGCGTATTCTCGGTGTTATTCCTGCTCGTTATGGTTCTTCCCGTTTCCCGGGGAAACCGCTCATTGACCTCAAGGGAAAAACAATGATTCAGCGTGTTTACGAAGGCGCGCAACAATCAACCATGCTTACTGATTTGGTAGTGGCAACAGACGATGAACGCATTTTTGCAGAGGTCTTACGTTTTGGTGGAAAGGTTTGCATGACCGCAACGCATCACCAAACGGGAACAGATCGCTGCGCGGAAGTAATTGCTACGTTGTCAGAAAACTATGATGTGGTGATCAATATTCAGGGTGATGAACCCTTGGTAAATCCGATGCAACTGGATAGTTTGCTAGCCGCATTTCACGATCCGTCGGTTGATATTGCTACGTTGGCCTCACGATCCATTGAAGAAGCAGATCTCATCAATCCGAATCGCATCAAATTGGTGGTCAACCATAAACACCATGCGCTCTATTTTTCAAGAAGTGCCGTTCCCAATTTTGCCAACGCGAAAGGGAAGCCGTTGGAAGTCTATCCATATCTGCGCCATATCGGATTGTATGCTTACCGTTCCGATGTTCTGAGTGAGATCAGTCAATTAAAACCTACGGAACTCGAACAAGTAGAATCGTTGGAACAATTGCGCTGGTTGTATTACGGCTACAGTATCAAGGTGATAGAAACCGATATTGAAACACCTAACATCGATGTACCGGAAGATGTGGCGAAAGTGATGGGGTTTCTGTAACCCTTTCCGCTTCTTTGCGTAAACATTCAGGTTGTTTTTGTAACTTTGTGACATGCTGACAGTTGAGGGAATTATTGGTGATTTATTATTGCAACACAATTGTGTGATTGTGCCAACATTCGGTGGGTTTGTAACTCAACGCGTTGGTGCACAGCTCGATGCTGTGAATGGCACCATGACTCCACCGCGAAAAGCCATCTTGTTTAATCGACAACTGATCAATAACGACGGTTTGTTGATTGCTACTTTTTCGCACCAAAACAACGTTCCTTACAACGAAGCGCAGGCAGCTGTTTCAAATGCAGTTTCGCTTTGGGACAATCAGTTGAAACTTGGACAACGCATTTCCATTGATCGCGTGGGATTTTTGTACCTCGATCAGGAACGTAACCTCTGTTTTGAGCAAGATCGTTTTTACAACTTGTTGATGGAATCGTATGGTTTAGGCGCCATTCATTTTGTTTCATCGGCGGATGTAGAAGCCAAAATAGCGCACGAAGCCATTCAGGAATTGGTGCGTGAAACACTTACTGAACCGTTGGTTGAATTTCAACCTTCTAATATAGAAGTTGTTGCAGAAGAAACACACAACGAAGTTCCGGTAATTGCCATCAACATGCCTAAAAAACCGGCACGTGTTTGGCGATATGCAGCAGCAGCGGCTATTTTGCCGATAGTTTTTTACTCGTTGTGGATTCCGATGAAAACAGATGTGTTAGAGTCGGGAATGCTTTCACTGAGCGATTTTAATCCGTTCCATCAAAAAACAGCTCCGGCTTACCAACCTTCAACAAAAACATATACGATTCCTCAAAGAGAAGTACCACAATCGCAACTTGATAACATTCCGGAAGGTGTTTCGGTATTCTCTTTCTCATTGGACGACGAAACGTTTGTTCCGGTACGGATTCCAAACAATGACGGCTCTGTTGAAGTAACGAACCTTGAACCGGTTTCGCAACCAACGCCAACCCCTGTTCAGGTAACTCCTGTTTCTTCATCAGGATCGTATATCATTGTGGGTTGTTTCAGCGATGTGAGCAACGCCAATCAATTGGTGAAAACACTTCGCTCAAAAGGTTTTGATGCCAAAACACTTCCCGGCGGAAATTTAACTCGTGTAAGTGCGGGTGATGGCGCTCAGTTCAATGAACTCAATCCGAAATTAAAAGCCGAAGGGTTAGCAGGGTGGGTGTTGAAGTAAATCAACATAGGCTTTTTTTGATTTATAGGTGTTAAATCACTGATTATCATTATTTTAAATTCAGTAATCCCGCAATATTACGGAATTTTTTAGCGTAAAAATTAGTCCGGAAAACGGTGATTTTACCGCAAAATCTATCCTCTCAACTCCCAATCTCCTTCAACCGCGCAAAAGCCTGATCCATACTCATCACGTTGGTATACAACATGCGTAAGCGGTCGTTTTTCTCGCTGAGTTTACAATCTTTGGGTTGCTGCTGCACGTATTTGAGAACTTGCGTAAACTGGGGCGAATCGTAGTATTTCGATTGTGAATTGGCCACGAAATAACCGATCATGGTTCCCGATTTGATCACCAAGCGTTCGAAGCCGATTTCCTGCGCCAGCCAACGCATTTCAAAGGAGTGGAACAATTCTTTCACCAAACGTGGCATTGGTCCGAAACGGTCGATGAGTTGTTGTTTGTGTTGTTCCAGTTCTTCGGAAGTAGATAAACCATCCAATTCCTGATAGATACTCAAACGCTCGGCTACATTGTTGATGTAATCTTCAGGAATGCGCAGTTCGAAGTCGGTTTCAAGCACACAATCACGTACATAAGATGTCAATTGATCGGTGGTACGTTCTTCGAACAGATCCTTGAATTCTTCTTCGCGAAGTTCTTCAATGGCTTCATTGAGAATTTTCTGATACATCTCGAATCCGATTTCGGAAATGAACCCGGTTTGTTCGCCACCCAAGAGGTTTCCTGCGCCACGAATATCTAGGTCTTTCATGGCAATGTTGAAGCCCGAACCCAAATCGGAGAATTGCACCAAAGCTTCCAAACGTTTACGCGCTTCGGAAGTAAGTAAACTAAATGACGGTGCGATGAGGTAACAAAATCCTTTTTTATTGGATCGACCAACGCGACCGCGCAACTGGTGCAAATCGCTCAACCCGAAGTTGTGTGCATCGTTGATGAGAATCGTATTGGCGTTAGAAATATCGATTCCCGACTCAATAATCGTAGTGGCCAGCAACACATCGTATTCGCCGTTGATGAAATCCATCATGATTTTTTCGAGCTGCTTTCCGTCCATTTGTCCGTGACCGATGCCCACACGAACACCCGGACACAAGCGCGAAATCATGCCCGCAATTTCTTTGATGTTCGCCAAACGGTTGTTTACAAAATACACCTGTCCGCCACGACTCACTTCATAAGCAATGGCATCGCGGATGATTTCTTCGTTGAATTGAACCACTTCGGTTAATACCGGCTGTCTGTTTGGTGGAGGAGTATTGATGATGCTCAAATCGCGCGCGCCCATCAATGAAAACTGAAGCGTTCGCGGAATGGGTGTTGCCGTAAGCGTAAGTGTATCCACTGTTGCTTTCAGCGTTTTGAGTTTGTCTTTCACCGCTACGCCGAATTTTTGCTCTTCGTCAATGATGATAAGTCCGAGGTCTTTGAATTTGACGCGTTCTCCCACAATTTTATGGGTTCCGATCAAAATATCGATTTGTCCTTTTTCGAGGCGTTTGAGTGTTTCGGTAATTTCTTTGGCCGATTTAAAACGGTTCACATAATCGACCGTACATGGGAATTGTTTGAGTCGTTCGGCAAACGAACGCGCGTGTTGGTGGCACAAAATGGTAGTTGGAACCAACACTGCTACTTGTTTACTATCGGCTACTGCTTTAAACGCGGCACGAATGGCAACTTCGGTTTTCCCAAAACCAACATCACCGCAAATAAGGCGATCCATCGGAATGGGTTTTTCCATGTCTTCCTTGATGGCTTGCGTGGCTTTGAGTTGGTCGGGCGTATCTTCATACATAAACGACGCCTCCAACTCATTTTGCAAATAGGTATCGGGCAAAAAAGCATAACCGGGCTGACTGCGACGTTTGGCGTAGAGTTGGATCAAATCGAAGGCCAGTTCCTTGATCTTTTTCTTCGTTTTTTGTTTCAGCGTTGCCCAAGCTTGCGTACCCAGTTTGTTCATTTTGGGTGCCGAACCTTCTTTTCCGGTAAACTTGGAAATGCGGTGCAAGGAGTGAATACTCACATACAACACATCACCGTCGCGGTAAACCAAGCGAATGGCTTCCTGTTGTTTTCCGTTGACATCAATGGTTTGCAAGCCCGAAAACTGACCCACACCATGATCGATGTGTGTTACGTAATCGCCCTTTTGCAGGTTGTATAATTCTTTGAGCGTGAGTGCTTGTTTGGCCTGACGAAATCCTTCTTTGAGTTTGAAACGATGATAACGCTCAAAAATCTGGTGATCGGTATAACACACCAATTTCAGCTCCGGAGCGATGAATCCTTCGTGCAAGGCAATGTTCATCGGTACAAATTCAACTTCACCGCCTATGTCTTCGAAAATCTGGTACAAGCGCTCAATCTGCTTGGGTTGATTGGAGAAAATGAGGTTGGTAGATCCCTGATTCTTCCGCTGAATAAGATCTGTTTTCAGCAGTTCGAAGTCTTTATTAAATGCCGGTTGCGGCTGAATGTTGAACGAAACGACCGTTGTTGCCTTGAAATGATAATCGGGACCGAATTCGATAGTGGAACACTGTTTCAGTTGCGTTTTCCAATCGGCGGGATGCATGTACAACTCGTTTGGTAAACTATGTCGAACAGTATCTTTGTTGAGTTTATCGTAGGTGGAAACCGCTTTTTCGTAATCTTTCTCGAGGGCTTTTTCCACCATTTCGTGCGAAGCAAGCCAGATTGTTGTGTGTTTTCCGATGAATTCCAAAAAGGTTCCGTTGCCGTCGAGAACCAATTGTTTTTGCACGTTCGGAACGATGGAAAAATGAGTGTGGGTGCTGACAGACAACTGCGAAACAGGATCGAACGTACGAATGGAATCGACCTCATCGCCGAAAAATTCGACCCGAAACGGATGATCGTTGGAAAAGGAGAAAATATCTACAATTCCCCCACGAATGGAAAACTGCCCCGGTTCGTACACAAAATCAACGCGCTCGAAGCCATATTCCAGGAGCAATTCGTTGAAAAAGTCGATAGAATATTTCTTATTGCGTTCTACACGCATGGTGTTTTCGGCGAGTCGTTTTTGGGTCGGAACACGTTCAAACAAAGCTTGCGGATAAGTAATCACCCAGCAATTGCGACCGTTGTTGATTTTCTCCAAAACTTCAGCACGCGCTACCACGTTTGCGTTGTCGGTTTCTTCGAGTTGGTATGGAGCACGGTAAGAAGCCGGATAAAACAAGACCTGACTTTCGCCGGGATACAATTGTTCCAAATCATTGAGAAAATACGCTGCGGCTTCTTTATCTTGTAACACAAACACGTGATGTCCGGGCACTTGTTCAGCCACGGCAGCGGCAGCCATCGATTTCGACGAGCCAACCAATCCTTTCCAATGAATGCGGACTTCGGCTTCCTGCAAGGCATTGGCCGTTTGATCGATTCCGGGAAGTCGTTTGAAAAGCGCTTTGAATTGTGTTTGTTCCATTGGGGGATTTGCGTCGTTGTCTGTCTATAACCCGAAAAAGGGGGGTTTGTTTGGTTGTGCAAAGATAGGGCTATTTTGAATTATCAATTGAAAATGTAAAATTGAAAAGGGGCCATCCTGTTAAAACTTGAGGTTTCAGATTGTAACCTCAAGTTGGGTTCTTGTGTGAAAGACCCAACGACTTAACACAGCTCTTTTCTAGCAAATGGATTTAGTCAACTTTGCTTCATGAAAACCTTTCTATTTGATAACATTGAAATGATGCTTTTTCCTTTAGGAATATGCTATATCCTTCATTTAAAGCACAGAGGCTAGAAGAAAGCACGAATTGCAAGACTAATCAATGATTAAAGTTTCAGTAATGAGTAACACTTATAAGATTGAGACCTTTGTGAAAACTTTCAACAATGCGTTCATTCGTTTATTTTTTGTTCTGTTCAACCGGTCTTTTAATTGCTTCTTGCAGTGAAAAAATTCCGGCATCGGATTCGTCTGTCACCATCAAAGGTTCCGACACCGAATACCCGCTCGTAAAACACCTTGCCGAAGAGTTCAGCAAAGACCATTCTTTTCCGATAACTGTTTCGAGCGGCGGTACAGCTGAGGGATTCAAGGCGCTTTCTATGGATGAATGCGTCATTGCCAATGCGTCTCGCAGTATCACTGAAGAAGAAGTGGCATTCAACACAAATAAAGGACATTCACATTCCGAAATTGTGATTGCCATTGATGCCATTGCTATTATTACCAATCCCAAACTGGGAATCGACTCGCTTTCTACCTTGCAATTGGCCCGAATTCTCGATGGCACAATTACCAATTGGAAGAGTTTGGGCGGACCTGATGTTCCGATTACCGTTTACACCCGAAATGAGGCTTCCGGAACAAATGCATATATCCGCAGTCAGTTTTGCAAGCAGGGTTTTCCTAAAAACAGTGTAACGGTGAAAGACAATGAGGAAATCATTAAAAAAATAAACACCCATCTTGGTGGGATCGGTTATGTGGGATCTGCTTCCATCAGAGAAAAATCGGGAGTTCCAACTGCTAAAGTTTGGGCGATGAATCTTTATATTGAAGGTGGCAGTGCATATTCTCCCTTTCAGGAATTGGCTGTTGTAAGCGGTGAATACCCATTGGTTCGTCCATTATATCAGTACATCAATGACACAGGCAACAAATTGGTGCAGAAGTTTCTCCATTTTGAACTTTCGCAAAAAGGACAGCAATTGGTCAAACGTTACGGGTTTTATCCATTGACGTCTAACTATCAGGAACAGAATAAACGAAATGGGTTTGAGTAATCCCAGCCTTTAAACTTAACCTGTTTCATCTGGTTGTAAACGGTGTTGTGGTATAAGAAGTCGGGAATACTATCGGAGCACCGGAATGAGGTTCAAATTCCGTAAATTCCTCGTATAAAATATCCAATCCGTTAACGAGTTCCTGCAGCAAAAACTCAACCCCCATGCCATTTTTCATGACAAAATCTTTGTAGGTTCCGTTATAATAAATACGCAACCGAGCCCGGTATTCGTCGAGATAGTCTATGTTTTTTTCCATTGAATCGCCTGCCAAGGTTGAGATCCCGATTTCGGAAACTTTTTCGTTCACGTAATTCATTCCCTCTATGGATACTTTTCCTTTATAGATTCCGATTGACTCATCTAAATAACCTTCTATTGCAGGATCGAGTTCTAGTGTTTCCTCTAATGGCAATTCCAATTCATCATAAGGCATATCAGTGATCGGTGGTGCTATAAACTGAATTTCATCTTGCATCAAAATGAGCTTAACCCTGTTAGCTTCCGGAGCGAATGCCCGTGACCAGGATGTGAAAAAACGCCCGTCGCCCGACAATTTAAAATCGTGATATGTAATTGAATCCGGTCGATAAAAATCGTAGCTCATAGTAGAATAGCAGAGCGAATCGATGCGAACTTCTTCATACAACGAAGGCCATAGACGAAACCGCAATGTATCTACATAAAAATCATGCTCCTCGCGCCACTTTTGAATGACCTTTTCGCGCTGTTTTTTTTTCTTGGCAGCCGTGAGTTCATCAAGGTACTTTTTGTACCAATCTAAACGGTAGGTGTCCATGTATTCGAAGGTCATTTCAAAGGAAGCTTGTATTGCCTGAATGTTTAACGGATGCAATACCAACGATGAATCGGTCTTTTTACAAATTTGAAACGCCAGATCATCCTTTCCGGGGATAAATTTTTGCGAATAATCGATATTGTTCTCATAATCAACCTCACTTTCAACAAACAATTTATCTTCTTTGATTAAAAAGCGCCCGTTTATACTGCTAAAATAGGTCCAGCAGGTTGAATCATCGAAGTACAACGAAATGCGTCGCTCGTCAATCCACACTTGGGTATTGTCTTGAGAAAGGCACTGCTGCTTTGAGAAAAGCACTACAATTAATGACAAAAGGTGGAAAGAGTGTTTCATCTTTACGCGATTATCAGACAACACTTTTCGTTGCTTCCAAACACGCAATGGCTTTTTCCATCATTTGTTTCGAGCCTACGAAAAACGGCACGCGCTGGTGCAGACGTTCCGGTTTGATATCCAATACACGCTGTGTTCCTGCTGTTGCCAATCCTCCGGCTTGTTCGGCAATCATCGCAAGTGGGTTGCATTCGTACAACAAACGCAATTTTCCTTCTGGTGATTGATTGGTTGCCGGGTAAATATAGATGCCACCTTTGATGAGATTGCGGTGAAAATCGGCTACCAACGAACCAATGTATCTTCCCGAATAAGGCTTGTTTGTATCAGGATGAACTTGCTGGCAGAAGCGAATGTAATCGCGTACACCTTGTTCGCATTCGTCGATGTTTCCTTCGTTCATGGCATACAAACGTCCGGTTTCAGGTGTCTGCATATTGGGGTGCGACAGGCAAAATTCACCAATCGACGGATCAAGTGTAAAACCGTTCACGCCTTTTCCGGTGGTGTAAACCAACATCGTAGATGAACCGTAAAGCACATATCCGGCGGCAATCTGGTCGGTACCGGGTTGCAACATATCTTCGAGTGTAGCTAACGTTCCACGCTGTGATTTACGTTTGTACACCGAAAAAATGGTTCCAATAGAAACGTTGACATCGATATTGGATGAACCGTCGAGCGGATCGAACAACACCACATACTTTCCGTTTTTGGCAACTTCATCGTTGAATGCCACGTAATCGTCGTTTTCTTCAGAAGCGATTCCACAAATTTCTCCACCCGATTCAAACACGCGGATAAACTGGTTATCGGCTACCACATCAAGCTTTTGTTGCTCTTCACCCTGAATGTTGGTTTCGCCTTGTGCGCCCAGAATGTGGTCTACCAAACCGGCTCTGCGCACATCACGACTTACAATTTTAGATGCTACAGCAATATCATTTAGGATACGTGACAATTCGCCGGATGCTCCCGGAAAATCAGCCTGACGATCCATGATAAATTCATTCAATGTGGTAATGTGTGACATGCCGAAAAATTTTAGCAAAAGTACGCAAAAAAGCTAATTTTCACGGCGAATTGACGATCGTGTTGCTAGGCAAAATCGTACTTTTGACCCATGTTTCAAAAAATCCAATATTACTTGTTGTTGCATGTGATCATTTTCATGTGGGGATTTACAGGAATCTTGGGTAAACTCATTCACATCGACGCGCTCTACATTGTGTGGTGGCGTATCCTGATTGCATTGGTTTCGTTGCTAATCGGTTTATATCTCCTGAAAATGCCGATGCGAATCCCTGATCGCAAACTGATGCTGAAAACATTGGGTGTAGGAATGATCGTGGCAACGCATTGGATTACCTTTTATATGTCCATTCAACTATCGACCGCATCTTTAGGGATTTTATGTCTTTCCACCACGACTTTGCACGTAACTTGGCTGGAACCACTCATTTTGAAAAAACGCTTTTCGTGGGTGGAATGCCTGTTTGGTTGTTTGGTGATTTTCGGGATTTATTTTGTTTCAGACTCGTTTGATGCGAAGCAAAATCTGGCGCTTATCGTAGGATTGTTATCTGCTTTGTGCGCTGCATTATTTTCGGTTTTCAATGCCAAGCTGGCTGAAGAAGTTCCAGCTTCGAGCATCACGTTGCATGAAATGGCGATCGGTTTGGTTTTTATGACGGTGGTACTTGCCAGTCAGGGAATGTTGAATGGAAGCCTATTTAAAATGACCGGAAGTGATATTGGCTGGTTGTTGTTTTTGGGAATCATGTGCACTTCGTTTGCTTTTTTGGCGACCATTGAAATTATGAAACGCCTCGGGGCATTTACGGTGGCACTGAGCATCAATCTTGAACCGGTATATACCATTTTACTCGCCATTCCTATATTGGAAGAAAACGATTTGTTGAACAATGATTTTTATATCGGTTCAGCTATGATTATTGCCGTGGTGATAGCGAATGCGGTGTATAAAGCGATTGCTCGGAGCAGGCAAACGGCAAAAGAGGCAAAGTTGTAGGATTCGTGAATAATCATTTGACATTCAAATACATAGTAATATTTCAATCTTGATTTTTTATGTCAAATGGGTGAAAATCAATCGATTAGAAATAAATTGGACTCCAATTTTTCGGTTTAACGTAGGATAGAATCCAGTGACTCTTGACGTAATACATTGATCTACAAACACATAGTAATATTGCAATATTACGCAGATTTTTACAATCTATTCTTAGGCGAGCATCTTATCAACCCTAAAACTCCGTTCGTTCAAACTGCTGAATAAACAACAACCACTCTGTAGACTGGTGCTTATTCATCACCCGCGGAAATTTATTTTGCGACCCCAATTTTCCTTTGGCTTCCATGAAATCGTAGAAAATCTTCATGCTTGTGCAATTCACTATCGGGTCGTTCAGCGTTTTGTAATTCCGCACAGCGCGATAATCGTCGTTTAATTCACCCAAATAACGATCAACGGTTTTCATAACCTCTTTCCCGTCTATTGTTTCAGACGAACCGAAGTACCAGCGATGACATTGTTTTTCAGTATCGGCAAAAAGGCAGAATTCAGGAATGTCGATTCCCAATTCTTCGCTTGCTTTTTGAACAGCGACATTGATATTGTCCAATGACAAATGCTCACCCACCAAACTCAGGTATTGCTTGATGCGGCCGCTTATTTTAATCTCGCGTTGTTCCACATCGGTAAACTGCACCAAATCGCCAATCATATAACGCCACAAACCGGCATTGGTAGAAATGACCAGTGCGTAGTCTTCATTCGGATTTACCTCGTTGATTGTAAGCGCATTGGCGCCTTCTTTGATGTTTCCGCTTTCGTCAAAATTTTCTCTGTTAAATGGAACAAATTCAAAGAAAATTCCCGATTTGAGCAAGAGTTGCATGCCTTCGCTTGCCGTATGCTTTTGATAGGCGAAATAGCCTTCACTTGCTAAGTAGGTATTTCGTGTGTGAATCGGTCTGCCACATACTTTGCGCAAACGCGATAAATACGGCTCCACATAAACTCCGCCGTGCATGTACAATTCGAGGTTGGGCCAGATATCATGAATGTTGTTGACTTTGTAATGCGCCACTATGCGTTCCATGAGCATGATGCACCAACTTGGTACGCCCGCAATGGTACTGATGTCCCACGAAGAAGCCATTTCAACCATACGATCCAGCTTTTTGTTCCAATCTTTGATGGCAGCAGTTTCGCCATCCGGTTTGGTAAGCGGTAATAAAACGATGGACGTATGTTTTTTGAGAATTCCGGACAAATCGCCTTCTATGTGATTACCCACTTTTTCCAATTTCGACGATCCGCCCACGACCAAAAACGATTTTTGGTAAAACGCATCGGGGAGATTGAGGTCGGCAATGGATGTAAATTGTTTGATAGATGTTCGTTGAAATGAGCGAATCATTTGTTTGGTTACCGGAATGCGCTTGCTGGGCGAACCGGTGGTTCCGGAAGACAAGGCATAATATTTTACTACGCCGGGCCAAGCCACATCGCGTTCACCGTCGATGGAACGATGCAGCCAACGATCATAGAATACTTCATAATCTGTAATTGGAACCTGTTGTTGAAAAGCTTCAACCGTATCCGGAGCTTCAAGCAACTGCTGAAAATGATGATGAAACCCGAATTGTGTTTTAGTGGCCATCCGCAACAACTTATTCAGTGTTTTCAGTTGGTCCTTATAATCCAATCCTTTGTGCACCGTTCGCTTGTAGTTCAGCTCCGTTGTTTTTTTAAGCAATTTACCAATTATGGGCATTTCTGAGGGATTTTACTCTATTGTTGTTATAACCGAGATCAGCTACAAAAATGAGAAAAATAAGAACGTTATTGTATTAATAACATTGAATTATTAATATTGAAAGGTATAAAACTATTCTAGCAAAATCGGTTTGCTTACTTTTGTACACTAATTATGAAAACCGAATTCTCTCCTTATGGAAAAAAAGACGATTATCGTACCACATGATTTTACACCGGTCGCAGATAACGCTCTGAATCATGCGATTAATACTGCTAAGATCACCGGCGCCGAAATTCATGTTCTGCATGTAGTTGCGAAAGAGAAGGGCATTACCGAGGCCGAAGCTAAATTGAAACAAGTATTGGCAGCTATTGATACAACCGTTGTTTTACATGCTGCAGTGCGGGTTGGAAATATCTTTGATGACATTGGCGACTTTGCGAGCGAAGTACATGCCGAGTTGATTTTCATGGGAACTCACGGCCAACACGGATGGCAACACATTACCGGAAGTCACGCATTGAAGGTAATTACCCATTCAAATGTGCCGTTTATTGTGGTTCAGGAAAAACCAATCAAAGAAAGCGGTTATGATGATATCGTTGTTCCGTTGGACTTGAACAAAGAAACCAAACAAAAATTGGCCTACGTTGCCAATATAGCAACCTACTTCAAATCACGTGTTCACATCATCACACCGGATGAATCGGATGAGTTTCTGCGTCATCAAGTAAAAGCGAATATTCAGTTTTCGGTGCGGTTTTTTCAGGAACGCGGCATTGAAGTGACTACCAAAGTAGCTCCAAACAGCGGTTTTGATAAAGAAGTTGTAAAACACGCTGTAATGCTTGATGCCGATTTAATTGCTATCATGAACCTCAACCGCAACAATATGTTGGGCGCAATTACAGCAAGCCACGAGCAATACATTCTTACCAACGATGCCCAAATTCCTACGTTAATCGTGAATCCGGTTCAAGGTAAATACGGAAGTGTCTTATTCAGTTGATTTTCAACTAAAATTAAGTAATACTAAAGTCCCTTTCTGCCAAAGCGGAGAGGGACTTTTTTCTGAATCGAGGTTGCAATATTGCTTCCTGATACTTCTTCAAACATCTTCAGAATCACCTTTATCAGTCTCTTTCAAACACTCGTGAAAAAGCTTTATTGTATTGATATTGTCATACATAGTGCGTAAATTTTTATCCAGCACATAGAGTGTGAAACCTTTTCTAATAAGTGTTTCTACTGCATCGCGGGTAGTTGTATTAAATCCTCTTTGCATTTCACGCCAAACGGATTCTTCAACATTAATGATCAAACAGTTCATTGAGGGAAGGGTCTAAATAATTTATTTCAATAATAACTTAAAATTTTGTAACTTTCGACAAATATATTCAAGTTTTTATCCATACATCTTCTCCGCCGCACCAATACTTTTGAATATGAAGGAGAGGGTCGCAGAAAAGATTCGGATATTGCGCTTATCCAAGAATCTAAGTCAGCAAAATATTGCGGATGAATTGAACTTGACCGTTGCCGCTTATTCAAATATTGAACGTGGAGTTTCTGATATCAATCTCGCCCGTTTGAGCGACATTGCTCGAATTTTAGACACCACACCCATTGAGTTGCTTTCTGAGGAGTTGATTGTCCGAGAACCGAACATCCATTATCAAAACAACATCAATCAACAATTGTTATTGATGATGAAACAATTGGAGCTATTTCAACATCAGTTGGATGCCCTGCAGCACGAAATTTCACTCATCAAAAACACGTAATTTCCACACAATTAAATTCAGAAAAAATACGTTGTGTTTTCATAATGAATTAGTTAGATTTGCAACTAATTTTATAAAACAGAACGAATGCTACGCACAAATTACTACTTATTAACAGCACTTTCCATGCTGTTTTGCGCTAACCTTTGGTCGCAAACTATACCCAATCCTGAAGTATTATATTACAAGTTTGAAGGAACTGGAACATCTGTACCCAATCTTGCAACCTCCCCTCCCGTAGGAACGGCAACTGCAACAATTTTAGGCGGTATAACGCAAGACACAACCGCTTCCGCTATATGCAATGGTGCCTTGGTTGGATCCGGAATTTCTTCAACAACTGATTTTTTGAATACTGGCTGGGTTCCCGATTTGGGCACAGGATCTTGGACGATTTCTTTTTGGTCGTCTAATTTTTCGGGAACCTCCACCTTATACTATATTTTCGGAGATCTCGGTACTAATAGTTTTCGTTGTTTTACCAATGGCGTTGCAGGAGCTAATAACTGGATAATAAGAGGTGGTGGTCTTACTGATACATATATAAATGGTGGAGCACAATTGACGCCTACTCATAATACTTTCGTTTATGACGCAACATTGAATCAGGTGAGGGGTTATTTGAATGGTGTCTTGGTAACTACTGTGGCGCAAACCACTCCAAATATTACTGGCACTGGACCTTTCAAAGTAATGGGTTACAGCTCAAATGTTGGCGCACCGGTTGGTGGTTTATTGGATGAGTTTCGCGTTTACAACCGTGCTATTTCAGCAACAGAAGTGTTGGAATTATACCAACGAACTTCAAGTACAACTGTTACTGCCAATGCTTGCCAAAGTTACACTAGTCCGAGCGGCAATTATACCTGGAATACATCTGGGACATATTTAGACACCATTCCGAATAGTATCTGTGGAGACAGCTTACTCACCATCAACTTAACGATCAACCAACCGAGTTTCGATACAATTTCCGTTACTGCTTGCGATTCTTATGATAGCCCAAGTGGAAATTATACTTGGACAAATTCAGGTATGTACTATGATACTATCCCAAATGCAGTAGGTTGCGATAGTTTGCTCACACTTAATCTCACAATTAATTATTCTACTGCCGACACAATGACTGTTACTGCTTGTGAAAGCTATGATAGTCCGAGCGGGTTGTATAACTGGACTACTTCAGGAACATATTACGATACCATTCCGAATACAATCGGTTGTGATAGTTTGCTCACAATTAACTTAACGATCAATTACACCACTTCAGATAGTATCGTGCTTGCGGAATGTGATTCCTTTACAAGTCCAAGCGGAAATTTCACCTGGACAACTTCAGGAATCTACTACGATACCATTCCGAATATGGCCGGTTGTGATAGTTTGATGACGTTTAACTTAACGATCTTGCAAAGCTCATCTTCATCGATTACAGTTTCATCATGCGGCGATTACACGGCTCCGGACAACACGATTTATTCGGCAAGCGGAACCTATATGGCAATTATTCCGAATGGAATTGGTTGTGACAGTACCATTACGATTAATCTTACGGTTTTCAATATCGATACCAACGTAACGGTTTCAGGAGCAACGCTTTCATCTGCAACCGTCGGAGCCACCGGTTACCAATGGGTTGATTGCGCTACACAAACGCCGATCGCAGGAGCAACAAGCGCTTCATATACGGCAACAGCAAACGGCGACTATGCGGTAATGATCACAAATGGTGTTTGTGGTACCGAAATGTCTGAATGTACAACCATCAGCAATATCGGAATTGAAGAAAACGGCGTAATGCTAGTAACGGCTTATCCGAATCCGGTTTCAACAACCCTGACCGTTGTCAACTCAGATTCAAAAGCATTGACATTGCGTTTGCTGGATCATGCAGGTCGTGAAATTTCTTCTCGCGTTTCTGCTGAAAAAGAAATCAAAATCGACATGAAAAACCTGGCAACAGGAATGTACATTTTGAAAGTATCGAACAATGGTTCGGAGCAAACAATCAACGTAATTCGCGACTAAATTTTTAGAATCGATATCAATGAGAAGGTCATCGGATTCGGTGGCCTTTTCTTTTGTATCTAAGTACAGGTGTTTTTGTCTCGCAAAGATACGTGGCTTTGTGATCGGCAACACCCTTGTGCAGGATAGACAAAACACAATATGCGCTGTCAGCCTAAGGCTGAAGCGCAAAAAAAGGAGTATTCTAAGGGATGAGAAACAGTCATATTTTAGCACATAACAAAAAAGGGTGACGAAAATCGTCACCCTTTTCTTCCCGAAAACCGGAATTATAATTTTGTCACTTTTCGTGTACTTACCACCGAACCGTTGCTGATGCGGATTTGGTACATTCCTTTGGCAAAAGTTGTCAGTTCGAAATGAGCGATTGAACCGGCAACATTGTGTTGCACCGCCAATACTTTACCAGTCATATCAACCAATGCAATTGAAACTTGTTCTTCGCTTATAGTCGAAAGGTCGATTGAAAGATCAGAAGAAGTAGGATTTGGATAAACCACAACACCTGAGAAGATGTTCTCTTCTAACGACGCTTGACCTGCTTGAATTGTTACCTCATAGTCTTCAACTTCACCGTAAGTAGAGGTGCCACATGGAACAATTGCTCCGTCATCGGTTAAGTAAGACATACGAACACGCATTGCCAGCTGCCCGATTGTTGCATTTGCAGGAACCGTAAAAGTAAATGCTGTATTAAACGTAGATTGTGTAGCAATCGCATACCCAACTTGCTCACCTGCATCTAAGAAATCCAGATCGTCGTTCCAGTCAATCCAAACGGCCATTTCGTCGTTTGTATATGCTGTTCCTACGCCTTGTCCTGTGATTTGAGGAATGCATGTTACTGTATACTGTTGGTTGGTTCCCATAGTTGTAGTAGCAGAATAACTCGCATAATTTGTACAAGCAGTTGTATTGTTGATGGATCCAAGCGTTACATTTTGGATAAACTCATCACAAGTAGTTGAAGCAGCAGTACAAGGACCGGTTGCCAATGTTACAGTTATGTAGTTTGTTTTTGTTTCGGTATCTCCACCTGCAGCGTTTGTTGCAGTTAATGCAACTGTATAGACACCTTGAGTTGTAAAAGTAACCTGCGGGTTTTGAGAAGTGGCCGAACCTGATGAATATGACCATCCGGAAGCAGGAGTGATTGACCATGACCAGCTGGTAGGCGTGTTGGTTGAAAGATCAGTGAATGCAACCGTTCCACCCACATTCAATGTAGTTGGGTTTCCAACAAAGTCAGCAACCGGAGTAACAGGATTAACCGGAGTACAAGGGTCTGCGGATCCGTTCAATACCAATAATCCTGTATTTCCCGGATCAAGGTATGTTTTCAATTGCTCGTTTGCAGGAGCACCATTTGATGTCCAGTGAAACGACATTTTACCGTAAGCATCCGGAGAGCTAGGTGTGGCACAGTAGGAACTTCCTCCTGTAAGCGTACCAATAATTCTTCCAGTAGCGTTGCTGAACAGAGGAGAACCTGATGAACCACCTTCGGTAACACCATGACCGTTTGAGTTAGCGGTCCATGACATTTGCCAGTGTGTATTGGATACAGAACCACCCCAAGAGGTGCTAGTTGTTGTTCCAGAGAATGTAGAGATTTTTTTGATGTCTCCAGCCGGGTGGTGAATTCCAACTCCACCTGTGGTAGCAGTATTATTTGCATCCCAACCATTCCAATAAGCATTGAATGCAGCTGATTTCAAGGTGGTGATTGTAGTTGCCTGATTGGCTACTGAACCCAATTGTACCAATAAGAAATCGGAACCTGAGTTTCCACCGCCATCGGCTGAATTGGCCAAACGCACACATCCTGTGATAAAGTTATCATCCAATGTTCCCGCCGAACCAGGGTTTGTACAACCCGCAGCTTCATAGCGGAAGTAAAAACGCCATTGGTTGGAGTTGGAAGCAGAAGTGCTTACTCCACAGTGAAGAGCAGTCAAAAACAATGGTTTACAATCCAGGGCAGTATTGTTAACCAAGCTTCCTGTACACCATCCTGCACCACCACCATCTACTACATAAATGCGCGCAACACCTTTTTTTTCGTCTTGCCAGTTGTCACCAACCGGAGTACAGTTGACGTTCACCTCACACGATTCCGATTCGTTGATCTTTTGAACGGCTGGATTTCCAGTTGATCTGTAGTTATAAACGATACGGTCAATTTGAATTTCAGAAGCCTTAGAACCAGCAGGCTCTAAAATCTGAAGTGTCATTTCATCACCAAAACACAAAGCCATGTTTTGCTGAAAATGATCCAATACATCTGCAGATGAGTAGGTTCTGTGAACACGTTCACCTTTCGTATTAAACACATCTACAGTCGTTTGATCGTAGATTTTGAAAGTTTGGAACAAGAAGCTCAATGCTTCTGCGCCTTGGAACTTCACATGCAGTTGCCAAACGCGATCACCGTTTTCAAGCGTTTTCCAAAAGCCGGAGTTGCTTGTTGTAATGTCTGTAAATGCGTATACACCAATGCGGTATAATTCACCGTCGCGGTCGCGTTGCTCATCTTCAAGACGAATGGCTTCCATGTTCGGTTGAGGTAATGTAACGGTTGGAGTACCGCTATAAAGCTTCAAATTCTTCGAAAACACCTGATTTGGAACCGATTGTGAAAAACCGGAAAAACCAAGCATTAATAAGAAGAACCCTGCGGAGAGTAGTTTTCTTTTCATTTTACTTGTTTATTTTAGCATAGTCACCAAATTTAATGTCTTTTAACATAAGAATCCAATTATTTGCGTTTTTTTTACCATAGAATTTATTCCATGTATCACATTTTAGTCATTGAAGATGAGCCGGCATTGTCGGAAATGATCCAGTTAAACCTAGAGCTGGAAGGATATGACGTTGTTACCTGTAATAACGGTCGGTTGGCGTTGACGTTTGCCGATAAATTGTCTCAGTTTCAGTTGGTCGTCCTCGATGTAATGCTTCCTGAAGTGAGTGGATTGGATATTTGCCGTGCATTCAGGCAGCAAAGTGATGTCCCGATTTTGTTTCTTTCGGCTAAAGGTACTGCGGTTGATCGAATTGCCGGATTGAAACTTGGCGCCAATGATTATTTACCCAAACCGTTTGATCTGGAAGAATTGTTGCTGCGCATTCAAATTTTGTTGAAGACCAATGAGAAAGAACTGACAACAGCAGAAAATCTGAAGGTCGGAACCAAAGAGGTCGTTTATGCCACCTATGAGGTTATTGATCACACAACCAATCATAAGGAACTGTTGACTAAGCGCGAAATAGAATTGTTGCAATTATTTCAATCGAAACAGGATCAGGTTGTTTCCCGAGATGAGATTCTTGCAACACTTTGGGGGAACGATCAATACCCTACAGGACGCACAATTGACAATTACATTTTGAATTTTCGGAAGCTTTTTGAAAAAGACCCGAAAAACCCGCTTTATTTTCATTCCATCCGCGGAGTGGGATACAAGTTCACTTTGCCCGAATAATCCTATTTTTGTGCCATGTCAGAAATTGAATCCGTATCCAACCAATCAAAACTAAAGCGCTACGATAAAGCTTATTTACGCATGGCAACCACCTGGGCGCAATTGTCGCACTGCTGCCGCAAAAAAGTGGGTGCTCTCATTGTGCGCGACGGAATGATTATTTCGGATGGCTACAACGGCACTCCGGCAGGTTTTGATAATTCCTGCGAGAATGATGACGGCGATACACATTGGTATGTACTTCACGCTGAAGCAAACGCTATTTTAAAAGTTGCCCGTTCAACCAATGATTGCCGAAACGCAACACTTTATTTGACCCTTTCACCCTGCAAAGATTGTAGTAAACTGGTGCTACAAGCCGGAATCTGTCGGGTAGTATATTCAAACGAGTACAAAGACACCGCCGGAATTGATTTCCTGAAGAATGCGGGTGTTGAAGTTGTTCATATTCCAGATCCTTTTGACGATGTTGAAATCTAAGAATACCTTTTTACTGCCTTTCCTGCTACTGACATTTATGTCGGCGGGAATTTTTATAGGGCGCATTATTAGTAGCAATACTATTACAACCAATGAATCCGGCAACTTCTCGAAGATGCAGGAAGTCATCGGGATTTTGGACCAGGAATACGTTGATTCGATTCAACGCGATGAACTGTTTGAAAAAACCATTTCAGACATGTTGCATGAGCTCGATCCGCATTCCAACTACATTCGCGCCGAAGATTTAAAATCGGCCAATGAAGTGATTCAAGGGAAATTCGGGGGCGTAGGAATCCGCTTTTCGATCATCCGCGATACGTTGTGTGTAACGAATGTGGTTCCGGGTTCTCCATCGGAACGCGCTGGTGTGCATGCCGGTGATCGCATAATCAAGATCGATCAAAAAACCATTGCCGGTAAAAAAATAGAGACCAAAGACATCATGGGAATGTTGAAAGGCGATGAAAACACTTCGGTAAACGTTGTGCTTTTGCGTGGTAAAAAACAATTTTCCAAGAAGATCATTCGCGGCATTATCCCGATAGAATCAATTGTGTGTGCGATTATGCTCGACAAAGAAACAGGCTACATTCGCCTGGATCAGTTTTCAGTGAGTTCATCGTATGAATTTCACGAAGCCGCTCGTAAGCTGAAAGAAAAAGGGATGAAGAAACTCATTTTCGATTTGCGTGAAAACGGTGGTGGTGTATTGAATGGTGCTGTGCAAATTGCGGATGAATTTTTACCGGCAGGAGCAAAAATTGTGGAAATCCGCGGTAAAAAAATGAAGGGCCCGCCATTCATGGCGACTGCAGGTGGATTGCTTGAAAAAACAGTAGCAGTTGTGCTCATCAATGAAAATTCTGCTTCGGCAAGTGAGATTGTGGCGGGTGCGTTGCAAGACAATGATCGTGCTACGATTATCGGTCGCCGGTCGTTTGGAAAAGGTTTGGTTCAACAGGACTTCATGCTACGTGATAGCAGTAACCTGCGCCTGACCATTGCTCGTTATTATACACCTTCCGGACGCTGTATTCAAAAAGATTTTGATGGAAATTACGACAAGTATTACCACGACCAATTCGACCGTCAATCAAACGGTGAATTGTTTGCTCCCGATTCCACGATCTTTAAAAATGCGAAGAAATACAGAACGGTTCACAATCGCATTGTTTATGGTGGTGGTGGCATTATGCCGGATTTATTTGTGGCAGTAGACACCTCCAATTCCAGTTATTATTATGTTGATTTGCGTTACTCACCTGCCTTCCAGAATTTTGCGTTTGATTTTGTAACCAACAAACGTTCCAACTGGAAAAACGAGCAGGATTTCCTGAAACGTTTTGAGGTGAGTGCTGAGTTGATGGAGCGTTTCGTTACCTACGCCGAAGACAACAACGATGTGCCGCGCATCGACAAAGATTACAAAACCAGTTACGAATTGATTCGTCGTTCGTTAAAGGCCGAAATTGCCCGCCAGTTGTTCTTGGAGCAAGGATATTTCAGCGTTACAACGAAATATGATACCGACGTTCAGAAAGCATTGAAGTTTTTGAAGGGGAAATAGGATTGAAAAAAACGGTTGATTTGGATTAACGAAAAAGGGGCGCGATTTTATCGCGCCCCTCCTGTTTATCATTAATGTGTTTACTGTTTCAACACCATCGTCGAACTAAAGCCACCGTTTCTGTTCATAGAAACCATGTAGCCTCCTTTGGCTGCTGCCATGCCTTGATCGTTGGTTCCATCCCAAACAAAACCGGCGAAACTACCTGAAATCAGTTCTTGATTGGCCAGTTGTTTGATGAGTTTTCCTTGGAAATCGTAGATGTACACCGAAACACGATCACCTTGTTGCAGCTGTTCGTTGTTGATGGTGAGTTGATCGGTAAACGGCACTGGATAAACGCTCCAGTCGCCATTGTTTTCATTCGAGAGCTCGGTTAAGCCAACACTCATCAGACTTTCCAGGTCGTAATTTTCATCGCCCGGTTGGTACAAGAGGTAGTGGAAATACACCAACATCATTTCGTCTGTGGTACCTTCTCCTGCATAAACGTGCTGCGGTGGATCGAACGGATTGTGTTCGTTGCTCGTTGTGTTATTGTAAACCGCTTCGGCATGTAATACCGATCCGGCAGGTGTTTTTTGAATGTACCGGAAGAAATAGAAATCCTGCCAGTGGAAATCCCAATGATGAATATCGATGTATTTGATGGTATCGTTCTGTGGATCGAGCGCATAGGCTTTAATGGCCTCACCGATGAGGTGCATGTGCGGGAAAACACTTAACACCGAAATATCAACCGGAATTCCGTTTGGAGCACCATAGCTTGCCGTAGCATCGGTAATCTGATTAGGTGGTAGCGAAAGTGCCCAGTTCTCGAGGATTGGATCGGCGGATACTTGCCTAATCCCTACTTCATTGGTCGGATAGAAATGAAAAATGACTTTTGTGCTGTCATACTCACCATACGTTCCTTCCGGATAATGCATTCCGAAAACGATGTTGCTCCCCATGGGAATATCCATTCCGAGTTTAAATCCGACGCCGGAAGGGAAAACCATTGGTGAAGCACCTGGCGTATAACCGCCAATGAGGGTGGCATCCGGTCCCATACAATCACCACCAACAGTATCGGTAGGATAGGTTCCTGTTTCATCGACATAAATCAACGCATGGTGCACAATAGCGCGGTTTCCTGGAACGATCTCAACGGCCCGGATAGTACGATTCTGCGCCAATCCCACAGGAACCGAAAAACAAACATAATCATCTTGGGTATTGGCTTTACTCATGTAAGTCGGGATTTGAACGACTAAGTCGCCATTGCCCAAAATAGAGCCTTCGTTAAAAACCGGAGGTGGCGGTGTGTTGGCGCTGTTTCCTTCCGGATAACCGTTATCGAGCCACGCCAGCATCGTTGATTTTTCTACTGGACTGAGTGAACGCGAGTGCGAGTATTGTTGGTAATTATTGTCGGGAGGCCAAGGTGGCATCACATCGTTGTTGATCGCGTCATACATAGCACTCGCCATAGGACTTACATCTGTATAAGTCATTAGCGGAGTAGGCGCAATTCCACCATCGTGGTGACAGGTTGCACATTTGTTGTAGACGATGGAGGCTACATCATCGCTCCATGTTTGACCAAAGCCAAGCGTAGCAATTGCAGCAAAAAGAAATGTAGTAAGTTGTTTCATAGTCAATGATTTGCGATACTAAAGGTACGATTTTCGTTGAATGATTGAAAAAAAAAGAACGCTATCTTTGAAATTGTGTAATTTCACGTATCATGCGATTTATCCGTTTATCCACACTTCGACAACAGTTTCCGACAGTTCATTTCCCAGTTGCTACTGCCGATCAAGACGCGTTCAGAACCGCGTTTTATGCAAGTGAATGCGCTTCAAGGAATAGTATTCCTGAAACTGAACAATGGCTCATCAACCTGCAATCGGAAGAGTTTGTGCTTTTTTTAGATTGGACAGAACAAGAGCGTAGTCTGGCATTTTTATTAGATGAAAACGGATCGATATTGCCATTTCAGAATACCACACGTGTTGTGAACCATGCCTTGTTCCCAAGATTTCAACAGTTTATAACACCTTTTCTGAGTAAAAAACTCAACAGTTTGATGCAAGAAAACAGCATCGATGCCTGGCAAAAAGGAATGACCTATCTGGTGTTGTTGAATGAGCGAGAAGCCGACGTGGTTCAAAGCATTGTCTATGCACATTTGCGGGAGCAACATACCTTGCTGACTTCCCAAATTCAACAAGCCCGTTCGGAAAACGAATTGCACATGTTGATTCAAAAAACGCTTACGCCGGAGTTGGTGGAACTATTAAACCTCTTTTCACTTTCGTTTTACCGGGTTAAAACCATGTGGGTAGAAACCTTGGTAGAAGTGGCTCATCACAAACACTCATCCAAGCGACTGGTGCTTTATTTCATCAAAGAACTCAATCGTTTGACGTTGAACACCGATCATTTGGAGGAATTGCGCGACATGGAACGCATGGTGAAAAACAACACCGTAAAAGTTGAAAACAAGAAAACATCGGTGAAACAGATCATTGCCATTGCAGCCAGTTTGATTGCACTCATTGTGCTGATCGGTGTGATTTGGTGGTTACCTACCGAACCAGAGCCTGATAAGCCACAGGAAAAAACTGCCTTCATGGATTTTACACCTGAAGAACGTGCAACCATGGATTCACTGTTGCATCAGATCAAGCAGCAGCGTGAAGGAACGGATAATCAGATTGATCGTCCGGACATGGATTACGTAGGTCAGGAGTTGATTGTAAACATTCCCTGGAACAACCTGCAAGCGGAACAACTCATCTCGCAGTGGCGCGAAAAAGATTCGCAGGGGCGCACTCCACTTTCGGCAGACAGTAAAAAATACGATAACCCATTTCCATCGACCGAAGCTTTGAAAGACAAAACCGGCACCGTTACCGCAAAATTCCAAAACGACACCCAATTGTCTGTTTTCATTCTGGTTTTCAAAGACAGAGCAGACGAATGGGTCTACTCGGGCTACGTTGAAAAAGGTGGCATTGTCAGTTTCAAGCTCAATCCGGGCGAACAACTATTGGTGCTTCCGGGCAGCAAGGTTCCACGCGATCTCGATTACGATGATTTGCCGTTTTACCAGGTTGACAGCCGCTTCTTCGAAAATCTCGACAAACCTTATTCGGTAAGTGATTTCAGTCCGAAAAAAGTGAAATTGGTTTGGAAAGCGCTGAATACCTATGATTTCTATTTATTGGATGTAAACGGAGCGTTGAAGGTGTGAAATTAGGAAGGAACTTTTTCTCTCAAATTGATTTCCTGAAAACACGATAAACGAGCTGTTGTTTCTGAAAACTTACCGTTCTTTGTAGCCATGAAAGTGCTTATTATCGGAAGCGGAGTTGCCGGCACGTGTTTGGCTCACCGTTTCTTAGCAAAAGGAATCGATTTTAAGATCATCGACAAAGGAATCAATCAGTCGACAAAAGTAGCCGGTGGAATCATCAATCCGTTGGTGTTTCGGCGCATGACCTTGAGTTGGCGGGCAGAAGAGTTTATGCCGGTTGCGGATGCTTTTTATCAAGAACTCGGAAAAAAATTCAACACTACCTTTCAATATCCGCTCGCTATCAGACGACTGTTTGCAAGTGAACAAGAAGCGGGATATTGGCTCAAGAAACAAGCATTACCGCACTACTGTGACTTCATGGCACTGCAAACCGAAGCAGATGTCAACTTTCCGATTCCGCAAAACACCTTTGGAACGGGGTTGGTGAAAGGCGCTTCGCATGTAGATGCGGCATCTTATTATGCAACGCAGCGCAATTGGTTTTTAGAACAAGTATTGCTCGAAAGTGAGGAGTTGGATTATGCTAACATCGATCCGGTGAACGCTACTTATAAACGTGAAGTGTACGACTACATCATTTTCGCTGAAGGAAAAGACGGGAAAGCCAATCCATGGTTCGGACATTTGCCGTTGCAACAAACCAAGGGTGAAGTATTAACCATTCATGCACCAAGCATTTCGCAGGAAGAATCGCTCAACCGCAAGTGTTTTTTATTACCGATTGGAAACGGACTGTTCAAAGCGGGGTCGAACTACGAATGGGATACCGACAATGTAATTCCTACCGAAACAGCGCGCGCATTGATTGAAGAAAACATCGCCTCCGTTACCAACGCACCTTACGAAGTGGTCGATCATGTGGCAGGAGTTCGGCCAACGGTTCTTGATCGGAGACCTTTGATGGGAAAACATGCCGAATTTCCGAAATTGGTTATTGCCAATGGCTTGGGCGCGAAAGGTTACATGATGGCTCCGTTGCTGATGCAGGAACTGACCGATTATTTAGCGGAAGGAAAACCCTTGCATCCCGAATCGGACATCGCGCGGTTCAACAAGTGAGCTTAAACGCGATTTCGTTATTTTTGTTGAAACAATATTATGAAATATAGCCTACTGTCAATCCTTTTGCTGATCTGCCATCTGGGGTTCTCACAAGTTTCAACCAAAAAACCGAATTCAGTCAACCTGTCGAAGTTGTTGTCAGAATTAAAAGGATACGATTGTGTAATGCTTTATCCAGATAACCCAGCGGCTGAACAAACGCGTCAAGCCGAGGCAATGGAGACTCTTTTTGAGTTGGATTTTCAAATCATAGACAGCTTATTTTTTATTGAAAAAAAAGAACTGCAGATACCGTTGTTTTTTGTGATGTGTTATAAATACCGTTCCAACATTGCGGAAAGACATCTATCAGTTTTAGATAATCCCCGAAAAATAAAGGTATGCGACGGAAGAGAAAGTGCAACTGAATTATCCATGAGCGAATTGTCCAAAATTTTATATGAAAATTCTACACGAAAGGAAAAGATTAATAATAAAGAGGCGTTTGAATTATTTCAGGAAGCACAAGAGTTGCAGTATAAAGGTCCCGTTGATTTTAAAAGAATTATTTACTGTTTTAACAAAGCAGATTCACTGGAGCCACACAACCCCATAATTTTAGGGGAAAGAGCATCAGCAAAATTCAATTCCCAGCTTGATGTTGAGGGAGCTTTTATTGATATGAAGGACGCTATTTTATACAGTCTTGATCAAAAAAGCTTAGAGGCGCGATACAACAATATAGGGCTTTCTTACATGGAAATCTGTGATATTGCTTCCGCTTGTGAAAGTTGGAAAAAAGCGGGAAACTACGGGATCGAATACATAAGCCAATATTGTGACCAGCCATTTGACACCGTTATCCGCGATAACCCGGATAGTAACCTAGTCCTTTCACTGAAATTGAAACAACCTACGGCAAAAATCATCGCCACTCACAACAGCCCTGAAATGTCTTATTGTGAAGCAGAATTTGTTATAAAGAACTTGAATCATCCGAAGATCACCATCGTCAATGATTACCTCGATTATAGTCTCGAAAGCAGTGAGAGTGATATTTATTTAGAGGCGATTTCAGAAGATGGCAAGAAATTTCGGTTTTTCTCAAATGCTGAGTATGGCTATTTTAGTTCAAATGAGAATAAGATACTTAATTCCGGAGAAGAATATTTCAAAGAAATCAATTTGACTGAAGTACACCATTTTCCATATCCGGGAAAGTATAAAGTCAGAATCGTGTTGAGACCATCCGATAATTTAAAAGGATTGAAGACCATATATTATTCAAATTGGCAAGAGTTGATAATTGTAAGGAAATGATTTACAATAGATTAATTGTGCGCCTATACTGCTAGTTAGACTCCTGATTCAAATTTATCGTTAACAATCTTTATGTGGTTTGTTTTGGGAGAGTTTGCGTAAATTTGCACTATAAAATTTACAATTATGTACCCACAAGAACTCGTACAACCCATGAAGGAAGACCTTACACGTGTGGGCTTTCAGCAGTTGGAAACAGCAGCAGCTGTAGACAATGCCATTCCAAACAGTGAAGGTGTAACCTTAGTAGTGGTAAATTCCGTTTGCGGATGCGCGGCAGGGAATCTTCGTCCGGGCGTAAAACAATCGCTTCAAAACGAAAAATTACCGGCCAATCTCTACACCGTTTTTGCAGGAGTAGATACCGAAGCTACCCAACAAGCACGTAACTATTTCTTACCATTTCCTGCGTCATCACCTTCTGTTGCCTTGTTTAAAGACGGCAAATTGGTGCATTTCTTGGAGCGACACAACATCGAAGGCGTTAGCGCGGCATTGATCGCTGAAAACTTAGCGGCTGCTTACGACGAATTCTGTAACTAGGAAGACTTAAGACTAAAAGACTTGAGACAGAAGACCAAAGACATGAGACGGATAACGTCTTTTATCTTTGGTCTTTTATCTTTTAGTCACACGTCTATTGTCTCCAAGTTTTAAGTCTCCTATGATTATTGATACCCACACCCATTTATATTCTTCCCAATTCGACGATGACCGCACCGAGATGATTCAACGCGCGATAGCAGCCGGAGTGGAAATTCTTTGTTTACCGAATATTGACTTGGAAAGCATCCCCGGAATGCATGCGCTTGAAACGGAATTTCCCAATCATTGTCATGCGATGATGGGTTTGCACCCGTGTTCGGTAGACGAAAACTGGGAGGCGACCTTACAAACCATGCGTACCCACATCGACAGCCGGAAGTACATTGCCGTCGGTGAAATAGGGGTTGATTTGTACTGGGACAAAACCTTTCGCGCCGAGCAAATGGAAGCTTTTCGCCGACAAATCAACTGGGCGAAGGAAAAACAATGGCCGATTGTGATCCATGCACGCGATTCGTTTCCGGAAATTTTTGAAGTCATCGATCAAGAAAACGACGAACGCTTACGTGGAATTTTTCATTGCTTTACCGGAACATCAGAAGATGCCAAAAAGATCGACAATTACGGCGGTTTTTTACTTGGAATCGGCGGTGTGGTGACCTACAAAAAATCGGACTTACCGGAAGTATTGAAAACCGTTTCGCCCGAAAAACTGGTGCTTGAAACCGATGCGCCATACCTTCCACCAACACCTTTCAGAGGAAAACGCAATGAAAGTGTTTACGTATTGCATACCGCCGAAAAAGTGGCGGAGATCTACGAAATGCCCTTGCGCCAACTCACCGATCTTACCAGCAAAAATGCCATAGAACTCTTCGGTTTGCAGCAAGCTGTTGCGAATCTCGGAAAATGAGTCAACTTTGTAGTCTTAATGGAAAAGGCGATGCAACAACCCAACGTTTTGGTAATTTATACCGGTGGAACCATCGGAATGGTGAATGACCCGATTACGGGCTCGCTCACGGCGTTTGATTTTGGTGACGTTTACAAACACATACCCGAACTGGCGCGATTGAACGTCAAACTGACTACCAAAGCTTTTGAGCAACCCATCGATTCTTCCGAAATGAACCCGCAATTGTGGGGAGAAATAGCACAATTGGTCTACGATCAATACAACGCTTTCGACGGATTTGTGATTTTGCATGGCTCGGATACCATGGCGTTTACCGCATCGGCACTGAGTTTTATGCTGCAAGGGTTGAACAAACCGGTGATTTTGACCGGATCGCAATTGCCCATAGGAACCATTCGCACCGACGGAAAAGAAAACCTCATAACAGCAATTGAAATTGCGGCTGCGCGCAACGAAGATGGTACGGCCAAAGTTTGCGAAGTGGCCATCTATTTTGAATATTCCCTTTACCGTGGTAATCGCACTTCAAAGGTGTCAGCCGAATCGTTTGAAGCGTTTCGTTCGCCTAACTTGCGTCCGTTAGCAGTGGCAGGTGTTCATATCGACTACCGTGAATCGGAACCGGTTTCGCAGCTGAAAGAACTAACCCTATTTACCGCATTTGATGCATCTGTGGTGCTGATCAAATTGTTTCCGGGCATTGCTTGGAACTTGTACGCACCATTGTTTGATATTTCGCACACCAAGGGAATCATATTGGAATCGTTTGGATCGGGCAATGCCTCTTCGGATGCTGATTTCCATCGCTTATTGAAAAATTATATCACAGCGGGCGGAGTGGTGTTGAACATCACGCAATGCGCTTCGGGAACAGTAGAACAAGGAAAATACGAAACCAGTTCATTCTTCGCGGAAAACGGTGTGTTGTCGGGCTACGACCTCACTACCGAAGCAGCGGTAAGTAAATTAATGTACGCTTTGGGACGTTACCCCAACAACTCTGAGCAGTTAAAAGCGCTTTTCTCCAAGGCAATTTGCGGTGAGCAAACGAACTAAACGTTGGTATTCTTGAAAATAGTGCTATTTTTGCGCACTCAAACTGCGAGCCGTTCCGCAATAGCGGATTGAAGGAATTACATTTCTTTCTTAGACGTTTCGCAAATAGATACAGAGAGGTGTTCCGCCGCGGCGGATTGAAGGAGCTACAGTTCTTTCTTACATGTCTCGAAAATAGATACAGAGAGGTGTCCGAGTGGTTGAAGGAGCTACCCTGGAAAGGTAGTATACGGGTAACTGTATCGAGAGTTCGAATCTCTTCCTCTCTGCCAGAACTGATCCCAAGCGTTGTTTCGCTTGGGATTTCTTATTTCATCCGGCAGGAAATTCATTTTCTAGCGGAGTTGAGATCAAAAACCTCTAAAAAGCAAAAGAGAGGTAACACTACTCACCTCTCTTTACACGCTACCTAAACCTAACTACTACTACTTATGAACAGATCCGGACTGAGCCGGTGTCTATAAGCTTTAACGCACAAGTTGTGCATTTGGTACACTAAATTTCCACTTTAACTTCTTTTAACGACTTTACAAATGATCACTGGTTGCATAACAAGGATAAAAGGATCACATTATCAATGAGTTAATGGTTTGTTCCCGATTATTTGTTCTTTCTGACATTTGATTTCATGATACCCGTATTTTTGCACCTATGCAATTGTCCAATTCCGTTTTTCAACGCTACATCGAAACAATGACCTCGGCCTCAACACGTGCCCGGGTGAGTGAGTGTACGGTGGAAAGTTTATTGGATGAGGATAACTTGATTACAGGAAAAGTGCGTAACAGCATCGGGCTAGTCTATGAAGTGGAAGTAGATTATTCCGAACGCAGAATCAAGGAGTCATTGTGTACCTGCGATTTCAGGCGTGGTCCTGTGTGTGAGCATGTGGTAGCTGTTTTAATCGCTGCTGATTCGTTGGGCGAAACGAAAACCGATCCCGACAAAAAAGGCGCTTTCCTGATTCCGGATAAAGATTTTTCCACACTGTCGATCTCGGATTTGTTTCAGCATTCAACCGATTTCGGATTTGCCAAAATGAATGCAGGAAGGCGCAATGTTGAGGTAAAACACTTGGCTATCGACAACGGAACGTTCGATTATGCTGTGAATTTCTACAGCAGCCTTTTGGTGGAAGTTGACCAAAATGAGGCCGGAATAGAAGTGACATGCAGCTGCGATCAACCTGCTAAAAAACTGTGCGACCACCAAACCGTTGTGCTCAATGAAATTCTTGAATCGGATACCATTCGCTTGTTTTTTGACCGTAATCTGCGCGAGAAAACACTCATCGGAAAAGCCAAAGAATACGGCTTGGAAAACGAACCTTACTTGGATCGTTTTTTCGAGGTACAATGGAAAAACGGTCGCACGAAGATAGAACCGTTGATGCCACTGTTACCGTTCAACGCACAATCAAACGAGCGCATGAAACGTCAGTTACTGCCCAAGGCTTTTTCGCCCGAATCACTGTTGAAAGAGCAGCCATCGGCGGGCTGGAAATCACTATTGATGATCGGTTCAACCAATTATACGGAAGCTTTGAGTCTGAAAGTGTATACCGCTCAGCGCTCCAAAGAAGACAAGGTGAAGAATCCGGTGCGACTCGTTAACGCCGTTGATGAACTCCTGAAAACCGACAAACCCGAGGTGCTGCGCTTTTATGCCGCCCTTACGAAATACCAATCCGAATACCGGAACGTGACGCCCGTTTCCGAAATGGAACCGCAGCAGTTTGTAGAAGAAATGGCGGGAATCAAGGCAGTTTTGGCCAATCCGCAGGGGTTTCCTGTTTATCGTCATATCGGTGAAAACGCACAGAGCGTTACCAGCGCTTCGATTGAGGAAGTGAAACTCGATCCGCATGGAATTTCGCTCGCGCTAGACGTGCATCAAACCGGGCCTTTTTATGAAATTACCGGAACGGTGGAAGCTTTCAACAAACAAATTCCAGTTGATCGACTCAAGCTCGTTTACCGTTATTTTGTGCTGTATGGCGATCAACTCACACTCATCGATCATTTCGATTACCTGCGCACGATTGATTTTCTGAAACTCAACAACAATAAAATTGTCATTCATTCCAGTAAATTTGACGATTTCCGGCAGGAATTTCTGGCTCCGCTGGAATCGAAAGTGAGTATTCGCTATGCTTTTATCAAACCGGCTCCGCTGAAGTTAATCGAACAAACCGGCTTAAACACCATTCGTGAAAAGGTCATTTTTCTCAGCGATTCCGAAAATTTTGTGCTCATTACACCGGCCTTGAAATACGGCGAAGTAGAAATCCCGGTGCTTTCGAACCGCCAATTGTACACCCTCGACCAAACAGGTGCTGCGTTTTCGATCGAACGAAACGAAAGCGAAGAACAACAGTTTTTACACGAAGTGTTGCGCACCCATCCTGATTTTCCAGAGCAGGAAGGAAACGAGTTTTTCTACCTCCACAAGCAGGAATTTCTGCACGAAGGTTGGTTCCTTGATGCCTTCGAACATTGGAACAACCTGGGGTATACCATTCTTGGTTTCAATTCACTCAAAAACAACAATCTCAACTCCAACAAGATGAAAGTTGCCCTGAGAGTGAGTAGTGAAATTGATTGGTTCGATACGGCGGCCAAGGTTTCATTTGGCGATCAGTCGGTGACCTTGAAACAAATTCAGAAATCCATCAACAACAAAACGCGTTATGTGAAATTGGGTGATGGAACGATGGGGATTTTGCCACAAGAATGGATGGAGCGTTTTGCCGAGTATTTCCGCACGGGCGAAATTGCAGATGACCGTATTCGCATTCCGAAAAGTTTGTACGCGCAGGTCGATGAGTTGTTTGCCACAGAAGTGCTCTCGGAAGAAGTGCTCCGCGAACTGGCTTTTTACAAAGAAAAAGTGGCGAAGTTCGAGCAAATTGAGAGCGTTGATCCACCGGAAGCCTTGCAAACCGAATTGCGTGATTACCAAAAACAAGGCCTCAACTGGTTGAATTTCCTCGATGACTTCGGTTTCGGCGGTTGTTTGGCCGATGATATGGGATTGGGGAAAACCGTTCAGGTACTCGCCTTTATTCTATCGCAAAAGGAAAAACGCGGACATCATACCAACCTGATTGTGGTGCCGACATCGCTTATTTTCAACTGGATTGCCGAAGTGGAAAAATTTGCTCCTTCGTTGAAAATCACCACCATTCACGGCGCCAATCGGGTAAAAAACACCGATTCGTTTAGTCAATATGATATTATTCTCACGACCTACGGAACGCTGTTGTCTGACATTACGTTCATGAAAAAATACCGGTTCCAGGCCATTTTCCTCGACGAATCGCAAGCAATCAAGAACCCTGAATCGAAGCGGTACAAAGCTGTGCGATTGTTACAAGCCCAAAACCGCATTGTGCTCACGGGAACGCCGATCGAAAATAACACCTTCGATTTGTATGCCCAATTGTCGTTTGCCGTACCCGGATTGCTCGGTTCGCCCAAGTTGTTCAACGATCATTACGCCATGCCGATTGACAAGTTCAAAGATTCGGCCCGCGCCAAAGAATTGCAACGCAAGATCAATCCGTTTTTGCTGCGACGGACCAAAAAACAAGTAGCGCACGAATTGCCCGAGAAAACCGAAATGGTGGTTTACTGCGAAATGGGCGCCGAACAACGCAAGGTGTATGATACTTACAAGGCAGAATTCCAGCGGTTTTTGGCGGGAATGGACGAAGCAGATTACGCCAGTGGAAACATGCACATTCTGGCGGGTTTGACCAAGTTAAGACAGATTTGCAACTCTCCGGCCTTGCTCAGCGATCAAGAATATTACGGCGATGAATCAGCGAAACTCACCGAGTTAATGGAGCAGATTACCTCCAAATCACCCAATCATAAAATCCTGATTTTCTCGCAGTTTGTGGGCATGCTGGAGCTCATTCGTCCGGAATTGGAAAAATTAGGAATCCCGTTTGCTTACCTCACCGGAAAAACAAAAGATCGAGCCGCGCAAGTAGAGCGTTTTCAGTCAGAAGAAGACGTGCGGGTGTTTCTCATCAGCCTAAAAGCTGGTGGAACAGGGTTGAATCTCACCGAAGCCGATTATGTGTATATCGTAGATCCGTGGTGGAATCCGGCAGCTGAAAACCAAGCCATCGACCGTTGTTACCGAATTGGGCAGAAGAAAAACGTGATGGCCATTCGTTTGATTTGTCCGGATACGATTGAGGAAAAGATTATGCGCCTGCAAGAAAGCAAACGCGAGTTGGTGAATGATCTCATTCATACCGATACAACCGTGTTGAAATCACTTTCGAAGCAGGATTTGTTGGGGTTGATGTAAATTTCTTCATTCTCATTTTCAGTCTCATTCTGAAAAACACAAAACCGCAGAATGAGAAACAGAAACAGAATGAAGTTTTAAACCACCATATTCACAATCCACCCCGGAACCACAATTACTTTTTCGGTTCTTTTCAATTGTTGAAGGGGAGTCGATTATTGTGTTTGATAGCCCGCTTTTGAGGTTTCTCTTAAAAATAAGTTTTCACTGCAAACTCGAACTGTTGTATAAAGATGTTTTTAAAAGCAGAAATGTTATTCTGCTCGTAGAAAATCAACATGGCTTTTTTGTACTCAACCGAATCAACTGTTCGGAACGATATAGGGCAATGATTATGTTGAATCAACACAGCATTGCTAATGATTCTTGCCGTGCGTTTGTTCCCATCTGCAAAGGCTTGAATATAAGAAATCAGGACAAGGGTTAATAAGGCTTTTGCAAATACGTTTTTCTGATTATTTACTACTTCACACATATTGTCTAATGCTTCGCGCAATTGATATTCATTGTCGAGCGGAGAATAATTTGTACCTAAAATACCGACCCTCCTTCTACGAATATTTCGATCTACACCCAATTCTTTCATAAGAATAGAATGGATGTCTTCGATTCGGGCTAATTTCAATGGAATTAAATAATCCGGGTTTTCGATGATGAAATCGAGCGCTTCCTTATGATTGAGGAGCATTACCGCTTCATCTTTCGTTTTCCCTTTCGCTGTTTCTTTTTCTTTTAGTAGTTGTTCTGTTTCCAGCAAAGAGTAGGTATTTCCTTCTATTTGAGATGACTTCCAACTCAAGTCGATTGCTAATCTTTCCTGCTCTTTTTTAAACTCAAGCTCTGACAATTGTGCAACATTTTCAGTGTGAACGGATTGCAATTGCTGGAGATATGTCAATTCTTCATCTGTGAAAACAGCACAATTGAACAATAGTTCCGGCATCAATGAATGGTTAAAATCACGAATGATTTCACGATCATCAATATCTTTTTCGAAATAAGAATCTACGTCTATCGGATATATCAAGTCATAACAAGGGCTTAGCGTATATTTCGTCCCGCGCCCTTTTCCTATTGGTTGAATCAACTGTTCCGAAACCAGCTGTTGAAGCATTCTTTTTACGGTTGCGTATCCAACACCCATTTCAGCTCCATCATGAATTTCTTTGGAGGAGAGAAGCGGATTTTTTTTGATGAATTCTAGAAGAACGGATGTATTATCTGAGACTGCCATAAAACCATTGTAGCTCATAAAGATACAAAATAGAGCTCATTTTTAGTTCGTTTTGAGCTTTAATTGAGTTTTTCGTGAGCTACAAATACGGAATCCATGGGTTTTGTAGCTCAACAGTTGGTTAATTGTGGCTCATTTGAGTGTGATTTTGAGCTTTATTGATGGAAACAATGAGCTTCAAAAATACTCTAGAGAAGAATAAAAATCGCTTTTACTAATATAAAAACACACATAATATTATGAAATTACGCGGGCAATTACCAACCATGATTTCATAATATTATGTGGGATTAAAAAAACAAAACCACAGAATGAGAAGCAGAAACAGAATGAAGTTTTAAACCACCATATTCACAATCCGTCCCGGAACCACAATCACTTTTTTCGGTTCTTTTCCTTCAAGCCATTTTTCAGTTTCAGGCATGGCCATTACAGCGGCTTGAACTTCCTGAACGCTCATAGTTGCTGGCAACTCAGCCGAGAAACGCATTTTTCCGTTAAACGAAACCGGGTAAGCAAAATTGGCTTCAACCAAAAAGTCAGGGTTGAATTTAGGGAACTCAGCTGAGGAAATACTTCCTGCCTTATGACCAAGAGCTTCCCACAATTCTTCAGCAACATGCGGTGCGTACGGTGAAAGCAACACCACCAATTGCTCCAAAACGGAACGCGAATGACATTTCTGCTCGGTGAGTTCGTTCACGCAAATCATGAAATTGGAAACGCCTGTATTGAACGAAAAACGCTCTAGATCTTCCTCGATTTTCTTGATAGTTTTGTGCAATGTTTTCAACGAATCTTTGCTTGGTTCAGCATCGGTCACAATGCTCTGTCCTTCGTTGTAGAACAAACGCCACAGCTTGCGCAAGAAGTTGTGAACGCCATTGATTCCTTTGGTATCCCATGGTTTGAATTGCTCCAACGGACCTAAGAACATTTCGTACATACGCAACGTGTCGGCACCGAATTTATCGACCAACTCATCCGGTGTTTGTACGTTGTACTTGGACTTGGACATTTTTTCGACCTCGGACCCGCAAAGGAAAGTTTCACCATCATCTTCATAAATGAACTCCGCGTTTTTAAAATCAGTACGCCAGTTTTTGAAAGCTTCGGTATCGAGTTTGTCATTGTCAACAAATGAAATGTCGACATAAATAAAAGAATAAAAATCTAGAGAATATTCTATTGTTCCAATGCAATCAGGATTTTGTTCCCTAAGAGTGTTGGTTACTTTTTCCCCTATTGATTTTATTTTATCAATAATCAAGTTGTATTTATCCTCTAATACAAATTTATTGTCCCAATCTTCTTTTGTCGAAGCAATCTTGGAAATTAATTCTTGACGATAATCTAAAAAGGATTTGGAAATAAATAAATCAGGTGCTTTTTCAACAGGGAGTAAATTTAGTTCAGTATCAGCAAAAACAACACCAGAAGCGCTTTTTTTCAAAAGGCGATATGCCAAACTACTTCTCCCCAAAATCATCCCCTGATTGATCATCTTTTTGAACGGCTCATCGAAGTTGATGAAGCCCCTATCTTTCAGAAATTTGGTCCAGAAACGAGCATACAACAAGTGTCCGGTTGCGTGTTCCGAACCACCAATGTATAGATCGACCTGGTTCCAGTAATCGGCTTTTTCTTTGGAGACAAATGCTTGCTCGTTGTGCGGGTCCATGTAGCGCAGGAAATACCACGAACTCCCGGCCCAACCCGGCATGGTATTGGTTTCCATGCGGTCGCCTTCGAAATGATTCCAGGCGTTGCGCTCGGCACGTGCCAATGGCGGTTCACCGTCTTCAGTAGGCAAGTATTTATCCACTTCCGGCAACAGAATCGGCAGGTTTTGATCGTCGACCAACTGCGGAATATCGTCTTTGTAAAAGACAGGAAACGGTTCGCCCCAGTAACGCTGACGCGAGAAAATCGCATCGCGCAAACGGTAGTTGGTTTTTCCTTTTCCGATGCCTTTTTTCTCGATGGCCTCGATGGCGGCTTCCATCGCTTTTTTGATCGGAAGATCTGTCAGGAATCCCGAGTCGGCAATCGTTCCTTCTTTCTCAGCGTAAGCTGCTTCGGATATATCGACGTCTTTGAAAATGTTTTTGATCGGAATGTTGAAGTGTTTCGCAAAATCCCAATCGCGCTGATCGCCACACGGAACGGCCATTACAGCTCCGGTTCCGTAAGAAGCCAACACGTAATCGCCAATCCAGATCGGAATGTTTTCACCCGTAAACGGATGCACGGCGTACGCTCCGGTAAATTGTCCGGTAATGTTTTTTACGTCTGCTTGACGGTCGCGCTCCGATTTCAGCGAAGCAGCGGTTTTGTAAGCGTCAATCGCAGCACGGAATTCGTCGGTTGTGATTTCATTCACCAACGGATGCTCGGGAGCTAAAACCATGAATGAAACGCCAAAGATGGTGTCGGGTCTTGTAGTGAAAACCTCAATAGATTGTTCAGAATCCTCGCTAAGGGGGAAGCGAACGGAGCTTCCTACGGATTTCCCAATCCAGTTGCGTTGCATGTCTTTTACGGAATCGGTCCAGTCGACGGTTTCCAAACCGGTAAGCAGTCGTTCGGCAAATGCTTTGATACGCATCGACCATTGACGCATGAGTTTTTGTTCTACGGGATGTCCGCCACGTTCTGAAACACCGTTGATGACCTCATCGTTGGCAAGTACGGTTCCCAAAGCCGGACACCAATTCACCCATGAATCGGCCAAATACGCCAAGCGGTATTCCATCAGGATATCCGATTGTTCTTTTTCCGATTTGGCATTCCATTCTTCAGCGGTAAAAACCGTTTCGTAGTCCGAGCAGGCGTTCACGGAAGCATTTCCGTTGGTTCGGAATGTTTCGATCAGCGCATCGATGTGTTCGGCTTTGTCGGTATCGTTGTTGTACCACGCGTTGAAGTTCTGTTTGAAGATCCATTGCGTCCATTTGTAGTATTCCGGTGATGAAGTGCGCACCTCACGATCCCAATCAAACGAGAACCCGATTTTATCCAATTGATCGCGGTAGCGCGCTACGTTTTCGGCAGTCGTAATAGCAGGATGTTGTCCGGTCTGAATCGCGTATTGCTCGGCCGGCAAACCGAATGAATCATAACCCATAGGGTGCAACACATTGAATCCTTTCAAGCGTTTGTAGCGCGCAAAAATATCCGACGCGATGTAGCCCAACGGGTGACCCACATGCAATCCTGCTCCGGAAGGATACGGGAACATATCGAGTACATAGTACTTAGGTTTATCGCTGGTGTCGGCGGCTTTAAACGGTTTGTCTGTGGCCCATTTTTGGCGCCATTTAGATTCGATATCGCGAAAATTGTATTCCATAATTGCTGCTATTCCTGCTAATTCAGAGCGGCAAAGATACCAAAAAGAGGCGTTTGGAGAAAGGAGAAAAACAAGGGTCAAAAACTTCCGTAATATTGCGGGATTACTGAAGTTAACAAGCTGTAAAACAATTAATTATGCGTTTATTCATCTGATTTTTTTGATAAAACCACCAATTAATTTTTGAAAATGACCACCGATCTCCCTACCTTCGGTGAAAGTTTTATAAAGCCTTCAAATGATCACCAAATTTCAGTCTTACCTTATTTTGATATTCTGTCTTTTTGCCGGCAATGCAAATAGCCAGAACTTGATTGAAAACCACAATTTCGAACAACGAACCTCTGATTCATTTACTTATTGGGGATCAATTTTAACAGTAGATGGAATTATTAATCTACCGGAACAAATGTTGTCTCCTTTGGAAGGAAACTGGTCGGTTGGTTTACGGTTTATTAGTTTTTTGGAACCGGATTGGCAAGAATATATCTTTCAGCCTATTGATGGTGACCTAACTGCAGGAAGTGTTTATGAAGTTTCGCTTACCTATCGATTAAATCCGCGGTCTAAAAATGCTTCTGATGATTTGGGAATCGCATTTATAAAAGACAAGACATTCAACGAGGTAACTTCAGCACTCCTTGCTCAAACAGAGCCTCAAGTGCGCAATCCGGAGAATCACATGATGATCAATAACACAACCAACGGTTCTTTTCATGGCTATTATACAGCAACAGGGAATGAAGATTTTATTGCGATTGGTTGTTTTAAAACGGATGCAACGTTGACAAAATACCCAGTTCAATCGTTGGCGCCCAATCCCAATACAGATGTTTACTACATTATTGACGAAGTTATTGTGCGGAAATGCCCACATTTTTATCAGGTCAATTTACCGGAAGAGGTGACGCTATGCGATGATTCGACAGCAGTATCAATGTCATTTAACATCTTGAACTCAACTTATTTGTGGAGTAACGGATCAACGGCTTCATCGACTGTCATTCCGTATCAAGAAGGACCAATGTGGGTTCAGGTAAAGAAGTTCGGTTGCGTGATATCTGATACAATGCAGGTTCATTTGTTCAGCGGAAAATCAGATTTGGGAGAAGATCAATTCAGGTGTTCAGATTCTGAATTCCCCATCGAATTAACGGCTTATAAACAACCGTTTGAATCGATAGTTTGGGATAACGGATCGTTTAATTCGAAACGAAAAGTTTCCGACCCAGGAACCTACTGGTACACTAAGACCTCAGGCTCTTGTGTGGCCAGTGATACCATTATCATTCAATCGTTTTTGGATGATTTCCTGTTGTATCCAAATCCGGTAACAGAAGAGTTGCATTCTACTTTTCCAGCCGAAACAGAAGTTTTGCGATTGGTGGATGAGTTGGGGAGGGTATTATTTGAGGGCAACGAATCACTTGATGGAATTCAACCCCTTATTTTGTCACTACCTTCTGCGATGTACTTTATTGAAGTTTCGGTGAATGGTTGTCGTGATCTTAAGGTAATTGAGAAAGTAAATCGATTGGAATAGCTGAATTTTATTCAATCGCTTAAGACGAAATTTGGGATTTCGCATGTTCGTAATATTGCGAACACTCAAATTCTCCAACACTATTTTTGAGCACAAAAAACCCGATCCTACTCCACTACCAATCGCTGCTCCAACGTAACCTCCTCACCCGAAACTCTTACGAAAACCAATCCTTTTACTTTACCCAACTGTAAAGTGGTTTGTCCATTCTTCAGGTTCCCGGAAGCAATTTCAGCACCCAATAAATCGTACACAGCGAATGGTGCATCAGCCAGCGTATGCGAGCCGGCAACTACAAGAAAATTACCGTTTGATCCCGTTGGTGTAATCACCAGATGATTGTCGCCCGAGCAATCAATAGCAATGGTTTTCAGGAGGGTTTCTTTGCCGTCGAAATCTACTTGTCGCAAGCGGTAATAGTTGATCTGGTTGGTGGTTGGCGTTGCGTCGGTATACGTGTACGTTGTGGGTGAATTGGTGTTTCCGCTTCCTTTCACGGTTGAAATAAGCTCATACGAAAGTCCGTCTGATGACCGTTCTAACACAAAACGATCGTTATTTTCTTCGGTTTCGGTGGTCCAATTCAAGTAGGCTTTTCGATTTTCACAGTAACCGTCGAATGCTTTCAGGTCAACACCTAACGCTCCGCCACAAATAACAAGATCGGCTGCCGTAAGCGTAACACAAACCGATTTGGAACAATTCAAACATTGTGCTGGAGTGGTTGGAGGACTAGACGTAATAACGTAATCACCGGCATCAACTACAGGAGTTACTCCGGCAGCACCACTTGCGATGGTTTCCGAAAAACCGTTTGGACCTGTAATGGATAATGTCGCACTTCCGGAGGTTCCGCTTGCATCGAAGCAGAAGTCGACAATTCCAGTAAAAACAGGATCGGTTCCGCTACAAATAATGTAATTGCCTGAACCTGTTAGTGTATCCGGGCGATTGAGCGGGGCAAACATTGGCCCAGCAAAGTAATTTGTGGCAGAAGATGATCCGTAATACGAATAGGCTTGTCCCAAACTATTGGTATTCAATGCGTAAAACAACCGAATGAATGGATTAGGTAACGAAGGTGTGAGAAACGAATAACCGTTGCATCCCGGATTGAGATCGGATAAAGATGAACAAGATACAAAGCGATTTCCCGAATAACGCCATCCAATAGTAGGTGTTTTTCCGACAGCGGTTACTTTGCTCAATGTGGCTGATTGCGGGGTTGTTCCTTTGTAGTATTGAAGGTTAACATTCGCAATTTCAAAGTCGGCCAAGACTTCATAAACGGAAGTATAAAATCCGTTACTTGTTTCCCAATTGATGCATTGCCGGTCGCCACCTTCGGCGTTACACAAGTCATAATTGGTTGCGAAAGTTGATCCTGTGAGATTTTGGGAGGCAAATGCGGCTGTTTGTGAAGTAAGAATTTCCACTCCCCGTTCGGCATTATTGATACTACGTCTGGTAGTTCCGAAAACGGTTGTAGTTGTGGTTCCGCTTCCGCCCACGCCATCGTCGTTGTTATCGGCACCATATCCGCACATATTAATGAACGACAATCCACATGGAATGCATTCATTTCCGGAAGTGATGACCGGATAATCGATTGCAAGGTATCGCCCAGGATTGGTAGTAGTGATTCCACTTGTGCAACTGGCAGTTTGTGCATAACGAATCCTGAACTTAAAGCTGTTTGTAAAATAAGCCGAATTCACCATCATTCCACTTGGTGCGGTATTGGCAGCGGCAGCAGGATAAAAGTTTCCTGTAGCTGTGTTGGTTTTGAATACCGTGAGGCACACGCGCGACCATGTACCTTCCTGAATCCAGAAAGTATTGCTCGTAGCGTTGGTTGCCATGTCTATGTTGGTGCTACTGGTGTTGAGCGTCATGATTTGCGTCCAGTTGGTTCCACCATTGGCTGAAAAATCAAGAAAAACATTGTTTCCGACACAGCTTCCCCAACCGTTGGTTTGTCCGCAGGAAGTTTCCGAAGCATTCAACCAAAACTGAATTTTAAACCCTTCAACCGCACTCATATTGAAGGTCGGAGAAACAAGTGTGGGATTGTTTTGTCCTCTGAGAACCGCGTAACTTAGGTTTTGATTGATGTTGGTGCGTCCGTCGAAATTGGCCCCCAATTTTCCGCCTGTGCCGCCCCCACCTACAGCTACGGTATTGGCAATATTCCCTATACAAAAACCATTGGTTGCAGCGCATGAACCACTGCAATTGGGTTGTACCAAACCGGCTTTGGCTCCATACGCATCTGCCGCAGGTAAGGCTCCGGCAGTTGTAGCTGTGGGTGCTCCGGCAAATGTCCAGCCAACCGGCAGCGCCGCCGCACCATACGTTGTTGTTCCCACAAAATCAAAAGCTTGTCGTGTTCCTACTGCCGATTCAAAAGGAACGGGTTGCGCGCAGGGAGAAACACAGGTTCCGTCGTGATTGACATCTTGTGGACAATTGAGATTTGTTTCACCGGCATCAACTACCCCATTTCCGCATGTTGGACATTGCGTAAAAGCAGAAAAAGTAAGTATCAGAAAACCCATAGCAAAAGCCACAGATTTGTAGTAATAGTGCATGGGGATGTGTTTCTGTAAAGTTAACCAATTAAAACAACTTGCTGAAACAGGAGATGGGATGATATAAGCTGTTCATCATTATTCTTTCACCCATTTTTTGACGGAAACGCCATCGATTCGCACAAGGTAAATCCCGTTGTTGAAGGAACGAATGTCCACTGATTGGTTTTGCAGAGCTTCTGATGAAAACAGCATTTTTCCGGTTAAATCAACAAGTTCTAACACATGCAATTCACCGTCCTGAAATGTAATGGTGAGTAGTTCCGAAGCCGGATTGGGTGAATGGATGAATGATACAATCTCCGATTCGTGTACATCGGCCACCGAAGGAGCTTGGTATTCATAAGCTCCAATATCCGGATTTCCGGTTCGTAACGAATCACGAATGTCGCTTGCCGGAGCTCCTGAAAGCGTTCCTGCGTTGATGAGTGGACTTGAACTTTGTGGAATAAAACCGTCATCTGACGTTAACCAGCAATTATCTGTACCAATAGCGTTCAAGGGACTTGAAAATTGCGGATTTATGTTAAGGTTTCCTGTAGCAGGGCCGGTCACAATATGTGGGTTGGTTTGACCGATGAGATCAATATCCGAATAAGTGGCATTGAACGTAGCGTTTCCGATAAGGAAAAACTGATCACCGGTTCCCGAAGCGGCATTTCCCCAAAAAACGCTGTTGAGGATGGTCGGGTTGCTGTTGCCTGAAAAGGAACCCGGAGGCGAATTTTCACGATCGGAAACCAAACCTCCACCATCAATGGCTGTATTATTCGCGAAGACACAATTTACGATTGTCGGGTTCGCATTTCCGTTATTTCCGCCCCAACAATACATGCCGCCAGCACGATCAAGAGCTGTGTTGTCAACAATCAAACAATTGGTTAAGGTAGGACTCGCGTTTCCGGCCAACCCGAAATTATCGATTCCACCACCACCTAAGTATGCTGTGTTTCCTGTAATAATGCAATTGGAAATCACCGGAGAAGCTGTTCCACCCGAATGACCGCTGTTAAAAATTCCTGCTCCGAATTGAGCAAAATTATTTCGGATCAGGCAGTTTCGAATAGTCGGATTACTACTGTTTCCGCCATAACCGCCGTTGTTGTAAATACCACCACCAAGACCATCGGTAATGGTTGGTGCGCGATCATCGTTGGCATTTTCAATAATAAATCCATCAAGAATGGCTGAGTTGTCAATACCTGTTGGATTGCTCACCACGTGGTAACTATTGTCGGTGTTTCCAGCCGATCCAATTTCACCCGAAAGCGAACTACAAGGTCCGCATGTCAATGCCCGTTGTGAAAGGGTTGTTTCTGTTCCGGTAAAACTGCCGTAAATCGCAACGCTCGTTCTCATGTGAAAAGCGATGGATCGGTCGGAAGTATTTGTTGTGAAATACGTTCCGCACATGACCCAAACCTGATCGTTTATGGCTGCATTGTCAATAATCGTTTGAAGATCATTTCCAGGAGCAGCATTTGCCCATGAAGAACCGTTACCTGAACCTGAAGGCGATACGTGCCAAATGGCAGCATTGAGGGTGAAACACGAGGTAAGTGAGAGGAATGTAAGTAGTAAGATCCGCATAATTGTCTGTTTGATAGGGAAAAAATACGGCTTTTTTGGTAAACCTGAAAACAGAATTCGGGAATTTGGGTGTTCGGGATATCCCGAACACCCAAATTCCCGAATTTCATTCAAAATGTTGACTTTTAAAATTTTACACTCGGTTTTGATGCTCAATCTTCCCGACTCCCGTCATCCGCCATACGCACCATTTTCGGTGTGAATTTCGCCAAGACATCAACTAGGTCGCGTTGTGCTTCCATCACAGTATGGATGTCTTTATACGCCATCGGCGCTTCGTCCAATCCGGCTCCGATCAAGGTCACACCATGAGCTTGTAACTGCTCACGCATGGCATTTCCCGTGATGCTTTTGATGGCCTGCGTTCGGCTCATTTGTCGACCCGCACCGTGCGAAGCCGAAGCCAACGATTGCGGTTCACCTTTTCCTCTCACCAAGAAACCCGGAGCGGTCATCGAACCAGGAATGATTCCCAAGACATCTTTCGAGGCCGGAGTTGCTCCTTTTCGGTGAACGATGTATTCTTCACCGTTGTGGATTTCCTTCCACGCAAAGTTGTGGTGATTTTCCACGCGAGCTAACAACTGTGCGCCAATGGCTTTGGTAATCCGTTCGTGAATCACTTCATGACATGCCGAAGCATAATCTCCCGCCAGGTTCATCGCCATCCAGTATTCTTGTCCGGCTTGCGAGTCAAGTGTCAGGTATGCCAAGTTTCGGGCTTCATCAGGTAATGGACATGATTCTTTTGCCATTCGGGTGTAATGTCCGGCAATGGTTGCACCAAATCCTCGCGACCCGGAATGCGTCAATAATGCCAAGTAACTTCCTTTCGGAACGTTTAATTGAGCGTCTTCCTCCATCACATCCAAGATTCCGAATTCCACGAAATGGTTTCCACCACCCGAAGTTCCAAGTTGACTATGAGCTTTGTCCATCAAGGTCTGCAACAAGTTGATTTGTTTGAACTCATCGCGTTCCAACACAGCATGGTCGGCTTTCTGATGTTTGGTCCAACTTCCTCCTGCTCCAAAACGGGTGAAAGCAATCAATTCTCGTTTGAAAGAAGCTTGGTTTTCGTTGAAAAAATCGGCCGGAATATCAAACACGCTCATACACATACGGCAACCGATATCCACGCCTACTCCGTAGGGAATGATGGCATTTTTGGTAGCCAACACGCCACCGATTGGTAATCCGTAACCCTGATGCGCATCGGGCATTAACGCTCCGGCGGCAGTCACAGGCAATCGCATGGCAATATCCATTTGACGGATCGCTCCTTCATCAATTCCTTCCGCTCCGTAGATAGCATACGGTTTCGGTTCGGCATTGATGGCAATGGTTTGATTGGCTTGTGCTTTGGTTTCAATGGCTAACAATGTTTCAGCTAATTGCGACCAGATTTCATGACCGATATGAGCAATCGGATCGTTCAAAACGGCAGTCAATTCAGCCAATACGGTTGTTTTATCGTATTCCGTGAAGTGTGTTTCAATGGTTTCCAAGGCCACACCCAAGGCTTGATTTTGAGCAAACCCGATGTTCAATAAATCGGTTCCTGTGATTGTATTCATGGTTTCTAAAATAAGTGTTTTCCTAAAAACCTGCCGGACCCATCCACCACCGGCAGGTAGTTACTTTCACTGGTGGCGTGAAATTCGTCATGATTCAGGTGACGATGCTTTTCTATTGTTTCGACGGCGCAAACAATGTTTTCAATTGATTCGCTACTCCGTCGCCGGAAGTGATCGAGATATCGGAGATTTTTTCCGCGATTTTCTCCACAAATTCCATTTCTTTTAATTTGAACAACATTGCGTTGTCTTCCATCAATTTGGCGGTGTTCAACAAGTTTCGAGTCGAAGCTGTTTCTTCACGACGCATGATCATGTTGGCTTGTGCTTGTTTTTCTGCGACTAACACACGGTTCAAGATGTCTTTCACTTCGCCAGGCAAAATGATGTCTTTGATACCGCCTTCCGAAATTTCCACCCCCAAGTTGGCTACTTTGGCTTTTGAACCTTCAATCACTTGTTCGGTCAAGGTCAATTTGTTTTCCAACAATTCATCCAACGTTGCCGCACCGATGATTTCACGCAAGACCAACTGCAAATCCACGTACAATTGTTTCTCGAAATCTTTGTTTTCGATCACCGCTTTGATCGGGTCGGTTACTTTGAACTGGATGGCGAAATTGACCCGCAATGCCGTTTTATCTTTGGTTAAAATTTCCTGACCCAAGACCTCAAACTGCACCGAACGCAAATCCACGGTTTTCACCTCGATCTCGGTTGTGTTTTTCCAGAAGTGGTACGTTCCCGGTTCCAACATACCCACAAAGTTTCCGTTGATGAATTGCAACCCTTGCTGGAACGATTCCACTTTGTAGACCCGAACGAATGGCACGATTTCCGGCAATACCAATAGTGTTTTATCAACGGAAGCCGGGATTGTTGTTTCGTTCAAGTCAATAATTTCAAACGTATTTTCAACAAACGATTTCCAGAAAACGTGTGTTCCTTTGGTCAACACTTGTTTGAAAATCCCCGCCTCGAAGTGCAAGACCATTTCGTTGGCTTTCACTCGGAATACGTCTACCGCCTGAGCGAATACATCTACCGACAAATACACATCGGTGGCAACAGTTTGGGGCATTTTGGTGAATACCGAAACCGTTTCAACGGTTTTCGAAAAACCCGGCCAGTAGTTACCTTCTGTTAATACATTCACCAAATTTCCGTTTTCAAATACCAAACCTCGTTGGTGTTTTGCGATGATTACTCGTTTCATATCGTTTGTTTTTAAGTTTAAATTATGTTCGCCTGAGGCGTTATTTCAAAATCAACAGCTGTCTCATTCAAGGTGTGCGGAACGCGGTTTGAGTTTCCTTCGGTTGGAATACGGAAGCTCGTTTGCTCTCCTTTTCCTACGTCCATAAGCGGTATCCACCTTGTTCGGCCACATCAAACGGTCTTACTTTCCTAGGGAAAGGTCAACAAAGACACCTGTTGATTGCTTTTTGGTACTTTTTGAGTAGATCACCACTACTTTCGATCAATTAACAGTTGATTGCTTTTAACCACTCAGCCACTCATACCCATTATGAGGCAGGATTCGAACCTGCGAGAAATAAACGTTGTTCTTACCTACTGAACTATTCTGTCCGGAGACAGAAGCGGGAATCGAACCCACGACTTACGCGTTAGAGATGTTATACGTGCTTGTTGCAGGACACTTGTTGGTAAACCGAAAGCGCTATGCGGCTCTGTAAAACCGGCAACTTGGCAGATCAAGTCGTTGTAACACCGATCTTCATTTTTGATGAAGCTTGTGGAAGGGCCTAAAAGGTGAACAACTGCTTCGTTGTTTTCGGAATTCGACGTTGGTCATTTACATCTGTAAACTCACGCCATCTCATCCTCAACGCCTTGCATTTATTCACTTTTAAGACCCTTCAATATTTCTGTAGACTGACTTTCTAGCCAGCCTTATCTATTTAAAATTCAAAGAACGTTTTCCTCTTTTGGATGAGACAAAGTTGTAGCACCACTGCGCAAATGAACTGCGTAGTAAAATAATAATCGAAAAAAGTTTTAATTATCTGACAAACAGGTATTTTGTCCGTTCATTTCGAATCAAAGCGTCACAACTACGCAAAAAGAGTGCGTAGTGAAAACAAAAAATGCGTAGTTTCGGAAGTGAAAACCATGCTGTTTTGCGTAAACAGCTCGAAAAACAGCGATATGCCGATCAATAAAATGGCTCTTTTGCGTTACAAAACCATCGATGCGTGTTTGCAAAACCGCTTCCGAAAGTGGACGTTGGAAGATCTGGTGGAAGCCTGTTCAGACGCTTTGTACGAATTTGAAGGCATTACCAAAGGTGTTTCGCTGCGCACCGTTCAGCTCGATCTGCAAACCATGCGCAGTGAGAAATTGGGCTACAACGCACCGATTATTGTGACCGACAAAAAGTTTTATACCTACGAAGACAAAAATTACAGCATCACCAATATTCCGTTGAGTCAACACGATTTGGGGACGCTCAACGAAGTGGTAAACGTGCTGAAGCAATTCAAAGGATTTGGGTATTTCACCGAAATGCAGGAAATGATTGCCAAGTTGGAGAACAAGGTCATCAGTCAGAAAAACAAAGGTGTTTCTTACCTGGATTTGGAGAAAAACGAATTGCTGATCGGTTTAAATCACATCGACCCGTTGCTGAAAGCGGTGCAAAAGAAAATGGTGGTAGAGATTACTTATCAATCGTTTAAAGCCCGACAACCATCACAATTTATCGTGTATCCTTATTTGCTGAAGGAATTTCGCAACCGCTGGTTTGTACTCTGTATGCGCAAAGACAAACCCGACGAACTGATTTTGGCGCTCGACCGTGTAAAGGAAATCCGTGAATTGCCGCAGGAACGCTTCAAAGATGCACCCTTTCATGTACATCGCTATTTCGAAAACGTGATTGGTGTAACGAAACGATTAAACCAACCCACTGAAACAGTGAAATTCAGAGTAGAAGCGAAACACGCTCCATATATAGTGACCAAACCGCTTCATGCTTCACAAAAGGTATTGGCTGCCGACCACAACGGAACCATTTTCAGCATCAATGTGGTATTGAACATGGAACTGGAAAAGGAATTACTGGCGTTTGGTGAAACGCTAGAAGTGCTTTCACCCAAATACCTCCGATCCATGATCCGCCGACGGATTACTAAAGCAGCACGACTGTACAATAAAAAGCAGGATACGGATTAAGAATAGCTGTTATATTTGAGGTACTTATGAAAGCGTCGATTATTCTAATATTCCTTTTTAGTGTAGTTCTTCATTCTTGGTCGCAAGATGGGGTGACTATACAGGTAGAGGAGCCGGCCATGTTTCCTGGTGGGACGGTGGAGTTAAGAAAATTCTTGAAAACCAATCTTCAATACCCTCAAAGAGCACTTGAACTAGCTTTAGAAGGGAAATGTTATTTACAATTTGTAGTTCGGAAAAACGGAAGCATAGATTCTTTAGTAGTCAAAAGAGGTATAATAGATTGTCCTGAATGTGATCAAGAAGCTTTGCGATTAATACGTATTATGCCTCCATGGATTCCCGGAAAAGTCAATGGAATAGCCGTTGATTCATACTTTAATCTTCCATTGATATTTAAATTGCAATAACGTTTAAGCAAATGAGTCATTATTTTATCAGTTTGTTAGTTGTTTCACTTCTTTCGCTAAGCACATTTGCGCAGAAAGAAATACTTCCTCCTGTGCTTGAAGATTCAAACATTGTTCATCGATTCGTTGATGAGCCAGCCGAATTCCCAGGCGGAATCAAAGCAATGAAACAGTATATAAAAACCAACCTAATTCGCCCTGAATCTGTAATAAGCGGAAAAATTGGCGGACATAGTTATGCACAGTTTACGATTGAAAAAGACGGCACCATTACAGACCTTAAAATTTTTCGTGGACTCACAGATTGTCCGGAATGTGATGCAGAGGCACTACACGTCATTCAAAGCATGCCCAAATGGAAACCTGCCAAAGTAAACGGAAAAGTTGTGAGATCATTCTTCCCTTTACCAATTGCCTTTAAACCTGATTAACGAACAATATGAAAAGTATAATCCTTTTATTAACAACCCTTCTTCTAACAGCGACCAGTTGGTCGCAAGAGACACAAGAACCCGCATTAGCAATGCCTGATCCCATGCTAGAAACTGATCCGGATGCCCCCGATTCCAATTATGTGTTTCCGCTTGTGGATGTGGCCGCTGAATTTCCAGGAGGAAGAGAAGGGTTGTTTAACTACCTCGCTACCACTATCCAATACCCCGAAAGGGCTAAGAAACTTAAAATTGGTGGGAGGTGCTATCTCCAATTTGTTGTAGAAACAGACGGAACCGTCACCAATGCCAAGATAATGCGTGGTGTCCCCGACTGCCCTGAATGTGACGCCGAAGCGTTGCGCGTGATTGGATTAATGCCCAAATGGAAACCGGGAGAAGTAGAAGGGAAACCCGTTCGATCAAATTTTAATCTGCCTGTTACATTTAAACCAAACTGAAACACAACTAACACACACATACCATGAACCATTATTTTACCAGTTTACCAGCCATTTTGCTCTTTTCCCTGAGCTCATTCGCGCAACAAACCATCAATTGGGGACCAGAAATCAGCGTTGCCGATGGTGCAACCTACGGAAATATACGTCCACGATTGGCATTGACTACCAACGACGAACCAATTGTGCTCTTCGGTAAAAACGGAACGGGCCGCTTGTTTGTCACTACCGGAAATGCCGGAACGTTTGGAACTCCGGTCGATATTTTGCCGGCTAACCTGGGAACTTACTTAGCCAATTGGACCGGTCCGGACATTGCTGCCAAAGGCGATACGATTATCGCGGTGTTTAAAGCGTTGCCGTTCGACGAAGGAAACATCTATGCTGTACGTTCAACCGATGGTGGTCTTACATTTTCAGACACCATTCGTGTTGATGATCACGAAACGGGAAGAACATTTCTTCCGGCATTGACCATCGCTGCCAACGGAAATCCGATTGTCGATTACATGATTTTCGACGGGCAGAACGGAAATCCGCGCTATGTGGTGGCGCAATCGCCCGATGCAGGATTGACTTACGGTCAGCGCGTTGTTGCTTCTTCAACCGTTACCGGCGAGGCCTGCGATTGTTGTCCTGCAGAAATGGTAACCGATGGTACCAATCAACTCTTGCTTTTTAGAAACAACGAAAACAATATTCGCGACATTCATGCGGTTCGTTCAACCGATGGTGGCACAACTTTCCCTACCGCAACTGATATGGAAGAATTGGGTTGGTTTATTACATCGTGTCCTTCAACCGGACCTCACGGAATAATCATCGGTGATAGTTTATTTATGGTTTCGGCTAGCAGTGCTGCGGGTAGTTACCGAATTTACATTGGTTCGGGCAATCTTACGGGTGGAAATCTGGCGTTGGTGAATCAAGCTTCTCCGATTCCGCCCAACAATAACAATGGCAGCCAAAACTACCCGCGCATCAGTGGCGAAGGAAACACGATGGTGATGGTGTGGGAAGAAAGGGAATCCTCCAATCCGGAAGTATTTTGCGCAGTAGTGAACAACGGAAGTATCAACAGTTTTGCCGATTATAAAGCGCGGGTGAATACCATCACAACAGGCGTACAAACCAACCCTGATATCGTTTACAAAAATGGATTTGCGCACATTGTTTACCAAGATGCCGCGTCGGGCGATGTGATTTACAGAAAAGGAACGGTAAGCTCTATAGCCGGAACAACCGAGAATAGTCTCTCGGCTTTGGCAGTGGCTCCAAATCCATCAGCGACAGGTGTTTTTGTGATCAGTGGACTGTCGACTGAAATAACACATTGGTCGGTAACCGATCTTTCCGGAAAAGCGATTACAAGCAATTTGGTGAACCAAGTAAACGGATTTGGAATCACCCTCGATCCTGCGGTTGGAAATGGTGTTTATTTATTGACAATGGAAAATCAACAGGGCGAACAAATGACAACGCAATTGGTAATAGGAAGATAACCGTTTGATGTTCAGAAGATAACTTTCACTACAACAAACTCACCGTTGGCATTATTTGCGTTTTCTCAATAGAACAAGCACGTATATTGCAGTGTGATAAAAACAATCGTCATATTACTAAGTCTTTGTTGGGGATTCGAAAGTCGGGCTCAAACCGATTCGACGATCGTGAGAACAGACGTTCAATTCCCGGGTGGTTGGAGTGCGTTTAGAGCATTGATGAAAGAGCAAATGCACTATCCGCAAGAAGCAGCTGATTTGGGAATTGATGGCAAATGCTATTTGAGTTTTACGGTAAATACCGACGGTTCAGTCGGAGATGTGAAAGTACTTCGAGGGGTTCCCAATTGCCCTGAATGCGACAAGGAAGCCGTTCGTTTTATGAAAAATTTACCCGTTTGGACTCCGGCAACTGTTGCAGGTAAGCCAGTAAACACATACTTCAATTTGTATTTTGAATTCAATTTGTATTAACAACCTCATTTATGAAAGCAATTTTTGTTCTCGTTCTCCTCTTATATTGTTCTCGGCTTTGGTCACAAGAACTCCCAAAAACCGGAGCGCTTGCGGTTCCGGATAAAGAAGAAGTTTTTAATGCATGTGATTTGCAGGCAGAGTTTCCCGGCGGACATAAAGCCTTAGTGAAATTCTTAGCCGAGAACATTCGCTACCCGGCAAGATTGACAGACATTTGTGTTTCAGGAAAAGTCTACGTTCAGTTTGTTGTTTCGGCAGAAGGAAAAGTTGTTGCTCCTGAAATTAAGCGCGGTATCCCTAGTTGCCCGGAATGCGACGAAGAAGTAATGCGTGTTGTAAAGCTGCTTCCTGATTTTATCCCTGCCAAGGTTAATGGAAAACCTGTAAATTCGTATTTCAACTCGCCGGTGAAATTTTAGCCTTTAGAATGAATCTTATGAAAATTGTTACCAACGTATTATTCCTGCTTTTTTTTGCTTTTACTGTATCGGCACAAGACACGATAATCTACGGAACGCCCAATATCGACCCCGCGTATCCTGGAGGAATGGATTCATTGAAAGCGTTTTTGGCGCGAACCATTGTGTATCCAAAGATGACGCTCGAAGAAGGTATAGAAGGGAACGTCTACTTGGTGTTTACTGTGGCTAATGATGGAGCGATTAGCAACATTATTGTCAGGCGCGGAATTGCTGGTTGTTCTGAATGTGATGCGGAAGCAGTTCGTGCCGTGAGTTTGATGCCAAAGTGGATTCCCGGCAAACTTGGTTCAAAAAATGTAGAAAATCAAGTTATGTTGCCGATAGGATTCTCAATATCAAAATATAGAGAAACGCAATCGCCGAATGAAAAAGTATTCGCGCCTAATGAAGTAGAGGAGTTGCCGCTGTTTCCCGGAGGAAGGTCTGAGTTGATGCAGTACTTAGCCACGAACCTTTACTATCCGCAACGAGCAATAGAAGCAGGGTTAGAAGGAGTATGTTGGATACAGTTTATGGTTACGGAAGATGGTGCAATTACGAAACCAAAAATTATGCGTGGTGTTGTCGATTGCCCTGAATGTGACCAAGAAGCAATTCGGGTAATCAAACTGATGCCTAAGTGGACCCCGGGCAAGATTTCTGGAAAAGCAGTAAACTCCCTGTATAACCAGCCGATCACATTCAAAATGAACTGATAAACCGACACAAAAAAGAAATGCCGACCATTCCTGATCGGCATTTTGCTAAACTGTAAACTACTCTTAATAAACCTAAATGTTTGCGGTTAAATCCTCCAATCCAAACCGCTTTCAAGTCTATTCTCTTATATCATTATTCCCGATGATTTAAAAAGTTGCCTGAACAACGTGAGTTCGACGTAAGAATTTCGTCAGATCGCTTGAAAATAGCAAGATTCGACTGAGGATAGCGTCGGAATAACGGGTTATTTTGACGCTGTAATCAGGAAGAAGATTGCTGTTTTTAAGTGAAAAAATAAAGCTATCCATAAAACTACTCGTCTACATCGTTGAATTTCTTCGAGATAGCCTGCTATCACTCAGTAATTCGCCTCGTAGCCAAACACTTTTATGAATTCTGACTGGAATTCTTACGTCGAACTCACGTTGAATAACTGAAAATAAGTACGTTTGCATTCAAAGTATTCACTGAACGCACAAACATGCAATTACCAACTACAATAGATGAGGTTCTGTCGGAACTTGATCAGATTATTGATGTGTCCGTTGCGGAAAACAATTCCATGGCGATTTTTGCGTATGTCTACCGGCGCACAACTGCCGAAATAAAAAAGAATGTGCAGGCAGGTGTGTTTGAAGACAATAAACGTATGGAGCAATTTGATGTGCGGTTTGCCAATTATTACATCGAGGCCTGGCACAATTACCGCACCAACAAACCTGTGAGCGCTTCTTGGAAAATGGCCTTTGATGCCTCCAAAGAACCGTTGTGCATTGTGCAACACATCATGCTGGGAATGAACGCACACATCAATCTTGATTTGGGTGTTACCGCTGCCACAGAAGCCGAACATACATCTTTGGTTGATCTGAAGACCGATTTTATGCGGGTAAACACCATTTTATTTGCCCTCACCAATGAACTGCAATCCAATCTCGGGAAAGCTTCTAGGTTACTATTTCTAGCCGATTGGCTCGGTCGCCGCAACGATGAATTGCTCATCAATTTCAGTATCAAAAAAGCACGCGATTTTTCGTGGGTTACCGCCAATAGAATCTGGAACGCACATGGTTCGCACGAGAAAGAATCGGTTCGGATGTCTACCGACAAAGCTGTTGCCCTAATCGGTCGAGAATTGCGGAAACCGAAGGGTTGGTTGTTGCGATCTACGATCAGCCTCATTCGCCGGTTTGAAGAAAAGGATGTTGCTAAGATCGTCCGGATTCTAAAAAACAGTTAAGTTCGTGCAATGAAACAGCTTTTGGTTTTACACGGCGCATTGGGCGCTCAGCAACAGTTTGAGGAATTAAAAAACCTGATCGGCAACGCGTTCACGGTACACACGCTCAATTTCGAAGGACATGGCGGACGTGCTTCCAACGAACCGTTTTCCATGGACTTGTTTGTGCAAAATGTACGCGATTACCTGCGCGAAAACAACCTTTCTTCCTGTGCCGTTTTCGGATACAGCATGGGCGGTTATGTAGCGTTGAAATTAGCCGCTCAATTCCCGGGAACGATTACCGAAATTGTGACCTTGGGAACCAAATTCGGGTGGTCGCCTGAAATCGCCCTGAAAGAAACAGCCATGCTCAATCCCGAGAAGATAGAAGAAAAGGTCCCGAAATTTGCCGCCGCTTTAGCACAATTGCACGCTCCACTCGATTGGAAAGAAGTGATGCATAAAACAGCTAAGCTAATGCGTGAGTTGGGAGATCAACCGGCCTTAACGACAGCGGATTTTCAAGCAATTGACATTCCGGTTACACTTTTATTGGGTTCAGAAGACGTGATGGTAACCGTAGAAGAAACCATGGTTGTTCAGCACCAACTCCCTCATGCTAGGTTTGAACAAGTCGAAGGCTGGCAACATCCGATTGAACGGGTGAATAAAGAGGAATTGGCGAAAAAGTTAACTGCCATTCTTTAATCGCAATTCTAGTTCTTTTAAGAATGAGAAGCAGAAAGAGAATGATGAATTACTGCGACAACCACAACGTAGGATTCATCTTCACCAACGCGCCATCAACTATTTGATGAATCTCAAAATGCGAGGTCGACAAACTGCCTTCACCGTCGGGCAATAACGAACCAATTGTTTGTTTGGTGGTCACTTTCGAACCAACCGAAACGTAGGTATCCTGCAAGTTGCTGTAAACCGTTCGGTAATTTCCGTGTTTGATGATCACAACTTTTCCGGCGCCGGGAATGTTCAAGACACTCGTTACTTCACCTTCAAATACAGCGCGAACCTGTGCGTTTTTCGGAGCGCCGATATCAATTCCGTTGTTGTTGGTGTACACATTGGCCATGGTCGGGTGCGGGTTTTTACCGTAACCTTCCGTAATGGTTCCTTTGGCAACGGGCCAAGGCAATTTACCGCGATTCGATTCGAAGTTTTTGCCCATCGCCATGCTTTCCTTGGTTTCGGTAAGCGCTACTTCTTTTTTGGCTGTTGTGGTTCCCGAACTGGAACTACCGCTATTTGTTTCGGTTTTTTTGCTTCCTCCAGATTCGGTTTTCTTGGCCTCCTTTTTTGCTTTCGCTTCGGCATCGGCAATTTCTTTCTCTATGGCTTGCTTGATCCGACGCTTCAACTCATCTTTTTGTTTCTCGGCTTTTTTGAGTTCAGCCATGAGTTTTTTCTCGTCTTTCCGAAGATTGTCGAGCGCTTTTTGTTTTTGCTCTTTGTCCTTTAGAATCTTTTCTTTCTCAACGATTTTCTCCGAAAGCAAGCGTTCCTTTTTGGTTTTTTCCGAGCGAATGGTGGTGATTTCCGTTTTGATTGCGCCTTGATTCTGGCGAATGATGCGGAACTGTTTTTCCTGAATTTCGCCGATGCGCTTGAGGTACGAATTGCGTTTTACCGCCTCGAAATAATTGGACGCGGAAAACACATACATCATCTTGCCGTAGCGATTGCGGTGTTTGTAGGCGTACAACAAAAGTTTTTTGTACTGTGCTTTTAATCGCTCGAGTTTCGATTGAAGGGCTTTTACCTCTGAATCTTTCGAGGAAATGGTAAGGTCGGCACCACGAATTTGATTGTCAAAATTTTGCACCAATTCTTCGCGAAACTTCACCTGATTGTCGATCAATTTGAGTTCGTTCATGGAATTTTGCGTTCCCGACTTGACTTTCTCCAACAGGTTTTTGGTGGTCGACAGTTTCTTTTCGAGCTTGTTTTGCTCGGCTTGCAGCTGATCACTTTTTTTCTGACCGGTCGCCATGAACGAACAGATCAGAAAAGCGAACAACAACCAACTATTCGGGTTCTTCTTCCTCCGGTTTGTTTGCTTCTGTTTCAGTACATTCGCCATATTCTTCAGGTATTACGAAACGAATTTCTTGTGGCACATTTACTTCGGTGCGTTCATAATCCAATGTTATAACGAGCCGGTTTCGGGGCGTTACAATCACCATTTGCACATCATTCGGCACTAGATACCGGTCGATGGAATCACGAGTAAGATACGCAATATCAATCGTTGTGGTATCGTCTGGGCTATCGATAACGATGCGTTTCAGTGTACGCAGGTCATTTGTAAGGTAATATTTCAAAATCACATCTTCGCCTTCTTCCTCTTCTGCACCGCGGTCTTCACGACGGATCAACCTTCCGTTGCGGTCGCGTTCGGGTTTATTGCGGGTTTCACGGCGAATTTCACGCTTCTTGTGCGACGAGAGAATGTAGTTGTGCGGATCGTGAATCTGGAAATACTTTTGCGTGGTATCAAATCCTATGGGAAGTCCCAGAAGCAATTCTTCAATATTACGGTAATCAAACGAAACCCCGAATTGTTCTTTGATGAAATCCAGATCACGGCGAATCACGCATCTGTCCTGACGATTGGTAATGATCACCGAATCGGGGCGAACAATCGAATTGATAATCGGAATGGTAGCAAAGGTAATGAGTGCGTTTACTGCACTGTCTTTCACCATTCTGATCGATGTTTTGAAACTCTTGTTTTGATTCGTATCGGAATAATCGCACTTGATTTTGCTGTAGAAATACGTTGGCCGTAAGTGCGACATGCTATCCAGCGCAGCCACCAACACATCTGTTTTACGACGTTCTACCTTTTCCAGCTCCGCTTCGGGGTGCAATTTAGGTGAACAGGAAACAACCAGCGCCAACAAGATGATGAAGGTAAAAACACTAGTATACAGGCGCATAATACGTTTTATTTTGAATTTTTTTGTCGAGACTCTGATTGGCAGATCCCAATGATTTTGCTTCTTTCCACAATACAACCGCTTGTGTTGCATCGCCCATTTTAAAGAGCACATCACCCACGTGTTCTACGTAGTTGCGGTTGTTTGGTTGCAATTGATTGGCCAATTCAAAGAATTTGTAAGCCTCGGTGTAATTGGCTTGCTGAAACAACACCATTCCTTTTGTGTCGGAAAACGGTGCTTGTTTCGGGTATTGTGCAATCACCTCATCGATCATTTTCATGGCTCTGTCCAACTGTACATTAGCAAGTGCCAGACGCATAGCAAAATTGTTTTTCGTCAGTTGATTGGTCGGATCGAGCTGAAGCGCTTTCTCATAATTTTCAATGCCTTCAGGAACCGATTTCAACAGAAACAACGCTTCGCCTTTTTGCGCATAAAACTCGGCTTCGGTTACGGGATCGTTGATCACCAATTCTTTCCCGATGTCTGCCGCATCAACGCCTTCCTGATAACGTCCGGTTTGCACGCAAGCAATAGCGTAAAGCAATTGTACATTCGAAAGTGTAGGGAACAACGCACTACAAGCACGGGCATCTTTGTACAAGTCGGTGAATTGGCTTTGTTGGTATTCGAGCATTAAAACCTGATACCAAATGTCGTATTTGCCTTCATCGAATTTGAGCGCTTCTTTGTATGAAGAAAGCGCATCTTCTTTCAGGTTGTTTTTCAGGTACAAATCACCTTGAATAGAATAAGATTTGGCATCGCTAGGGTGTTTGATCACCATCAGATCGGCAAGTTCAAAAACCTCAGAATCAATCGTTGCTTGCTGTTCGTAAAAGGTTAACAAGACATCCATTTTGGTATCAATGTCTACACCTTCGCCATTGAATGCCGCTTTGAAATAAGGGTAAGCTTCCGCTTTTTTGTTTTCGCGCATAAACAATTCACCCAAAGCTAAGTTGGCTCTTCCGTTGTTCGGATCGGCTTTCACCAATTCTACCAACATAGCGCGTGCTTTTTCTATTTCGCGTTTTTCGAAATAATAATCGATATAGGTTCCAAGCAAGCTGACATCATCCGGATACATTTTGCGGGCTTTGTCGAGTTCTTTAAGCCCTTTTTCATCTTGTTTCAGCTGACGGTACAAGTCAAATTTCTGAATCGATAAATCGGGAATAACGCCCAACTGATCTTCCATCTGCGTGTAAGCATCAATGGCTTCCTGACGTTTATTGAGCCGTTTCAGCACTTCTGCATAACCAAACCACCAATCGGTGTTTTTCGGTTCTTTCTCAACCATTTTCTTGAAACAAGCGCCCGATTCTTCAAAGCGACTTTGTTCATAATACATGTAGGCCAATTCCTGCGTATACCAGATATTTTTAGGATCTATTTTGGCGGCTCTTTCGGTAAATTCAGCAGCTTTCGCGCGATCATTGAGCAAGAGGTAACATTGTGCCAAGGCAAAAACAACAGCGTCGTCGTTTGGTTTCTGCGCTACACATATCTGAAAGGCATCAACAGCATCCTGTAGTTGACCTTTTACCTTAAAGCGCACACCTTCGTGGAATTTCTCAATGTAGGGATAATCGGTTGCGTCTACCACATTGGCAGGAGTAACCACTTCTTTGGAAGTTCCGCAAGCAGTGACAAACGCACCCAATAGTATACTAATAAACCAAAAACGCATTAACTGATAATTGAATAATCACTTAAGCTCAAATCCCTTGCCAAACCTTTGTACTTGGAATGTGAACCCAACATGGAATCTTTCAAATTGGCATCTACAATGATAGAATGCTGTTGCAAGATACTGTTTTTAATGATGGAATTGGTTACTAATGAGCCTTTTCCAAGAGAAACGTGTGGTCCCACAACAGAGTTTTCAAGGATTACATCTTTGCCAATAAAGCAAGGCGGAATTACAACTGAGTTCAACAATTTTGCCGAAGGATCCATCATTTCGATGCCTTTTTCGTAATCGTATTCCAACACACGCTGATTGGTGATCACGGTTACTTCTTTGTTTCCGCAATCGAGCCACTCTTCCACTTCGCCGGGTTTAAAACGCTTGCCTTTTTCGGTCATGCGACGCAAAGCATCGGGCAATTGGTATTCACCGCTTTTGATAATGCCGTTTTCGACCAAGTAATTTAACTCGGTTTTGAGTGCCTCACCGTCTTTGAAATAGTAGATTCCGATCATGGCCAAGTCCGAAACAAATTCTTTCGGTTTCTCTACAAAGTCAATGATTTCTCCTTCATCGTTCATTTTGATCACGCCGAAAGCACTCGGATCTTCAATTTGTTTCACCCACAAAATACCATCGGCGTTGGGGTCTATTTTAAAGTTAGCGCGGAACAATGTATCGGCAAAAGCCACAACTACGGGACCTTCCAACAAGGCGGCGGCACACAATACAGCATGAGCGGTTCCAAGCGGTTTGTCTTGATAGAAAATGCTTCCTTTTGCGCCCAATTTTTCAGCTACTTTGATTAGTTCGGCTTCGATATCCGCACCGAAATCACCGATCACAAAACCAATTTCTTCAATCGGTTCACTGCACAAAGCGGCAATGTCTTCCACTAGGCGGTGTACAATCGGCTTTCCGCCAACAGGAACCAATGGTTTCGGAACGGTGAGTGTATGTGGTCTGAGTCGGCTTCCGCGACCCGCCATGGGTACGATTACTTTCATAGTATAAGCTGTAAATGCGTCAATTAAATTAGTGTTTTCCGGTACTTCCGAATCCACCGGCACCACGATCAGTATCCGATAATTCCGAGACCGTTTTCCACGAAGCTTGTTCGTGCGCTGCAACCACCATTTGGGCAACCCGTTCACCGTTTTCGATCACGAATGGTTCGCTTGATAGGTTGATGAGCAATACTCCCACCTCGCCGCGGTAATCCGAATCGATGGTTCCCGGTGAGTTGAGCACTGTAATTCCATGCTTGTAAGCCAATCCGCTACGTGGACGAATCTGTACTTCGTAACCGATTGGAATTTCGAGGAATAATCCTGTTGGAATCAAACGTCGTTCCATCGGTTGAAGCGTGATTGATTCGGTTAAGTGAGCTCGAATGTCCATTCCCGCAGCGCCTTGAGTGGCGTAGTCGGGTAGCTCGTTGGATGACTGATTGCGTATGCTGATTGAAATCATTGTTCTTGATTTTCGTCACGTTCAACGGAATAACTAATATCGATTACTTCGGAGGCAACTTCCTGCGTAATTCCTTGTTCAAAAGTAAAGGTATACCACCCCTTTTGCGGGAATTTCCGGTGATTGAAACCCGCAGTTGTGGTGACAATCGTTCCTGATTTTTCACCCACCCACGATCCGTCAGGGTGTGCGATTTCCATCATGATCGGCTCACGACCAGTTTGACCTTTCGGAGTTTTGGAATGCAGGAAAAACCACAAGTTGCTATACGCGTAATCGGTTGTTGTGCGCAGCGTAACGGTAATATTGTAATAATTGGTCGTATCGGGAATATTCACCTTGAACACGGGTTTCATGTCTTGTTTCCATTGGTTGTTTTTGAATGAAAACGATTTCGTGTACAACGGCGTTTCCCCACACGAAGCGAGAAAACCGATGAGTGCGACCACTAGGAAAAGCTTAACTACCGGCTGTTTCATTTGGACCTTTATTTGGACGCGGCGGCCTGCGACGGTTATTGCGTCGTTTGTTCGGATTTGCAGCTTTCGGTTGTCCTTCTGCTCCTTCAGGCGCAGTTGACGGCTGACCCGCTTGTGCAACCGGTTTTGGTTGTTGGGGCTTGGGTTGCTGTGCCTGACCTTGCGGTTTGTTGTGTTCCGGACGACGTTGTTGCTGCTGCTTCGGTTTCGGAGCACCTTGTGCCTGCGGCGGACGGTTATCGCGCTGTTGCGGCGCTGCTGCTACCGCTTCACCTTCGGCACGCGGACCTTTACCTTTCGGTTTCTTTTTGCGTTTTTTGTTGTTCTTAAACGTGCTGTCGAAACGGTTCAACGAATCCTGACCGTCAACATTGTCATAATCCGGTTCCTGACGAATAACAGCTTCTTCATACGCTTTCAAATCGACCGGTTTTTTACCCGCCACGTTCATTTGCGCAATTTCACGCACACGTTCCGGTGAAAGTGGTGTTAAACCTGCACCAACGCCGGCATCACCTTCGTAAGCGTACCACATCTGACGTTTAAAAACATCGGTTTTGATGTGATAAGCCGAACCTTTTTCAGTGTGCAATTTAGTGTCTGTAGATGGAAACGATTTGATCGAATCCAGGTACATATCCAACTCGTAATTGAGACAGCACTTCAATTTACCACATTGACCCGCCAGTTTTTGCGGATTCAACGACAATTGCTGGTAACGTGCTGCAGACGTGGAAACCGAACGAAAATCGGTCAACCAGGTAGAACAGCACAATTCGCGACCGCAAGAACCAATTCCGCCCAAGCGCTGAGCTTCCTGACGTGAACCGATCTGGCGCATTTCTACGCGAATCTTGAATTGGTCGGCCATGTCTTTGATCAGCTGACGGAAGTCAACCCGACCTTCAGCCGTGTAATAAAACGTTGCTTTGCTTAAATCGCCTTGGTATTCTACGTCGGAAATTTTCATTTCCAAACTGAGATTAACCGCCAGTGTACGGGAACGGAACATGACTTCCGACTCCAAGGTACGCGCCTGAATCCATTTGTCAATGTCTTCCTGCGTTGCAATGCGATTGATTTTGCGCACTTCCATGGGTTTTAAGCCCGGCGCTTTTTTCTTTACCTGTATTCTGGCTAGTTCGCCTACAACGGAGACAATTCCTACGTCGTAACCCGGACTTGCTTCTACAACGATGACGTCGCCTACTTGCAGTGAAAGGTTTTTGGCATTTCTGTAAAACGCTTTTCTACTGTTTTTGAAGCGAACTTCCAATATATCGTAAGGTGCTTGTCCGGAAGGCAGTTGCATATTTGCCAACCAATCAAACACACCTAGTTTGTTGCATCCACCAGAACTACAGGTTCCATTATTTTTACAGCCGCGTGGTGTACCACCTCCGCTGCTACATGAGGAACAGCCCATAGTTTATCTGAATTTGTGGTAAAAATACGAAAAAGAAGTGATGCTTGGTGCGATGACGGAAGGACTTGGAAACATGGGTTTGTGGATAAATCTTTTCGAATTTGGAATTGAAAATGTAAAATTGAAAAGGGTTTTTCCGGTTGCTTAATTTTGAATGGTTGCTTTTTTCAATTCAACATTAAAAATTAAGCATTCAACATTTTTAAGCTCTATGAATAAACCGCATCACCTGAAAACACAACTGCGTAAACAACAACTTGGCATGTGCATTACGCTCCAAATGATAATGCGAATCATTGAAAAGCTGCATAAAATCCATCACGTTGTTGTTGGTAATGAATCGTGCGAAATTTTTGAGAAATTCGGCTTCTTCGGTAGAAACTTTGGTGAGCATTTCCTGTGTGTAATTCTTCAGGATACTTTGGCGCACCATGTGCAGGGCGTATTTCAGAAACAGCTTTTGACCTTCGCGGGTTTGGGTGGCAATGGCATCTGTCCAGGCTAACATTCCGTTGACATCTTTCTTGAAACACACCCGCATGAGTTGGATGAACAATTCGCGGTTGTAGTCGCTTTCTTCGGTGTCACCCAATAAATGCTGCGCTTCTATAAAATCTCCATCGCTTCTTCCGGCAATACTGGCGGCTGTTGCTTTCGTGATTCCGCGCTGTTCCAAGGCTTGTTGTACGGTATCGGTAGGCAACATTGTAACACGTACAATCTGTGTACGCGAAAGAATGGTGGTAAGCATTTTATCTTGCGCTTCGGCAAGGAGAATAAAGAGCGTTTTCGGTGTGGGTTCCTCTAGAATCTTGAGCAACTTGTTGGCACAATCGGCATTCATCTCTTCCGCCATCCAAATCACCATTACTTTATAACCGCCTTCAAACGATTTGAGGTTGAGTTTTTTGATGATCTCCAAACTTTCATCCACACCGATAATAGGCTTGCGTTCCGACGAATCGATGCGTTTGGTCCAATCGTGTAAGTTGAAATACGGATTTTCCTTGAGTTGTTTTCGCCAATCACTAATAAAAGCATCCGCTTTTTTGGCAATCGCCAATACGGTAGGAAAGGAAAAATGAAGATCTGGATGTTGTAATTCACTTACTTTTCTGCATTGGGCACATTCTCCGCAACTATCCATTTGTGATCGGTTTTCGCAGAACAGGTATTGCACAAAAGCCAAAGCGAGAGGCAATGAACCGTAACCGGGTTTCCCCAGAAACAATTGCGCATGACTGATTTTACCACCTTGTACTTCGTGAAGCAAATGGTGTTTAAGTTCGTCTTGCCCGATAACTGCCGAAAATTGCATGGCCTAAAATTAGGGTTAATTTTAGTTTGGGAAGTAAGTGGTATGCTTTAATTGTTGCGGTGGAACGTTAGATCTTGTAATTGAATTTTGATGACGGTGTCTAAAAAGCACCAAACTGCTTCGTTGTTTTGGATATAAGTTAACGAAAAAGTCCCGTCCATCTGCCTTAGGCGGACGAACGGGACTTTCAATTCAGCTAAAGAATAGCTTATTTTTTAACGATACGTTTTGTAACAACGTTGTTTCCAACTGTCAATGTGTAGTTGTAAACACCAGCGTTCAAAGAAGCGCCATCGATAGATACTTTTTGTGCACCTGCATTGTAGTTAGCAGTAGGGATAGTCATTACTACACGACCAGCCAAATCTGTTACTACGATAGATACTTGAGCATCAGCTTTCAAGTTGAAGCTAATTTCAGTTGCGTTTGTGAACGGGTTTGGAGAAGCGCTGATACCTGCAACATCTTCCAATTCGTTAACACCAACGTAGCTTTGGAAATCAAAACGAACTACAGGAGCTTCAACGATATTCGGAGTAGCAGCATCAGAAGCCAAACGGATTACGTCTGCACCATCCAATCCTAAAGTAGTTCCAGCAGGAGCCATTCCTGAGAACATAACCGGAACTTCACCACCAGTGTAACTAGCAGCCAATGCTAAGTAAAGACCTGGTCCTACAGTAATTGTGCTGTTTACCATTTTCATTTTCACGATTGTTCCGAAATCTGCAGCCTCCAACAATTTTGGATCAGACTCATCGTAGTATTCAAACGCACCACTTACGTCGTTCAATTTGTAAATTTTACCCAAGAACTCACGTCCAATGTAATCTGCTTCAACATCAACTTCAGCGATACCGATATCGATAGAACCGATTTCAGCATCTTCGAAAATTTCATATATCGTTCCGATTGCAGGGTCACCTGAAGGTGAAGACCATTGCTCGAAAGCACCATCGATAGACCCAGGAGTTCCGTCGAAACGGTCAACGGCATAAATAGTAGGTGTTACTTCAAAACCAACTGTTCTTGAATCGTCAGCTGTTACATCCAATGGACCGGCAGCAGTAATTTCAAATGTGAAGTTAGATACTCCAACAGCTGTAGGCATTGCTTTACCTGCGGCAGTAAGAATTTCAACAGAATCAATTGTAAATGCTGGTGTAGTTACTGCGGAACCTGTAGCATCATACGCACCTGAAGTTACGTGCAAAGACGCATTTTGTGAGTTGTAACCAACATTTTTGAATTCAGCTCCGAAAGAAATGTTTCCAGCAGTTGCCGTTTGTGTTAAAGGGAATTTAGAATACTGCAATACTTGAGCACCTACACCACTGTAAGTATAAAGCAATGATACGTTATCACCGTAACCTTCGTAGATTTTTACGTCATCAATACACCATCCGTAACCACTACCAAAAGCGTTATCGTCTGACAAGTTTTCCCAACGGAAACGAATCATACCGTTAGCAGTAGCACCAACAGGAAGATCCAAGGTGATTGTGTTTTGCTGAGATGGTCCGTTTGTAGGAACCGCAACGTTTACCGCTTCTGAAAATGTCCATGTAGCACCACCATCAGCTGAGAACTCAACATACGTTACATCAGTGTTAAACGCACGGTAGCGTTGCTCGAACGTTAAACTGATTGTTTGAATTCCTGTAAAATCGATTACTTCAGAAGTAACAGATGTGTTTTGTGGATCAACAGCTCCAGCTACCAAGTGTTGAGCACCGTTGAAGAACACAAAACCGTTAGCAAATGATGTTGAAGCCATGTTACCAAGGTAGGTGGCATTGCTCACCATTTGAGGGTGTGCGTTCGTACCAATGATAAATGTACCTTGACCAGCAGTAGTGATCGTCCAAGGATTTGCACCGCTGAAGTCATCCTCCCAAAGAAGATCTCCTCCGGCTTTCAATACACCTTCATTTTTTTTGTTTTCGATGCCGTTTGAAGCAGCAAATTTCGAAGGCTTAGCTTGTCTTGTTGGAATGTTCTGCTGTGCGAACGCTGTTCCTGCTAACAATGCCAAACCAGAGAGTAATGTAACTTGTTTTCTCATAATTTAGTTTATTAATTCTACCAAATATAGTAGCTTCTTGTTATTTTATGGTTATTTTTTTATGTAAAAGGTATTATCTGTTGAATAAACGGTAGTTGCTATCGCTTAAAAAGGGTAGCTTCTCTCGCACTTGTTGTAAGTCTAACAAAGACAGTTCGGTAGTGTGGATTTCTTCATTGGCGCCCAATTGCACTATTTCTTCACCCAAGGCTGAGTGAATCACACTGTCGCCGGAATAGCTCAATTCAAGTGCATCCGTTCCCACACGGTTCACTCCTACTACAAAACATTGGTTTTCTATCGCACGGGCCTTCAATAATGCTTTCCAGTGACTAGCGCGCCGTTCGGGCCAGTTGGCCACATACATTAACACATCGTATCGGGCTGATCCGTCTTCCGATAAACCGTTTCGGATGTTTTCAGGAAAGCGCAAATCGTAACAAACCTGCAGGTTGATTTTCCATCCTAAATAGTCGACAATTTGTTCGGTAGTTCCGGCAGTGTAAACAGCATTTTCACCTGCCAACCCGAAGGTTTTTCGTTTATCGTAAACATGGATGGTGCCCGACGGTTCCACAAAAACACCGCGATTGTGCAATTTCCCTTCATCACGCGCAATGAAAGAAGTATAAAATGCTGCGTTTTTTTCGCGCGCCATTCGTCTTAACCAACGTAGCGCTTGCGAGTCATCCATCGGTTCGGCCAATGCTTCGCCGTTCATGCTAAATGCTGTGTGGAATAGTTCCGGAAGCACGATCAAATCGGTTTCAGAAACCGGTTCAAGGAGTTGTTCAAAGTGATGCAGGTTGGCTGCCTTGTCTTCCCATACCTGATTCACCTGTGCAAGGGTAACTCTTAAATTGCGCATAATCGTTGGGCTGCTAATTGAAGGGTTTCATCTGTTTTGGCAAAACAAAAACGCACGGTTTGGTAATCGCGTTCGTCTTTGAAAAAAACCGAAAGCGGAATAGCGGCTACGCCTGCTTCCTGAGCCAGCCAGGTGCAGAAAGCCACGTCGGATTGGTCGGAAATAGCCTTGTATCGAGCCGTTTGAAAGTACGTTCCTTCACAGGGTAATAATTCAAAACGGCTACTTTTCATGAGTTCGCCAAAACGGCCGCGCTTTTCCTGATAAAATTGCCCCAACACACTCACGTCGGCAATAGTCAGGTAATCGGCCAAGGTTTTTTGGGCCACACTATTCACCGAAAACACCAGGTATTGGTGTACTTTTTTGATTTCCTTCATCAGGTTTTCAGGCGCAATCATATACCCGACTTTCCAGCCCGTTATGTGGAATGTTTTACCAAACGACGATACGATCACTGAGCGCTGTCTTAATACCTCGTGATCGTGTGCCGAGCGGTGCGGTGTTTCAAAGTGGATGAATTCATACACCTCATCCGAAAGCAACAATAAATTCGGAAAATCGTTCATCAATTGCACGAGTGCCTGCTCGTCGTTTTCATCCAGCATGCGCCCTGAAGGATTGTGCGGATTGTTGATGAACAAGAGTTTGGTTCGCTGCGAAATCACCTCGCGCAATTCGCTCCAGTTGATGGTAAAATCTTCGCGCATGGCTACGTGAACGGGTTTCCCACCGGCCAGCACAATAGCAGGATCGTAACAATCATACGCCGGATCGATGATCACGACCTCATCACCAAATTGTACCAGCGCCTGAACAGCGGTAAAAATGCCCTGTGTTGCTCCGGCAGTTACCAATAATTCCGTTGACGGATCAATGGTGCGGTTATAACGATCTGCCACCAACAACGCCAATTGTTCCTGCAACACCGGCAAGCCCGCCATGGGAGCGTATTGATGCACATTTTCCTGCACGTTTTTGGTCAATAATTCCTGCAAACGTTCATCAATGGGGAAATTGGGAAAACCCTGCGACAAGTTAATGGCATTGTAATCGGTTGCCATTTTAGACATGGTAGTAAAAATGGTTGTGCCTATATTGGGAAGTTTGGACTGCATGTAAATCAAATTCGTAGCCGAAAAGTAATAACTATTGGTGGAACTACAGAACGTTGTTATCATTCTTTAAGCAGTTGTTTTTTACGATCTTTATTTTCTCTCTACCTTTACCAAAACACTGCACCATGAAACACCTTTTCCTCCTTCTTTTTACCTTCGGGTTGTTTACTGTTGGTTTTGCCGCTGATTATTATGTTTCTCCTTCCGGAAATGATGGCAACACCGGTAATGTGGGCGGTCCATGGCAAACACTTCAATATGCCGTTGATCAGCTGCAACCTGGCGATGTGCTGCATGTGGGAGCGGGTTCTTACAACGAAAAGATTACCTTGAATGTGAGCGGAACGGCAGGAAATCCCATTCGAATTACCGGAGGTTTTCCACTTCCAGTGATCGACGGATCGGGGTTGACTTCTCAAAATGCACTGATTGCCATTTTCAATCAATCGTATATCACCATCAACCAACTGGAATTGCAAGACAATGTGATGAACGATGCACAGGGAATTTTGGTAGAAGGCAATTGTCAGGGAATTACGTTATCCAACAATTACATCCACGACATTCATTTTTCGGCCAATGCGTCGGATACAGCCAACGCAAGCACCAATGCTCAAGCCATTATTGTGTTTGGAACCGATCCGGCACAAGCTATTTCCGACTTGCTTATTGAACGCAACAGCGTCTTTAATTGCCGCCTCGGATACAGCGAGGGCATTGCGGTAAACGGAAACGTAGACGGGTTTCAGGTGCGCGACAATGATGTTTATTCCTTGACCAATATCGGGATCGTTGCCATTGGACACGAAGGAACGTGTTCAGATTCTTTATTGGATCAGGCGCGCAACGGATCTATTACCGACAATAGGGTGCGTTATTGCAATTCGCCGTATGCTGCCTGTGGCGGTATTTATGTAGACGGCGCAAAAGCCATTACGATTGAGCGAAATTCGTGTTATAACAACGATTACGGCATTGAAGTGGGTTGTGAACATCCCGGAAAAACGGCTTCTGAGATTATGGTGCGCAACAATATCCTTCGTTTTAACGCCTACACCGGAATTGCCTTTGGCGGTTATGATTACCCTAGTTTATCGGGAAGTGTAGAGAATTCGACGGTTTACAATAATACCTTGTTTCAAAACGACACCCTCCAAGATGGCAATGGCGAATTGGCACTTAGTTATGCGCCCAATTGTTTATTTGAAAACAACATTTTCTTCACTAACGATCAAAACAGGGCCGTTACGGTTTCAACTACTATTATTGGGTTGCATTTCAATTACAACTTATACTACAATGAAGCGCTCGATTCGAGCAACCTGATTGAAACAACCGACGGACAATTTACATTGGCCGAATTTCAGTTGGCCGGTTTAGAAACCAACGGTGTATTTGGCGATCCCGTTTTTAGCGTTATGCAAACAGGTGACTGGTATTTCTCACTGGATTTTACTAATTGGTCTAATCCTTCTGTTGCTATCGACAATGGAAACCCTTCGCTAAGCGAGCTAGAATTGGGCGACCAAGGGTTTTTCGGTGGTCCGAGAATTTGGGGTATTCGTGCCGATATTGGAGCTGCTGAATTTTGGTTGGAAGGTCTCGCCGAAACCAATCTGAAAACCCTTATTGTTGATCCGAATCCTACAACAGGTATTGTACACTTAGACGCACACGATGAATATGATGCTTATACCATTATCGGATTAGACGGTAAACAATTGGCAGCAGGTAAATTGATCAACCAAGAGGTAAATCTGAGTGCTTTTCCGAATGGGGTGTATGTGGTGCGTTTTTCGGGAACGGCCGGATTGGCGCAAAGCAGAATAGTTAAAGTGAGTTTTTAAGTTCATTCGTTTCTACGTTTTATGAGTTTTTAGGTTTAGAAACTCATGAATTTAAAACTCCTATTTTTGCAGGTAAAATTCACGCTATGAATAGAGTTTGTCGGAATGCTTTTTTTGTTGGTTTAACGGTGCTTGCGCTTGGTGCATGTAGCGAACCGGATACTATTTGCGCATGCATTGAATCGGGCAATAAACTCAACAAAAAGGCCAATGCTATTTTGCAGAACGGTTCCACCAAAAAAGACGAACAAGAATTGCAGAAACTCAAAGCTGATAAGCGGAAAAAATGCGCCGAGTTTGAACACATGCCCGGTCCGGAAATGAAAGAACGGATGGAGAGCTGTGAGGAATAGTTATTGAGTTCAGCCGTTTTTGAGTTGGTCAGTTTTTTAAGTTTCTAAGTTTAGAAATAAACTCTCCACCTTACTTAAACTTAAGAACCCATCAATCTCAGGTCATTTATTACGCCGTTTTTTCTTTACTTCTTCTCCGTTCCATAACTTAAATGAAATTGGTAAGTTGAAGACGGAGGAGCAATACCTATTGTGCATTTTGCTGGGGGTCCAATTAGGCATCGCTTTTACAACGCGCACACTTTCCGCATCACACTCAGGGCAATCGGGTACGCCACGCATAACTTGAATATCGGATATTTTTCCCGTTTCATCTACTTGAAACTGGAGAAAACATTTGCCTTCAATACCCAATTCAATGGCAGCCTGAGGGTACTGAATGGAATCAGCCAAGTAGCGCGTCAAGGCTTTTAATCCACCGGGGAACTCGGCATTGATTTCAGTTGACGTTGACACGGTATCTCGTTGCCCATCTTCACTGAAAAACGTATACGAAATCAATGAATCTTCTTTATAGATTTCTATGGATGAAATCACGCCGTTTTTGTGGTAATAGGTGCAAGTGCTATCTCTAACACCATTCTTAAAATTTTCACGCTCAGACACTTTACCATCTTCGTAGCGTTTAATCATTTCACCATGTAGCTTATTATCGCGAAATGATATTTCCCAAAAGATTTCACCCTCCCGATTAAGAAACACAAAAATCCCGTTTTTTTTAGAAATCTGTGAAGGTTTAAAAGCCATATTACCGTTCGTTGATTCTCCCCAATAATATGTTTTAGTGGGCTTGGAACTGCTGATCTTTGATCGAAAAAAAGTTGAAGCGTAGACGTTGGTTGTTGGATTTCCTAATATGTCAAAATACGTTGCAATGGTATCTTGAGCAAGAAAAGCGGAACTGATTGAACACAACAAAAAGACAGATAGAAGGTGACGCATAGCAAGTTTTTTACAAATATATCGAATAAAAAGTCCTGTTAAACTCACAATTATTTTCTGGAAGCGGCATCTGCCCTTCGCAGATTATCCGGCAAGCGGAAGTTGGTGGTAAGCGTTTGGATCAGTTCCAACGCTGTTTCGAGTTCCATACGATTTCCAACACTCACAAAAACCGGATTGATTTCGGGTTGCAAACGCACTGCCATTCCCACAAGGCTTTCATTCAAATAAAACGGATGTCGCTGCTCACTCTTTGTGAAATTGGCTTTGGAAAAGGGAAGCAGGTTTTTTTTCGCAAGACCGATAGTAGGCAAGCCCGTTTTTGCGCCGATATAACAAGCCAGCCCAAACTGACGCGGATGCGCAATACCGTGACCATCGACAATAATGAGTTGCGGCGACGGATTTCTTACGGCATACTCTTCTAGCGCAGCCAACACAACCGGACCTTCGTAAAACGACATGTAACCGGGCACGTAAGGTAGATCGGTTGCCGGAATCATAATTGTTTCAACGGGCAATACCGTGTCCGGAAAAAGTACGGTGTCTACTCCTACCTGCGCCATTCCGTTTTCGAGGTAACGCACATCAATGGTAACAATGCGGTCGCCCGGCTTTGGAACAAAGCTGTTTTCGGTTGAAAAATCGAGTTGTTGCTTCAGGAGTTCCTGTTGGGCATCTAGTTCCGGTATCGCAAAACGGTCGTTCATGGGGCTACAATTAGCTTAATTCCTCAGGCACCTCATACATGTTGTATTTGGTAATCACCATCTTCAATTTGTGCGTTTTGCGATCAACTGTAACACTAATCAGATTATGACGGCCGCGTTTTAATTCCGTTGAAAAAAGCACACTATATTCATCCACTAACTCTGGATATACTTCAGTTAAGAGATCATTCATCTCATATGCTACTTCAATTGTATGTCCTTCATAGTTAATTCCTATTTCATCCAAAACCCGCTTGGCTTTTTCGATGAGTGCGTTTTCTTTTGCTGTCATAGACTAAAAATAGTAAACCCACCAATTATAAGTTGGCGGGTTTAAAACTAATTGTATGATTTAACTTAATTCCTCAGGTACCTCGTACATGTTGTATTTGGTAGTGACCATTTTCAATTTATGCGTTTTGCGGTTGACACTGATGCCAATTATATTCATACGACCGTGTTCAAGTTTAGTAGAAAATACGATGTCGTAATAATCAGCTATTTCTGGATCCATTTCGAGTATTATTGGATTAATTTCATAACTAATGTTTATTGAATGTCCTTCATATTTAATCCCTATTTCATCCAACACCCGCTTGGCTTTTTCGATGAGTGTGTTTTCTTTTGCTGTCATACTAATCTATTTTTACAATATATTCACTAATTATCTCAACATCCGCTTTTATAGCTAATTTTAAATAATATTGATAGTTGCCTCTAGCATGTCTTAACTCTGCATCGGAAAACAAATGTTTATTTTCCAATATTTTCTGATAAACATACTTTTCCCTCATAATCGTATTGTGGAACCGTTCTTCTATTGTACCATCTACACCTTTAAGATATTCTTTTTTTCCAATTTTAAAGAATTCTTCCACATGATAGTATTCATGCTGCAAAATATAATTGGTTGGATTATCTCTATACCAAACAATCGGTGGAACGGCTTTTGCATCAAAAAACGCCAAAGAACGTTCGTCTTCCATATATTTCAGGACCCGCCGGTTATGGCTTGCAGATTTTAAACGGAAATTAACTCCTCCAAGCAGTTTAAATTTTCGCTCCCAAGCCAAAATCTCCTGTGTAGTTAACATTTCCGATTTCAGGAAACCTTTTACATGATACTTTCCTCTGCCGCTGAAGGTGATAAACTCTTCCAGCTTCGCGGTGAGCTTTGTTCCTGAAAGTTTATCCAGTTTTTTGAGCTGTTTTACTATTGACCGGGCATCCCCTGAAGCAATAATCTGCCCTTCATACACCACCGCAAATTCGTTTTTGGCTTGCTGGGTGGCGTTATCTATCCTTCCTAAAAAAGTGACGTCTACTTCCAATAACTTATTGATAAAGCTTGCTTTAAAGGCGGTGCTCGATGCTTTGATCAGCTCATTGGTCTCTGTCAGAAACCGAAATGGTTGTTGGATAAAAGGGTGAAACTCATTGACCTCTTTAATGATCGCTGTAAGGCTTTGCTGGATGAATTTTTTGGTGGTGATATTTTCGGCTAATCTAAACAACTTTAATCCTTGTTTAAACACGCCCCTGATTAGCAAGGGTCCAGCAGTAGCTATTCCACCGTAAAACATGATTTCATCCCAGATTTCCAGAAACTTTCTCCCTTGTTCGGTTTGCTTGAACATCTTGTCATTCAACACAACCAGTGCATCAGTAGAGGTTAAAACAATATCTGCTACGGCTAACGCAAAAAACAGCGGGGTTGAGCTTCCCAATGATAACACGCCCAAGATTATTCCCAAAATGTCGAGCCCGATTCGCACATAACGCATAATATCTTCCCATTCCTGAACATCGGCAAAGTATTTTACAAAAATAGCCGGTACCAGATTCGGTTTTTTATCCTTGCTGTCCATGTCTGTAAGCAGAACAACATCCAACGGATCGTAATACTCCCCATTTGTTATGGCTATATCATCGAGATAAACTCCGTATGGGGCAAATTTATGGATTTCATACCACGCCGCTTTTACTCTAACTGTCTTGAACTGCTGCAGAAAAATATCCACGTTATTCGGATCATTTGCTTCATTAACATTACTATCCGGTTGGTAATTTTTGCCAATATAATATCGATGTCCGGTTCTTCTTAAACCTTCAAATCCGTTCATTGAACAAAGAGTCGCTAACAACTGTGCAAAAAGGTATCTGTTGGGGTAAACTTGCCCGTCAAATGTGGATTGGCCATGCATGTTAAAATACAACGCTTTTACCAATGCTTTATGATTCACAAACACCTCGTACATAAAGCTCATATCTATTGCACAAATCAGTTGCAGTAATTTCAACATCGCTCCGCTAGTATCTGAAAACCAATTGGAATCATCCGAAGCCTTGAGGATGTACAAATGATCTACCAACATATTTTTATATTCCGGTGCTGATAGTTCGGCTGCCAGTCTTCCCATGATAAAATCCGGGATCGCTCCATATAAAAAATTTAATTGGTTTGCAGAAGTTACCTTTTTGAGGTACGCCAGAAACTTCCCTAAAATGAGCTTTTCGAGGTGCTCAATATGGTATGGATCTAACAATTTATTGCAAACAACCATGTATTCTTCTAGATTGCTTATTTGAATAATGATGGCGGCATATTTGTTTTCGATTATAAAATCATCCGGATCGTCAAGTGTCTCGTCATACGGTCTACGATAGCTTTTGGTATCAACATAATAAACCTTTAGAAAACCCGAAGTACCCATTTTTTGAGGGTCAACTGTTATCCAATGAGTAAACAGGGGACTAATGGTGCCTTTTCGTTTATTGAGCCTGACCTGAAACTGAATTCCTTTTCGCTTTTTCTTTTTATCAATATAATAAACTTCTGCATTCCCTTTTATCTGAGCATTCTGGCCAGATTCGGGAGCAGACATTACTCCAGCTATGTGTTGTGATAAGTCAGTTGTGAATTGTTTATAATCAAATGTTCGGTCTTCATCGAAGAATAATTCGTTCAGATAATTCTCCAATTTCAAAAAGTCAACAAATTCTCCGTTCCCATCCCCATAAAAATTGTTCATATATTTCCCTTCATCCTTCTTCGGCCCCGAAAAAGGCGTGCCGGCCTGCATTTCTTCCCAAATCTCTTGGGATGTATTATCAAATTCCATGTGATTTTGTATTAAGTGATTAAAAAACAAGACCGCCCGCTTGGAGCAAAGCGGCCTTGTTCATTGATTAGGTGGTTGTTTATTCTCGTACCAGCGGGTCGGCATCCGGCGTTTTACCCGGAATGTATACTTCCAGATCAAGCAACGGATCGGTTTCCGGCTGAACGATGCTTTCTACCGGAGCTACATCCTCGTCGCAGTAGCACGGCAATCCTTCGGCCTCCAACGCAATGGTTTTGGCTTGAATGACCGTAAGCGTAGATGGAACACGGGTTTCCCAAGTTTCATCGATGTAATAATCCGGCGCATCCAGTTCTTCTACGATGGACATGTACAATTCGTCTCCGATTACCGGAGCGTCACCGCCGTTCCAGATTTGACCGGTTTCCATGTAGTACATTATCGCTTTTTCGAAGCCCGGACGTACCGTAACGTGCACGCGCGCCATACCCGATTGCAGGAATGAACGGAACAGGGTGTCATCGCTGTCAATTCCGTAGAGTTTGCCCCAGTTCTGACGATTGGCCCAATAGAACGGATAGAAGGTGTAATCCATGATGTTCCATTCGAAAGCCTGCTCGAAGAACTTTACCATTGAAGCGTAGCTGTCCATTGTGGCATTGAGCGCAACGCGCGCGTTGGTAATGCCGTCACCTTGGATGAAGTTTTTACCCATGTTCAGGTGACCAACCAAGTACGCCATGCAGTTTTTCTTCAACACCGTGTTTTCAATGCGACGGAAGTAAGCCGGGTTGTCGGCCAGCAACTGTGTGCGTTTTACTTCTACTTCGGCCAATGCATCGCGGTAGTCCTGCAAACGTTCGTTGTAGGCTTCCATAATGGCGTTGTACGTTTCCAACTGCCATTCGGCGAAGTGTGATTCCTTGCGGATTAACTCCAGTTCAACTGACACGACACCGCCTTCAATACCGGTAAATTGCACACCAATCGGAACATTGTCGGTGAAACGACTCAATTCCGGTTTGGTAGTGAGGTCGGCATGTAAAGCTCGTTGGTGCGGCGTACCTACATACCAATACACAAACGGAATTCCGGCTACCGAAACGTAGTAACGCGACCAGTTTCCGCCATTCGGCAAAGAGGCACGATCACCATTTCCGAGTGAGTTGACATACACACGGCTGATTCCGTAACCGTCAGGCAGTTTGATTTCTTCTGTTACCGGTTGCGATTTGTTCCACAATTCGTTGTCGAGTGAACTCACGATGGATTTACCGATTACCATGGTGTTTTCCGGCGGAACAGAAACCGTGGCTCCATAAGCAGCTGCCCATTGTTGGTAGTTGGATTCATTGATCTGCGCTGCATGTGTAATTGGTGTGAGCAATCCAAACGCGTTGCTTCGCGGATCAATCGGTTCACGTACCGGAATTCCTTCCGATGCATTACCGATAGCGGTTTTGGCCATTTTATGAAACGAAGCCGGCTCGGGAATCATGAATTCGTACAACAAGCGGTTGCGGTAGTTGCGCACCTGATTTTTGTACACCTTGTCCACCCAACGGAAGACGCCGGAAATGTGATCGGCACCTTGACGGTTGTCGAATCCATGACGGTTTTGCTCTTCGAATTCTTCGATCATTTTTGTGACACGTTCTTCACTTACTTTTGTTACCAAACGATCCAAGGCTTTTTCGGTGATTTCTTTGGCAAAAGTTACCGACTCGCTGTTGGAGTTTTCTTGCGATGAACTGTTGGCAAAGTTGGAAGAGGTATCAAATGACGTGTCCAAAGATCCCACAAAATCACCTCCTGCAGAATAATTCGCACTTGCGTTGACATCTGTAGAACGGTCCTGACTTTCACTCAACACTTGCGAAATTTCCTTCTGCAATTCATACCGCGAGGTGCTAGTAGTGTCGGTTTGGTGTTCACGTTCACTCGATGATGACGTAGTGGTGGTATCTTCCGTTCTTCGCAAACGTCGGGTACTGCGTTCCTTGTATTCACGTGCCATGATGTTCTCGATATGCGACACTTCGCCCGGCACATAACAGCAAAGCGTTTGTTCTACTTTGCGGTAATCCGAAACGCCCAAGCGCGTTAGTCCGAAACCACTCGGCACAAAGAGTCCGGCACGGGTTGAGTCGGAAGACGTTGGTGTAAAAGTTCCGAACAATGCGAATGAAAGATTGAGTTCGGTAGCCGGCAATTCCAATACCAACCCGTTACTGAACGTTAATTCAGCTGAAACTTTCGAAGTAGAACCCGCAAGGTCTAAAAAGCTGCCGGGCGTTGCATTGATGGTCACCACCCCATCTTTGTTGGCTTGCAAAAAGGTGGTTAATGTATCACTAACAGGATCGCCAAAGTTCAGCTCCAAACTTTCGAGTTTCAGGCATGAAGAGCCTACGTCTGCAATGACCAAAATGCTATACTTGCGTTCAGCTTGTCGCACTGGTTTGATCACAAACGAAAACGGTTCATTGGCGCGCGCTTCGGAGCAACCACGTGGTAAAACGGTGCCGTCAACGGCTAGTTTTTCCGTGAAGAATCCGGTGCGTTTAAAGGCTGCGTCTTGTTGTTTTTTGATCGCTTCACCCAGCTCTTTTTCAAGATCATTGAAGGTTTTGCACTTAAACAAACCGAGTGTGTTGATGAGTTTGTAGCTCACATCCGACAAATCGTCTTCCATGGTAGCTTGTACCACTTCTTTCGGTTTTACGTACTCAAACGCCGGAATTTCACTCAAGTCAATGGTCGGATCTTTCTCGGCACTGCGAATCAGCGCGGTAAGATCTTTGTTGTACGTTTCAATCTCTGTTGCCTCCTCGGCTGTTTGAATACGGTGATACTGCGCTTTGTAGGTTTTAACTTCTTCCAAAGCAGCTTGTAACAATTGCACTTGAAGGTTAAACTCGGCTGTTGCCAAATGCTCGCTCACCAAACGTTTACCGCTCACGGTATTGGTAGAAAAGGTAGCCTGACGAAACGGTTCCAGCGCTCCAAACAGGTCATGAGGCAGCACAATACGTGATTTTGCCAACTTGCGAATCTCCGTGTCGGTAGTGCCGATATTCGAAAATTCGGATACAACATGGTTTGCCAGCAACAATTGCAAAATCGCTTCGCGGATGGGACCAGATTCGGAGGTGACTGTTTGATGAAAGAGGTAGTCCCACACATTTACTGCTGTTACGGATGTAAGGAGCGTAAGATCAGCAACTAGTGCCTCGACAACTGTGTATTGGAGTTTTGTTCTGTTTTGAAGCAAATAGCTACCGAAGTCGAATAAATCCGGAGCAATGTCTCTGACCTCAGCTATCGATTTCTTATTGTCAACATATCCCGAAGCTGCCAATATCATTTCTCCTCGATCATCGCTCGGAAAAGAGTTGACTTGTTCAAAGAAGAGTCCTGAAACTCCATCAGGATGTGAGACAAAGAAGCGTTGTTTTGCTTCGTCGGTTAATAACCCCGGTGTGCGCAATGTGCGAAACTGAAACAGGGTTTTTTTGTTGGTTGATGCCATAATAAAAAATTGTTTTTTGTGTAAATAAATGGTTGTGAGTCCGGTTAAAAAGACTCGTGAATAATGGTGGTTCCAATTGACAAAAAGCACGATTGGTTCCGGTATGTCTGTGGTTGCAGACAGTGATTTAGCGGTTATTTCAGCATAGAAAATTCGGTTTTAAAAAGTGAATACTAGGCAGTTCTCAGCCTGGGAGAGCGTTCGCGCGCACGCCTCCAATGAGCTGATTGATACCGATGATTGTGTTTGTCTCAAGACGAGACGACCTAACAGACGTTACTGATTTTCCGGAATTCAGTAAGGTGGTTTTGGCTCGATGCACGCAGCGGTTGAAACCGTTTGTGATTAGCCAATGCGATTTGGATGGTGGCGCAGGTCAACCGTGAATGGAAGTTACGCCTCGTGAATGTGTGATCATGTTAAGTTGTGTTTTTCATGTGTAAATCCTTCTTTTTCTTTGACAAACCAAAGATACAACCAGTAGAACGTAATCTATTTACGTTCATCTTAAAAAGATGCGTTTTTTTTCAATTAATTGCTGTTGATTTTACAAGTGTAATGCGTTCTTTAACAAATAAAAAACACGTGCACCTTTTTCAATTGTCTACATTTGTTCCAGAAAGCGATTCCATGAAAACAGTAATTTTTTTAGGATCATTGGCCGTAGTTGCCATGATTGCATCTTGTAGAACAACCGAAGAGGTTAGCAAAGTTGAACCGAGTAAAGAACCGGTAACTGTTCCAACTGAACCCACCAAAGAAGAAGGTCTATCCGCAGATGCATTGGTCGGAGAAGGCTTGTTCAATCAACATTGTGGTCAATGTCATAACTTACCTAAAATCGAAGATTATTCTGCTGAAAAATGGGATCGTATCGTTCCTTCTATGGCCAAAAAATCACGCCTTACTGCGGAACAGGAAACATCAGTGATGACATTTGTAAAGGAATCGTTGAAATAAATTGTTCTTACTTTTTTCCGTAGCAAAAAAAGTAAGCAAAAATGCATTGCGTCATTCCGAAGTCGCTCGCGAAAAAGGGCTTTTTCTGTGTTTTATAGTCAAAAGTTGCAGATCAGGATCTGAAACGCAAGCGCTTTTGACAAAACACAACGAAACACCCTTTTTCTTTGCTTCGCTTACTGGAATGACGCTGAGTCCGCATCAACAATTTTTGGTAAATATCACTAGACTAGTAACGAATAAAATCAACTTTCCTCTCTTAGCCTCATTTTTTCTTTGGCGCAAAAAATCAGTTTATCATTCTAATTCCGGGTATACGTCTGGGTGCTGATTTTTTTCTGGTCACCCTTTTTGTTGGTGAGTTTTGTCGTGGTGGTTTGTTCAACCGAGTTCATCCAGCCGGAAGAAAGTTCCATCTTCATTTTTTTGCGCGTGTTCATGGTAAAGCTCAATTCTTCCAAAGAGATTTTCTTACCACTGTCCATCATAAACAGCAAAGCCAGCGATCCTACATACTGCGCCAATTCATCACGATTGGGTTTTTCGGTGGTACTGAAGATACATTCGTCTTTTGATTTGTTGATGGTATTCAGGGTCACTTTTCCGGTTCCCGTAAGTACAATATCTCCGATAGTAGGGTAACTCAATTCGATATCGATTGGTTTGCCTTGCTGCATTTCAATGCCGTAAAATCCATGAATGGTAATAATGTCTGACAGAAACAAGGCTTCAATGTTATTCAATTGTTTGAATTTTTCCGACATCGCGGTGATAACCATTTTGTAGATTTCCTTCATCTCATCTTCTTCTTCGTCGATGTAACCAACACATAATTCCAATTTTTCAATCAGCTGTTGTTGCAATTCCACCAAGTTTAAAATCGTATCAAACTGCCCCAATTCATTGGTTTGGTAGCGAATGAGTAAATCGTTTTGAAGTTCGGCCATTTTGTGGATGAATTGTTTGGCCTCCGGATCAGGAACATAATTGGTGTATTTCATTTCAAACACATAACTTTCGGCTGTGCTGTCCACCACACGAAGTTCAATATCGTATTCGCTTGATGATGATTTGAACGGTTTCTCCGATTTTCCTTTATAGGATGCCTGTGTTTCTTTCACATGGTAATCTGTCGATTGACCGTTGTTCCAATAACCGATGGTTGTGACTTTGGTTGGTGAAATCAAGTTGGGGTATTCTTGTGTGTAAACGCTTGTTAATGCGCAAAGGAAAAAGCTTAGGATGACTGGAGAAAGAAATTTCATTGTTGTGTTTGAGTGTGCAAAAGTATTGATTTTACTGGTTTTTTAAGGCTTCGCGGTTTTTTCTTTCGATGGAATTCGGGAATTTGGGTGTTCGGGAAATCCCGAACACTATTTTCAAAAATTCGTTTTTCAAGCATTGACAACCTGCGAAAGTGAATGTTAAAACGCACCGAAAACGCACCACCTGTTCTTTTAATCCGTAATTTTACGCCATGAAAAGAGCGTTGTTACTGGTCGCGATTCTAGCATTCATTGCAACAGATGTAGCTTGGGGACAAGGGTGTTCTCAGTGCAGAATGATGTCTGAGCAAAGCGCTGAGTTGGGGGAAGATTCCTTCACAAGCAATATCAACTTCGGAATCCTGTACCTGATGGCTGTTCCGTATTTGCTCATCATGTTTCTATTCCGCAAACGGATTATCGGTTTTTTTAAAGGACTCCGTAAAGGCTAATTTACTTGTAGAAATTCATTTCATCGAGGTACTTATGCACCGGTTCGGTGAGCAAATAACGCACATCTTTTCCGTCTTTGATTGCCTGCCGAATAAAGCTGGCTGAAACCTTCATCACCGGCGCGTCCTCACACATGATAATAGACGGATGTTTCATAAACTCATTTTCACTCAAAGATCCCATTTCCACCACCTCTTCCTCTTCTTGAATGGTCAACACACGCGGATACACGTAGAACGTGTAGTTTTCCATTAAATGTTCGTGATTGTACCATTTGTGTAACGTCCGCAGGTTATCTTCACCCATGATCATCGAAAAGGTATGTTGCGGGTATTTCTCTTTCAAATGCGCCAACGTTGTTGAAGTGTAATTGGGTTGGGCAAGTTTGAATTCAACATCCGAAGCGCGCAATTTATCGTTGTCCTGAATAGCCGCTTGTACCAATGCCAACCTATGATAATCGGCTAATAATGAAGATTTTTTCTTTAGCGGGTTCTGCGGTGTAACCACCAGCCAAACCTGATCCAAATCAGTGTATTCAGCCATGTAATTGGCGATTACCAAGTGCCCGACATGAATGGGGTTAAAGGTGCCAAAATAAAGTCCTATTTTCATGCCGTTACCAAAAATTGATGCACGATTTCTTCTGCTTCAGCACAGGCACGTTCCAACTGATCATTGACCAATACAACATCAAACTGAGACGCCGAAGTCAACTCTTGCTTGGCTTTTGCCAAACGAATGGCTATTTTTTCTTCTGATTCGGTGCTGCGTCCGCGCAGGCGTTCTTCCAATGCCTCAAATGAAGGAGGTTGCACAAAAACTGCCAACGCGTTATCACCAACAATACGTTTGATATTCAATCCACCAACTACATCGACATCAAAAATGACCGTTTTGCCAGCACTCCAAATGCGTTCTAATTCCGAACGAAGTGTCCCGTAAAAATTGTTGGCATAAACTTCCTCCCACTCAATAAAATCACCGTTGGCGATGGCTTGTTTAAATCCTTCGACTCCCAAAAAGTGGTAGTCTTTTCCATCTGTTTCGTTCGGACGAGGATCGCGACTACAGGCCGAAACCGAAAATGCCAATCCGAGGTCGGCTCCCAGTAAATGGTGCACTATGGTTGTTTTTCCTGCTCCGGAAGGTGCTGAAAAAATGATACACTTACCTGTTTGCTGCAATTCCGACATGCGACTCTTGTTAGAGGGTATTCAATACCTGTTCTTTTATTTTCTCCAGATGATCTTTCATTTCAACCACCAGTTTTTGCATTTCTACGTGGTAACTTTTGCTGCCAAGCGTGTTGATTTCACGACCGATTTCCTGTGTGATAAACCCTAGTTTTTTTCCACAAAGCGGAATTTCCATGGTTTCAAGGAAATAGTTCAAGTGGTTTGACAAACGCATTTTTTCTTCCGAAATATCCATCTTCTCGATGTAGAAAATCAACTCCTGCTCAAAACGATTATCATCTACTGCTGTATTGCTAATTTTCTCGAGACTGGCACGCATACGTTCACGTACAATATCAATTCGAACGGATTCGTACTGCGGCACCTGATCTAATAACTCGTTGATTCGTTGGATGTTTTGTTCGAAATCGCGTTTCAACTGATCGCCTTCTTGTTTACGGAAAGTGATTAATTGTTCGCAAGCTTCGTGCACCAATTGATTCAGGAATAAGCCTTCTGCTTCGGAAAGTTGTTCTTTTTCGTTGGTGAAAATCTCTGGCATACGCATTACAATTGCCAGCAAGTCTTTCGGTTCTTCACCAACTGCTTGGGCAACTGCTTTGATATCGTTGAAATAGGCTTGCGCTAGCTCGCGATTGATGGTATAGTTTTTCGAATCACCAGAATTCTCCAATGAAACAGACACTTCTACCTTACCACGATCCAGGTGTTCGCCAATAATAGCGCGCAGATCCAATTCTTTCTCGCGATACAGAGGCATCAAGCGAAGATTGAGATCTAAACTTTTGCTGTTCAACGAACGGATTTCCACCACGATCTTTTTTCCTTCGAACGTTCCGGCAGCCTTTCCGTAACCTGTCATTGACAATACCATACCACAATTTTGGGCAAAAGTAAGTAAACTTAACGAATGAGCGGGGGGCAAGAATGGAGAATGAAGAAAGTGCTCTGCCCAAAAAGATCCTGCGAATTAAGGCAGAGCACTCTGTTGATTATGACTTGAAGTATTTATAAACCAACCCTGCCAGTGCTGCGCCTGCAATGGGAACAACAATAAAGAGCCACAATTGGTTTATAGCCCAGTCGCCCACAAACAATGCCTGACTAATACTTCTTGCAGGATTCACCGAGGTATTGGTAACCGGTATACTGATCAAGTGAATGAGTGTCAACGTTAAACCGATGGTTAATCCGGCAAAACCTTTTGGGGCTTTTTCGTCGGTTGAACCCAGGATAACCAGTAGAAAAATAAAGGTCATTACAAATTCGGTGATGATTGCTGCCTGCATGTTGTAACCATGTGGTGAATGTTCCCCAAAGCCATTCGCGGCAAACCCGCCAATCTTGGATCCGTTGCCGGTAGCAATGAAGTATAACACTCCGGCGGCAGCTATTCCTCCCAGAATTTGGGAAATGATATAGCCCGGAACATCTTTTGCTTCAATGCGACCCGCCACCCAAGCTCCTATTGTTACAGCCGGATTTAAGTGCGCTCCCGAAATGTGTCCGAATGAATAGGCAATTGCAACCACTGTGAGTCCGAATGCGAGTGATACACCCACATAACCGATTCCTACATCTGGAATGCCTGCTGCCAATACTGCGCTTCCGCAACCACCAAGCACAAGCCAAAATGTACCGATAAATTCTGCTAAGTTCTTTTTCATCATGTATAGTTTAAGGTTTCAACTGGCATGAAATATACACAAGTTGCGGGTATTTATTGCATTATGACTAAAAATCACACGTTAATTCGGTTATTGATGTAGAGTTGATTCACGAATCAACCCTACATCAACAAAAAATGCTCCGATCCGCCTGAGGCGGACAAGAGCATTCTTCTAGAAACGATATGCAGTTAGCCTTGTGCCATTACTACAGCCGCAGCAGCTGCAGGTGACCCAAGAGCGTCTTTGATTTTCAGTTCCAGTTCATCCATTAGTTCAGGATTGTCGGCAATCATACCTTTTACGGCATCGCGACCCTGACCCAGACGGGTTTCACCATAGGAGAACCAAGAACCACTTTTCTTCACAATATTCAATTCCACACCCAAGTCGATGATTTCTCCCACTTTAGAGATTCCTTCACCATACATGATATCGAACTCCGCTTTCCGGAATGGTGGCGCCACTTTATTTTTCACCACTTTTACTTTTACACGGTTTCCGATTACTTCTTCGCCTTCTTTGATCTGACTCGCTCTACGAATATCAATACGCATAGAAGCATAGAATTTCAAGGCGTTTCCACCGGTGGTTGTTTCGGGGTTACCGAACATCACTCCAATTTTATCGCGCAATTGGTTGATGAAAATGCAGCAGCATTTTGCTTTACTGATCGATCCGGTAAGTTTACGCAAGGCTTTCGACATCAAACGCGCCTGAAGACCCATTTGTGAATCACCCATTTCACCTTCGATTTCCGCTTTCGGAGTCAATGCCGCTACGGAGTCGATTACCAATAAATCCACTGCTCCCGAACGGATCAAGTTATCGGCAATTTCCAATGCCTGCTCACCGTTGTCGGGCTGAGAGATCAGCAAGTTGGCAATATCAACACCCAATTTTTGAGCGTAGAATTGATCAAACGCGTGTTCCGCATCGATGATCGCAGCAATTCCACCTTGTTTTTGCACTTCTGCAATGGCGTGAATGGCCAATGTTGTTTTACCGGATGATTCCGGTCCGTATATTTCTACAATTCTTCCTTTCGGGAAGCCGTTTACACCCAAGGCCAAATCGAGTGTGATGGATCCGGATGGAATGACTTCCACTTGCTCCACAGGTTCATCACCCAATTTCATTACGGTTCCTTTTCCAAAGGTTTTGTCTAACTTTTCCATGGTTAACTGAAGTGCTTTCAGTTTGTCTGCATTGATTTCTTTAACTGCCATAAGGTTCTTTTTTTGTTTATCGTTTATCTATCGTTTCTGCAAATCTACACCCCGTAGAACGTAATCTATTTACGTTCTTCTACGGTTTTTTTATTTTTTTTCAAAGAGCGAGAATTTCTTCTCCGTGCACTTTTGTCTTGGGTTTTGTAATGATGTGGCGCACAATTCCCGTTTCATCAATTACAAAAGTGGTGCGATGGATGCCATCATAAATACGACCCATGAATTTTTTCTCGCCCCACACGTCAAACGCATCAATCACTTTTCGATCTTCATCTACAATCAGCGGAAAGGGCAAACTGTTTTTTGCAATGAACCGCTCATGTGACTTCGCGCTATCCATACTCACGCCCAATAACGCATACCCTTCTTTCAACAATGCACTGTAATTATCACGTAAACTACACGCCTGATTGATGCATGCCGGTGTATTGTCTTTCGGATAGAAATAGACGATGAGTTTCTTTCCAGTATACATTTTAAGGTTATGCATTTTTCCGGTTTGATCGATCGCTTCAAATTCCGGGGCATGTTGTCCTACTTCTATGTGCGTCACTTGATGAGTTATTAAGCGTCATGTTGACGAATTATTAATCAAATATACCAATTGTTTTCATTTATGCAACAAGTTAACTCAATTTTTTGTTTAAAATCTCGTCATTTTAACCCTTGCTTCGCAAAAACACGCTATCTGTCATATAAGAAGCTGACTTAGATGATCAAATTAATGCATAAGGTTGACTATATTAGTACCTTCAAAGCAAAACTCGCAACTATGAATGCTCCTATTTATTTAATCCCTGTTGATTTTTCCGAAGTTTCGAAAACCGCTATGCGCTTGGCTATAGATTTGGCAACTGCCAATAATGGGTCTGTATTGATGCTGCATTTTGTAGATAAAAAACAAGCCGTAAAAGACGCAAAAGAACAATTTGTAACGTTCACCGAAGGATTATCCGAAACCGAATTGGAATTGGTAACCACAAAAGTTTTGGTTGGAAATATTTACGATAGTATTTCCATTGCCAGTGATGTAGTTGGCGCAAGTCTGATCGTAATGGGAACACACGGAGCAAAAGGAATGCAGAAACTGTTCGGAAGCCACGCCTTGAAACTTGTAAGTTCAACCAGCACTCCGTTTATGATTACACAAAGCGGCAATACAAGCGGTCCGATCAAAAACATTGTGATGCCTTATTATTTTGAGCGCGAAAGTATGCAAATAGCCAGTTTCGCAGCATCAATCGCAAAACAGTTCAATGCAACGATTCACTTGGTCGGTTCGCATCATACGGACGAATGGCTGGCCATCAAAACACAAACCAACCAAACGGTATTGCGTAAGTTTTTTGCTGAACATGGAATCAAATGCGAATTACAAAACTTGCAACAACGCAAAACCTATCAACAGGAATTATTGGCTTACGCCGAATCGGTTAACGCCGATTTATTGGCCGTATCTTATCATCACAGTGATACATTCTTACCAACAATGCATTCGTTTGTGCAACAATTATTGGAAAACGATAAGCAGATTCCGGTACTTACCGTAAATACGGAAGATTTGACGTTGACTTCAGGCTATTCGTTTATTTCTACTTGATTCTTCGAATCGGGAGCTGGACTCGAAAGCAGAATTCCTTCGTCAGTCACTTCGGAGCTGAGAACTGAAAAACTAAATAACTGGCAAACTGACAATTCACGAATGATTCCGTTTACAGATCGCGTTGCAGCGGCCATCATAGAGCAGGGAATTTCGTTGCACCAGCTAACGGTAATTGTACCGTCGGAGCGTATGATCACGTATATGCAGCGCGCATTGTTCAATGTAGATGATCAGCCGAAGCTTTCTCCGAAAATTGTTACCATTGACCGATGGATGCAGCAATTAGTAGACGAACCTGTGGCAGATCGCACTCGGTTGTTGTTTCAGTTGTATACCATTTTCCGGAACGATCCAATTGAACACGAAACAGACACATTTGATGCTTTTTTGAATTGGGGTCAACTCTTGTTAAACGATTTCGATGAAATTGACCGGTACCTTGTTCAACCCAAACAATTGTTCAAAAACCTGCGCGATATCCGCGAATTGGAAAATTGGAGTTTTAACCAGGAAGAACTGAGCTTGGGTCAATTAAAATTCATGGCTTTCTGGGAAAAACTGGGGCCGTATTATTTCGCGCTGGCTGAAAGATTGGTGGCAGAACGGCAAACAACCAAAGGAAAAGTCTACCGTGAAGTGGCCGAGAATATCGATCGTGTTTTCCGGAAAAATGCCAACGCTCAATTTGTTTTTGCCGGGTTCAACGCCCTTTCCATTGCCGAATTGAGCATTATGAAACAGCTCTACGTGATGGGTCGAGCGCACATCTTTATCGACAGTGACAGCTTTTACTTAAACGACTCACTGCACGAAGCCGGAGCTTTTCAGCGTGTTTTATTGGAGCATTTGCAAGTGAAATCGTTACCTTTTGTGGTCAATGAATTGCAACACAAGTCTTGCGCGGTGGAAATTGTTGAATGCGCCCAAACTACCGGACAAGCAAAAGTGGTTGGAACACTTCTGGCTCAACTCTCGCAGGAACAACTCAACGAAACCTTGGTTTTATTGGGCGATGAACAATTGATTGTTTCGCTTATTCAGCATTTGCCCATTTCTATCGGGAAAGCAAACATCACACTTGGTTTACCTCTCAGAGCAACATCGCTGCGTTTGTGGGTTGATTTGCTGTTTCGCATTCAGGAACAATACCAGCGAAGAAACGGAAAGTCTATCTATTACAAGGACGTTATTCAATATTTCCACCACCCGTTTGTGCAAGGTATTCTTACGAAAGAAGAACTCAGCGCCATCGGAAAACTGGAAAGCACCATTGTAGCCAACAACCGTTTGTTTTTGAGCGTGAATGAATTGGGTGTTAGCGAACGCCTGCAATTATTGAATAGTGCCGTTTTTGAACCTTGGAAGAACAACTGGTCGAACGCCATGGAACTGGTTCATCGCCTGAATTCGTGGCTCGATGAATTGCTTCCTGAAAAAAACCTGCTAGAAAAAGCCGTTCTGCGCAGTTTCGATCATGCACTCATTGGGTTGACCAATGTGATGAACGAAGCTGACGTGCCCGAAATGCAGTTGGGAACCTTTAAAAACCTGTTCAACCAGCATTGGAGTACCGAAAGTATGTCGTATTTCGGAAACCCGGTGGACGGTTTGCAAATTATGGGATTACTGGAAACGCGTGGGTTGGATTTCAAACGACTCATCGTGATGGGGTTGAATGAAGGAACGATGCCTCCGACAAATCCGATTCAAACCTTGATTCCGATGGATTTGCGGCGGTTTTTTCAATTACCAACTCCGCGTGAAAAACAAGGGTTGTTTGCCCACCACTTCTACCGTTTGCTCCATTGTGCTGAAGAAATTCACATTACATACGCTACCGCACAAGATGGCGTCGGTTCTCAAGAGCCAAGTCGTTTTATTCAACAATTGGAATTGGAACTTGCGGTGGTGAATCCGCAATTTGTGATCAACAAGCGCTTTTACACACTTGGGAATGAAGAACGCATTGCTGAACATTCGGTGGAAAAAACACCGGATGTCATTGCCCGACTCGATGCATTGCTGGTAGAAGGAATTACGTTTTCGAAACTCAATTCTTTTTTGGAATGTCCACTCAACTTCTATTACCGCTATGTGTTGCGCATCGGGGAAGAATCGAAAGTGGAAGAATCAATTGAAAGCAATACATTGGGAACTATTTTGCACGAAGTGCTGGAAAACCTCTTGCTTCCTTTTGCCCGCACCAATCCCTTGTACCTGGAAAACAACATCGTTCCGAATGCAGTGGGAATCGACGATTGGAAAAAAATGAAGGATGCCGCACCGTTGGAAGTGGACAAAGCATTTCAGGTACACTTCAGTCAGGATACACAAGTATATGCTTCCGGCACCAATCACATCACTTATGTGGTGGCCAATGAGATCATTCAGAAAGTGTTGTCGCGCGAAATTGCCGCTTGCGAAAATGATCCTCAGAGCACCTTACATATAGAAGCGTTGGAACATGAAATCATCGTTCCGACCTCGTTTGAAATAAACGGGAAACAGCGCCCCGCCAACTTACAGGGAATTTTAGATCGCATCGACAACCGCAATGGCAACCTCCGCGTGATCGACTACAAATCGGGCGGTGTAAAGCCTGAAGCTGTGGCTATTTCATTGGGGAAATCAGCCGATTACGTAGATGCCATTCTGAAAAAAGTTCGTTCCAAAAGCGAGAAAAATCACGTATTGCAGTTGTTGATTTACTGCTACTTGTTTCGTCATGCTTATGGAAAACCACTCGACGAAGTGGGAATTTTCTCCTTCATCAATACGTCGGAAAGTCCGTTTCACCTCGATTTCAAAGGCGATCTGAGTCTGAACGAAGCAACCGATTTGGTAGAACAGGTCATTCAGGCAATTTTGCAAGATGTGTACGACACTGAAACGCCGTTCAAACACCGACATGGCGCGCAGTATTGTTCATATTGCGGGGTTGGGTAAGAGTAATCGGAGCCTCAGCAAAAAATCAAACTATTTGTTGCTAACAATCGAATTGGGCAACATCTCTAAAAACGCCAATGCTTGGTTGTAATCCAACTCTTCATAATCCAATCCCAAACGCCGAATAGTTGCATAATAGGTTTGGTGATGATCGTAGTAGTATTTTTCCGACTGCACAAACCACGCTTTTTCTCCCAGTTTTTGTGCGAGAAACCATTTTTCAATCAACCGCGCTGTTCGGCCATTTCCGTCGTCAAACGGGTGGATTTTCACAAACACTAAATGTAGCATCGCCGCAAAAAACAGTGTTTCAGCAAAGGATAAATCAGCAGTAACCAAAACGTCTAAATCATGGTAAAACTTCTCCATTTCCGACGTCACTTTTTCGGGAACAACGGCCACATATTCTATTTTACCATCTTGCGTCAAAACAAACATGTTACTGCTGCGGACCTTGCCTTGTTGAGCTTTGTTTAAGATGTACTTCGTCAGTTGCGCATGAGCCGATTCGATATTTTGCTGATTCAGTTTGTTTTGTTGAGCAAACAAATAGGCATCATATAGATCATCTATTTTGCGCGTGTAATCAGGCTGATATGCTATTCCGAAGCGTTTGTGCTTGATAAACGAATCCAATTCAATCACTTCACCTTCAATTTTTGAAGAAAACACAGCCGAAACCGATGTGTAAAAACTAAAGGTATCCATGCTCAATTCACTATCGTGCAGTTTTACGAAAGCTTCATATACAGCAGGATTTATTGAAGAACAATAGTGCTCCAGCAAATCGGTTGGTACTATTTTAAAAGCTGTATCCATGAATTGTCTTTCGAAAGTGAAAAGTACAAAATTCAATAACCACAAGGCCAAAAAGAGAAAGATATATTTGGTTTGTCAGAAGGCCACAAAGACGGTTCAAATAGAATCCTATTGTTTTCTTAACACGCCTATCCGTTAAAAGCCTTTGTTCCTTTGTGGTGAATTATCTGCCCAACAAAAAAGCCCATCCACCAACCGTGAATGAGCTTTCATTTCCCGAAGGAAATTTAGTTATCCTCTTCTGCGTTCTAGCAAAATCATCATCATCAAGGCTAGCATCATGCGCTCGCCATCACCTTCAGGTAGGTCTTCCAGTTTTTCCAATTTGAAGCGACGACCGAAGAATGACGGTTTTTTCGACAAGCGGGCAAAGATTTTTCCGTCGTTATCAAAAACACCATATCTCGGGTTGAATAGATAACCGGAGAACATTCCCAAAAGCGGAATTTCACACAACAAAGCATCAAATACTTTACTCCACGGATTTTCTTCTCTGATTGCATATTCGGTTTTGTTCTCGTTGTCGAAAATTTCGTAGTGAGCTTTCAATAAAGAACGCATTCCACGACGACCAACGCGACCCAATACATTATCATTGGCATCTGTAAAGCTATAACTTGCGTTAAAGTCAATAATACGGTCGGCATTGATTTTATACAACAAATCGGTTTTTTTGTCATTGGTATAAATCATGATTGCCTCCTTGAACTTGAACATCTTTTGACGCACATAAGCGATGGTAGCTCCCTTGGCATCAGTAGCAATGAAATCATTGGCCAATGTTCCGATTTTAAACGAGAACTCTATTGGGAAATCGAACTCTTTATATTGAGCCGGGGCGACAAAATTGCTGTCTAGTAGATCAGTTTCTTGTGACATATCAGTTGTTTTTTGATTGGTGAACGAAGAAACGCATTTATTTGGAAAGGTGAAAGGAAAAAGAGATAAATGTTTCGTTTTGAATGCACTAATCAATTTTTAGTGGTTATTCACTACATCCTGATAATACTCCCGTCTTCCATTTCAATAATACGGTGCGTGCGTTCGGCAAAGCTATTGTCGTGGGTTACAATGAGTAAGGATTGATGGTACTCTTCGGCCAATTCCTGAAAAATGGCAAAGACAATTTGGCTGTTTTTTTTGTCGAGGTTTCCGGTTGGTTCATCACCCATGATAATGAGCGGATCATTGATCAAGGCGCGAGCAATCGCAACACGTTGTTTTTGTCCGCCCGAAAGCTGATTGGGGTTTTTGAGCGCTTCGTTTTCAATGCCGAGAATCTTGAGTTTTTCGTAGGCTCGATGCTCTATTTCTTTCTCGGATTGTTTGGCCAATTTTAAACCGGGAAGCATCACGTTTCGCAGCACGGAAAATTCGTTGAGCAAGTAGTGAAATTGAAATACAAATCCGATTTTTTCATTTCGGATAAAGGCGAGTTCGGCTTCTTTTTTTCCTCTGATGGCTTGCCCGTCGATGAACAATTGTCCTTCGTAATCGGTATCCATGGTTGAAAGAATGTAAAGCAAGGTCGATTTTCCGCAACCCGATTTTCCAATAATAGAGGCAAATTCGCTTTTATGAATAGAAAACGAAATGTTCTTTAACACCTGAACCGTTACCGGATCGTGAAAGTATTTATTGATGTCTTTCGCTTCAAGAATGGTCTGCTCCATGTTACTTACCTCTAATTATGACAACAGGATCTACTTTGCTGGCTTTGCGTGAAGGAAAATAACCTGCAAAATACGTGGTGACCAATGAAAAAATGCCGCCGATAATGTAAAATTTCGGGTTGTAATTTACCGGGTAGGTCTTAATGGTCGGAAGCGCTTGCGTATCAAACGGTATTTGGTCTATGATGGCGGAAAGACCGAGGCCGAAAAGCAGTCCGAAAATCCCCCCTACCACACCGATGGTCATGGCGATGGTGATAAAAATACGGTTAACATCTTTACCTGAAAATCCGGTGGCTTTCAAAATGGCAATGGAATCCATTTTTTCGTAGATCATCATGTTCAGGATGTTGTAGATCCCGAAGCCGGCCACCACTAACAAGGTAATTCCAACGGCATACGAAATGAGGGTTCTAACAAAGCTACCTGTTTCAAATTGAGAATTGGCTGTTTGAATATCGATGGCTTCCACATCAAAGGTTGCTTGCATTTCTTTCGCAACAGCAGGAGCCTCATTCATGTCGAGCAGTTTAACTTGAAGATCTGTGATGTAACTATTTGGAACTCCCAGCATTTTTTGAGTTGTATTCAGCGAGGCGTAACTTTGCACTTTATCAATGTCTTGTAATCCGGATTGAAAATAACCAACCACTTTGAGTTGGATGCGCTCACCTCGCGAAGTGGTAATTTGCACAACATCACCCACTGAAGCCAACATTTTGTCTGCTAGTCCCTTACCCAAAATAATGCTGTTGGGCGTGTTTTTTAAATCCATGTAATCGCCTTCAATTACATAATCGCTAAAAGTAAACAGTCTGTTTTCTTCTTCCACATCAATTCCGTTCACAACACCCGAAAGGTCAATCGATCCAACATTAAAAAAGACCTGCGCATTGATTTTTGGGGCAACACCCAATACACGTTTATCACTGCGAAGCGTGCGAATAATGGCTCCGCTATTGCGTAAATCCGGACGTTCGTTTTTCGGTTTAATGGAACTCACAAAGTTGTAATCTCCCTGATAATCGGAGGAAACGTCAATGGGCTGGTGTTGGGCCGGAAGAATTTCGTTGTACAAACGCACATGTGGTGTTCGGTTAAGTACCAATCCGTCGAGCATACTATTGAGTCCACCCATAAAACTCAGCAAGGTGATAAACATGGTGATACTGAACGTGACTCCGACAGCTGCAATCAGCGTTTGCTTGAGGCGCGCCATCAGTAAGGAACGCGATACGCTTATGATGAGTTTGAAATTCATTCTTCGGGTAGCGTCAATTCATCCGTTGCTTTCAAACCGGAAGTGATTTCCACTTTCTGGTAATCTTTTAGCCCTATCGTGACCTTTCTTTTTTCGCCGTTCGTCAAAAGCACCATATTACCTGGCAACAACAATGAGCGTGGAATCAGCAAAGCATTCTTCTTTGAACGCAACACGATATTAGCTTCAAAACTAAAATTGGGAAACAAGACCGGTGGTTGTTTTACGAAAACGGCTTCTACGGTAAATGATTTGGTGCGCTCGTTCATCATCGGGTTGATTCTGGTAACCCGAGCTTCGAAGGTTTTTCCTTGATAACTATCCATCGAAACAATCACTTGTTGACCTTTTTGAATTTGTGTGATGTCGTATTCGTCGACCTGCATTTCCAACACAAACTTTTTAGCATTACCAACTACGGCAATGGGTGTTTGCGGACTCACCAATTCTCCTTTTTTCTTGGCGACATTGTAAACCACACCATTGAGCTCACTTTTCACCACATAATCGTTGTTGATTTGCTGGGCTATCTTTAGATTTTTCTTTGATTGAGAAGAATTGAACGCCAACTGACGTTTTAAATCATTGTACTTTACAATGGCCGATTGATAGCTGTTTTGGGAGTTTTCGAAGGCTAGTTCGCGTTGCTCCAGTTCTACTTTGGAACCTACATTTTGTTTCCAAAGTGATAGTTGACGGGCATACAATGAACTGTCGTTTCGCATTTTATCGCGGGTCAAACCCACCAATTGTTGGGCGTCGTTGATTTTCTCCTGATTGGCATTGAGGTCGTAAAACGAAGCTGTTAGTAAGGCGTTTTCGTTGTTGAGTTGTTGAATAGCGTTTGCAAGCGAAAACAGCGGTTGGCCCATTACTACGGTGTCGCCTTCTTCTACAAACACTTTCTCAACAATTCCATTGACTGTTGCAAAAACCTGGTATTGATCTTCGCTTTTGATAACGCCTGAAGCATAAATGGATTCGGTAATTGTTTCAACCGACGGTTTTACAATTTCTTGTTCTCCGGAGCAACCTACAAGCAATAACAGCAAACTAATAGTAGCAATTCTTTGAATCATAATAACAGCATGTTTCATCTTTAAAGGTACAGACTCTATGCTAACAAAACATGACTTTTATCGGTTTTGGGAAGAATTGGCTATTAAACATGCCAAAAAGCGCGTTTAACTTTTAAGTTCCTTCTCAACCTGTAACATGTCGTTGTAAAATTCTTCGCCGTAGGCACGAATCAATGGTTCTTTTAGAAAACGAAACACCGGAACGTTTAATTCTTCCCCACATGCACAAGCAGGTTTGCAAATCGGCCATTCGTCGTAATTCAACGCAATTGAGTCACCTAAATCTTTCACTCGAATGGGATACAAATGGCAGGAAATCGGTTTTTTCCACGTGGTTTTTCCTTCCAGATAGGCTTTTTCAATGGCACACTTGGTAATGCCTTGCGCATCGAAATACACAAATGCACATTCGGCTCCATTCACCAACGTGGTGGCCGGTTCGTTGGTCATATCCATGTAGAATACACCTTCTTCGTCCACGGCTGCAATTCCTTCCGGGCGCATAAAGGGTTTCACATCCTCGTAGATCTCTTCTAAAATATCTACCTCTTCCATGGTCAGCGGAGCACCGGCATCACCTTCAACACAACAGGCTCCTTTGCAGGCGTTGAGATCGCACACAAACTTGCGTTCAAACAGCTCGGTTGAAAGGATTTTATCGTCGATTTGTACTAACATGCTGTTGAGATTTGTTGTTGAAAATAATAAACAACATCGGTTAATGAATCGAATTGTACATCGGCAAGTATCAATTTCGGTTCGGGTGAATGGCTTTTTTCGGGAACACAAATCACGGTCATGCGAGCTGCTTTGGCAGAAATGATTCCGTTGAGTGAATCTTCGACCACCAAACATTTTTGTGGATTTACACCCAATTGTTCTGCTGTTGTCAAATAAACAGCCGGATGTGGTTTCCCGTATTTTTCGCGTTCAGCCGAATGAACCTGATCGAAGTAATGCTTGATGTTGAGGGTTGTGAGAATGGTTTCGATGAGCACTTCATAGGATGAGGTTGCCAATCCTATTTTTTTGCCTTGTGCTTTAAAAAATTCCAACGATTCGATTACACCGGATAAAGGTGTTGCTCTTTCTGTTAATAACGCAACCATTCGTTGAATAATGCGGTTTTCGACCTCTTGTGGCGAAACATCTTTCCATGGGGCAACTGCATACCAATAGGTAATTACCTCATCAATACGCAAGCCAACTGTTTTTTGAAAGTCATTTCTGGTAAGCGCACAACCCACAGAAGCAAACACTTCTTCCATTGCAATTTTCCAGATCGGTTCCGAATCGGTAAGTACACCGTCCATATCGTAAATGACCGCGTCGTAATGCTGTAAATTCATTTTTTCTTTTTCTTTTTGGTCACCACGAAAATGGTTCCGCCACCAATGATTTTTTGGCGTTCGTCGGTTACATAAATCTTTCCGTTTTTCTTAACCGCCAACGCTTCTTTTTGCGTAACGGGATTGATCGAAATCTGTGTTTTAAACGTCCCTTTTCCGTCATCGCCAAGGGTGTAAATGAGGATTTTGGAATAGGTGAGCAAGTGTAATTCTTTTTTGTAAATGTCAGCGGCTGTAACCGAATCAAACAACCAGTTTCGTTTTCCGATTTTCAGATAGGTTTTGCGTTTGACTTTATACGTTCCCGGAGTTGTTGGAAGTCCATAGATCATGCATTTTCCATCGAAAGGAACGGCGCGGCATTTGGTGTAAATCCAGATCGAATCATTGTAAAAAGCCATGGCCTCGGCATCGTAATACCGTTCTTTTTCGGCGGCAGGAAAGGTCTTCTGTTCGGTGTATGAAAACTTAATGGCTTTAGTCGTTACCGATTCTTTGGTGAGCACTTCCTGAATGTTGAGTTTATAAATGACCAAATCGGTGCGGTCGTTGTTGTTGTTTCCGAAGTCGCCCAAGTATAAGTAGGTTTTACCATCAGTGGCGATATCTTCAAAATCAATGTTGGTTATACCGCTGAGTTTGGTTTGATGACGAATACTTCCGTTGAGATTGAGCACATAAAGAATCGATTCGTTTCCGCCATCGTTGTGAGCGATCAATGTGGTGTCGTTGACGAAAACCCACCCGGAAACCTCTTTGAGTTCTTTGGGAAGTTGTCCCTTACGTTGCACGCTACCGGCGGCTAATAGCACGGTAAAAACACCCGAAAGCAAGAGCAAACGCATCATGGGGCAAAGTTACAGTTTTTTGTTGGTGCGACAGATGTGTATGAGTGGGGGCGCGATTAATCGCGCCCCCACTCATAC
>JARWZO010000015.1 GCA_029866325.1 Fluviicola sp. | reverse complement strand
GTGAGTCGCGACTCACCACTACACAAAACCGCCACCATTATTTAGAACGTATCGCTGTTATGTATTCGATGATCGGGATATCGATACCAAATGTAATAAAGGCATTTTCTTTGCGGAAACTATTGCCCGTATAGGGCATATTGAACGCCCCTGAAAATGTGAGTCCATTGAATGTTCGTACACCTATTCCACAACCAACATACGGAAAATTGAAACTATCCTGTGTTTTAAGATTCACCACATTGTATAAAAGACCACCGGTATGAATGTCCAAAAATAAATCATCAATCAAACCTTGCGGCTGAGGTCGGTTCCACGACCAACTATGACCATAATATTTGTAAACAATTCCCGGTTTGAATGAACGGGTATATTCACGATTGATAATCTTGTATTTAAACCCGATTTTTTCACTGGCAAAGGTCATTCCTTTCAGCGTACTTGTGCTTCCATCTTCCGCAACATTCAATTCATTTGGAAATAGAAAACCGGAATAATTCACCCCAATGTTGATGTAAGGTTGAAAATAACGTGTGCGGTACAACTGCGATGGTTTTACCAACTGGTCTTTTAAACTATACAAAACCGATTCGAAGCTCAAACTGATCGTAGCAGGTTTTTGTTCGATTGAATCTGCTTCGTTGTAACTGACATTATCAACGATACTGCGCAGGTAAACCGCGGCTGTGTTGAATCGTCCGCTTTTGTCAATATGTTCGATAAACTTACCCATCAGCTCTTTCGTTGATTCCAACTGCTGTTCGTTGAACGTAAAGTTTTTAATGCCTTGTTGTTTTTGCGAACTTAAAAGAGCCTGTAACAAAGAAGTCACGATTTCGACACGTTCATTCAACGATTGTATCTCCTTCCGTGAGCTATCAAGACTATTCATTACCCGGTCAATCAACGAGTAGTTTCTTGAAAAATAGGAGTAATAAACCTTTTCCTTAAAAACTTTACTCCATTCATCAGAATCTTTGAGCGGTATTAGAATCATTGAAATGTCTGACGAGGTGAATGCTCCTTTTGCTCTGAACTGTTTATTGATCTTCTTTTTCAGATTACGGTATTCCCTGTCTTCCACTCCAGCAACCAATCTTCTGCTATTCAAGCTATCTAAAAATACATCCTTCTTCTCTTTGTCAAATACCTGATTTTTTAAATCTTCCTTCCATTTTTTTAGACTATCTGCATTCCACACATCATAATCCATCTTAAACACCTCAAAAGTGCGTGCGAAATCGGTATCGAATGTAATTGAACCATCGCTATTCATCAAGGCTTTTAATCTGGTTTTAAATGCTGTGTCAACTTTATCAGATTTCAACAGTACTTTCATTCGACTGTTTAGATAATCACTTGAATGAGGTATTTCAGCTTTAACAAGATCATACAGTTTCCCAACCAAAATAGTCAAAATAGGTGAATAGTCTCCTTCCTTAACCTTCTCATAATCGGCATGTAGTTTATTGATCAATTCTATGATTCCATTCAAATGTTCGATCTTATCCTTTGACGTTGCGACAGTAACAACTGAATCGATTTTTTGATAAATATTTTTAAACCCTGGAATTACAGTCAGTTGATCAATAGGCAGAAGGGCGTTGACTTCGGCCAGAACAGTTTTGAAGTTGTTTACGACCGCCAGATTCAATGTATCTCCTTTTTTAAGGCTATACCACAACTCATTGGATAACAAAAGCAGTGTATCCAGTTTCCCCTCTTTCAACAGATCAATGTTGTTTTTGATTGTTTTAATCTCTGTAATTACATTCAGAAACGAATTAATTCTTCCGCTAAGATTCAAATAGGAATACTCGAGCGAATCCTTGTTTTGGAAATAACGACTGTCATTTTCATACCATGCTCTATTCTCATCGTCTTGATTGGCCAGCTGACTATAAATAGGAAAATATCCCTTGAGTGCAGGATTTGTGATACAAATATTCAGTACAATGTCGATTGTTTGATTAAAACCAATAGTGTCCAGAATCTTGTTTTCATCAATCGCAGTCTGCTGATTCAGATTGCGAGTTAGCTTCTCTTCAAAATCAGAAAAATCACCATAATACTTATCATTCACAGCTACTGCCAATCCAAAAATGATCGCCGATTCCTTTACCAGTTCAAGTGTATTTTTCCCAAATGCAGATTTGTCAGCTGTTATCGTCAACTCATTCAATGTTTCATAAATGAGGTATTTCGTCGTGAAATTATTCAAGCGCGAATCGTTTGGATTTGTACTCGACTCTATCCACGACTTCGTCACAATCCTCCCCAACACAAACTTGTTGAGTTCTTCCTGCTTTTTTTGAATGATCGCAATCAATGCATCCGAATCGATGGTTCCTTTGTTGAACGAAACTCCATGATCTTGTTCGTATACCAATTCCTGAGCGTTGAGCGTAGAAAAAAGAAATGACGTACTGAGAATCAATAAATAGTGTAAGGTTTTTTTCATAAGTGCAGTCAAAAGTCACGCTAAACTAATCAGATGCACTTGTATATGCAATAAAACGAAAAGATTATAGCTAAAAATAATTTTACGTTCACAGAATGATCGCTTTCAGCGGTGATTTCCCATCAAAGCGCACATAGCAGTCTCCCATCCGCCGCGGCGGAAATGAAAATTATACATGAATTTAAAGCGAATAATGGAAACAAGTTTCCATTTTGATTAGTGAAGATCAGCTGACTGACCATTCGTAATGAATTGTACACAATACGTTCCGCCTCAGGCGGATTAATTCGTGGTGGAAAATACGCAGTACGTCAAATTATACAAAGGTTGTGCGTTTAAATGGGAAATCGCCTTTTCAGCGGAGTAAATTGATATGCCCTAGAATGATTTGGGGAATTTGATCTGATTCTAACGCGTAACGAACTACATACTGGTATATCCCATCTTGACAAGGAAGTCCATTATAATTACCGTCCCAGAATGCGTTTGCGTCGTTTGAGGAAAATACCACTTCACCCCAACGATTGTAGACACTCCATTCATAAAAGTCAAAAGCACATTCGGAAACAGCCCTAAACACTTCATTCGCACCATCACCTTGAGGTGTATATGCATTCGGGATATATACTTCGCAAAACAGCGAACTATCAATGCATGCGCTCACGGTGAATGTTTGGTAAACGGTATCAACACCGCAAGATAGATCTACAATTGCTTCTACAGTATAGGTGTCAGGAAGCGAGTAAACGAAGCTGAAATCTGAACCAACGGCCTGTATTGACTGCGATTGCGTGGTGTCCGGAGTCCAAATCACATTCTGTATATCACCATCTCCGGATAATGTGAATTCAGTTGGAAGACCACTGCAAAATCCGGTGGTTGTTAGGTATGCTTCACATGGAATATCGCAGGCTACTATTTCTATATCTTGGATTATCGTGTCTGTTCTACATTTTTCCTGAAGAATAACCGTTACCGTGTATTCACCTGGAACAAGGAACGTATGATTGGGAGAAAGGACATTACTTTGATTGGCTGCTCCGGAAGCCGGGTCGCCAAAATTCCACAAAACGCTAACGATTCCAGCTGTATCGTTGAGCGCTAATTGTGTTTCAAACCCTGCACAGCTATCACGGATGATAATTGAATCAGGGTAGGTTTTAAACAAATAATCATTGAACGTTGGTAATCCATAAGCCGGATAATTTTCAGGAGTGAAGGTCACAGAGAAATTCGTATAGTTACATCCTGTTCCGGGTATATTCGGATTCTCAATGGTCGACAAATAAATGTCATTTGCAATTGTGACATAAATTTTCCCGTCCGGAGCCAATTGCAACGCCCCAATGAGCGCGCTACTTACATTCAGGTCAACAGGCAATTCATATAATGTAATCCGCGAGTTTACCGGATTGGCCTGAGTGAGATCATATTGGAATACTTTACAGGTATCCAAACTAACAAAGGTGCTATACAGTAATTGAGAATTGGGAGAAAAAGATATTCTGTAAGGACCGCCAGTGAACGGATCAAACGGTGTGAAATTGAGGTCTGTCATGGTTGGATTACTCACTTGGCCGGTTGCGTTGTCAAAATCAAACACTTCTATCACATTTTGAGGTGTTTGTATGGCGAGGGCGACTTTACTTCCGTCTGGCGAGCATTTCATATAACCAATTGCTTCGGCAAAATTTCCGTTGTTGTCTGCATCTACATGTGCAATTCCTGAGGAAGAAATGACGGGAGGGTTTATTCCGCTAGCAGTAACTTGGTAAGCAAAAAATCGGTTGCTGTTCCATTCATGTGTTAAGATCCAATAATCGGTTCCGTTGCAGTGAGGTGTTGCAGTTACTTTCTCAGTTGTAGGCTCTATCAACACAATTGGATTTTGTAAAAAATCACCAAAACCTCCATTTAAGCTCATATCAACTACTACATAACTGAGGCCGGAAAATGGAATCAATGCGGGAATAGAACCCGCTTCGGGAGCGATTGCAAAAACGTAGTATTGGTTGACATTTCCAGGATTCGGAATAATCAGTGCTGAAGAGGTACTTGTGCTATTTCCACCAAGATTTCCGATACCACCCGGAATCAAAAAATTTCGAGGCATTAGGTTGTTGTTTCGATCCCAAATAAAACTGCCATCCGTATAAAAAAGTAACTGCCCTGAAGCGTCGCATTGAACCGCAGAACCTTCGTTGGTGTATATTTGAGTAGCCGTTACTCCACCGGAAACACTGGGAGGATTGCTATTAAAGTCAAGCACACAACCATTTCCGAAATGCCATACATTGCCAGCATTTTGCGCATTCCCAATTAAGAAATGCCCAAGCACCAAAAACGTGACAAACAAACGATTCATACATTCAAAACAAATTGATGCGATAAAAGTTGCCTTTGATTGATTTTTTATGTCATAACTCGCAAGGATGCGCTATTCCTAGCTTTTCAATAATAACATGCTTTTCGATTACTGAAAACTGCTCATTTCTCTTTACTTTTAGTCAGATTTTACTTCCGTTATGAAAAAATTACTTACACTATTGATGTTCAACTTAATGTTGGCTTTCTCTTACGCTCAAACTCCTGTTCGTCTGGTGATGCACCATCACTTAGGAACCAATGATTTTGCTTTGGGTACGGCAGCTTCCAATAACCTTGGGAATGCTTTTAATCTTTCGGCGTTGAAATACTACGTTACGAAATTTACCATTGTTCATAATGGAGGTCAGCTGATGACCGTTCCGGATGATGTAGTTGCACTTGTAACGGTTAATGGTGCTTCAACTACAATTGAATTAGGGTCGTTTAGCGTTACCAACATCGAGGGAATTCGTTTCCACATTGGAGTGCATACACCTGTCAATCATGAAGATCCGTCGTTATTGCCCTCCAATAATCCTTTGGCTCCACAATCACCCTCCATGCATTGGGGCTGGGCTTCGGGTTACCGTTTTATTTTGCTAGAAGGGATGGCGGGAGCAAGTCTCAACCAAGGTCTAGAATTACACGGTTTGGGTGATGCCAACTACTTTGAAACAATTGTTCTTGCTCAAAGCGTGAACGAAAATGGCGGCGAATCCATTCACATTGATGCTGATTATGAAAAAGGATTAAAAGACATCAACGTGAGCGGTGGTTTGGTGGTTCACGGTGAATTGGCTGAAGCAGCCGACCTGATTGCCAATTTCAGAGATCACGTGTATTCCGCTACCCTCGGTGCCAGTATTGGAGAAACAACTACCGAAGGTGGAATGTCCATTTACCCGAATCCTTCTCATGGATCGTTTACTGTTGCTTTTGCAGGAGTTGAAGGTAAATTGGTGATCAATGACGTGAGCGGAAAAATGGTGCATACCGAAGAAATTCTTTTCGGAACAACTACCAAATCATTGTCACTACCGGAAGAGGGAATTTACTTTGTAACCTTGCACACTTCTCAGGGAACATCCACCCAACAATTGGTTATTAAATAAGTTGTTTTCTAACACTCGTTTATGAAAAAATGGAATCGCATTTTGTTTGCACTATTAGTGGTTGTGATTGTTTTTTCGTGTAAAAAAGCATTGATCGAAACAACTGGAACAATTGAGTTGGATACCACTCCTTACAACTTAACTTACAATACGCTTCCTGACCCAAATCTTCCCGGAGATAATTCGTTGACAGTCGAAAAAGTGAAACTCGGGCGCATGCTTTTCTATGAAAACCTGCTTTCAGGAGATGGTAGTATGTCTTGCGCTTCTTGTCACAATCAACAAAACGCCTTTTCGGATACTGCCCGGTTATCAACAGGCATCGACGGATTATTGGGTCATCGTCAAGCAATGGCTATTGTTAACATGGCGTGGAATGATAATGAGTTTTTCTGGGACGGAAGAGCGCATTTTCTGCGTGATCAGGCATTAAAACCTATTCAGGATCCGTTGGAAATGCACGAAACGTTGCCCAATGCCATCGCGAAACTGGAAGCCAAAGGTCGTTACCGGGTTCAATTTACCAAAGCATTCGGGAATGATTCCATTACCTCAGAAAGGATGGCGTTGGCGCTAGAAGCATTTATGTTTACGCTGGTTTCCAATCAATCGAAGTACGACCGCTACCTAACAGGAAATGCTACCTTAAGTGAAAGTGAAGAACGTGGAAGAGCATTGTTCTTCGCCGAATACAATCCGTTTTTTCCTGAACTTTCAGGGGCTGATTGCGCGCATTGTCACAGTGGAAGTAATTTCGAGAACGATCAATACATGAACAACGGCTTAGACAACGAAGCACAAATTTCCGATATCGGAAGACAAGCTGTTACCAATTCTGCCGCAGACAAAGGGAAATTCAAAGTGCCTACGTTGCGCAATATCGCGTTGACGTTTCCGTACATGCATGACGGGCGATTCCGCACATTGGAAGAAGTGGTAGAGCATTATAATTCAGATATTCATTCATCCACTACACTCGAACCACAATTGGCCTATACCATGCCAACCGGGCTGATGTTAAACGCTCAGGACAAAATAGATTTGGTAAATTTCCTGAAGGCACTTACGGACTATCAATTCATCAAGAATCCGGCATTTGGGTCTCCGTTCTAAACCTGGAAATTTCAACACAAAGGCACAACGCTTTCGCCGCAGCTTTAGCGAAGGAGCAAAGAAAAAGGACACGTTTGATTTGTTAAGAACACAAAGGAGATTTCGTGAAAAGGAAAAATTTTGTCGAAAAGTTGGGGATGAATTTTAGCACAAAAAACAGTTTTAATAAGACCACGAAGCTGGTTTACTTTAATCCCTTTGTGTTCTTAACAAGTCTATCCTTCAAAAAAAACTTTGTGTCTTTGCGCCTTCGCTGAAGCTTTAGCGTAAGCATTGTGGTGAATTATTTTTTGGGTTTGCTAAATCGTTTATCGGTTATAAACTGTTTATCGGTTAAGGTTTTCAAAAAGAAAATCAGGTCATTTTCTTCGGCTTCCGTTAAGGTAAACGGTTGAATAACCGCACTTTTGTTAGGATGCTTTCCTCCTCCGCTTTCGTAATGATGCAACACATCGCGCAAGGTTTTGAAACGTCCGTCGTGCATATAAGGCGCAGTGAGAGCAATGTTGCGCAGTGTCGGAACTTTAACCATATCGCGGTCGGTTTCCAATTGGGTAACACGCATTCTGCCCGAATCGGCATAAATCGGAAACAAACCGTTGTTGCGAACGCTGAAATCGGTAAAGTTGAATCCGCCGTGGCATTGACTGCATTGCAATCGATCAAAAAACAGATTTTTACCACGCGTTTCAGCTGCATTCAGTTTTTTCTTTCCCTGTAGAAATGCATCGTATTTTGAATGACTACTAATGAGGGTTCGCTCAAATGCTGAAATAGCACGTGTAATTACAAAAGCATCCGGTTCGCGATCATAGGCTTTTTTACTCATCGCAACGTAGATCGGATCAGCCTTCATACGTTTGGATACTTCTACAATGTTAAAGTCCATTTCTGCATGTTCCTGAATGGGCACTAAAATCTGTTTTTCCAACGTTTCCAAAAAGCCATCAAACAATACCGTTGGGTTGTAGCCCACATTGGCAAGTGTGGGTGCATTGCGATTCCCTAAACGACGTTCAGTTCCGGGGCTAATCGCAGCTGTATCGGCAAAAGCCAGCGATTGTTTGTGGCAAGAAGCACACGAAATATCGTTGTTCCGAGAAAGAATGGGATCGTAAAATAATTTTCGCCCCAAGTCTACCCTGTCTTGATTAGACTGATTGTTTTCGGGATAATTCATTGCCGGAAAATGGGGCGGAATATCGAGTTTCGGGTCGCCGTTATCGGCAATACAAGCCATGAAGGCGAAACCGATCAATACGGTAAACAAACTGATATGGAGAACGCGGAGTTGCACGGAATAAAGGTATCGAAAATATTGGGTTTAAACGGGGGTTTCTGTCAAAAAAACGTTCGTAATATTGCAAATTGGCATATCAAATAAACCGACGTAAATTCGCAATATTACGACTATTGATTCGTCAAAAATAATGACAGATTTAACTGGTTCAGCCCGCTAACTCCCAACGACTTTTTTCAGACTTTCTATACGTTCGAATGCACTTGGAACCAACCGATAATAATGTCGGTTTCCTGCAAACGTTCCCGCAATCAATCCTGCGTCGGTCAATTCTTTTAAATGTTGACAAACCGTGGCCTTCGATAAGTTTGTTACTTGTATTAGTGTAGAATTGGTTGCACAACTTTCTTTTGTAAGATATTGAACAATGGCAACTCTTGCTGGATGGCCAATCGCCTTTGCCACTCTGGCAAACGATTTCTGTGATGCTGTGAATGCTTTAATTTTAGAAGCTCCCATAGGACTTTTCTTATTTAAGCTAATGAAAAAGATCATTTCGTACAATAGGGGTTTCGAAAAAAATACAACTTTTTCGATTTAGTGATCCGGAAAAAACGTTCGTAATATTGCAAATTGGCATGTCAAATAAACCGACGTAAATTCGCAATATTACGACGGATTTGTGCACGTTTTCAGCCGTTTGATTTTAGCCGATTTGTATCATTCTCACCCTTTCAAAAAACATCTCCCAAAAATCCGGAAAGTCCGCCGAAATCTTTACCAACTCCTGCGTATACGGATGCACAAACTCCAATCGTTCGGCATGCAGAAACAAATCCGGTAGCTGAAGCTGTTCCTGAAATGCATGGTTGTGGTGACGGTTTCCATGTTTCGGATCACCGATAATCGGGTGACTGATTTTATTGGCATGAATGCGAAGTTGATGTGTACGACCTGTTTCCGGGGTGAATTCCACCAAACTATAGCGCGATGTAGGATAAGGTTCCACAGCCATCTTTAGTTCAAAATGTTGCAAACAGCGGTAATGCGTGAGTGCTTCTTTGTAATTCCCCCGTTCGTTTTTAACCGGCGAATCGATGATGCCAGATTCGGCTATATGTCCTCGAAGAAGGGCCGCATAGGTCTTTTGAATGGCTTTTGAATCGAACAATTGCTGAAAGTCCGAAGCATATTCATTCGACTTGACAAAGATCAGCGCCCCAGATGTTTTATGATCTAAACGATGCACGGGAACAGCCGATTCATATCCCAACCCACGCACTAACTCAACTAAAGAAGGTGTTTCAATGTTTCGGGCAAAATGTGAATGGTGCACCAACAGATTATTGGGTTTGTTCACCACCAGGCACACTTCATCTTCAAATAAAACCGGAATTTCCACGTGCAATGTTACGGAAAGTTATCTACCACAAATACTGTTTATTTGGAACCACATAGGACACATAGGTAACATAGATTCTAAGTGTGTTAATTATTCTAATCTGCACCTACATTGTGATCTTATAATTTCGGCGGTTGGCAATAGTGGCACAAGCCTATGTTACCTATGTGTCCTATGTGGTTAAATTTCATGGTTTACAACCGAATAGTTTCAGTAAATTTGCAGCAAATCCCAGCAAATGATTATCAAAGACGCCAAATTCGTTGTAAGTAACACCGATATTACCAAATGTCCTGAAGACGGTAAACCGGAATACGCCTTTATCGGACGCTCGAATGTGGGAAAATCGTCGTTGATCAACATGCTCACGGATCGCAAAAGTCTTGCAAAAACTTCTGGAACTCCAGGAAAAACACAATTGATCAATCATTTTGTAATTAATGATGATTGGTACTTGGTCGATTTACCCGGTTATGGTTATGCCAAAACCTCCAAAAGCAATCGTTCAAAATGGGAAAAATTCATTTCCGAATACCTGACACAACGATCAACTCTGATCAATATTTTTGTATTGCTTGATTCGCGTTTGGAACCTCAAAAAATCGATATTGAATTCATGACTTGGTGTGCAGAAGAACAATTGCCTTTCTCGATGGTGTTTACCAAAATCGACAAGCTTTCAAGCTCGGCATTGCAAAAAAATCTGGCTGCTTACAAAAAGGAAATGCTGAAACAATGGGCCGAAATGCCACCGGTATTTACCACTTCTGCCGAATCGAAATTTGGTCGTGAAAAATTGCTGAATTATATCAGTCAAATCAATACCGACCTAAAACAAAGCGAGCAGTTCGGGGATTAATTCAGACTTTTTCTTCCCACAGATAAAAGGATTTTTGCTCGGCTAATGCTTACGCTGAAGCTTCAGCAAAGGCGCAACGCCCTCGAATAGTACAATACACAACTATTATAGCAATCAGCGCTAGTCAGCCTGAAGGGCCTAATCTGTGTGTCTGTGGGAGTCGTTTATGACATCAGCGGAATTAATCCATTCTACCTTTGATGGTAATAGCAATGGTTTCTTCAAGCGGTGTAAACTCAAAATCAGGAAAGGCTTTTCTGACTTTTTCGGTGGAATAAACGGTTGTTTTCTGTGAACTTTCGGCCGATTCTTTGGTGATGGTTGGACGTTTTCCTGTAAATCGCGCACCAATTCCGGCTAAACGCCAAGCAAGTCCAATGAGAAATTTACTTGCAAGCTTAGAAGGTGCTTTCACCCCGAGTTGTGCGCAAATCTTATCAAACAATTCTTTAAAAGACAGATTGGTTCCTGTTACTAGATACCGTTCTCCAGATGCGTTGGTTTCAGTGAGTTTACGGATGATCAATGTCACATCGCGCACATCTACAAAGGCATTACCCCCCGATGTGTAATAACTCAATCCGTTTTGCAGTGTTCGCATGATTTTCAAGGAGCTTTCGTCCCAGTTTCCAGGTCCCAGCATAATACTCGGATTTACGATAGCTGCCGGTAAACCTTCCTCTATTCCACGCCACACTTCTTTTTCAGCACTGTATTTTGAAAGCGAATAACCACTTACTTTCTCATTGGCATTCCAGTGATTGCTTTCTCTGCGAATATGATCGGTATAAGTAGTATCGCTTCCTACTGCGGCAGTTGATGAAACATAAATCAATTGTTGAACACCCAGATCCAAAGCTACGTTTACCACGTTTGCCGTTCCTTTGCGGTTGGTTTCAAACAATCGCCAGAAATCGCGCCGGTGAAACGAGACCAATGCGGCACAGTGAATCACTTTTTCGCAACCTTGCATGGCATCTTTCAGATCAACCAAATCAAGTACATCACCGGATACCCATTCCACTTGTTTCAGCAATTCATCAGCCCGATCTGGGTAATAAAAATGCATCAAGCGCTCAACCACCGACTTACGACTTTCGGAACGGAACATTGCACGCACCGTATGGCCGTGAGCAACAATATCGCATACTACATGTGAGCCAAGAAGACCAGTGGATCCCGTTACCAAAATCATGTTACGAAGTTAAGCATGTCTTCGCTTACAGCATCATTTTACATTAATTTTAATTTGTGTTGAATATTTGACCGAAACAGATGAATATTTTAACGATATGGTGAAACAGATTTTTTGTTCACTACGCATCAATAGCGTAACTTTGAACTATGAAAATAATGCTACTACTACTAGTTGTTCTCTCGGGAACGCTTATTTGTTCATGCGAATCTGAATACGACAAACAACTAAATCATGCGAAAAGTTTAGTTGAAGAGGAATTGGAAATCAAAGCTTCTATCAGGTATTCGGGAGACAATGCAAAGTATTTCGAACAGACACTCAATGAGTTGGAAGAAACCATTGATTTTCACGCACATTTATCCGGCAATAAAGAGGTTTTTTTGAATGAACTAAGCGGTTATAAATCTCGATTGCTTTTGGATAGCAATGTGGGGCAAGAAATTCTTATCTCAAAATATCCCTGATCAAAGCATCAACTCCTCCATCGGATTCCAATACACAACCTTAAAATCCTGGATCTGATCATTCTTTACACTAATTCCTTCCAATAAAAGTCGTTGTTCCATTTCATCCGGATCAGCAAAATGCATTTTCCCTGTGAGTAATCCCAGACGGTTTACCACACGATGTGCCGGTATTTCAGGATGTTGATGTGCAGCATTCATTGCCCAGCCTACCATTCTACTTGATCGTTTCGCTCCCAAATAATTAGCAATAGCGCCATAAGAAGTCACCCTCCCTTCCGGAATGAGTTTTACCACTTCGTATACACGCTCGAAAAAGTCGGCGTTTTGTTCTGAAAGTTTTATCGGTTTCACTGAGGAAAGATACAAAATATTGGGAGCTCGGGAATTGGAGAGCTAAGGAACTAGGAAGTTCTAATACCAGTTCCCAAATTACCTAGTTCCCTATTTCCCTCCTATTTCTGTAACCTTTAAATAACCGATAGATTATACAGAAAAAAAGGAAACATGAAACGCTTACTCGCAATTGGAATGCTGGCATTTACTTGTCAACTATCCGCACAGGAAACTACCGAACCGACTTTTGGAAAAGTGGATGAATTGAACGAATGGGATTTGCGTTGCTTTCCGAATCCTACCAGCGATTTGCTCATCATAAAATCTTCCAAAGAAATCAAGAGCATCGATTTTTTCGATATCAACGGACGTGAATTGAAACCGACCGGTATGCCCAACGAATGCTACTCACTCAGCGATTTACCTTCAGGATGGGTGTTTATGTTGGTGGAAAGCGTAGATGGTTTTGTTGAGAAGAAGAATGTTTATAAGCAATAATGTAGAATTGAGAATGTAAAATGTAGGGGCGAGTCGCGACTTGCCCCTACTACATTTTACATTTTCAATTTATAATCTTCATTAAGGTCATCCACATAATCTTTAAATCGTGCCCGATGGTCGGATTGGCAATGTATTTTCGGTTGAGTTCAATTTTGGCAGGCATTACTTCTTCGATGTAGGTTTTACGGGGATTGTCTGATTTACCAAGTAATTCGTTTTCATTGTAGTATTCCAGCGAAGCGTAATCGGTGATTCCTGGTTTCACTTCCAGTACCTGACGTTGCTCTGCAGTATACTCAGCGACGTATTCCTGCACCTCGGGTCGCGGACCCACAATGCTCATTTCTCCGCTTAAAACGTTTAAAAATTGCGGAAATTCGTCCAGTTTTACCTTTCGGATAAACAATCCAACGCGTGTAATTCGCGGATCGCGCATACCAACCGTAAGTTTCCCGAATTGATCGGCATTCTTGCGCATGGTGCGAAATTTCCACAAACGAAAGGGTTTTCCGAATTGACCGATGCGTTCCTGACGGTAAAAAACACCACCTCTGCTTTCAAAGGCTATAGCAATAGCAATAAGGATTCCGAACGGTAAAAAACAGAGCAGGATGATCAGGGAAACAACACAATCGAATAGCCGTTTCATCCCATTACTTGTTGTACGGCTTGTTTCACAGCTTTGATCACGATTGCTACTTGCTCATCCGTCAAATCAAAATAAACCGGAAGCGTGATCTCGTTGGCGTATTTATTCCACGCTTCGGGATAATCGGCCATGTTGTAACCACGATTTTTGTAAGCGGTCAAAATTGGCAAGGGCTGAAAATGCACATTTACCGAGACATCCTGATCGAAAATGGCCTGCATAATTGCATCGCGCTGTGGTTCGGTAGCACCGGCAATCCGCAAGAGATACAGATGATAACACGTTTCTTTGTCGGCTGTTTTGTAGAGCGGTTTGATCGCCCATGATTGGTCTGCAAAGCCGGCATCATACTGACGGAAAATTTCTTTGCGTCGATCCATGTTTTCTTGATAGCGATCCAATTCCACTAGCCCAAGCGCTGCTTGAATATCCGTCATGTTGCACTTGAAGCCCGGTTCCATCACATCGTATCGCCAGTTGCCTTTTTGGGCTTTTGCCAACGCATCTTTCGATTGTCCGTGTAGGATTTTGATGCACAATTCTTTGTAAATTTCTTCGTGATCAAACGAATCAGGAAGGTTGATCAGCATAGCGCCACCTTCGGCCGTAGAAAGATTTTTTACCGCGTGAAAAGAAAAGCAGGTAATATCGGCTAAACTGCCCGAACGTTTTCCGTTGACCGTAGCGCCAAAACTATGCGCGGCATCTGCCAGTATGAGAATTCGACCCAATTGAGCTTGTAAATCGCTTCCGGGATGAAACTGATCTTTCACACTTTCCACCAATGCATTCAAGGCATCGTAATCGCACGGAAAACCTGCAATATCAACGGGCATAATGGCTTTTGTACGCGGTGTAATTGCCTTGCGAACGGCTTCAACACTCATGTTAAAATCTTCCGGATTTAAGTCAACCATTACCGGTTTTGCACCCGAATGAATGATCACATTGGCGCTGGCACAATACGTATATGCCGGCAAAATGACCTCATCGCCTTCACCTATTCCCCACCAGTTGAGCAGCACTTCCATACCGGCAGTCCATGAATTGACAGCCACGGTTGTTTTGTTGCCACAGTAAGCGGTGATTTCCTTTTCGAATTGTTTGGTACGCGGACCGGTGGTAATCCAGCCACTTTTTAATGCGGCAGTTACTTCATCGATAACACGTTGATCAATACGAGGGGGTGAAAACGGAATCATGCGGAATAATTTTGGTCAAAATTAACCATTTTAGGGATGCTTTCAATCGTTTGCACCAATTATAAAAAAAGCAGCAACACTAGCGAAAAAGAGCAAGATAACAATGGTTTTGTTTCGGTTCAATTTTCGTTGTTCTTCAGGAGTTTTGGTAGGTTGTTGCTTTTTTGCAACCGATTCTTCTATTGCCGGTACTTCTTGCGGAACTGACACAATTTCAACCGCGTCGTTTGGTTTCCATTTAAAATACTCCAGACATGCTCCCATAATAAACGCTAAACAAATTAAACCACCAAAAAAAAGAAAAACGTACGATTTAATTGGGATAGCAATTAGTAGAAAAATACCAAAAACCAGTGTCCAAAAGATTGCCGAAACGAGTGATTTACGCTTTTGGGACTTGGTTTCAGCTAGCATTTCTGCTTCGGACTTCTTTCTATACTGTTTGTCGGGAACTACAACATCCTCCGTCATTTCCTTACTACGCGGGCGTTTAAACTCCACCCAAGCTATAATGATGAGAGAAGCTACAAGAAGTGCAGCAGGAATGAGGAAAAGATAAACGCCCAATGTAATAGCACCAAGGACAAAAAGAAGGAACACAATTGCTGAAAAAACTGTTACTGCTATTGCGCCACGCTTTCGACTACTTTTCTTTTCAGTCTGCTCTTCCGGAGTCAGAGCTCGCATTTTCTTCTCAACCGGTTTCTTAGGACGTTTCTTATTCCGATTGTTGTAGGCCGATAATCCGATCAGAAAAGCCAAAAATATTATTGCCAGGGAAATTCCGGCAAAAGTGGTAGAGGTAGCCAAATCGACTGGAGAGCTTGCAATTAAAAGGGCGATAATCAAAATGACGGCGACGCAAAACAGAAAAATCGCCAGTTTTTTAACCCAAGCGGGTCTGGTAGAAGCTTTTGAATGTTTCGAGGCAAGCTGTTCAGCATCGGCTGCTATCTTGCTGATGGTGTCTTCGTTTTCAAGAGCAGGTAAAACGTTTCTGACCGAGATTTCGATTTCCTCAGGCAATGAATTGCTTTGTGGCACCGAATCGTACAATTCCGTTTCTGCAAACGTATTTTCTAAAGGTGGGAAATCAGTAACCGTTGCGAGGTCGACCGCATTTTTCCGTTCATTCTCCGATACAAATTGCTGTGATTGATCATTTTTCGGATTGCGCCATTCTTTCTTAAACGAGATATACCATCCCTTTCTGTAAAGACGTTTTTGAATGGTGCATTGCGAGCACAAAAACAAGCAAATTAGACTAACAGCGACCAGTAAACTACGTTTCATAATTGGATGATACAAGGTTTGATCTTGAAATTAAGTTTGGGTTTCGGGTTGTTTCGATTTATAGTTGGACCAGGCATGGATTATAATGAAGAAAAACAATGCCCCAATTACCAGCAACAAAAATCCACCATTTATTTGGATCGATGAAAACAATATGACCAAACAAAGGTACAACACTATCAATACAATGGTCATAACGACAGCTTTTTTACGTTGTTTTTGTTTCAACGTTTCCCAATCACTTTGCGAAATTTCAGGTTGCTTAACTTCCGGCTTCTGTTTTAGCTCATTTTTTTTATGTTCTTCATATTCTACAGATAGACCAACAAACAAGCCTATTATAGCAATAAAAAATAGAACCAGTGCAGCAACCAATGGTAAGGGATCTAAAGAACCAAACCCAACTAAAGCAAGAACAACGCTCGTTATCAATAATGCCATCATGATTAATACAATGGCTGTTCTTTTGGACCGTGGTTGCTTTTCTGTTTTAAGTTCTGTTGCTTATAGTTTAGCTAAAACAACCTGTTTCACTGTCGGCTTCACGTTTTCTTTCTCAAGTATAAGGGAAGCTTTAAGATGTGAACTATTCGTAAGTTGAGTTGAGTTAGTGTGATTTTGCTCTTCAACAGTATTCGTTGTTGTTGATTCAGGAAGCTTAGACAAAGGGACTACTGGTTGGCTCTCATTCTCATTGTAAGTAAAAGTGCTATCCGGCGCTAATTGATCATCCAACTGCCTTTTTTCTTTTGGCGGATTACTGTTTTTAGGCGTTCTGTTGAACGCAATATAATATCCTTTTCTGTAGACCCGTTTTTGAACAGTGCATTGAGTCAGTGTAACTATGACAAAAATGGCTAAAACTCCGAATATAGAACGCTGTATCATCTCTTCTCTAAATTAATTTGCCACCGATTCTTCCGGACGTTTCGATTTATATGTTCCCCAAACAAAAGCAATGAATATCAAGAACATTGCCCCTGTAATGGCAATCAATGGCATTGGTTCACCAACCGCTAGTGCAAATAATGAAATTCCAAAGAAAAGAACAATCAGCAAAGCAGTTGTCCGTATGGCTTTTCTGTATTGTTTTTGTTTGAGTTCAGCCCATTCTTCTTCAGATAATGATTGTTCGCGTTTCTTATTCTCTTCCCTTTGCCGTTTTATCTTCTCGTCCTTTTCATCCCGTCTTTTTTCCATTGTTAAAAACAAACCAACTAGTAACATGATCAGTCCAACAGTTGCGATCAATCCTCCAATCCAAGGAGCTACGGAATCAACTAATACAACAGAAAGTAACGCAACCCCCATTCCAACTAATACAATTAAAAGTCCGACAAGTGCGAGAAAAATACCTGCTGCGGTATGATCGTTGGTCGCCACTTTTTTCGCTGAGAATTTCCCTAATTTGAATTGCAATTGACCAAAAAAGTCAAGCTTGTCCTTTAAATCGGGAACGTTTAACTGAGAAAGACGACCACTTTGTTCGACTGGTTTTGGTACCGTAATATCTTCTGATAAAGGAAGATCATTCATCTCAGAAGGTGTTTCTTGCTCTTGATTTTGTTCGACTGTTTTTACGTTGTCCGTTTCAGAAACAACAAGCACCGGTTTTTCTTCCTTCGTTTCTGCGCCGCGTTTCGGGGTTTTGTGAAACGAAATATAATATCCTTTTCTGTATAGCCGTTTTTGAACCGTGCATTGAGTGAATACGGTTATTACAAACACAAGTATGATTCCTAAAACAATGCGTTGATTCATTTGGTCATTATTTATCAGATAAAACTAAGATAACTTCGCGAAGGAATAGTTGTAAATTTTGCTAGAAAAACTTTCGGTTGCTACAAAAGGCTTCAACACAAAGGCACAAAGCTTTCGCCGAAGCTTGTGCCATCGCTAAAGCTATTGGCGACACGCGATTAGCGAAGGAGCAAAGTTTTTTTTGACGTTATTGTGTGTTAAGATCACAAAGGCGTTCTAACGAAATCTTTTCTTCTACATATAAAACACTTCTCTCTTTGTAAATGTAATACTGACACTACTACCGGAATCTCTTTGTGGTCTTAACAAGTCAAGCCTGTCCATTTTTCTTTGTGCCTTTGTGTTGAAAAAGAACCTATCTCGACAACCGCTTCGCTTGATCGGATGGATTCTTGCGCAACACCAAAAAGTCAATCATTCCTTTCAAATAGCCCAAACCATAACTCAGGTGCAACACCGGAAAGACACTCCACAATGCAAGCACTTCTTTCGGTTTGTCGGCAGCTTTTAAGGCCACGAGCATTCCCAACCCGATGTACATTACCAAACCCGAAAGTGCCGCATATCCTAGATAACGATGAATCAGAAACGCAAATGGAATGGTTAATAAAAACAATACAAAAGCCGGCGGCACCAATTGGCGCATCGTGGTAACAGCCTTGTGTTTGCGGTTCACAAATACTTTCCAATAACCGTATTGGTGAAACTGACGCCATAGGTTGCGCATGTTTCCACGCACATAATATTCGAGGCTGATTTCATGACAATAATAGATCTTCCCGCCTGCTTCGGTGACGCGAAAGTTAAAATCATCGTCTTGATTTCGCACCAAGTCTTCGTCAAAAAAACCGATGGTTTCAAACACGCGGTAAGGATACATGGGACTGGTAACAGTGTCAGTATAGCCCGAAGCTTTCAAGGCGCGAAAATTCCCGAGTCCCATTCCGAAACTAGTGGACATGGCTTTGGAAATGATGCGACCTTGTTCGTTTTCAAACTGATTGATAATTCGACCTCCAACACACCAAACAGCCGGATCGTTTTCCAGGGTCTTCAAACATTCGGAAAAGTAATTTTTGCTAAGAATATGTCGCGCGCCAACGATCTGCACATAGTCGACTTTCCCACCTGCGTAAATGCCCAGATTAAAGGCATAAGGCGTGAGTTGCCGTTCGTTGATTACTAATTCCAATCCGGGAAACTCGGTGGCAAGTTGCTGAATTTCAGCTATTGTGCCATCGTCGCTTTTTCCATCTACTACAAACACGCGCATGGCACATCCTTCGGGCAAATCGCAGGCATAAATCGCTTCCACGCACGACCGAATGTACTTCAGTTCGTTTCGACAAGGAATAACAACGGTGAGTTTAAGCGACATCTTTTTGTTGCGAATTGGAATAAACAATGAGGATACAGATCCAGAAACCAAAGAAAACGATACCACTTTGGCGCTGAAACATCGACTCGAACAAGGCATTAAATACCAAACAAGCCGTCATGATCAGCAAGGCATAATTGCGGTGTTTCCAAGAAAAACGAAGGGTGGAACCGAATAGTGTTACGAGTAACAACAATCCTACGATTCCGATCTCTAATGCCGTTTGCAAAAACTGGTTGTGCGGATTGTACAGAATGCCGTTTTCACCATCTTTTTTGGCCATTTCGGTTTGACCGTAAAGTGTAAGTCGATAGCTCAAATGATCGTCGACATTGCCTGTTCCCACTCCGAAAGGATGTTGTGCAAACTCTTCGGTAGCAACTGTCCACATGATCAAACGCACCTCGTTTCCTTCTTTGTAGCCTTGTTTGGCTTTCACAAATCCGGAAGGACTTTCGGCAAACTCCAGAAAATACCGTGATGCGTCACTAAACTGTAATTTCATTTGCGGAACGAGCAAAAACAAAGGAATACACAACATCGGAAGCAGAATCAACGCCCCGAAGAAGACTTTTTTTCCAAAGCGGCGATAAATCCAACGGGCAGTCAAAATTCCGATCAACACAAACAGTAGCAAAATGCCCGCAAGTGACAAACACAATCCGTAGATCAGGAAAAAATAGGCGTAAACCGGAATGATCCATTTCAGGGAAAACCCTTTCCACTGCCTGAGGTATCCATGCCACACTAACGCCGCAGCGGTGAGAATAAATACGCAGAGGTAACTTGGGTGGTGGATGTTGGAAAAATTACTCGTAGTGAAACTGGCCATTAATTGTCCGGTTTTGTCATAGGTCTGCGTTGCATGCACAAAACCGATGATGGAAACAGCTATGATTCCTGCTGTTAATCCCAACACAAGCGGACGCCAATCAACTTCCTTCTTAAACCGAAACGATAAGAGTAGCGGAAATACCACAAACGCCAATTTACTTTCAATGTAATGATTGGCCAATTGTTGGTGATGGGTGAAAAATGTTCCTATGAAATACGCTGCGTACAAGGCAATAAAGGTCAAAGCCGGTAAACTCCACTGAAACGCAATTTTTCTGATCACAAACCCGTAAATCGCCAAAACAGCTAATCCGGCGATGCCCAGCACAATGCCTTTGGGCCACAGACAAATGATGAGCGCGATAAGCCCCAACCAAGTCATCAGTATCTGTTCAAAGTGTCGATTCACTGTTTGTTGTAGTTTTCAACGAAGTGAAGCAAAGATAATCTCAATTATGAATGAAAAATTATGAATTGAGAATTATCAATTATAAAGGTTGAGCCAGTTCGTAGTAGATCTCTACCATTTTGGCAGCTTGGGCACTCCAGTTGTACTGTTCCATGACTGCTTTACGTCCGTTTTGTCCCATCAGCTTGGCTTTTTCGGGATCAGCGAAGAGCATTTTCACAGCTTCGGCAATCGCTTCCGGATTTTCAGGATCTACGCATACGCCACAATCGTTTTTCACCAAAATATCATTCCACAACGGAAAATCGGAGCCGATTACGGGAATACCTGCGCTCATGTATTCAAACATCTTATTCGGTTGCGCGTCAACGTGATTGGGCAGGGGTAAAAAAGTCACAATTCCCACACGCGACTTCGCCATGATTTCTGCTGTTTCCTTGCGACTCACAAAGCCGTATTCATTCACCTGATTCCATCCCGGTTTTGACTTCAACAGCGTTTCAAACGAAGCAGGTGAACATTTACCGGCGAGGTTTAAACGTACTTCCGGCAAGTGATCGAGCGCATCAATGAGTTGCTCCAACCCACGAATCTGAGAGATTCCACCGATGTAACAAATTTCATTGGCTTTGGTAGCCCAATCGGTTTCGTCGAGCAATTCGCTCAACAACGGAAAGTTATTGATATCGATGCTTTTGGGATTGATCGCAGCAAAACGATCACGAATAAACGGTGTAGCTGTGAAAATGTAATTCAATCGTTTAGCGACATAATTTTCATACGTTCTGAACGAAACCGCAACCGTTTTACGAAGGTATTTGTTGATCCAAAATTTCCCTAAAATTTGCTTTGGCACATCTTCGTGCGCATCGTAGATGACCTTTTTGCCTTTTCGTTTCAGTTTTAAACCGTAAGGCAATAATTCCGGATCGTGGAAATGGTAAATATCGGCATCCAGACTCAATGCTTTTTTATAAACCGCTCGAGAGGTTTTCAGCATACGTGAAAAACGGCCTGCTTTCGGGATATCGGCGCTGACGATCTGCACTCCGTTTACCGTTTTTTCTTCGGCATTGGCAGCAACCAGAAATACCTGAAAACCGGCTTCTGCCAATGAAACACATTCCTTGTGGAAAATGCGCACATCATCGGCTGGATGAGCGGATGTAAAATGACAGACTTTAACGGCGGATCGTTCCATGATTATCCCTGATTAAAAATACGATCCAAATCGGTTTGTTCAGGATAGCTGATCAGCACTGCGCGGTGTTTTCCGTGAAAGACAAACATGCTTCCGGCAGCTACCGCAGATGCTCCGCAATCATTGATAGCAATGGAAAGATCGTTTACAGAAGCTGCTCCACCGCAAGCGATTACAGGCATTCCTACTGCAGCCGTTATTTTCTTGATCAATTCAGCATCGTAGCCTTTCATGGTTCCGTCGCGATCAATGGAGTTGATCATGATTTCTCCGGCTCCGGCAGCGTCCATATCCTGCGCAAATTTCACCGGATCGATCTTCGTATTGTGTTTTCCGGCTCTGGTGTGAATCTCGTATTTTCCCCAGAAGTTTTTCTTCACGTCGATGGAAATACAAATAGTAGAACTTCCGTAGCGTTCAACGGCTTGTTTCACAAAATCCGGATTTTCAACTGCGTGAGAGTTGATGATCACTTTCTCGACCCCCACTTTTAAAATATCTCTGATTTCATCCACCGAACGAATTCCGCCACCATAAGAAAGCGGCATAAAACATTCTTCGGCCACCTGTTTCAAAAACTCCAACGGTGGTTTTTTGTTTTCAGGTGTTGCCAGTATATCGAGGAAAATCAATTCATCGACTTCTTTTTCGTTGAAGATCTTCACCGCATTGAGCGGATCGCCGACGTATTTCGGTTCCTTGAACTGAGTGGTTTTTACCAATCCGTTGTTCTTCAGTAATAAAACGGGTATAACTCTCGGAATGGCCATTAGTAGTTATTGACAAAGTTTCTGAATAATTGCATGCCGTATTTGTGGCTTTTTTCGGGGTGAAATTGCACACCAACGATGTTGCCTTTTTCAAATCCGGAATCGTAATCGTGAGCGTAGTTGGTGGTCAATAACACGTCCGATGTCTGATTGCAACGTACAAAATACGAGTGCACAAAATAGAACTTATTCTTCTCGTACATACCATCCCAGAGCTTGCTTTCTTTTTTCAAGGTTACGTATTCCCAGCCCATGTGTGGTACCGGAAATTTGCGGTCGTTGGTTCCGAACTTAACCGTTTCAGCATCAATCCAACCCAAACCTGAAAGTGCCCCTTCCTCACTTTTGTTGGTGAATAATTGCATGCCCAAACAGATGCCCAAAATGGGTGTTTTTTCCTGAATAACTTTCCTGTTCAACAAGTCAACCAAACCGCGTTCGTGCAGGTTCGACATACCGTTATCAAACGCCCCAACACCCGGTAAAATGAGTTTAGGAGCATTGGCAATCACTTCCAAATCGGAGGTAATCACAGCTTCCGCACCGATTTTTTTCAGCATGTTTTTGATAGAACCCAAGTTCCCCAACCCGTAATCAATGATGGCAATCATTTATCTTCCTCTCAGTTTATTGTACACTTTGTAGATGAATTTCAAGCGCTTTTCATCGTTGGGATATTCTTGATAACTCTTAGGAGCAGCGTTGAGAATGGTTTCAAATTCTTCCGCATTCATACCCAATTTTTTGATCACATATTCTTTGTCTTCCGCCAATAACTCCGCCGGATAGGTGTCTTTTTTCATTTCCTCCAAGGCCTGTTCGCGGGTAATTTGTCCGGAACAAATCAAGGTAGATAAATGCGCCAATCGCTTATCATAACCGAATTTATGTGGCAGGTAATAGGCTTGAAAAAAGCGCGTAAATACCGATTCGTAGTGCTTTCCGCCGTAATAGACCCAACCCAGTTCGTCCTGAATCACTTTCATGGCATCTTCTTTCACATACGGAATGTAATTGAGCAGACGCACCATTTTGATTTTCTTCACGTACGTGTAATAAAACTCGCGGTTGAAACCCAACAATGGATATGTTTTGAATTTGATTTTTCCGAAAAGTTTATGAATTCCTTTCAAGTGTTTTACGTCCTTGGCGTTGTATCCCCAGCTTTTTGGCAAAATGCCTTCGGTTGCAAAGTTACTTCCACTTAGGAAATACTTAATGTTGTATTTGGCGCACAAATGATACGTCGCAGCCAAAAATGCATGATCGGAAGGAATTTCGGCATTGGCAACGGATGCTTTGAGGAATGAAATCTGCAAGTCACGAAACTCTTCCCAATCAACCACCCATGTTTGGTAATCGATGTCGAGTTTCTTTACGATGTTCTCAACGTTTTTTACTGCCAACTCAGAGTTCCAACCGTTATCGAAGTGAAATGCGAGAATCCGCAAGCCGAACTTCTTGGCCATGTAAGCTACGTAGGTACTATCCACTCCACCACTCACACCAACCATGCAATCGTAGTCGCTGTTTTTACCGGCTTCCTTGATTTTAGCAATCAATGCATCGCGTGCCTGATCTCCCTTTTCACCGTCGTAGATGTAAAGCGGAGCCAACTTGAAATATTCGGTACAGTGATTACATTGTCCTTTTTCATCGAATGAAATTTCCGGATCGGTGGTATCCATGATACACCGCGTACATTGCTGATAAGGTCTGTTTTCGTTATCCTGCATGTTGTTTTCCTTTGCTGAAACTGTATGATAAAATCAACTCTACGATGTACTTTAAGGTGTAAACTCCGCTGTATAAAACCAGTGTTGCTTTTGGCGAGTTAAACACGTAATAGCCACCGTAAAGGGCAGATAATATGCCCAAAAATAGACAAATTTGAAGGAAAAAATCCTTTTTTTGTTGCTCGGCTACCAAGAACATGTTACTGAGCGGACTCACGATAAACTGCAGCAAAAACATCGGCATGAGAATCTGTGCATAGGTACCTGCTTCGCGCCATTCTTCACCAAACGCAAACACAAACAGCGGTTCCACAACAAAAAACAACACTGTAAATGCCGGAACGGAAAGAATGGTTAGCTTTTTGAGCGTTTGCAAGAACAAGTGTTTGCACTCTTTATGCTGCATGTATTGCTCGGTAGCAGATTGACGAAACACATCACCGAAGGCACGCGCCACTACACTTCCGGGCACACTGATCATACGCTGCGACATACCGAATAAACCGACCATTGCAATGCCGAAAAAAGGTGTCAGAATCAAGGCTGGCAGGTTGCCAGACAGCTTTTCCAACAAACCGGAAGGCACATTAAACAACGGAAATTGTCGGTAACGATGCGCCATTTCTTTCAGTTTGACTTTGCTCACGTTGCGAAACAAACCGGGTTCATCGCGCATCACACGTGCGCCCAAAAACAAGGCAGAAGACGCCTGACCCAAACTGTCGCCAATGATCAATCCTGTTGATTTCATTACAGCTACAAACCCGAATGCAATACTCAATGCGGAACTATTCACCGAGCGTGCAATGCGACTAAAGGACAAACGCTTGTATTGTTTGTGGCGATTGCTCCAGTAATTCAAGCTTTGGTATACGCCGATTACTAATAAGGTGAAAGGCAACACAAATAGGCTATTGGCCAGTGAAGGTTGTTTGAGCAAGGCAGCAAACGGATGACGAAACAAAAGCACCAGCAACAAAATCAGCACCGACCAAGCCAAAGAGATCAGGCACGACAATACAAACACATGGCGCGCATCTTCTTTGTTCTCGGGCAGCATGATGGCCATTTCATAACGCATGGTCATGAACACCGTTCCAACCATCGAAATACTAAAGTAAACCTGAAACAATCCGAAATCGTTCGGAGTATAGATCCGCGCCAAAAAAAACGACGCCAAGATCGGGACTGCTTGCGAAATCACCGTTCCCAGCATCAGAATAAGCACATCCTTATTCCCGCTTTTGAATAGATTAAGCAGTCTTTTTAGCAAGTTGTTTTTGTTTGAATTCTGCAATGAGCGGTTGATAGAACCAATAGAGCACCAACACTAGCAACCACCCGCCCGAAACGAGGGTAGACGTAAATCGCGCAGAGCTCAGCCACAACAGGAAAAGTACGTTGAGCGACAACAAATTATTGAAATCGTCTTTAAACAACCGGTTCACAAACACCAGGAAAACAGCTAAGTAAATTCCGGCAAGTGCCAATCCCCAATTTCCGAAGTTGGCATAATCGTACATAAAATAAGCTGCGGTAGCCGTACCATCAAAGCCCATTTCAGCTTCCATTGGGCGAATTTTTTTATAGACCAAGCTAGCATAATCCATGTATTCGTTACCGGAAAATTTAGCGCCCAACCTATAGCCATTTCCGTAGCCATAAGGAATGGAATCAGGAATGTAGTGAAACCAGTCGCCTACAATTTCGCCAGTGGTAACGAAAACGCGGTGGTAAAGTCCGTCGGCTACTTTTGTGGAAGCTACCCGTTTATCATCCTTATCTTTTTCAGGAGCTGAATTTTCGCATGCTCCACAATCAAATGGCGCAGGCCGAAGTGCTGGATTAGTTGTTAGAACCAACAACACAATCCCTGCGATGAAACTTCCTACAAAAAAAGTAGCTCTCCACCATTTTCGATTCAGCAGCAAATGAATGATCAGCGGTATTAAAATGGTTACGATCAAGGCCTTTTGCATCAACGCAAGTGCGTAAAATGCAGACACAAAAAAGTAAACCCAAAAGCGCTTTTTATCAATGGAATACAATAAAAACAGTAAAAAGGGTATGATGGCTTTCAGTAAAAATGAAGAAGCGTAGTTGATAAGCGAACTATCAACAGCTTTTATATCCTGTCTGATTTGCGTAATGTGGTAATAATCGGTTGACAACATGGCCTTTACCACCGGCACGTTTCCCATCACATAATAATGAAGGATTTGAAAACCTACTGTAAAAATCATCAGCGTATCAATAGACCGCAGCATCCATTTCCTGTCAATGGAATTTTCTCTTAAACTCCACTTCCAGTTAGAAAATCGATTTCTGCATAAAAAATAACATCCCACAAACGCCACTACATAAATGCCAATCTGTGGCAAGTAGGTGGTTCCGTAGGTTTGCAACAAACCAAACAGCAATAGTAACAAAACCAATATGTTGATGCAAAACAGACTGTTGCTTTTCAGAAAACGTGTTAGTGTTATAAGCATGTATTCCTTTGAATTTTAGAATAGCAAAGATACAAAATGGAATCCAAGGAGCGTGTAATCTTATACTGTCACCTTAGCAATTCAACTGAACGTGTAAAAACAATAGCGGCTATTGAAAAACAATAACCGCTATCCTACTTTTATTCGTTGCTTTATCAGCATTCAACTGTCAATGGTTACTTGGTAACCGCGAGCCTTTGCGTGTTCACGACACCTGTTTCCGAGTAGATTTTAACAAGATAAATACCATCTGTAAGCTCCGCAAGTGATATGTTTTCAACATTTGTTGTGGCAATAAGAAGTGTACCATTAAGATCGTAAATCTTCACTTCCTTAATATGCTCATCAGAAGTAATTGTTACAAACTCATTGGTTGGATTTGGAGAGATTCGAGCTGAAAAAATCGATTCCGATTCAAATGTTGCTTGTGCAGATTTTGTAGAACAACCTGTATTCAATCCTTCCTTTTTATAATTTGCAGCACACATGTCGGCCAACCCTTTAATGTTAATCCCTCCAAAGTTAAGAGCATTGATAGCACATGTACTTTCAACATCCTCGTAATATTGCATTAAAATATCATATACCTTTGGACCATAACTTCCCGGAGTATTATCGAACTTATACAAATCCATCCAAAGTTTTGGATTGCTTTGATAGCTCTCTTGAGTTCCTCCATCAGAGACGTTATTACAATGATAAACTACGCTACAACCAAAAAGATAAGGTTGACTTACAGTCGTATTATCATTGTAGATAATCTTTGAAAAAGTGTTTTTAAAACGCACCATTTGATAATCTTCAAAATATTGCCCCGCTGTAATTGTTCCTGTTATTTTACTGTAAAATTTATTGTACAAAATCGGAAACATGATATCAAATCCACCATGTCCAATATCCTCACGAAAGTCAGTGCTAAATCTCCAAGTTGATGAAGTATTTGGTCTTTCCCATTGCCACCCATCATGATACCAAATATAGGCGTTATGCATTGAAATGTAATCTAAAATACCGCCTTTTGAAGTTAAATACGCTCTCGCCATTTCAACTGCCATCACTCCATAATCCGTCCTAGTGGGATTCGCCAAATACATGTAAATCAACGCACATCCATAAGGTGCCTGAAAGTTCAATTCCATTATTTGCTTCGTTGTAGTCCCATCCATTTGACCATTAGCGCAAACTCTACTTATATTTGGTATACCATCACCATAAGTACCATCATTTGGCTTACACATACATTCATCGTTTCCTCTCCAAAGACGCCCCTCCAAGAAATCCATGACCTCTATATTGCTTGTGTTTAACCACGCTGCAAACTGTCCAAAGCTTGCATGATTTGCAAAATTACCGCGCTGGGATTTTAAAATCTGAGTATTTTCCAATTGTTGCGATTTTATTAAATACACAAACTTGGCAAAAGGGCTCAATAATCGACCATGATACGTTGTCAGTTCTCGAAACCAATAAGGCCACCCTGATTGTTGCGGAGTCACCTTGTCAGCCCTGTTTTGAACAATGATCGTGGTTTGTTCCATAAACTCCCACAGGTATTTTATATCACAAGTAGCTTCATACATGACCAATAATGCTTCCAAAGATCCTGATCTATCACTCGCCAATTCTGCTTCAGATGCAATGGAAGAATATAACTGACTTTTATTCCATGTTAAGGAGCCTTGTGCAATGCAATCATTGGTTGAACTGGAAGGATTGTAAATTGGACCGTACAATACATTGTAGACATTATCAAAACGCTGTTTGATTCCCAGATCACCGTACTGACAGAATAGATACTGAATGGATAGCACAAACGCTATCGTTAAAAAATGTTTCATGATTATTGATTTAAATGGTGTTAGAAAAGGATTTATCACCTTGATTAATCCACATCTAAAGTAAGAATAAATGTATTCTGATTTAAAAATCACTAGTGTCCGATAAAACTTTTTGCAAAAAGCGGGATTTCCTCTAAAGGATTTCCCGCTTTCGTGTAATTTTAGTTTTGCGAACAAAATCACATGAATAAAAGTAACTACTTTTTTGGACAGTCCGTTTTCGGACAGC
>JARWZO010000007.1 GCA_029866325.1 Fluviicola sp. | reverse complement strand
GTGAGTCGCGACTCACCACTACTACAAAACGATCATCATTCCATTTACAATTTCCCACCCATAACTGTGTTCGGGCTTGCGTTTGGTACGCATGGGTTATAAAAGAGATTGTTTACCCTAAAATCGCGTGCAAAATCTTGGCGATGTTCTTCGCATCGTCTACTCCTCGGTGATGAGTGCCTTCTAGCGAAATCTTCAGAAACTTCAGTGCTCCATCCATTCCGACTTCGTGTCCGAGCTTGTTTTTCAATGCAAAAAGTGTTTTCACATTGATATGCGAAGGTCCAAACGGATAACCTATGCCCAAATCTCCGCACTGACGTTGAAACTGTTTCTGATCATAAGCACCGAAGCTGGCCCAGGCTCTGCTTTGCGTTTGGTACTCTTTCCGCAAGATTGCGCAAGCTTCTTTGTACGAAATACCTTCCTGTTCCACAAATTCGGGAGTAAGGGTGGTGAGTTCCGTGCAGAAATCACTCACCGTTGAACGTTCCGGTTTCACGATAATGCTCCGGTTGTCGGAGATCTCGCCGGTTTGCACATCCAATAAACAGATGCCAATTTCAATAATATCGCTCACCATTCCTTCGGGAGCGTTGCCATTCCAACAGGTAGCCTCAATGTCTACTACTGCTATTTTATCTAATAATTTTGCCATTTTTTCTAATTTTTAAATGTTGTTATTACTGTTGTTCTAGCATACACCAAAACAATGTAATTCTAAGACACAACAAGTTCATGATGGACTGAATCCATTGCATCAACACGAATAAAAGCACGAATGCTTCCCTGAGTGATTCTAAAATGTGCGCTTGCGAAGGGTTTTTGGGAAGATTACAATCTGGACAATCGATCATAGTTGAAGCTCTTCCCGGAAGAGCGCTTGTTGTGAAATCACAAAGCCGATGACGGTGGCGGCAGTAGGGTTTCGTAACGAATTACGGGGCAAAGATACATACCCATTTTAGAACCGCAAGCGGAAAGCCTTGTAAATGAAGGAACACAGCGTTTGGTTGATCGAAAGGTGTAAATCATTGACCATAGGTTTGGGGGCAAATAGGTGGGCACGCGATTTATCGCGTGCTCCCACCTATATCCGCATCAATATGATTTGCATCTAAGCCTCAGTAGTTTTCACCCCCGCATACATCGTACTACTGATTCCCATCAAAGCAAGCATGGTTTGATCAAACTGCGGCATGATGAGTGTTCCAACCACTTCCATCACGAAGTAACAGCTCAGGAATACGGTAAACAACAATAATTGCAGGCGATGTAAACTGATACTTTTGCCGTCGTTCAACATATCAAAGAAAAGACTTTTGGATTGTTTGTTGTTGGTTATGAAATCAGTTACGGCTTCTGTTGCAGTCATGGTGCCTCCCGCTGCCGGCGTGTCGATTATTTTACCCAAATAGAATGTACCACCACTAATTCCAAGCAGAAGCAAGCTGCTTCCTGTTGGGGAAGTGAGTACGTCGGTAATGATCCAGATGTGCAGAATACCAAAGAAAATCACGATTAGCCATAGCAAGAATTGAAAACGTGCCAAGCTGTATGGAATTTCTTTGATGTTGATCACTCCTTTTTCAGCGTCGGTGACGTCAATTGCTTTGTAACCGATTTTTACACCATTGGCGGAAAACAACGAGGTGTCTTTGAGGAATGCCCGACCATATTTAATGATGAGGAATAGCAGTAAAATGAATAAAGTATAAAACACCCATGGAACCCACCAAATGGAGGTGTAGAGTATAATTTGGTGCTTTTTGTCAGGATTATGGTATTCTCTAGTGAGTGTTCCCATGTTTACGTTTACACGGTGATGGAAACTCCAATAATTCGGATTGCTGTACATCAGTTGCCACGGAGAACTTTCAGCCGTGTCGCGTTCAAGTTGAAAGATAAGCGCAGGCTCTGATTCGTTGATAAAGTGTGGACTCATATTCGGAAAACAGATTCCATCGATCCAAAGGCGGTAACGGCTCATATTACGGCGTACCGTATCTAAATCCCTGCGATCAATTTTCACCATGATGTAATCACCAGGATATAGATTGATGCCTTCGCTATTGGGTTCGAAACCAACATCCTCACGGTATTTTTTAATACAAATCACACGAATACCTTTGTGCGAATTGGAATCAATTTTAACCGAATTGACTTTCGTTTTAGTTGTATCAGAAGCTGTTTTGGCCTGTAAAGTAAAACCCGTAAATACCCCCAAAAGGCAGATGAGATAAGGAATTAAGCGTGCGTATTTCATAGAGATAGTTGTTGTGAATAGCATGTTATTATTCGTTCAGCGATTTAAATATAGGATTTTATTTGAATTTTGAATGATCAATTATGTAGAAATCCGTTCTTTATAATTCAAGTATACTATCGAGACAACTTATGGGCTTTCTAAGAACCATTCTACTCATCCAACTTACAGCTGCTTTATTTGCAACCGTTTATTAGCTTTTATTGGGTTGTTTCACAGGTCATTATCGGCTATTTTTAGCAAATGAAACTGATCGGTTTTTCCGTCTTATTACTGCTGTTGTGCCGATCAGACGAAGTAGAAGATTTACGGTCAGTTTACAGCGATATGAACGCCGCAAAGCTTGAGTTTTTGCCGTTTCCGGTGCTAAGAACAGCGTTAGATGATGTCAGACCACCCCTCATTTTACAAAAGGCTTGCAAAGTTGTTCCTCTTAGCGATACACGTTCGTTTTTCAGCGTGCTCACCCGAAAGATGTTTCGCGATTCGAAAAAGGTAATAGCATTGCATCCGGGCGACCTTAATGCAGATGGTATTCCGGATATGTTGGTACTTGCCACCCGTTCGCCTCGAAAGTCAGAATCGAAACACGATGTTGGTCAACAGGGGATAGAATACAGAAGAGTAATCTTGTTTCTCCAATCTAAAAACGGTGTTTACCGCATGGTGACTTCCAATGATCATGTAGTAGAAGATGCTCATGCGGCTGGAGCAGAAACGGGTAATTCGCACCATGAAATCTCGGTGTTAAAGGGTAAGATAATCTTCAAAAGCAACTACGGTTCGTGTGATCGTACCGTGATCACCAGTACCTACGTTTACGACCGGGCCCGCCAATATTGGTACCTCAAAACAATACTCGAAGAAGAGTATACGTGCAATTCGGATAAAACTCCTACGAGAAGCATCAAGATTCACGCGACACTGACCAGCAAAAAATATTTTGGGAATGTGAAGTTTTAAGGGTGGATTTCCCAAGAAGGGAACTAACATGAAAACAAAACCTGAATTCAGGTTTAGAAATAGTGTCTCCAAAACTTTCTGTAAACTATTCCTCCCTTGAGGGAGGATAAAGGAGGGTGGCAATCAAACATTTGTTTAAAACATAAAAATCAGTATATTCAGTTACATGAATGCATTTACTCATCACCATTACAACCCGAGGCTAAAAGAATTTGCAAGAGAATTGAGAACAGAAACCATTTCTCGCGCAGAAAAACTTATTTGGAAGGCGGTATTATCCCGAAAACAAACAGGTGAACGTTTTCTTAGACAGCGACCAATTGATCAATTCATTGTGGATTTCTTTGCTCCGGAAATTGGTTTAATCATTGAGATTGACGGCAGTTCTCATGCGAATAAAGGAGAATATGACAGGTATCGAGAAGATAAGTTAAAATCGTTAGGATATCAGCTGATACGGTTTTCGGAAGGGGATGTTATTCATAATCTTGACGAGGTTCATGTGAGACTAAGACATGTCATTCATTGTTTAAGACAGTGATAAAAGGATGATCTAGTATGCCACCCTCCTCAATCCTCCCTCAAGGGAGGAGGCGAATTTCCTAAGAACAGAAATTACATGAAACAAACCGAAATTCAGGTTTAGAATAAGTGTCTCCAAAACTTTCCGTAAACTATTCCTCTCCGCCTGAGGCGGAAGGGCAGGGAGGGTGGCTGTTTTCTGATACGAACATCACTCCCTTATCTTTTTATTCTCCTCCTTCCGTTTGCGGATATACTCCCGCTTATCATTCATCACCTTCCGTTTGTACTTCGCCTGATACCGCAGATTATTACCGATCACATGCGCAGCGCGTTTTTTGGTGAGCGAGATTTCCTTTACAAAAGCCTTGTGACGCATCAGTTCTGCTTTGTTGTCGAGCTTTATGGCAGCATACAGTTCATAATGAAGATTCCTGAAAACCTCATAGCCGGCGGCGAAATCCAGTATGGGCAAGCGGTGTTTGAAAAAATAGCAGTAATCCTTCTTGGTGAGTTCCAAAAAACGACTGCGCACAGCCTCCACACTATCGCGCCCAATAATGTTTCCGGTGTACAGACGCGCGTAAAGTTTAAGTGTTTTCAGTTGCTGGGCATCGCGTCGTTTGATGAGTTTACTCAATTCGATGAACTGGGCATACAAGGTATCAGACGGCAGCAGTACCTGATTGTTGACCGTCACGATCAGCGAATCTTCGTAATGCTGGATCGAATCTCGGAATTCAACTATCGGCTTATCGCGGTTGTCTTGCGAATCCTGAACACGGCTGTTGGCACAGCGGTAGAAGTAATAGTTTTGCGGACGAAGCAGTTTTCCTTGCTCCCATACCTTATCGTTGAGCCGGTTCAGCCTCACCAAGAAATCGGTTTCCAACGAATCAATGCGCTCGTTCATGGAGTCGAGTTTACTTTCGGCATCATCGATCCGGTTTTCGATTCCTTCGGCGGTTTCTTCTTTTAGCTGTTTGGCTGTCGGGTTTTTAGGTCGAAAACGCTGCTGTGCGCGGTGATTGCGCTTGCTCGTTCGCTGGCCGGATTTGATCTTTGGCGTTATCGACTCCATTTTATTGGCCCGTTTCCGCAGGTTCGAAACATTGGTGATGTTGACAGCCGTGTGCAGCTGGTTCGCTTTCCGCTGCTGCTTTACTTTATCGTTGTCTTTGGAGGTATGGAACTTGTAATACGCCTTGTTTTGCGGATGACTTCGTTTCAGTTCCTTGCGCGCCAGATCGAGGTAGAACACGGTCGAATCGTAGCCCGACACTTTTTCCAATGAATCAAGCGTGTTGTATGCTTCCTTGTAGAAAATGTGGGCGATGTGGAAATAATTCGCCGCGGGTTCAATTCCGTTTCTTGGATTATTGGCCAAGCTTTGCATGGCTTTCTCTTTGAACTGTCCCAATGAATCCAACGCAAAAAAATCATCGCATTCCAAGCACATTTTACCTTCTCGGTCCTGCGTAAGGTACTGATCCTTGTTGTGGTCGTAATAACTTTTGTCGGCTGAAAACTCGCGCACATTGCTGATCTCGTCCGTCAAAGCCCAATACGGCGAATTCGGAAAATGTGTGATGGCAAACAATCGCGGTTCGGTGAGGAAAAACGCCTTGTCTTTCACTTTTCCGTGATCGATCACTGCCCTCAGGGGAATCCAGCTCAATACACGATCAATGATGCGCCAGAAAAGCGGAAGCCGTTCCACCATCCGCACTTTCTTCTCCTTGTGTTTCGGAATATTGCAGAACTCATTTTTCGGATGGCGCACTACGAGTACATTTTTCCGCAGCTTGGTTTTATTCAGGTGGATGTTGCGCCGCCAGTTGTAGACCTTCTGACTAAACTTCCGCAAGCGGTATTCGTATCCGCCCCCCGCCCAGGTTACATCATAGACATACCATTGCTCGTCGAGCTGCACGGCATTCCACGCGTGGTTATCGAAATAGATCGTATCGTTGATGTCGAACAGTTGGTCTTTGGCATACCCCGTCACGGTGACGTTGTGTATATCGGCCAGCGCACACAAATGGTCCATCAATGCCGAGTATTCAAAACAGATCGCATTTTTGGTGCGCAGAATTCTACGAATATTCGTCTCCGAACTATTGCCTTTCCCCGAAAAATACTTGCGGTAATCGTACTGAATATTCGACGCCACCCACGCAAAAATCGCCTCAAACTTTTCAAGATCTTCTGTCTTTCCCGCCGTGAGCGCCTCTACCAGCAATACCGGATTCAGCTCAATCTTTCGGCTCAATCGCGGTGCTACCATGGTCTCACTGCTATCGGGCTGCGCAAAAACTACCTGCGCCAACAATAGCAAAGGAATCAAACAGATCTTGGAGCAGTACCGGATAGAAGGTTGCATCATTTTAGGGTCTTGGGTCGTCAAAACAGGTTAGCAAAATACACAATAATCACTATACGCGAAAGCGCGGGAGTTATTGTTGAATGTCGGGAGGTGGGAGGAGGTAACCTGTTGGGACTGGTTAGAGAAGTCAGAGCCTTTGCTTTTTAGGAAACTCAGTCTCCCTCCTTGAGGAGGGATTAAGGGAGGTGGCCTTGCATAGATTGTGTGTTGAGTGACCCTCAACCCCAAAAAGGCGATCGTTGTTGCGACCACCTCTCCGGGGTTAATTTTTACGAGGTGGAGGTTTTAGTTTCTCCTCAACTTTTTTAATCACCTTCTCTTTTTGAGTAGTTAATTTTCCTTTTTTGAAACCTTCAAGACGTTTTCTTGTCCATTCCGTTTTCTTTTTTTCTTCTCCCATTGTTATGGTTTTAAATGATTAATAATGAATCAAATGTATGCGGCTGAAGCATCTCTTTTACGGGAATATTGTTAGAATTTGTTAAGGATTTTGGGGTTGGGATGAGTGGTGGTTTTTGATGTAGATTGGTGAAAAAAGCCACTTGATTTACATCCTCATTTTATCTTCTATCTTTGACCAACGGCAAAACAATCCGGAGCAATGGAAAATCAATTTCTGACATCCTACATTCAGCAGTTTCAGAACTTGAATCGGGCGCATAATTTAGGCGGAGCTCCGCATAAACCCATTCTCCTGCTTTCCATTGCTCAACTGATCAAGCAAGGCGAAATTTTCGATAATCGCATCCGGATAACGGAAGAATTGGTATTGGCATTTAAGGATAATTGGTACCGCTTTGTGGATACACCGCACATCTTGAATTTTGCCCTGCCATTCTTTCACATGGGGCACGAACCCTTTTGGAAATTGGTGCCCTATCCGGGAATGGAAGTCGGTTTAACCAAATCAAAAAGCATCAAGAGTTTTAAGAATCTGCAAGAAACACTCAACTATGCATGGTTGGATCAGCCCTTGTTTGAATTGTTGCAGAACCCCGAAATCAATCAATTGCTCACCAATGTTTTGTTGGATCGTTATTTCCCGCGAACGAAAGACCGCTCACAACAAGAGATTCCGTTATTCCTCACCGATCCGGATTCGTTGTTGGTAGCCGAGCCTTCTTTGGTTAAATGGGAGAAACCGATTGCAAAAGTCACCAAAGATCAAAAAGAACAAACCGTATTCCTCAGAAGCGCGCTGTTTCAACGTGAAATCCCACGTGTTTATTCCTACAGATGTGCTATTTCAGGATTACAAGTTAAAATTCCCCCAAGATCATTCAAACTAATTGAAGCCTGTCACATCAAACCGTTTTCGTTATCAGAAACAGAAACCATCGGGAATGGAATCGCGCTCACACAAACCCTGCACAAAGCATTTGATAATGGATTAATCACGATAGACGAAGCCTACAAAACCGTTGTTTCTTCCCGTATTGAGGAAAACAAGAATTCTCCGTATGCGCTGCATCAGTTTCATGGGAAATCGATTTACCTGCCGAGTGATAAAAGGTTGTACCCAAGTCAGGAGAGTTTGGAGTGGCATAGGAGGGAGCGGTTTGAGAGGTAACCAAAAATGGTTCTAATTTTGAATTTGCATTGCAAATTCTTCTATTTCTTCAAGTGCTATTATCCAATTTACATCGTCATCCGCGTAAATAAAACCCATCTTATTGTTGTTTAGATAATTGATAACAGAGATATCGGGCATCTGATTTGAAATAAAAATCGGTATAAAATTAGTTTCGTTTTTTGATAATAATGATTGGATTGAGAGTTCTTCATTTAAGTATAAGATGATAAAACAAATTGTTATTCGTCTCGTTGGCTCGTCTAGATTCGGATCGCAAAATGATAATTCAATTTGGTTTTGTCTTTTGACAAGTGCATGGTTTTTATTGTTAGCATATTGTGAGATTTTCTCAAATACTTGATTGTTCAATAATCGTTCTTCCAAATAATCCGACAGAAGATCGGCTTGATCTGAGTTCACCAAATTGTCGATATCTCTTAATATATAAATTGTTCCACCAATAAGACAAGTAAGGAAAAGTGGAATCAGGTATAAATAATACCAACCGGTCCAAGGAATTACGAATGCATTGGAGGCAAATACGATTAATAGAATAGTAAAGTATTCGAGAATTCTTGATTTTATTAAGCTAGTGGTTTCAGTTTCATTAATAACTGTTAGCAAACCAATAGAGCCAAATTCCGGATCTTTTGTGCTGATGCTGTCAAACACTTGGATGGTCAAATTCGGTTTAATACCAATTGAAATTAAATAATCAGTAATTTGATTAGCAGTATTCTGAATTAAGTTTTTTTTCTTGAAGCAATTAAGAACAACTTGGTATAATAAACCAATGATAAAAAACACAGGGATTAATGCTAAAAAGCAAGGAAAGCATACTATGAAAATAACCATTCTCTTAGCAATGATCTCCCAAAGTACAACCCAAATAATGACAATAAAAACAGCTAAAGTGACTAGTTGAAATGGTGGAAATTGTTTATTCAGTGATATAAAAGGGATCTCATCTGATGGTTGAAGTTTAAAATTGGAAACCGGAAATAATATTTGAAAAAGTAGTATTGAAATTACAAAGGCTATGAGGAATTTGATTATTATCAGAATAATACGCTCTGCTTTTTCAGGTTCTTCTAGAATAATTTTTATAAATCGAATCACACCCATTTATCACGAATAAATAAAGTGAATTTAAGAAAATATAAAATGATCCTTTTGTATAAGAGTTTTTATCTTCCCTAACCCACCTTACTTTTCCACATTCCCACTTTTACCCACCAATCTATTTTTTCTACATATTCCAACAAAATCAATACCTTTACACCCATCATTGTAACCTTTACACGTGTTCATACGTACGAAGTTTTCAACAAAGTGTAACTTGGTGGTAAAAAGTGGGTTATTTCCCCTAATTTTACCCATTATTTAAGCTATGGCTGGACTTGTAGGAGAATTTGAAGTGAAACTTGACGGTAAGGGGCGATTCCTCTTCCCGGCTGGGTTGCGCAAACAACTTTCTCCCGAGGCTCAGGAACAATTCATGTTGAACAAAGGCTTTGAGGATTGTCTCACGCTGTATCCGATGAACGAATGGGATAAGCTAGCAGATAAACTCAGCAAACTCAACTTGTTTAAACCCAAAAACCGAATGTTCTACCGCTTGTTCCACCAGGGAGCAAAGCAGGTGGCGCTTGATTCTGCCGGACGTGTACTCGTTCCGGTGATGCACATGGAGCGTGTGGGGTTAGACAAGGATGTGATGCTCATTGCCTACAACGACCGAATTGAGATCTGGGACAAGTCCAAATACTTCCAATTGTTGGATGGTAACATGGCTGATTTCGCTGATTTGGCGGATGAAGTAATGGGTGATTTGGGGAGCGATGACGAATAACGACACATACCACGTACCGGTAATGCTTAAGGAATGTTTAGACGGATTGTCTATTCATCCCGATGGCACTTACGTTGATGTTACCTTCGGTGGTGGCGGTCATTCGCGTGCTATTTTCGAGCAGCTTTCTCCCAAAGGACAATTAATTGCATTTGATCAGGATCCTGATGCGCGCGCAAATGCGTGGTCTGCTCCTAATTTCCATTTTATCCCCGCTAATTTTTCCTTCCTCAAAAATCATTTGCGGGTCATGGGAATCAAGCAAGTCGACGGTATTCTGGCTGATTTAGGTGTGTCTTCGCATCAGTTCGATGATACTAAGCGCGGATTCTCCATTCGTGGTGACGAAGCCTTGGATATGCGCATGAATCAAAGTGGTGAACTCACGGCGGCAAGCATTCTGGCGACCTACGACGAAGAGCAACTGGCGAAAATCTTCAGAGCTTATGGTGAAGTGCAAGGTGCTTACAAAGCGGCGGTTGAATTGGTAAAACAACGCAAACGTGCTCCGATCAAAACCACGGGTCAGTTGATGGAAATCTTGTTTCCGTTGGCGCCGAAGTTCAAGGATCATAAATATTTCGCGCAGATTTTTCAGGCTTTGCGCATCGAGGTGAATCAGGAAATGGAGGTCTTGGAAAAGTTCCTGTTGCAGATTCCGGATGTATTGAAGTTGGATGGTCGATTGGTGGTGATGTCGTATCATTCCCTCGAAGACCGTTTGGTGAAAAACATCATGAAACGCGGTAACATCGACGGGTCTATCGAGAAAGATTTCTTCGGAAATGTATTGAAACCTTTCGAAGAAATTACCCGCAAGCCGGTTAGTCCGACAGAAGAAGAAATCGCGGTCAATTCCCGTGCCCGCAGTGCCAAGTTACGAATCGCAAAACGTGTGTCCGATGGAAAATGAGTACCGCGAACGCAAACCCAATTTGGATTCAAATATGGGCTCGGGCCACCGCCCGAGCAATCCTAAGGAATCCAATATTGGTCGTGAAACACTGGAAAATCTACAGGGTAACGTATATCGTGAAAAACCACCGGTAGAAAAAGAACCTGTGGGGTCGCGGTTCACCGCGACCAATACCGCGACCAATACTGAAACCAGCCGTAAAACGGCCGATGACCAACCGAAAAAAGAAGCAGGGAAAACAACAAAAAAATCACCGCGCGCCCCAAAACGCCCCAACATCATCGTGCAGGTGTTAAACGGCGATATCCTCACGCGTGATTTTGTGTTAAACAACCTCACGTACATTTTCTTTTTCCTCTTCCTCTTGTTGCTGGTGGTGAGTAAAGGGTATTACGGAAAGCAATTGACCAAAGACATTGAAACGCTGCAAACGGAAGTGAATGCCAATACAGCTGAATACATTGAGAATAAAGCAAAACTGGAAGAATTAACAACCCGTTACCGCTTGGTGGAGATACTTGAGCGTCGCGGACTGAAGGAATCGTTGAAACCGGCGAAGGTAATTCGCATAAAACGACCCGAAAAATGAGTGAGAAGAAGGATTTGATCTGGAGAGCCTACCTCGTTTATTTAGGCTTTTTTGTTGCGTTGATTGTGGTGGTGGTGAAGATTGTGTTGATCCAAACCGAAGGCAGTGCGACGTTGTTTACCGCCAAGGATGAAAAGATTCCGAAGCGAGCAATGCCGCGTTATCCGCGTATGGGTGAAATCCTCGACCGTAATTATACGCCTTTGGTGACATCGGTGTCGTTTTACGATATCCACATGGATCCGGGAGTGGTAGATCAAGAGGTGTTTGATCGTGATATTTCTGATTTGGCACGCGGGTTATCAGCGATTTTCCCGAATACGTCAGCGCGCGATTACGAGAATTTGATCCGTCGGGCTAGGGTGAAAGGGAATCATTATGTGGTGATCAAGCTCAAAGCAACCAATGAACAACGTCGTCGTGTGCGTGAACTGCCGATCTTCAAATTGGGTCGCAACAAAGGTGGAATCATCGATACGGATGAAACGGTTTCGCGTAAACGACCGCAAGGTGAAATGCTGAAGCGAACCCTGGGCTATTACCAGAAAAACAAGGGCGAGAAAGAGTTACGCGTTGGTATTGAAGGAGCGTATATCGATTACCTGACTGGTGAACCGGGATTGGAGATTGAGCAAGAAATTTCGAGTGGTTGGAAGAAAACAGGACAAATGCTGCGTGAACCGGTTGAAGGTGCTGATTTGATCACGACAATCGATTTGAACATTCAGGAGGTGGCACATTCGGAGTTGTACCAGCAGTTGAAGAATCAAGGAGCGCGCAGTGGATCGGTGGTCGTAATGGATGTGAAAACCGGTTATGTTCGCGCGATAGTAAACCTCTCGATGGGGAAAGACGGCGAATATTACGAGTTGTACAATCACGCCATCGGTACCAAAGAAGTTCCGGGGTCGACTTTCAAACTGGCTTCGTTGATGGCAGCTCTAGAAGATGAAAAGATTTCTCTTAGTGATACGGTTTATGCCGATGGGGAATACAATTTCTACGGAAGTATACTCAAAGATTCCAATCCGTATGGTTACGGACGTATCTCCATCCGCAGAGCATTTGAGTTGTCGTCGAATGTAATAGCTAAGGTGATTTACAATGCCTATCGCACCGAGCCCGAGGCATTTACTGCTCGGTTGAAAGAATTTGGAATCACCGAGCCCTTGGGTATCGAATTGAAGGGCGAGCCTGTTCCTACGGTCTACCAACCGGGCACTTCGCACTGGTGGGGCGGTTCATTGGCATGGATGTCCATCGGGTACGAAGTGCAACAAACACCGTTGCAAACGCTGGCGTTCTACAATGCTGTTGCGAATGAAGGAACCTTGGTGCGTCCACAGTTTGTGCAGGAAATTCGCCGCGGTTCGGAAGTGGTAAAACAAAGCAAGCCGATTGTGCTTCGCCAGAAAATTTGTTCCGACCGCACTTTGCATCAGCTGCAGGAATGTTTGTCAGGAGTTGTAAAGCGTGGTACGGGTAGTGCGTTGAAATCATCGCTCTTCGATATTGCAGGAAAAACCGGAACAGCGCGCATTCTAAACGACGATTTGCGCTACGGTGAAAAAGGTGAAGAGCGTTACCAAGCTTCGTTTGTTGGGTATTTCCCGGCAAAAGAACCGCTCTACTCGTGTATTGTTGTGGTGTCGGCGCCAAGCAAAGACATCTACGGAGCTACGGTTTCGGGAACAGTGTTTTCGGCCATTGCTAATAAAGTGTATTCCAACACACTGAAGTACCACAAGGCGATCAATGAATCGCGCCAGAAAGTAAAAGAAGCACCGCTTTCTATGGACGGTAATCGTGCTGATATTTTGGAAGTATTGAGTCATTTGGGTATTCGCTATTCCATTCTGCAGCAGTCAGATTGGTTCAGCACGAAAGCCGAAGGAAACAAGGTGGAAATGAACCGCCGAAAGGTGAATAAAAATGCAGTTCCGAACGTGGTTGGTTTGTCTGCCCGCGATGCGGTTTACCTCATAGAACGCTTGGGAATGCATGTGTATCTGCGCGGGTCCGGACAAGTTGTATCGCAAACCATTCCCGCAGGAACACCGGCTTACAAAGGCGGATTGATAGAATTAGTATTGAAATGATAAAGTTAAACGACATAGCATCAGCAACAACAGTCAACTCGTGGATCGGTCCGCAAGATGCTGCTGTGTCGGCTATTGTGTTTGATTCACGCAAGGCCGTTGCGGGTACGTTGTTTGTGGCGATGAAAGGAACCAAGGTCGACGGGCACGATTTCCTTTCTCAGGTAATAGCGCAGGGCTGCACGGCAATTGTGACGGAACAAGCGATTGATACTTCAGCGGATGTAACGCAATTGGTGGTTCCCAATACAGGAAGAGCTTTAGGAGAATTAGCGCACGCATTTTACGGTTCGCCTTCAAACGAATTGATTCTGGTGGGAATTACCGGAACCAACGGAAAAACAACTTGCACGACTTTGTTGCACCGTTTGTACACAAATCTGGGTTACAAAGTCGGGTTGCTGTCTACAGTAGTGAATTTGATTGGTGACGAAGCGGTTCCTGCAACGCATACCACGCCCGATCCGGTTGCCTTGAACGCTTTGTTGGCCGATATGGTTGCTCAAGGTTGTTCGCACTGCTTCATGGAAGTGAGCTCGCACGCGGTGTCGCAAAACCGCATTGCCGGCTTGAATTTCAAAGGAGCGGCGTTTACCAACATTACGCACGATCATTTGGATTACCACGGCACGTTTAAAGCATACATCGAAGCTAAAAAAGGATTCTTCGATGGTTTACAGAAAGGTGCTTTTGCCCTCACCAATGCCGATGATAAGAACGGAATGGTGATGATGCAAAATACCAAAGCAACGGTTTCGACTTACGCTATGAAAAGTCATGCCGACTACATGGTGAAAGTGCTCGAGAACAGTTTTGGTGGTTTGGTACTCACCATCAACGGAACGGAAGTGTGGACGCGTTTGATTGGCGATTTTAATGCGTACAACCTTACAACAGTCTTCGGGATCACGCAATTATTGGGCGAAGACGCAACGGAAGTATTGACTGTTTTAAGTCGCCTGGAATCGGTTGACGGTCGCTTTCAGTTTACCCAAAGTATCGGAGCGGTTACCGCCATTGTGGATTACGCACACACGCCCGATGCCTTGCTGAATGTGTTGAAAACCATCGAAAACATCCGCACGCGCAACGAGCAGGTGATTACGGTGGTTGGTTGTGGTGGCGACAGAGATGCGCTGAAACGACCGGAAATGGCGCGCATTGCTTGTGAGTTGAGCGACAAAGTGATCTTGACTTCAGACAATCCGCGGTCGGAAGATCCGCAATCCATTCTCGACGAAATGGAAAAAGGTGTGGAGCCGCAGCATTTCATGAAAGTGCTCACCATTCAAGATCGCGAACAAGCAATTAAAACCGCGGTTGCCTTGGCGCAGCCCAAAGACATTATCCTCGTTGCGGGGAAAGGTCACGAAAAATACCAGGAAATCCAAGGCGTGAAATATCCGTTCGACGATTTCCAACTAGTGGAAACATACTTTAAAAAACTAAATAAATGAGAATGACTCCCATCAGCCTCAGGCTGACAAAGATTATAGCGTTTCAGCCTCAGGCTGACAGCGCCCATTGTTTGCTTGCAATAGTGGACGATGAAATAAATGCAATTAAAAAATTTAAGTATCACTTGAATGCACATTTTGTAAGTAAAGCGAGTCCGTTAGGCGAGCCTTATCTGTGCATCTGTGGGAAAGGCTAAGTCAAACACGTCCAATGAGTGTGCGAATTCATGAGCACATCAATGGGAAAAGCTAAGTCAAACACGTCCCATGAAATGCACGAGTACACGAGTGCATCCGTGGTAAACAAAAACAATACTAAACTGAATAAATAATGTTAACGTACCTCTTTGATTATCTCGAACAGATGGATTTTCCCGGAGCAGGATTGTTTCAATACATTTCCTTCCGTGCGGCAATGGCCTTGATTACATCGCTCATCGTTTCGATTGTATTTGGAAAACGACTCATCAACTTGTTGCGTCGTCAGCAGATCGGTGAAACCGTGCGCGATTTGGGCTTGGCCGGACAAATTGAAAAATCAGGAACGCCAACCATGGGTGGAATCATCATCCTGAGCGCGATTCTGATCCCAACCTTGTTGTTTGCCAAATTGCACAACATTTATGTGGTCACCATGATCATCGCTACAATCTGGTTAGGCGCCATCGGTTTTCTGGATGACTACATCAAAGTGTTCAAGAAAAACAAAGAAGGTCTTGCAGGTCGTTTTAAAATCATCGGACAAATCGGTGTGGGATTGATCGTTGGTTGCATCATGTATTTCCACCCCGATGTACAGGTGCACAAACGTGTTGATACCGATTACAAATTGCAGGCGGGCGAAAGTTTTGTGACGCATCAGCATGCGAGTGACGAAACCGACAGCATTCCGGCTAAATGGATCGAAACGCGTGATATGACCACGACCATTCCGTTCATCAACAACAACGAATTCAACTACAACTGGTTGATCGGTGACATTGATAAATCCTACGGTTGGTTGCTGTTTATTCCGTTGGTGATTGTGATCGTGATCGCAGTTTCCAACGGTGCCAATATGACCGACGGACTCGACGGACTGGCAACCGGAACCAGCGCCATTGCGGGAATTGCTCTTGCCATTCTGGCTTACGTGACTTCCAACATTCGCTTCGCGGATTACCTCGATGTGATGTATGTGCCCTACGCCGAGGAACTCGTGATCTTCATTGCCGCCTTTGTGGGAGCGTGCATCGGATTTTTGTGGTACAACAGTTATCCCGCGCAGGTATTCATGGGCGATACAGGAAGTTTAGCTTTGGGTGGAATCATCGCCGTATTTGCCATTTCGATTCGTAAAGAGTTGTTGATTCCGGTGTTGTGCGGCATCTTCCTGATCGAAAATTTATCGGTGATTTTGCAGGTGGGTTATTTTAAATACACCAAAAAACGTTCCGGCGAAGGCAGGCGCATTTTCCTCATGGCACCCTTGCATCACCATTACCAGAAAAAAGGCTTGCATGAAGCGAAAATCGTATCGCGCTTCTGGATTGTAGCTGTATTGCTTGCAGTAGTAACCATCGTAACCCTGAAACTCCGCTAATGGACTTGAACGCCAAAATAGTAGTGATTTTGGGCGCCGGCGAAAGCGGTGTCGGAGCAGCCATTTTAGCGCAAGCAAAAGGGGCAAAGGTCTTCGTGTCCGATTACGGAACCGTGAAACCGTCGTTTCAGCAGGAATTGGGTGAATACGGTTTGGAGTGGGAACAAGGAACACATTCCATGGATCGCATTCTGGAGGCTGATCTCATTGTGAAATCGCCGGGCATTCCGGAAAAAACACCGGTGATGAAAGCCATCCGCGAAAAAGGAATCAAAGTGGTTTCCGAGATCGAATTGGCGGGCTATTTCACCACAGCAAAAAAAGTGTGCATTACCGGCAGCAATGGTAAAACCACAACCACCATGATGATTCATCACCTGCTTACCAAAGCCGGAATGAATGTGGGATTGGCCGGAAATGTGGGCTACAGTTTTGCCAAACAAGTGGCGTTGGAAAACAAGGAAATCTATGTGTTGGAACTGAGCTCGTTTCAGCTCGATGACATGGAAGATTTTCGCGCAGAAATCGCCATTCTGACCAACATAACACCCGATCATTTGGATCGGTATGAATACAACATGCAATTGTATGTGAACTCAAAATTCCGCATCCTGCAAAACCAAACAGCGGAAGATTTTTTCATCTACAATGCCGATGATGCGATCATCAACGCCGAACTGGAGAAACACTCCATTAAGGCACAGCTGCTCCCGTTTTCGTTGACTAAAACCTTCGAAAAAGGAGCTTACGTAGAAAACAAACAACTCATCATAAACTATAACAATCAGTTCATTATGTCTATACATGATTTAGCACTAAAGGGTAAGCACAACACCCAAAATTCACTAGCTTCAGGGTTAGCCGGTCGCTTGTTGGATATCCGCAAGGATGTTGTGCGCGAAAGTCTGTCAGACTTCGTTAATGTGGAACACCGTTTGGAGTTCGTGGCCAAAGTATGTGGCATCGAATTCATCAACGATTCCAAAGCTACCAATGTCAATTCAACCTGGTTTGCCCTCGAAAGCATGGAAAATCCTACGGTTTGGATCGTTGGTGGTGTTGACAAAGGCAACGACTACAGCGAATTGACCGCCTTGGTCAAAGAAAAAGTAAAAGCAATCATTTGTTTGGGGAAAGACAATCAGAAGATCATGGATGCTTTTTCGGGTGTGGTAGAAACCATTGTAGAAGCAGGTTCGGCTATGGAAGCTGTAGCTTACGGATATCGCTTGGCCAAAAAAGAAGAAACGGTATTGTTGTCGCCGGCTTGCGCAAGTTTCGATTTGTTCGAGAACTACGAAGACCGTGGTAATCAGTTCAAGCAGGCAGTTCGTTCGCTTTAATCGGTTGGCATGAATACAAAGCTGCAAACAGGTCAGGCTCAATCCCTGCTCGATGCCCGTCAGGAAGCGCTTAAGGCTGCCGAAAGACAGTCGTTGCGTCCGTTGGGGAAACTCTGGGGAATGGATGTGTTTACGTGGTACAATCCGTCGGTGTACGAACTCTCGGCTACTATTTCAACCTTCCCGTTTCCGGTGTTTTGGTTGGGCAATGCCACATTGGTAAAAGAATTGGCGCAGGTCGATCCGAAAAGCATGCGGTCGTTAGCTTGGTGTGGTCAGTACGACAATGCGCAGATTGATTTACCTGCCGATGTTTTGGCACCCATGCCTTTGCTTACGGCTACGGAAAGCCTGGAAGACGCTCTTGTGGTGTTGCGAAATGCCAAGCAAAACCGTCACATTCTCTTGTTTACCGTAGCGGGAAATGAGTGGAAAACCAAGCTTGCCGATTTTGAAAACTTTGTACAGTTAAACAGCAACAGATGAATCCAATCGTTCGCATCCGGCCTTTTGATGACTCGCTTTTTGGCGAATCAGGAAGCCGTTTTCCGGAATTTTTCCGAGAAAGGATGCGACTATTTTCCATAACCGTGATGCCCCTATTGATGAGTTGTGGGCTGATTGTTGATATTGATCCCGGTTTATTTGGAAAGGATAGTTCTGTTCACATACCAAAGCACTATGAATATCATTGGTTCGCCGTGTTTGTAGAAAACTATGGAATTGTGCCTGTGATACTCATTGCATTGGTATTGCTGGCACTGGTTTTCCTCTTGGTTCGTTTTCTGATCAAAACAATATACAAACGGAATAACTCCGATAAAATGAACCATACCAAATGATACAGCTGATTCGCACATACCTGAAAGGCGACCTGGTAATCTGGGTGCTTACACTGATCTTACTCGGGTTCTCCTTGGTGAGCGTGTACAGCTTTGTGCCTATTTTGGTGAAAATGGATGGCGGAACTCCAATCAAGTATTTGTTCAAACATTTCATTTACATCCTCATCGCCATTTTCGCGATGTATTGGATTCATCGGCGCGATCCGAAATACCTTTCCAAGTATTCTAAAATCATTTTCTATTTAGGAGTGAGTTTGCTGGTATTTACCTTGTTCTTTGGAGAAAAGACCAATGAGGCCGGACGTTGGATCAAAATTCCGTTTGTGGGATTAACCTTTCAGTCTTCCGACTTTGCCAAACTGGCATTGATCATCTATTTGGCGCGTTTACTCTCCAAGAAAAAGGAGGTGCTGAAATCATGGAAAGAAGGCTTCCTTCCCATTATGGCTCCCATTGTTATTATCTGCGGATTGATTGTAAAAGACAACTTCTCAACGGCAGCCATTCTGTTCATGATCTGCTTTGTATTGCTCTTTTTGGGTCGTGTTCCTATAGGCAAGATGCTAACCACTGTTGTGGCTGGGGTCGGATTGTTTGCCTTGGTAGTTGGAGCGCATTTGGCTTTGCCGGAAATGAAAATTTTACCCCGTTGGCAAACCTGGGTCAACCGTTTTACCAATCAGTACAAAAATTCGGCTGATATAGATGTGGCCGGAAACTTACAGGCCAGCAATTCCAAACTAGCTATTTACAACGGTGGATTGACCGGTCAAGGAGTAGGCGACGGTAAGCTCAAAGAGTTTATTCCGGAAGCGTATGCCGACTTTTTCTTTGCCAGTTATGTAGAAGAATTTGGGTTGATCTCGGCTATTTTTCTAGTGCTGGTCTACCTCATTATTCTCTACCGGATTATGCGCATCGCCCTCAAAGCCGACAATCTCTTTGAGACGTACCTCTGTCTGGGTATTGGAATTTTGTTGCTTTCTCAGGCGGCTGTAAACATGATGGTTTGTACCGGGATCTTCCCTGTTACCGGACAAAATATGCCTTTCCTCGCAATGGGAGGGTCGGCCATGATCATGGCGTGTATAAGTATAGGAATTGTGCAGTCTGTGGCTGCTAAACAAGAGAATGGCAAAGAAGGTGAAACCGAAAACGTATTTGAATAAGAAATTTAAACAGGCTCTATAGATGTTGAAAAAGATTATCATATCGGGTGGTGGAACGGGCGGACATATATTTCCCGCCTTGGCCATTGCCAATGAAATCAAGTTGCGCTACCCGCAGGCAGATATTTTGTTTGTGGGCGCCATCGGCAAAATGGAAATGGAACGCGTGCCGGCAGCAGGTTACAAAATTGTTGGTTTGCCCATTGTTGGTTTGCAACGAAAATTGACCCTGTCTAATTTTGCATTGCCGTTTAAGCTCTTGAAATCGTTGATGAAGGCGAAACAGATTCTCAAAGACTTTCAACCGGAAGTGGTGATCGGTGTGGGTGGATATGCCAGCGGACCGACACTTAAAATGGCAACCCGTTTGGGAATTCCAACCGTGGTGCAGGAACAAAATTCCTTTCCGGGAAAAACCAATCGTTTACTGTCGAAAAGCGTTTCGGCAATCTGCACCGCTTACGAAGGATTGGAAAGTGTATTTCCGGCTCATAAAATAAAACTCACGGGCAATCCGGTTCGTCAGGAATTAAAAGAACTGACCCTTTCGCGTGAAGATGCATTTGCCTGTTTTCCGGCATTGGATCCGGCGAAAAAAACGGTGTTGGTCATCGGTGGAAGTCTCGGCGCACGTACTTTGAACGAAAGTGTACTCTTTGTAGCTGATCAGTTGGAACAAGAAAACGTACAGGTTTTGTGGCAATGCGGCAAATACTACTTCGAAGCGATGAAAACACAGGTCGAAGGGAAAAACAACATCCTGCTCACCGACTTCATTTCCCGCATGGATGCTGCCTACACGCTCGCAGATATCATCGTTTCACGAGCGGGTGCCTTGTCGATCTCGGAACTCTGTTTAGTGGGTAAACCGACTATTTTGGTACCGTCGCCCAACGTATCCGAAGACCATCAAACCAAAAACGCGATGGCTTTGGTAAAAAACCATGCAGCCGTTTTAGTAAAAGATGCAGTAGCCAAAGAAGAAGTAATGAAAACGGCGTTTGCCGTATTGAAAGATAATAACCAATCCCACGCATTGGGCAGCGCCATTAAAGCAATGGCAAAACCAAATGCATCTGCAGATATTGTGGATGTAATAGAAGGATTGGTGGGGAAATAATTGAATTGTCACCTCCCTTCACAAGCTACGCTTGCTCTTCCCTCCTCAAGGAGGGAGACAGATTTACCTCCTGAAAAAGGGGAATCCGCTCCTCCCTTGAGGGAGGGTAGGGAGGGTGGCCAGAAGGAAAATTGTAAGAAGAACAAAAAATGAAACCGGAAACAACAAAGCGACTTTATTTTATCGGCATCGGAGGAATCGGAATGTCGGCACTGGCGCGTTATTTCCATGCCAAAGGATTTACGGTTGCCGGGTACGATAAAACGCCGTCACCATTGACCGACGAATTGATTGCCGAAGGAATGGCGGTGCATTTCGAAGATTTGGGAAACAACGTTCCTGCTGAATTTCAACAAGTAGAAGGAACATTGGTCGTTTACACACCTGCCATTCCAAAAAACATGGGCGAGTTGGTGTATTTTCAGCAACACCACGAAGTGCTCAAACGGTCGGAAGTATTGGGTTTGATCACTCAATCTAGCAAAGGATTGGGCGTTGCCGGAACTCACGGTAAAACCACCACGAGCACGCTATTGGCACATGTGTTAAACGAATCGCATGTGAAATGTTCAGCCTTTTTAGGCGGAATTTCAAGCAATTTTAATTCCAATGTAGTCATTGATCCCACGTCGGAATACACGGTGATTGAAGCAGATGAGTTTGATCGGTCGTTTCTACGTTTGTCTCCGTTTGCCAGTATCATTACGGCAATGGATCCCGATCACTTGGATATTTATGGTACCGAAGCCGAATTTCATGCCGGTTTTCAGGCTTATACCGACAAACATACCGCTGAAGGATTTGTGGTGCAGAAATGGAACCTTGACCTCAAACCTTCTGCCGCAAGAACAATTACCTACGGTGTTAATGCTCCGAAAGCCGATTACAATGCGGTAAACTTAAGATCGGTCGACGGTCATTTTTACTGCGATATCAAAGGTCCGGGAGTTGATTGGAAACAACTGGAGCTTGGTTTGCCGGGCATTCACAACTGCGAAAATGCAGTCGCTGTTTGTGCCATGTGCATCGAGCTGGGTGTTACAAAAGCCGAAATCATCCATGGACTAAAATCGTTTATGGGTGTCAAACGCCGTTTCGATTACCACATTCGTACCGAGAAATTGGTTTATATTGATGATTACGCGCATCATCCAACCGAAATTGCTGCTTTGGTCGATTCTGTAAGAATGCTGTATCCAACGCGCTTTATTACCGGAATATTTCAACCGCATTTATTCTCGCGTACGCGTGATTTTATGTCCGGATTTATCGATCAACTTTCACGTCTCGACAAGGTCGTTCTCATGCCCATTTACCCGGCACGCGAAGAACCGATTGCGGGCGTCACAAGCGATGAAGTGATGAAAGCTCTTTCTACCGACTGCCTTTTGCTGAATCCTGCGGAAGTGATGGAGTGGAGTAAAACGGTGAAAGAAGGTATTATTTTGACCATTGGGGCCGGAGATATTGATCGCCTCGTACCACAATTGACCCAACAATTTAAAGCCAATCTTAGATGAAAAATTGGGGACAAATCATCGGTTGGTCGCTGTTTGCGGTGTTGGTAATTACCTTATTGGTTGTTGCGCGCCGCATGCAGGAAGAAACCGTTGTGGGTAAACCCAATATTGCCATTCGCATTGATGACGAAAATGCCTTTCTCACCGAAAATGAATTATTGGTGCGTCTGAAACGAAAAGGCTTGGTCTTCGACGGGCAAACCATGGAAGAGTTAAATACCACTGCCATCGAAGCGTTTATCCGCGAAATGCACGAAGTAGAATCCGTAGAAGTTTTCAAACGAATGTCCGGTAATTGGGATATCCGTTTAAAGGTTCGTCGACCATTGGCCCGTATTTTTAATTCGAATGGTGAAAGTTTTTACGTAGACTCGAAAGGTGCTACCATGGATCCGACACCGAATTTTACTGCTCGAGTATTGGTGTTTTCAGGAAACATTTCAGATAAAAGCGATACACTTACGGTAGATGAAATTTTGAAAAACGATTCCTTGGTTCAAGCGCGGCAACTCGACGACATTTACCGTTTATCGAAATACATTTCCGAAAACAAATTCCTGAAAGCCCAGATTGCCCAAGTGCATCGCACATTGGGTGGAGACTTTGTACTCATTCCACAAGTCGGAAACCACAAGATTATTTTCGGTTCAGCGTATACGGATGCAGAGGTCAAAGAAAAACTCGATAAACTGGTCGTGTTTTACGAAGAAGGACTTCCGTATGAAGGCTGGAGTAAATACGAAACGATCAACCTTAAATTCAAAGATCAGATTGTTTGCAAGAAACATCCGGTTGAGGAAGTGGAAGTATCGCCTGCACAGGAATAATTCAACTGAAAACAGCCCATAAAATTAAGTTTGTAAGAAACCGAATCTTCCTACTGTTTTGATATATTGCTAAAGCTTGTGTTACGTTTGTATTAAAGTTCTGAGTGTGTTATAGATTTATACAATCCATTTCACCCTTGTTAGTTTGTTAACTGTATAAATTGTAATTCACTGAAAAACAGTTTACTAAATCGATTTGCTATTTTCTAAAATCGAGGTGGTAGCCCCTCAAAATGTGCTTGTTGGCTGTTCTACATTTGTGATAGAATACTTAATGACATGAATTTAATACTTGCTACTACAAAACCATTCTTGATGTTTTGCTTTTTAATAGGCATTTCAATAAGTGCAATTGGTCAACAACAGATCCTCTTGGAAGATCAACAAACTTACGCTACCAACAGTGCATTGATTTATGATAATGGAGGAAGTGACGGAAATATGGAAAATACGGCGTTTCGTTCGACCATTCATGCTGCTTCTGGCTATATCCAGTTGTATTTTACCTATTTTGATTTACCTACAGGAAGCACGCTTCGTATATTTCATGGGTTAGATACAACACAACTTATTGGTATTTACGATGGTGTTAATAAGCCGGTTGACTATAAAGGCAAAGGTTTTACCATTGTATATACACCGGGTTCTAATAATGAACCAAGACGCGGATTTGAAGGTGTAGTTGTTCCTTATATTGAATTGGCTTATGAAAAAGTAACAGCTCCGGAAAGCGACTGTATCAATGCAATTCCTTTGTGCGGAAATTCTACCGTAAATACTGCCGCCAATCAGTATGACAATACCGGTCTGGTAAACGATGATAACGGTTCATGTTATTCAGGTACAGGAAACGGTGGATCGGTGTGGTATTCATTTACACCACAAACCAACGGTAATCTCGACTTTCTGATTTCTCCTGCAGGTTCTACCGATTACGATTATGTACTATGGGATATCACGAATGGTTGTGCTAACAGAACACAGGTTTCATGTAATTTCTCATCAACTCAAGGAGCTACAGGTCTTACAAATGCAGGAACAACAAACTCGCAAGACGCTTCAGGAACACCAATCAATCAAGTAGAAGCAGTAAATACAACCCGAATTTACGCGTTGTGTATCAATTATTATGGAGGAAACAATGCGGGTTTTAACCTGACATTTCGTAACAATCCAGCTAACGTAAATATTGTAGATAATATTCCACCTACGATTGTGAATGCTTACAGTCCGAACTGCGCATCTGCAACTACGTTTACCATCAATTTCTCAGAATACATCGATTGCAATACCTTACAAGCATCCGATTTTAGTATGCCGGGTCATACCGTTGCATTAACTACAACCAACTGTTCGGGTGGAAAAACGATCAGTGTAGTGATTACAATTTCTCCTGCACTTGCGCCGGGCAATTATTCGCTGACGGTAAACAACATGACAGATATTTGTGGTAATCCGCTCAATCAAGTGTTCCCTATCAATACATTGGCAAATCCTACACCCAATGCAGGTCCGGATGCGGTGGCTTGTTCCACACCGGGGTTTTTTGGAGCTACTAATTACGGATCTGTTACGCTAACCGGTTCCGGTGGAACTTCCTATTCATGGAGTACAGGACAAACTTCGGCTGCAATTACGGTTTCACCAAGTGTAACTACAACTTATACCTTAACTGCCATCACTGGAAGTTGTGCGTTAACCGATCAGGTGACTGTTACAGTTTCTCCTTCGCCAACCCCAAATTTAGGACCTGATCAGACCATTTGTTCCGGTTTTCCGGTTACGCTTACTGCTTCTGGTGGAGTAACGTACCAATGGCAATCCACCACAACAACATTTTTTGGATCACCGACAGGCTGGACCAACATTCCAGGCGCTACATCAGCTTCTTATACTGCTTCTCCGGTTGGAACAATCTACTACCGTGTGTTGGTTACCAATGCAGCAGGCTGTACAGGGAATGACTGGATCAGAATTACCATTGGTTCCGGTACATTTGGTATCACTGCTCCGCCATTTGTGTGTCAAGGAAATTCGGTGACATTGACCTTGCCCGCAAGTATGACACTATACACTTGGAATGTCGCCGGAACGCCTATTGGATCAGCCAATACAGCATTGACAGTAACCCCAGCTGCTACTACAACTTACACTGCTGTGAGTACCACACCGGGTTGCACAGGTAGCGCTAATGTCACTGTTCCGGTTAATTTGATTTCGCCAATTACTACCAATGCCAATCCTACCACTGCATGTGTTGGAGTGCCGGTAAATCTCACGTCGAACGCACCGGCTAACCTGGATAATTCTTCAACTGAGAATTTTGAAGCAGCTAATAGCTATACCTTAGTCAATGGAGCCAACAACAGATGGTATAGAGGAACTGCGGCTTTCGCTGCGGGAAGCTTTGGTTTGTATATAGGCACCGCGGCAACAAACAATAACTATTCGATTGGTTCAGCCTTTAGCCCAACAGCGGCTACAAACTTTGCCTTCAGAAATTATTCAGTTACGAGCTACTGTAACCCCACACTCGCTTTTAAATGGAGGTGTAATGGTCAGTCCGGTCAAGCTGAATTGACAGTTTGGGCGGTTCCAACCAGTTTCACGCCAGTAGCCGGAACGCAAATAACAGCAAGTGCTACAAACATCTTATTAGGTGGACCGTATTTCGGTTCTGCTGCAACGTATAACAACGTTTCATTAAACTTGCAGCAATTTGCAGGAACATCTGTGCGAATTGTTTACCAATGGCGCAATACCGGAGCAGCATTGCTTTTTGGGCCTGTGGTTGCTAATCCTGCTGCATCGATTGATGATATTGTTTTCACTGATGTAACGACTTATAACTACAACTGGACATCTACACCGGCAGGTTATTCGGCTATTACTGCCAATTCAATTGCCAATCCTACTTCTGCTACTTCGTATGCACTAACGGTAACACGTTGTGATGGCTGTCCGGTAACATCTTCTATTTCGGTGACTAATTGCACCCCGCTTCCGGTTGAATTGGAAGAATTCAGTGGCACGAACAAAGGTGCATACAACGATTTACGCTGGAAAGTGGCTTCCGAAATCAATAACGATTATTTCACGCTCGAACGCAGTGACAATATTTCAGAATGGAAACAAGCAGCTATTGTGAATGGAGCAGGAACTACCTCAGAAGAACAGTTTTACAGTTACTATGATTTTGAGTTTACACCGAATAAAATCAATTATTACCGCTTGAGTCAAACCGATTTTAATGGCGAACCACGCGTAATCAGTAACGTGGTGAGTATCGATAATCGCTTGAATTCGAAAACGGTGGTAAAACGAACGAACGTTCTTGGACAACTTGTTTCAGAACAGCAAAAAGGCTTGATTATTCTTGTCTATGAAGATGGCTCCATAGAAAAACGCTACCTCGAATAATCGGGTACTTTTTGTATGTTCAATTGGTTGAGAATGTCTTTCAGAAATGGGAGGCATTTTTTTTGGTTTTTCACGCCGTAATGACAAGGATTTCCTTTTGTCCGATATTGTTTTATTATCAGTCCCGTAGGGACGAGATATTGTAGCTAAAAAGCATTATTATAGTCATTTTACCCCGTAGGGGTAAGACAAAATCCGTCAGTCAGAAATACCGGACCTTCCAAAAAATAGCTATATCTTCAATAGAAATCGAAACAAGATATTAAATGGCAAATACCTATACAAGCATTCGGATTCATTTCGTTTTTGCAGTAAAATTCCGACAGAATCTGATCCATAAATCGTGGAAAGACGAGTTATTCAAATACATGACCGGAATTATCCAAAACCATCGACATAAGGTTTTTGCCATAAATGGTGTAGAAGATCATGTTCATATTCTTATTGGTATGCAACCAAATCAATCTATTTCCGAGTTGATGAGAGAAGTAAAAGGTAGCTCTTCCAAATGGATCAATGATAATCGTAAAACAGCAACTAGGTTTTCATGGCAGGAAGGCTTCGGCGCATTTAGTCATAGCACTGATAAAATACCAAGCGTCTTACAGTATATACAGGATCAGGAGAAGCACCATGCAAAGAAAACGTTTTACCAGGAGTATCAGCAGATGCTAAATCATTTCGAGGTAGAGTATGATGAAAGGTATGTTTTCCAAGAGTTGGAGTAAAGAGTGTGAAATAATGTCCCGACCCTACGGGGCGGCGATCTTAGAGTTCATTTTGTGTTACACTATTTCGTCCCGATGGGACGATTAAAAGCATTTTATCATCAGATGAGTTTTTATCAGATCAACGACATGGGTTTTCATCGTTGTCGAAGAAATAACCCCCTAAACAAACCGCTTCAACATCAACTTTTTAACAATGATTATTAACAATGCATCATTGAAAAGTATATTTTTTTGATGGAATAGCTGTGGATATTACGATTATGTTTGTCACTATCCCGTCTTGCGGATTTTAGGAAATCACCAATTGTAGTGAAGAAACCTGAAAGCCTTGCAGATAAAGGGAAAACTGTAAAGAAGAAAATTAATACAAGATATGTCAGGGTCAAAAACAATAGTAGTTGGATTGGACATTGGAACAACCAAAATTGCTTGCTTAGTCGGCACTAAAAACGAACATGGAAAAATTGAGATTATTTCCATGGGCAAAAGTGAGTCGTTGGGTGTGTCGCGCGGTATTGTTTCCAATATCGAAAAAACGGTTCAATCCATCAAGGCTGCAGTTGAAGAAGCCCAGGATCGTGTTGATGCTGATTTGATCATTCGAATTGTGAATGTAGGAATCGCCGGACAACACATCAAGAGTTTGCAGCACCGCGGTATTTACACGCGTAGCTCAACCGAAAACGAGATCAGTCAGAAAGACATCGATGCCTTGATCGAAGATATGTACAAATTGGTCATGCAACCGGGTGAAGAGATCATCCACGTATTACCACAAGAGTATATTGTAGATAACGAAACCGGAATCTTAGATCCGATCGGTATGTCAGGTCGTCGTTTGGAAGCAAATTTCCACATCATTACCGGACACATCAATGCCGCCATGAACATCAATAAATGTGTTCAGAAAGCCGGTTTGGAAGTGAAAGACATTATTTTGGAACCAATCGCTTCTGCCGATGCGGTGTTGAATTTTGAAGAAAAAGAAGCCGGAGTGGTATTGGTAGATATTGGGGGTGGAACAACCGATGTGGCCATTTTCCACGAAGGAGTGATTCGCCATACAGCCGTGATTCCTTTCGGAGGAAATGTGATCACAGATGATATCAAAGAAGGTTGCACCATTTTACGTCGACATGCTGAAGCGTTGAAAGTGAAATTCGGATCGGCTTTGGCTTCCGAAAGTCTTGAAACAGAAGTAGTATGTATTCCGGGATTACGTGGTCGCGATGCGAAAGAAATTACGCTTCGTAACTTGGCAAGTATCATTCAGGCCCGAATGGAAGAAATCATCGAGCACGTTTACTACGAAATCCGCAATTCGGGTTACGAGAAAAAACTCATTGCCGGAATCGTGGTAACAGGTGGTGGAGCACAATTGAAACACATTACCCAGTTGTTCGAATTCATAACAGGAATGACAACACGTATCGGTTTACCAACAGAGCATTTGGCAAGCACCAATACCATTGATAGTATTGTGAGCCCGATGTACTCAACCGGTATCGGTTTGGTGATGAAAGGATTTGAAGGAGTAGAAACAAATCGTCCGGTAGAAACAACAGCCGGTCAGGTGAAAACACATTCCAACAAATCGCGCGGTTCTTTCTTTGATACCATCATTACAAAAAGTAAAAACTGGTTCGCGGAAGACGACTATTAAAATGGAGAATGGAAAATTGAAAATTGAAAAGAGCGATGAAGCATAGCTTCCCTTTTCAATTTTACATTTTCAATTTACAATTAAAAAAAAGACAACAATAAAACAAAAGCATATGGAATTCGATTTGCCAAAAGGAAGTACATCTATCATTAAAGTGATCGGTGTTGGAGGTGGAGGAAGCAATGCTGTCAACCACATGTACGACCAAGGAATCAAAGGAGTAGATTTCATCGTTTGTAACACGGATCGACAAGCATTGGATATTTCTCCTGTTCCGTTGAAAATTCAACTAGGACCGAGTCTTACAGAAGGACGTGGAGCCGGATCTATTCCCGAAATCGGGCGTAATGCCGCAGTTGAAAATATTGAAGAAATTCGCGCATTTTTAGCAGACGGAACCAAAATGGTATTCGTTACTGCCGGAATGGGTGGTGGTACCGGAACCGGTGCGGCGCCTGTTATTGCACAGATTGCCAAAGAACTAGGTATCCTCACAGTGGGTATTGTTACCGTTCCATTCAGCTTCGAAGGCCGTAAACGTCGTCAGCAAGCCGAGGAAGGTTTGGAAGCAATGCGCAACAACGTAGATACACTATTGGTGATCAACAACGAGCGTTTGCGTGAAATGGCAGGAAATCTGTCGTTGGTAAATGCGTTCTCGAAAGCAGATAACGTATTGACTACAGCGGCTAAAGGAATTGCTGAAGTGATTTCGGTTACAGGAGCAATCAACGTAGATTTCAACGACGTAAACACGGTAATGAAAGACAGTGGTGTTGCGATCATGGGTTCTTCTCAAGCAGAAGGCGAAGATCGTGCATTGGTTGCTGTGAAAGAAGCGTTGAACTCGCCGTTGTTGAACGACAACGATATCAGCGGTGCGAAATACGTGTTGTTGAACATTACGTATGGTGATGTAGATGTGACGATGGATGAAATTTCAGAAATCACGGATTACATTCAAGACGAAGCAGGATCTACCGCAGATGTTATCTGGGGTCACGGGTACGATGCGACTCTTGGTGATAAATTGAGCGTTACCTTGATCGCTACGGGCTTCGGTTCACAGCCGATCACGGGTTTTGAAAAGGCTCCTGAGCGTACGGTTCGTACCTTGGAAGAAGAGCCTAAAAACGAAATCAAAGCTCCGTTGACTTCTCCTACGCAGGTAGTAGAATCAGCTCCTTCTGAAGAGCCGTTTTTGAAAGTGAAAGAAGCTGAAGAACCGATTGCTGAAAAAACAGTGACACCAACTACGGCTGCTGAACCGCAAACAGGAATCAACTTTGATTGGGATCTTTCTTCGGAAACAACCAAACCGTTGGAAACAACTACACAAACGGTTGTAGAGCAAAAAGAAGAAGAGGTAAAGCGCTTTTTCTTAGAGGATAAAGTTGAGCAAAAAAACAGCTTGGAAAACGTTCAAACACGCGTAGCGTTGTCACCGGAAGAAATGCAACGTCGTAACAGCGAGCGTATGGAACGCATCCAGCAATACAATGTGAAGCTGAAAAAAGCGGAAGGTTTGAAAGAGTTGGAAGATGAGCCTGCTTACTTGCGTCGTAACATACACTTGGAAGACGTGAGCAAAAGCGCCGAGCAAAAAGTGAGTCGTTTCGGGTTGACAGATGATCAAAACGGTTCAGGCTTACGCACGAATAATTCATTTTTACACGATAACGTTGATTAGAAGACTATAGACTAAAAGACCAAAGACATAAGACGGGGATTCGTCTTATGTCTCAAGTCTTTTGTCTCTAAGTCTTTTAGTCTAAAAAAAATAGAAAATGTCACTGACAGAACGTATTAATCAAGATATAAAAACCGCCATGTTGGCCAAAGACAAAGATCGTTTGGCTGCCTTGCGTGATGTAAAAAGTAAATTGTTGTTGGAAGCTACCTCCGGAACCGGCGAGGTAACCGAAGAGGCTAGCAACAAGATTGTAGTGAAATTGTACAAACAACGCATGGATACCTACCAATTGTACGTTGAACAAAACCGAGAGGATTTGGCTAGCGACGAATTGTTTCAGGCAAAAGTGATTGAAGAGTACATGCCCAAAATGATGAGCGACGATGAAGTTCGCGCTGTAATTGCTGCCAAAATTGCGCAAGTTGGTGCAAGCGGTCCGCAAGATATGGGCAAAGTGATGGGCCCTGTTTCAGGAGAATTGGCTGGTAAAGCCGATGGCAAACGCGTTGCCGAACTCGTGAAAGAAGCACTCGCTAAATAAATTCCCTATTGGCTTTATTCTGGACAAGTCTTAGGATTTGTTTTTATTGTTGGTAAATCCTCGTTGAAAGGCGGGGATTTTTTTTGTTACCTCGTTTTGACATCCCGAACTCACCTTAAAATAGCGTTGTCCTTTCATTTTTATCGGATAAACGTTGTCATTCGATCAACCTTATTTACATGACAATAATGACATTCGCTGACGTTTTAGCCAAATTTTCTTAAATGCAGATAACTACGAATAGTTGTTCAGGTAATGAGTTGAGCAATTGTAAGATTGTCAAAACTCAGTGAGAACCTGAGGTTTGGTGGTTGGCATCCGATGAATCAGTCTTATCATAAATATTATTTATGTATATCAAAACAATAATAAATAAAAATCAATTCGGATTGATTACCACCTTTAAGATTGAAACAATAAATGAATGTCGTATGAAAAATCTACACATTGCTTCAATCGCCCTGTCCGTTTTAATGCTGGGAAGTTGTGCTATCGTTAGACCCGGAGAGGTTGGTGTAAAACGAAAACTTGGGAAATTATCGGAAAAAGGTCATGGACCAGGTACGGTTTGGTACAATCCGTTTACCACGAAAGTAATCAAAACGAATGTTCAAATAAATGACATCGAGTTGTCCTTGAGTTTGCCTAGTAAAGAAGGGTTAAGCGTCACGGCGCAAATTTCCATTCTTTACAGAATAGACAAAGACAGCGTTCCTAAGGTGATAAATGACATTGGTTTTGGGTATGAAAACATCATCTCAAATGTGTTCAGATCTGCTTCCGCTGATGTTTGTTCGAAGTATTTCGCGAAGGATATGCATTCGGGGATGAGGGCAGAGATTGAAGAATCTATTCGAACAAAAATGGGCGAAACACTCGGAAAACAAGGAGTAGTAGTGGAGGCCGTGTTAATGAAGAGTATACAGTTGCCGGTTGGGCTTTCAAGTTCGATTGAACAAAAATTGCAAGCCGAACAAGATGCAATGCGAATGGTCTTTATACTAGAACAAGAAAAACTGGAAGCCCAACGAAAAATCATTGAGGCAACAGGAGTAAAAGATGCTCAAAAAATCTTATCCGAAGGTTTGACGGATCAGATCATAAAAATTAGAAGTATTGAGGCTTTTCTTGAGTTGGCGAAGTCTGCCAATAGCAAAGTAATAGTGACTGACGGAAAGGTTCCTTTTTTGGTGGATTAACTGAAACTAGTTTTTGTTATGAAAATTCCTCAACAAAATCTCGTTAATAGTGCAAATTGGCAGTCTGATGAATTGCCTGTCAATTCGCACCAGTAGTTTGGTGTTTGTAGTTGTTTTCATTGGTTGTAAAATCCTCGTTGAAAGACGGGGATTTTTTCTGTTCAGCCGATTGCAACCTTTCGCTTTAATCCGCATCACCATTGTGAAAACTGACTTTATGAAACGAACTTTCTATATTCTTTTACTTGTTCTGGGCTTGATTCCTGCTACTTATGGGCAAAATTACCTGCAACCGGGTTCGCAATGGCGCATTAACGCTACCGGACTTTCGATGTCGGCAGAGTGTTATTTTACTGAACAATATGTGTGTGAAATTACGGGTGACAGTCTTGTTTCGGGTCAGATCTACAAAAAAATCAACTGTCATGGTCTTAAGACGGAAGGTCCTACGTCACCCAATCCGTGGAGTAATTGTCAACCGCCAACTACGTTTAACCATTTGTATGCACTGGTACGTCAGGAAGGGTTGAAGCTATATATTTATGACAATCCAGAGGAAAAATTACTGTATGATTTCGATTTGCAAGTAGGTGATACACTTCCACTCTCGTATAACAATTACGATAATCAGGTAACCATTGACAGTATCACAACCATTCAAATCGGAAACGAAGTGCGGAACGTGTTTCATTTCACCCAGCAAAATCAATCATTTGAAATCAATAAGATCATTGAAGGAGTTGGTCACAACTGGGGATTCATTGGAACGATGCAGCCGTTTGAATTTTTTGAAACTTCGCTGGAATGTTTTGCGATCAACGATACGACTTATTATCCTTCCTTGGGTGCGCCATGTGAGTTGAATGTTGGTCTTTCGGAAGAACCGGATATTGTTTTATTAACTGCAAGTCCCAATCCAACCGATGCTACGATGGTCATTGAAACCGGTATGTTAGGTGAAATTCACCGCTTAGATATGGTAGATATTTATGGCAATCAATGTTCTTTTAAAGAATCTAATAGCGATGCAGGAATTGTGAAATTGAATTTAAGCACAGCAGAATCAGGTGTATATATTGTTCGGATAGTTGGTGAAAACGGCAGCGTGGGTATGACAAGAGTAGTGAGATTGTAAACGAAGAAGGGCGGACAGAAGCTCAAAGCTTGATTTGGCGGGAGATTTCTGTGTTTAATGAGTTAATTATTCCAGAAAAATTGATCATTTTCACAAATGATCTTACTTTTAAATCAAAAAAGAATCCATGGCACTTCCCAATATTTTTTCAAAATCAGTAACAGAAGAAGTTATTCAGCGAATAGACTTGTTGGTACCTACCGCACAACCTTTGTGGGGAACAATGAATGCTCCGCAAATGCTGGCTCATCTCAACGTGACTTATGAAATGATCTTTGATAATAAACACCCGAAGCCGGGAATGTTCATGAGGCTTATTCTAAAAGGATTGGTCAAGAAAAAAGTAGTGACTGAAGTTCCTTATCCTAAGAGCAGCAGAACTGCACCACAATTTCTAATGACCGGCGACAAAGACTTTGATGCAGAGAAACAACGGTTGATAGATTATATCCGAAAAGTACAGGAGTTGGGTGAAGCTTATTTTGATGGGAAAGAATCGCATTCGTTTGGAGAATTGAATATTACCGAATGGAATGTGATGTTGTACAAACACCTCAATCATCATTTGAGTCAATTCGGCGTTTAGGAGTTGCGCTAAGTATTCTTCTATGTAGTCAGATTGTGTTTTTTCTGTAAATTGCACTTTATGAGTTGGTTTCATTACAGCCTTATTGGTACATTGTTACTGCTACTTGTTGCTTGCAAGGATGAGATTCCACAAGTGGATAATGAACCTGTATACAAGACAAAGAATGTGGTGGTGATCGTTATCGACGGTCCTCGTTATTCCGAAACCTGGGGCTCATCCAGAAGAGAAAACATTCCGGTTAGAAATGGACTGTTGTCCGAAGGACTCATGGTAGAACAATTTTTTAACAACGGAGTGACATTCACCAACCCTGGGCATTGCGCATTGTGTACGGGAGTTTACGATCCACTGGCGAATAACGGAAGCCAATTACCTCATTATCCGGGGATATTTCAATCGTTTATCCGATATAAACATCAACCACCTTACAAGGCATACATTGTGACCTCCAAAGACAAATTGTATGTACTCGGAAATACACAGAAACCCGGCTACAAGAACCTGAATCGTCCTTATTTTGATTGTGGCGTAAATACGAATGGAACAGGAGGATACCGCGCTGACTCCATCACCATGGAGCATATTTTACATATCCTCGATACTAGAAAACCACATTTGTTGTTTATCAATCTCAAAGATCCTGATTCCTATGGCCACGCAGCCGATTCAATGGGATACATCAGAGCCATTAATAAAACGGATGAATACGTTGGTATTATTTGGGACCGCCTGCAAAGCGATCCGTTCTACAAAGACCAAACAACACTTTTCATAACCAATGATCATGGCCGACACCGCAACGGACATTTAGATGGTTTTGTGAGTCATGGCGACAATTGCAGTGGCTGTCGTCGCATTGAGTTGTTTGCTATTTCTCCCGACTTTAAAAAAAATGTTGTTATCCAAACGCCTTACGAGCAAATTGATCTTCCGAGCACCATTGCTGAACTTTTGCATTTCCCGCTTCCTTACGGAAAAGGAAAGGTAATGTGGGAGTTGTTTGAGTAGACTGAACCAATCCTCCACTTTGTTGTATTCCCTTTCACAATACAACAACATGAAAACAATCCTCTTAATACTATTACTACTTTGCGCCGGTACAACTTTTTCCCAAACCAAACTGATTTTTCATAAAAGTCACAGCGGATCAAGCTCTTCATTTATGAAGTCAATCAATGGTAACGATTCCAATTTCGGGAAAGCGCCTATTCGGGAAGTAAGGAGTGCGATGCTGGATAGTGTGATCTATCTCACAGACACCTCGGCCATAATGGTGACCAGTGACTATTGTTTGCGAAATGGAGTTTATACGCCTGTAGCATCTCAAGAAATGACTACTCGAAATCGCGGGAGTTTGTGGCGTGCAGGCCGCGATACTGTTTACAATCACCCGCTTTTTTCGCGGAAACATGCCTTGGATAGCATTCGCACCGCAATAAAAAGCGAATACTATTTCAAAAATGACATCGATAGCACTCAATTTGTTGGGTACGACAATGTTGCTCCAGAGACGCAAAAAGTAGCAAAGCAACCGGCTGAGAAAAATGGCAACGAAGTGTATTTACTGTTGGTATTTGTGATCGCCTTGTTGTTGTTTTCGATGGTTCCGGCTGCACGTTCTTCTAAGGCTGCACGCTGATCCTGCCCTTGAAAATTCTTTTTACCCTAAAACAACATGAAAACAATCCTCTTAATACTATTACTGGTTTGTGCCGGTCCAGCCTTTTCCCAAACCAAACTGATTTTTCATAAAAGTCACAGCGGATCGGACGCTTCTTTTGTGAAGTCAATCGATGGAAACTCTTCCAATTTTGGGATACTTCGCGAACCGGATGTAAAAACAGCTGAGCTGGATAGTGTCATTTATCTCACAGATACATCTGCTATTATGGTCACAAAAGTGTGCTCCCGTTATTTGCTTTATCAGCAACCGGGTGAAGAGAAGGTGCTTACTGATAACTGGCGCCCGGGGCGAGATACGGTTTATTTCCATCCGTTGTTTTCTAAAAAACATGCGTTGGATAGCATACGTTTGGTGGTAAGCACTGAATATTTTTTCAGAAACGATATCGATAGCACGAAGTTTGTCGGATACGATAACGGTGTATCCAAATCAGGAAAAGTGGTAAAACAGCCGACAAAGCAAAACCGAAACGAAGTCTATTTGTTGCTGGTATTTGTAATTGCGTTGCTGTTGTTTTCGATGGTTCCGGCTGCTCGTTCGTCACAAACGGTTCGTTGATCCTTCCCGAAATTCGATTCCTGCGAACAAAACGCTTTTTCCGGTGTTCTACTTTAAATTTTTAATTCACAAAGGTGTTCCTTATCTTTGCAGACTGAAAAAAAGTAAAAGAGCAAACAATCATTGACGTATGAATAACACAACAGAAAAATTGGCTTACAAAGTTGCTGACATTAGCTTGGCAGAATGGGGTCGTAAAGAAATCGTTTTGGCTGAGGCAGAAATGCCGGGTTTGATGTCACTACGAGCTGACTATGGCGCTTCAAAACCATTGAAAGGTGCACGCATCGCAGGATGTTTACACATGACGATTCAAACGGCGGTTTTGATCGAAACATTGGTTGAACTTGGTGCACAGGTTTCTTGGTCATCATGTAATATCTTTTCCACGCAAGATCACGCTGCTGCTGCTATTGCTGCTGCAGGAATTCCTGTTTATGCCTGGAAAGGAATGAATGAAGAAGAGTTTGACTGGTGTATCGAACAAACGATTTTTGCGTTTGATGGTGGTGAGCCGTTGAACATGATTTTGGATGACGGTGGTGATTTGACCAATATGGTATTCGACCGTTTCCCTGAATTGACTGCAGGTATCAAAGGTCTTTCCGAAGAAACAACTACAGGCGTTCACCGTTTGTACGAGCGTAAGAAAAATGGAACGTTGGTAATGCCGGCAATCAATGTAAACGACTCGGTTACAAAATCGAAATTTGATAACAAATACGGTTGTAAAGAATCATTGGTTGACTCGATTCGTCGTGCAACTGACGTAATGATGGCCGGAAAAGTAGCTGTAGTTTGCGGTTACGGAGATGTTGGTAAAGGTTCTGCCGCTTCATTGAAAGGTGCAGGTGCGCGTGTAATCGTTACCGAAATTGATCCGATTTGTGCGTTGCAAGCTGCAATGGACGGATTTGAAGTGAAAAAATTGGATACCGTTGTTGGAATGGGTGATATCATCGTTACAACTACCGGAAACAAAGACATCGTTGTTGGTCGTCATTTCGAAAACATGAAAGACAAAGCAATCGTTTGTAACATCGGTCACTTTGACAACGAAATCGATATGGCTTGGTTGAATGCAAATCACGGTGCTTCCAAAAACACAGTTAAACCGCAAGTTGATGTATACAACGTAAACGGTCATGATGTGATCATCTTGGCTGAAGGACGTTTGGTAAACTTAGGTTGTGCAACCGGTCACCCGTCGTTTGTAATGTCAAACTCATTCACTAACCAAACATTGGCTCAATTGGAATTGTGGGAAAACAGCGCAAACTACGAAAACGATGTTTACGTTTTGCCAAAACATTTGGATGAAAAAGTAGCTCGTTTACACTTGGCGAAAATCGGTGTGGAATTGGAAACTCTTTCAGAAGATCAAGCAGCTTACATTGGTGTAACCGTACAAGGTCCTTACAAATCGGATGCTTACCGTTACTAAGAATAATTTCCATCACTAATATGAAAGCCATTCGGATTCCGGGTGGCTTTTTTTTGTCTCCCACAGGTTTTTGTGTTGGCTAGCCGTTAACCATACAGCACTAAATTTTGGTTGGAAAACACAGATTTAACACCAAATCAAAAGCATACCGCATTTTTGTGATAGTTTTGTACCGGTTTTGTAATTAACACATACAATTAATGATTGCTCGTCTCCGTCAAATCGACTTTTCCTCGCTGAAAACAATCCTCTTTTTCGGGTTAATAGCAAGGCTTGTAGCCGCCTTTTTTTCAGAAGGTTATGGGATGCACGACGATCATTATTTGGTAATCGAAGCAGCAGGTTCTTGGGTCGATGGACAAGATTACAACCACTGGTTGCCCTGGACTCCCGACAATACCGGAATGCCCGAAGGACACAGTTTCACCTATGTTGGTTTCAATTTTCTGTTATTGGGCTTTCTGAAAATGATCGGAATTGCCGACCCGAAAATGCTCATGCTCATCAACCGATTGATCCATGCCTTGTTTTCGCTGTTAGTGATCAAGTACGGTTACAAAATCACCGAAAAACTTTCCGATAAAAAAACAGCTGTTTTAGCCGGTTGGATGCTCGCTATGTTGTGGGCAATGCCATTCCTTTCTGTAAGAAATCTGGTCGAAGTAGTGAGCATGCCGTTCTTGGTTTGGGCTGTTTGGCTCACCATTCGAGACACGAAAAAAAGTACGTTTTTTTACGCCGGAATTTTATTGGGCGTGGCCATTTCACTTCGCTATCAAATTGCTATCTACGCAGTGGGAATGGGTATTTGGTTCCTCATTAAATGGGAATGGAAAAAACTCCTGCTCTTTAGTGCCGGAACAATTCTTACATTCTTATTGACGCAGGGATTGGTGGATTACTGTATCTGGGGTTATCCGTTTGCAGAGTTTACAGCCTACGTAATCTACAACATGAACGAAGGAGTAGGATACATGACCAATAGCAACTACTTCATGTATTTCTATGTGTTGTTTGGAATTTTGTTATTTCCATTGGGAATTTTGGCGCTTATCGGATACTTCAAATCGGCCAAAAAACACATGATCATTTTCTTGCCGACATTTTTGTTTTTACTATTTCATTCTATTTTTCCCAATAGACAGGAACGTTTCATTTTAACGATTCTTCCTTTGGTGATTGTGTTGGCATTTTTGGGTATACGTGAATTGCGTCAGCGAGTGTTTTGGAACAAGTTCTGGCGTATTTCCTGGATCGCTTTTTGGGTGTTGAATATCCCGATGATCATGTTGATTTCAACTACAACTTCCAAAAAATCGCGGTTGAATACTATGTATGCGCTTTACGGACATTCGAAAGGAAACGAACATATTCTCATTGAAGCTTCTGGTGAAACCAAGCCCGAGATGATGCCGTTTTTCTACGCAGGAGGCTGGAAGTTTCAGTTTGATGAGCGTACTAAAGAAGATACGACTTCCTTGGATACATACTTGATTCATCCTCATGATATTGTGTTCTTTTTCGGGGAAGAAAACCTGGATAAACGCATCAAAGAATTCAAGCGCATATATCCTAAAATGACCAAGGAAAAAGAAATAGAACCAAGTTTCATTGACAAGACGTTGCACCGTATCAATCCGCGCAATTCCAATTCGTACGTAGAAATTTGGCGAACGCATCAATAATTGGTTGAATCGTTTGTTATGCGTAGCAAAGCTTATTCGTCTATTGGAAAATTGATGTATGGAGGCGTTAGATTGATTGACATTCAGACCGCAATAACCGTTCGTAATTTTGCGAATTCACGACCATTTATTTGATATGCCAATTTGCAATATTACGAACGTTTTTACGAGCCAAAAACGGACCTAATAAATACCATCAAGAATGTTTCTAGAAGTTAAGGTCAGTTATAAATCCGCAAAAGATTACTTCCGTTCCAAATAACCTGATACTGACGCAATCCCCATTCAGAGTCTTTGATCGGAGAACCGTCGTAAAGCGAAAATTGCGCGTTCGAGCACGGATCGTCTAATTGAAGGAAATTATCAGGATTCGGAATCAAGCCACTGCTACAGGCATTATCCGGGTCTTCAGGCGATTGTCGCTCGAAGGCCACAAAAACATCATACGATTGACGGTAAACAATAATTCCCTTAATGCCTCCGTTTACATAAGCCCAGCCTCCTGCTCCGTTGAGATCGGTGTATGACGGAAGGGTAAGGTCGATGGTAATGTCGAACGGAATACTCGCAATGGGGTGATTCTTGTTCTTCTTACACGAAGCCGAAACAAGAAAGAGTAACACAAAAAAGATTTGTAATTTCACCAAACGCATAAGCGAGTTTTAAGACTATGAAGATAAGAACGTTTTTTCATCTATTTCTATTGTGTGTGGTGTTAAATTCTACAGCGTGTAGAAGTACCGGGCCGGCAGGCACACCTGCTACCGTTGAGGAAGCCGAAAAACAATTGGCCAAAAAACACAAAAAAGAAGCCAAGGCGTCGAAACGCGAACTCAAAAAAGCCAAAAAGGCGTATTGGAAACTTCAAAGTAAGTCTGCCCGTAAAAGTGTGAAACGCAACGAAAAGGCTCAGAAAAAAATGATGCGTAAAAAACGCAGACAAGGTGAATACAATTGGGAGGATCAGGAACGTTGGGAAAACCAATAAGATGGTTGATTTTTGATGATGGATTTTTGATGGTTAGGCACTCCTCTTAATTATAGCTTTACCTTCTTACAACAATTTGATACTGCCTTCCGAGGCTTTGATTTTTGCGTCAAGTCCCATCAAACATCAAAAATTCAACATCAAACATCTCTAAACAAAGAGTTTCTCTCGCCAATTCTCAGCTTCCTCTGCTGTCAACAATCCCAACTTCAATAAATATTGAATGGTTTTCTCAAATGCCAACGGATATTCGATGCCTTTGTAGTTCCAGTCGGTTTGATCGAGCCATTTGCCTACTTGGTCAGATCGCAGGTTGTAACGCCAGCTAATTATTTCGACAGTATCGTTGCTCTGTTTGATTTCCAATGCTTTTTCATTGACAACCGTACACATTTGTTTTAGTATGTCTTTGTGCTTATGAGCGATTTCATTACGTACCGCAATCACAAAACACGGCCAAGGCGTTACCACATCGCCGATCCAGCGACATTTTTGCTGTTCCACAAACGGAAAAGTGGTGTATTTCTCCCACAAAAAGGCTTGAGCTTCGTTGTGTTTCAAGGCCCACAATCCGCCGTAAACATCGCCAATCACGTTAAATTTCAGCTGATCTAAGTTCCAGCCTTCATTGTCTGCCATTACATAAGCCATCAAATGTGAACCCGAGCCCTCGCGGGAAATGGCGAATGTTTGATTTTCCAAATCGGCATTTTTGACAATGGTCGAATCGAATGGAACGTGAATTCCCCACGAAAGCGGTGAAACCACGTAGACTTGCAAAATCGCTGCGTCCAATCCTTGCAGGATGGCTTTGGTAATACCTTCGGTGAGCAACACAGCAACGTCGATAGAACCTGTTTCCAATCCACGAATCATTTGTCCGGTTCCGCCACCCATATCACTCCAATGAAGATCTAAACCGATATCACGCATTTTTCCTTCTTCAATCGCCAACCGCCACGGAAGGTTAAAATGTTCGGGAACACCGCCTATTTTTAGACCTAAAAGTTGTTGAGTTGTCATGATCGTGCAAATTGCATGGTAAATAAACGTTTATAGTGACCGTTGAGTTGAAGGAGTTCGTCGTGTGATCCCATTTCTTTGATCTCGCCTTTGTCGAGTACCACAATGGTATCTGCTTGCTGAATGGTCGATAATCGATGGGCAATAACGATGGAAGTTCGGCCCTTTGTGAGTTTGGCAGTTGCTGCCTGAATCATTTCTTCCGATTCATTGTCAACGCTCGAAGTGGCTTCATCCAAAATTAGAATATGCGGATTGTAAACATAGGCGCGAATGAAGGCCAATAATTGGCGTTGACCAACCGAAAGCACACCGCCGCGTTCGCCAACCTGATAATCGTAGCCGCCGGGAAGCAGTTGAATAAAATAGTCGGCACCAACGGCTTTGGCAGCTTCAATGACTTGTTCACGGGTAATATCCGGATTGCCAAGTGTAATGTTGTTGTGAACAGTATCCGAAAACAGGAAAATATCCTGTAACACAATCGCAATGTTTTTGCGGAGGTAATCCATTTTGATGGTACGCAATTCATGATCGCCAATGAAAATCTCGCCCGATTGGTATTCATAGAAACGCCCCAAGAGGTTTACAATCGATGTTTTTCCTGCTCCGGTTGCCCCAACAAATGCTACGGTTTTTCCCGGTTCGATGGTGAGATTGATGTTTTTGAGTACCGGTTGATCTTCGGTATAGGCAAACGAAACATTCTGAAAACGCAGTGCTTGCTGAAAATCGCAATCGTCTACCGTTCCGGATTCTTGTACATGTTCTTCAGTATCGATGATTTGAAACACACGTTCGGCACGCACTACACCGCGTTGAAGAATGTTGAACTTATCGGCCAATTGGCGAATAGGTCGGTACATCATACTGATCCACATCGAAAACGCGAAGATGTCAAGGAAGACATTTTTCTCAGGATCAACGGGACCGGTGAATACATAAGCGCCCCACAAGATCAGAAAAGCGGTTGAAAACGAACTCAGAAATTCAACCACCGGAAAGAAAATCGAAAAGGCCCAAACGGCATTGATGTGTGCTTGTCGGTGATCTTTATTGATTTCTACAAATGAATCGTATTCCACTTCTTCGCGACCGTACAATTGCACGATGTTCATTCCAGTAATTCGTTCCTGAACAAAGGTATTGAGTCGATTTACCTGTATGCTTTCCTGTTGAAACGATTTGCGCATGGCGCGGGCGAATACGCGGGTTGCGTAGATCAACACCAATGCCGGAATAAGCGCCAAAGCGGTCAGTTGCCAATTGATGATAAACATCACCACGATGATCACTACAAGCATCAATAAATCACTGATGATATCAATGAGTCCGGAAGAAAAGACTTCAGAAATGGCCTCGATATCGGATACCACGCGTGTTACGAGATTTCCGACCGGTGTTTTGTCAAAATAACGCATCCGGAAAGTCGTGATGTGCGAAAAGACCTTCACGCGAATGTCTCGAATAACCGATTGTGCCAATAAATTACTGAAATACGTCGCCGAAAATTGCAAGAACGCCTCAACGATTAACATCCCGAAAACAAGGAGTAACCACAAAGCAAATTGAGATCCGTTTTGTGTTTCCAGCACGTATTTGTTCAGGATGTAAACGATCAATAACGGGCGCATAGGAGAAAGTAAAGCCAGCGTGAGCGCGCACAAAAAGGCGAAGATCAACTTACCGCGATACGGTTTGGTAAACTTCAATAACCGCGAAAAAATGCGGGTGTCCATTTTGGTTTGACTTGCCATGCTGCAAAATTACTGCTTCCGTTTGGTTTAGGCAGGTCAATGCGGTGATTATTTTAGTGAAAGAACCCTGTTTTAGGATCTCCCAAAGATGCACGGATTTTTGCGCTCCTAACGGCAGCGCTCTAACTCGTTAAGTTGGTGTTATTATCTTGGAGAAGGATGTACTAATCGTTCACATTGGGAGTTTCCTTTATCAATTCACCGTTCTCATTATAGACTTTTTTGAAAATGGCTTTGCCTGTATCGTCCAAATAGAATGTCAAACGATGCCGCATGTTTTCATGAAATGAGGTTTTAACACCTCCGTTTTCGGAGTAATAATCAAACTGACTTAGTCTTCCGTCAACATACCATTCTTCAGATGTTTTTTGATTTTCTTCATATATAATATGGTGAGCTGGTCGACCTAAAGAATCGTATAAGTGCGTAAATCGGATACTACCCAGATCATAAAATTCTAGTAAGCGAACAACTCCTGAAGAATCAAATGCTACCCATAATCCGTCAGCGTTGTAGTTTTTAAATTGACCTTGAATGGTAAAGGGTTGATTATCATGTTTAATAGTGAGCTTGAATAGTCCGTCTTGAAGTTGATTATTATAGTAATTGAACGACGGGATTTGGTGATGTAAACTAATGTCGACAATTAATGATGAGTCATTTATTTGTTTGTCATTAGTTTGTGAATGTGTTTTTGAAATACAGAACACCGTAAGTGATAATAAGGACAGAATGGTTGTTTTCATAAGGAGATTTAATGTGTACAATGCTGATGGCTTAAAAATGTATCAAATTTTCTTTGTTTCTAAATTAAGCGAGTGCGTTAGCCGAGCTAAAATCCGTGCATCTGTGGGAGGCCAAACCAAACCTGTCTTCCAAAACAACATTTTTTGGCTTTTACAGTTAATTGATTACTGTTTTTATTCCTTTTTTGAACTATCTTTAAAAACCAAAATAACAGCACTCCATGGTTCATAATTTGAGTCTTACCCCGTCTATTTTTTCTACCTTTTTGGCAGAACTGAGAGATTGCACCATTCAGCAAGATCCGTTGCGTTTTCGCAGAAACCTCGAACGCGTAGCAGAAGTGATGGCCTACGAGCTATCAAAACACCTCGATTATGAAACGGTAGATGTCACAACACCTTTGGGTGAAGCAAGTGTGCCGTTGTTGAAACAACAACCGGTTCTGGCAACCATTTTGCGTGCGGGTTTACCTATGCATCAAGGGTTGTTGAATGTGTTCGACCGTGCCGAAAGCGCTTTTGTTTCGGCGTACCGCAAACACACCACGGCAGAAGATTTTGATATTCATGTGGAGTATTTAGCTTCTCCGGAGATTGATGGTAAAACGCTTATTATTTCCGATCCGATGCTTGCTACCGGTAGTTCGATGGTGATGGTTTACAAAGCCTTATTGAAACAAGGTAAACCTGCTAAAGTTCATATCGTGGCGGCTATTGCTGCTCCGGAAGCACTTGAGTATGTGAAAAAACACCTGCCGGAGACGGCGACGATTTGGGTGGGAGCAATAGACCGCGAGTTAACTGCTCAGTCTTACATCGTACCCGGTTTGGGAGATGCAGGTGATTTGGCTTTTGGTGTAAAATGTTAAGCTAAGAAATCATGCACTGGCACCTATATCTCACATTTTTCGGTTTTTCAACCATCAAATTTTTGTTTACACCTTTTGGCGGACCTGCAGCAGGTTTGTCATTCATCGAAACCTATGTTTCATGCGTTTCAGGGGCTCTTTTCAGTGCAGCAATCTTCTATTTCTCCAGTGAATTTTTCATGATTCGAGCGCATAAAAAACGCAAAGAACTTGTTCGGATTTCCATCGAAACGGGTATCCCGCTCAAGCCGAAAAAGAAATTTACCGGAATGAATAAATTCATTGTGCGGATAAAACGACGACTTGGAATCATTGGGGTGACGATGTATGCGCCGTTGTTTTTGTCCGTTCCGATTGGCACCATCATTGCAGCTAAGTTTTACGGGAAAGAAAAACGAACGTTTCCGCTCATTGTAATGGGAACATTTGTAAACGGCGCAATCACAACCGGAATCGCTTATTTGGTGAAGATGCTTTTCTAATGAAAATACGTCAGCTGTTTTTTGATCTCGATCGCACCTTGTGGGACTTTGAAGCCAATTCCAAACGCGCATTACAGCATTTGTATGAAGAGTTGGAATTGGGTGTACATATTGAGCATTTCAACCATTTCCATCATACCTACATTCGCATCAATGCCGAATTGTGGAATGCCTACGGAAAAGGAAAAATCAACAAAGAAGAACTGCGCAATAGCCGCTTTGAAAAGACTTTGTCTTATCACGGCATCAATGATAAAGTTGTTTCCGGTAAAATGAGCGACGGTTACATTACGCTTTCACCTACCCAAACCCAATTGTTTCCGCAAGCACTGGAAGTATTGCAATTCTTTCAACAAGAAGGTTACCGCATGCACATCATCACGAACGGATTCAAAGAAGTGCAGCACATCAAACTCTCTAACAGCGGCCTAGCCAACTACTTTGAACACGTTTTGTGTTCCGAAGAAATTGGAGCGACCAAACCTCACCGTGCAATTTTCGAGGAAGCCATGCGCCGAACCGATTGTTTACCGCAACATGCCATTATGATAGGTGACGACTTCAAAGCTGATATCATTGGCGCACTCAACGCAGGCTGGACAGCCATTCATTTCGACCCCGAACACAAGTACAAAAAAGAACGCAATGTGAAACGCATACGCAGTTTGAGCGAATTACCCGATGTGGTGAGTCTGTTGCCCATTGTGGGAGCGTAGCAGCTTAGGAGTTTTGTAAGTTTATGAGTTTTTAAGTTTAATGAGTTAACTAACTATTGAACTCATTAAACTTAAAAAACTTAATACCTTTAACCCAATTCCGTAGTTTACTGGGTATTGAAGAAAACAGTCACGTACTTGAATTGCCTGCAATGGTTGAAAAACCTATTGATTTTCGTTCCTGCATTTTTCGCGGGGTTGCACTGGAAACCACAGTTGATTTTGGAATTGCTCACCGCAACACTAGCTTTCAGTTTACTGGCTTCGGCGGTGTATCTGATCAATGACCTGCGCGATCTGCAATGGGACAAATTGCACCCTAAAAAACGCCACAGGCTCGTCGCATCCGGTGCTTTTTCAAAACGATTTACACTCATAACAATTGGCGTATTACTTACCGTTTCGTTTTCGGTGCTAGCGATGATGCACTACAAAGCAGCCATTTTTGGGGCAATTTACTTGAGTTTGAATCTGCTTTACAGCATGTACCTGAAACGCGTTGCATTGCTCGATATCATGATCCTGATAATGGGTTACTACATCCGTTTGTTGATCGGTGGACAGGTAGCGAATGTTGTGTTGAGTATGTGGCTGTTGTCGCTTGTGACATTGATCGCCATTTACCTCTTATTGCTGAAACGCCGCAGTGATGTGCTTTATTTTCAGGAAGAAGGTTTGGTGGTGCGTCCAACAGTGCATGTTTACGCGCGATTGCCTATTCGGCAGATCAATTTATTGTTACTGGTATTGATCGGTTCGGGATATGTGGCGTATCTGTTACATTTAATCCGCGATCAGCTCCAGCACAATTATTGGATTTTATTGACGCTTCCACTGGTGGCATTTGCCTTGGCACGCTTCGACCGGAAAACAGTGCAGTTTCCGCACAAGGAAGCATTCAAACTATTACTTGGTGATCGTTGGTTGGTCCTGTTGTGTGTAAGTTGGATCATTATTTTTGCCTGCGTGCTCTATGGAAGATAGAAAGTTGTCGGGTTGGAATAACAGACCGTTGATTCGTGCCTCGGTTGAATCGTTTACTACGGAAAATGAGTTGCGTGGCAAAGGAATTCGTGGTAACGGACGTAGTTATGGCGATGCTTGTTTGAATGATCGGTTGATTTCCATGCTCGGTCACCGCGAAACGTGTTCTGTAGAAAATGGCGAATTGACCGTGAGCAGTGGTTTTTTACTGAAAGATGTAGTCGAAACCTGCGTGCGCAATGGTTGTTTCTTTCCAGTGATTCCCGGTACACAATTCGTTACCGTAGGTGGAATGGTGGCAGCTGATGTTCATGGAAAAAATCATCCCAATAACGGAACAATCGGTCGGTGGATCAAGAACATAACCCTTCAATTGCCCACTGGTGAAACAGCCAATTGTTCACCAACTGAAAACAGTGAATTGTTTCACGCAACCATTGGCGGAATGGGGCTCACGGGACTCATTCTAGAAGTTTGTTTTCATTTGGAACCGTTGAAATCAACCCGGTTGACCCAGCAAGCAACAGCATTTACCAAATTCAATGAATTGGTGCTTGCCCTAGATCATTCCAAGAGTGAATTTGCCGTAGGCTGGCTCGATTTCTTAAACCGCGAATCATTTCTGTTGCTCGAGGCCGATTTCACTGCTGAAAAAACAAATGCTCAGCTCAATTTTCAATTACCGAAACCCAAGATCAACATACCCAAAACGGGAATCAATTTTGTGTATCCGTTTCTGATGAAAATTTACAACCAGCGGTATAAACGCAGCATGCTGAAAAACAAAGTCGCGTCGGTGTCCGATTATTTTTTTCCGTTGGATAACATCGGGAATTGGAATCGATTATACGGTCGAAAAGGATTTATTCAATATCAATTCGTATTGCCAAAGATCAATGTTATTGAGCAATTTGAAAGCATCTTTCAATGCATCAATGCACATTCCTGCAAACCGCTTTTGGCTGTGTTGAAACGACATGGAGATCTGGTTTCTCCTGGAATTGTTTCCTTTCCGTTAGAAGGATATTCTTTAGCCCTCGACTTTCGTTTTCAACCGCAATTGACTGCTATGATCGCTGAATTGGATGAGTTGGTGACCAACTTCGGCGGTCGAATTTACCTTGCAAAAGACCACCTGTTGCAGGCTCATCATTTCGAGCGCATGTATCCTTCTGTTGGTCGGTTCAAGACTGCGATTCAGGAAATAAATCCTTCCGGACTGACAACCTTATTGGGAAAACGACTTAATTTAGTTCCTCACATGAAACAGCAAATCGTTATTATCGGCGCCAACTCCGAAGTTGGAATCCTATGTGCTCATCGTTACCGCGATCTGGGTTACGAAGTGGTGCTTGTTGGTCATAAACCCCACGAACTTCCTACGGAAGGTTTTCAGGTCATTCAACTTGATTTGCTGCAATTCGATGTAACTGTTCTAGCTGATTTGAATCCGGAGATGGTGTTGTTCACAGCCGGTAGATTGGGCGATAACGACCGCTCTGTTTCGGGCGAAGAACTCGATGAGGTAATTACCGTAAACTTTACGGCCCAGGCAAAAATAGCCTCGTTTTTCGCGATGCAATTTAAGAAAAGAGGTCATGGTGTTTTGGTAGGCGTGAGTTCGGTAGCTGCCGTTCGTGGAAAAGCATCAACAGTGGTGTATGGTGCTGCCAAAGCGGGATTTGACACCTATTTATCCGGCATGCGCAATTACCTATATTCGCATGGTGTGCGTGTGTTGACGATTCGTCCGGGATTCATTAACAGCAAGATGACGGCCCACATGCCTTTACCCGCAAAATTGACGGCTTCGCCCGCACAAGTAGCCGATACCATTGTGCGTCACAGCCTAAATGGAAAACGTTCCATCGTTTATGTGAAAGCCATTTGGCGACCAATCATGTTTATCATTCGTCACATTCCCGAACCGCTGTTTAAAAAAATGAAGTGGTGAAAAAACTGGTGATCCTGGATTTTGACGGAACAATTTATAAAGGTGATTCGTTGTTACATTTTGCCCGATTTTTAAATCCGGCGAAGTATTACGGATCATTGTTTCTCATTGCATTTCCAGTCCTTTTCTCCAAGTTAGGATTGCTTTCAGCCCAACGATTGAAAGAGCTGTTTTTCAGCATGCATTTGCGCGGATTTTCTCAATCGGAATTACGGGAACGCGGGCAAGCTTTTTTCGAAGCGAATCGTGATCGTTTATTTTCCAAGGCGGTGAGCTATATCCGAGAGCAGCAACAGGATTCACGTTGTATGGTGGTTTCCGCTTCTTGTAGCGAGTGGCTGCAACCTTTCTGTGATTCCCTTCAACTGGAACTCATTTGTACCGCTTTGGAATACGACACAGCCGGAAAAAGCACCGGCAACATACAGGGCGAAAATGTAAAAGGAATGGAAAAAATCAGGGCTTTAAAACAGAAAGTTGATCTTGCCGAATACGATTCGGTAGTTGCTTTTGGTAATTCGCAGGAAGACCGTATTTTAGCCGATATTTCTCAGTCTTATCACCACCGTTTTTTTGAATAATATGACCGTTAAACAACGAAAACTCCTTCTGATCGGAATTTTGTTCCTGATTACCATTGTTCGCTTTTTTCATTTTGAAGGCACGGTAGATTCACCACATAATTGGCGTCAATACGATACCAAACAATACATCGACGGTTATTATTACAACAATGCCCCGTTCATGGAACCGACGGTTTGCTGGATGGGTGGGCACAAAACGCTGGTGTTGGAATTTCCCCTTCCCGAGTATTTGGTATCGAAGCTGTATAACGTTTTCGGTCCGCATTTGTGGGTCGCTCGCACCTTCTTTTTACTCTTTTTCACATTGGCAGCTTATTACTTTTACAAAGTATTGCGCGTGATTTTTGTAGACAATTGGGTACCCGAATTGGCTACCTGTATTTTTGGGTTTGCGCCGCTTTCACTCTTTTATTCACGGGCCATTCACATCGATTTTTTTGCACTGGCTTTTGCGTTTGGAATGCTTTATTATTTACTGGTAGCCATCCGCGATAAAAAGTGGAAACCCTTGATTTGGGCCGTGGTTTTCTCCATCATTGCCTTTCTGGAAAAAGCACCTTATACCTTTTATCTCTTATTTCCGGCACTGGTTTATATCCTGCAGCAGAAAGCGTTTAAGTGGTTTTTGCCGCGATCATTGTTGTTTGTATTGCCGGTAATTGCCTTGTATTGGTGGAACAGTTATTCGCGGGCCACCAACGAACAAATCCCCGATTGGTATTTTATTCCGAGTTTCAATAAATTCACCGATATGTGGTACTGGTACTTCGGTACGTGGGAGCAACGCACCAATTCTGCCAACTGGATCACCATTTTGGAACGATTGCGTTTTGAAGTGCTTGGTTTATCAGGACTTGTATTGTTGATTGTAGGATTGGTTTTCGCGAAGAAAAATCGTGCTTACTGGTGGTCGATGAGTTGGTTGATCGGTACGGTTTTGTACGTGTGTATTTTCTTTAATCTGAATGTACACCACAATTATTACCAAATGCCGTTGATTGCCTCGCTGGCTATTTTTATGGCAATGGGTGTGCAACGACTGCTGGCTTTACTTCCGAAAAAAGCCTTCAAAATTTCGGTTGCAGTGATCCTTCCAGCGCTGTTTGCAGTGGAAAGCATTCGGTATGCAGAAGCCAATTATTACACGACCGAACCTGAGTTTGAAAAGATTGCGCTAGAAATCAAAAAACACTCTAAACCGGATGATTTGGTCATTGTTTCTTTCGGTGGATTGACTCCGCAATGCCCATTGATCTTACAACCCGCGAATCGTTATGGCTGGTCAATTCCCAACATGCAGCTGAATCAGTTTATGATCAGAAACCTTGTGAAAGAAGGAAAAGCAACTCGACTGGCTATAGTTTACGACGGTTATTTTACAGGCGAATTTCAGCTTTTTTTCGAAAGCATGGAAAACAAGGTAGGTGTGCCGATTAACGATACTGGAAAAGCGCTCTACATGTGTGATTTGAAATAGCCACACCTTCAACAATTCACGTATATTTGTTCATTCATCATACATTATGGAAAACAACAAGTCGGCAATCCACTTTTTATTTCACAACAGAAAATTACTTTTCTTTTCACTTTTGACCGGTGGATTATTAGGAATAGGAATCACCTTTTTTATTCCGAAAACCTATCTTTCAACAGCAATCGTTTTTCCGTACAATTCAAATACAAAAGCCGACATCATTGGCAATCCACAATTCGGGTATGAATTGGAGACCGAACAGTTGATGCAGTTGATGGAATCTGAATCGATGCGTACTCGTACAGTGAAGCACTTCAAGTTGTATGATTATTATGAAATCGACACCAATACCGCAGGATGGGAAACAACCTTAACACTGAGATATGTAAAAGACATTACTTTTTTTAGAAGTAAGTACCTGTCTGTGATCATCAATGTTGAAACTACAAAACCGAAATTGTCGGCTGCCATTGCCAACTTTCAGGTCGATGAGGTCAATAAATACCGCACTCAGATTTTTGAAGAAAACAGGATGAAAGAGTTGAATAGCACCAAGCATCAATTGGATATGGTAACTGCTCGAATGGACAAACTTCGCGATTCGATTTACGCCATTAAAACCAATAAAAGCGAGTTATTGTACACCTTCATGGAAAACCTGAATAACGAAAATTATGATGCCGGAGTTTTTGTTGACGACCCACGCTTGGAATCGATTATTCAACGTTTTATAATTGCTTACCGAACCCACAATCATTTGCTGGAAGAATACAAAACCAAGCAGTTGCAATACGAGACCCCGCTTCCTTCCGTTTATGCAATTGACCGCGCCCAACCAACCTACCGAAAGGCTTCCCCATCATTTCTGCTAAACGGTATTATTTCAGCCATTACAGTGTTGTTGGTGAGTTTAACGGTGGCTGGCGTTCGCCGAAAATGGCTGGAGTTTAAATCAGAAATAAAAGACTAATGTCGTGGATCACCGCGAATAGACTTGTCTTTCTTATTGTTGCTCTTGCAAGCACGCTGTTTTTAGGCGCGTGGTGGTATACCTCCGATGTGAGTGAAACGGCCATTCTGTTAGCTACCATTTGCGGATGTACGGTAATAATCGGCTTGCTCATCTATGCGTTTTCGTGGTACTACTTGGTGTTAATCGGACTTATCCCACTTTCATTGGACGCAATGATAGGTGGCGGAGCAAAATTGAGTTTGCCTAGCGAAGGTTTATTGGTACTCGCCATTCCGGTACTTCTCTTTTTTAATAAATCGTACGCCAAAGGCATAGCTCGAGCCATGAAACACCCCATATCCCGAATCATTGGGTTGTTGTTCATTATCGAATTGTTTTCCGCATTGCTGAGTTCACACATTGATGTTTCGCTGAAACGATTGGCGATTCAACTCATATTTACCTTTGGTTTCTTCATGGTACTGCAAATGACGGAAACCAAAAAATGGCTGATCACTCCTTTTTTAGCGTACGCCATCGGGTTGATTCCGGTGATGTACTTTACACTAAAAAATCATATTCATGTCAATTTTCAACCCCAAGGCGTTTTCAGTATCTGTCAACCGTATTTCAACGATCATACGATTTACGGTGCTTGTTTGGCATTTATCATCCCTTTACTGATCATTCTGGTGTTTCAAAACAAGGTGATGCATCTTTCGAATCGCCAGAAAATCGGACTTGGTATACTACTCTTTGTAATTTCCGTTTCAGAAGTATTGGCTTTATCGCGTGCTTCGTTGCTCAGTTTGATTGTAGCTTTACTTTTCTACGGTTTATTGCGGTATAAGGTCAGTTTTAAATGGTTGATAGCCGGATTGTTGACGCTTATATTTGGAGTTTGGTCGTTTAGTGATGCCATTTATGCAAGTGTTGAAAAAAACGAAGCCGTGAGTAATGATGGTGAATTGGTCAACCACTTTTCATCGGTGGTGAATGTAAAAAACGATGCATCAAATCTCGAGCGGATCAACCGGTGGATTTGCGCTTACCGCATGTTTGAAGACAGACCTTGGCTTGGTTTTGGCCCCGGAACGTATCAATTCGAATACAACCGTTATCAAACGGTGGCTAACAAAACTTATATTTCTACCAATACCGGCGACCGCGGAAATGCGCATTCAGAATACCTTGCATTTTTGAGCGAAACAGGAATCATGGGCTTTATCGGTTTTGTTACCTTGATGTTGGCGAGTTTGTATTATGGGATGCAAAATCATTACCGAATTGCAGATCCTTTTCTGAAACGACTCAACCTTGGTGTGTTACTCGGATTGATTACCTATTATTTCCATGCCGTTTTTAATTCGTTTCTTGATCAAAATAAAATGGCATTTTTGGTGTACGCTTCACTCGGTGTGATCGTTTGGATCAATCTCACATTGCGCAATGGCTCAGAAAAAACGGTTCAAGAAAGTAGTTAACTGGTTCCTCAAAGCGGGAATCATTGCCTTCATTACCTTGTGTTTGGTGGAGTTGGTTTACCGTTATCAGTGGGTCGATTTTTACAAAACAGAATGGGAATTTCAAAACAAGGTGCGCACGCCCGATCTCAAGAAAAAACGCATCCTCATTTTGGGCGATTCATTTAGCGCCGACACCTCCAGTTGGGCCAATCAATGGAAAAAAGATTCGGTATTCCAGGTGTTTAATGCCGCTATTCCGGGAGTAGGTCCTGAAACGTTTCGACTCATTGTTTCCAATCGGGTAGAAGAAACCAAACCAAACATCGTTATTGTGCAACTCTACGAAGGAAACGATCTGTATGACTTTCATCGCCCTGTAAACTGGAGTGCATTTTCATGGGGTAGGAATATATTCTGGAAATGCAGCAATACCTTCAGGTCGCTCGGTTTTATCAATTACCGACTCGGACAATCCAATCAAGATTTACAATCGTCAGTAAACCCCAAAATCGCCGATTCATTTGCCATACAATCTTACGATGCCCGCACCAAATTATACATTCAAGGCGATGCCACCTATCCGATGAGCATGGTGCAATTAAAAGGAGAGTATGCCGATCAGTTTCAAACGGTAATTGAAATGCTGAAGGAATTGAAAACTGCCGCCGGTGAAAATGCACGGTTTTATGTGCTGACGATTCCTACGTGTGTACAAACCAACCGTCGGTATGTGAAACAATACAAACAATTGGGCGCAAAGCTAAGTCTGAGTTTGCTGAAAGGGCATCCGTGGGCTAAAAAAATCAAAGAAGCCGGTTTTGAGGTCATCGATCCGATTGATGCCTTGCGACAAAGCGAAAAACAGGGCAAGGCTGTCTATTATGAAAATGATCCGCACCTCAATCGATTTGGTCAGCAAACAGTATTTACATACGTTCAAAAATTCTTGAAAGATGACCGTTAAAGGAATCCGTTTGCGTTTGAAGTGGGCATTGCTTTCAGCAGTTGATCTGTTTGGTTTTCCGCTGAAACTAAAGGACAGAAAGGGCGAAGTGCAAATCATTTGTTTTCACGGTATTTGTGCAGATACCGATGAGTACATTAACGGACGCTTTTGCAAAGAATCAGCATTTCGAGAGGTGTTAACGGAAATCAAGCAACACTTTCACATTGTTAGTTTAGATGATTTTCTAGCCAATCGCCTCCATCCGGATAAACTCAATGTGCTCATTACCTTCGACGACGGTTACCGCAATAATCTAACCATCGCACAGCCGATAATAGAAGAACTTCAAATTCCGATCACCATTTTTGTAACCGGTAGAACTGACTTTCCGCTCTGGACAGATTTATTCGATATTGCGTCGGCCAATCCTTCCGAATCCGGGAATATCCTGAACGAATTGATCGCGCATTCCGGCGTAAAAACCATTAAGGAACTGAAAGCGTGGATTCCTTTACAACCAAAAGAAGTGGTGTTGGAAATCAACCGAAAATTGAACAATCTTCCGGAAACGCTTCTGCATAAAAACCGTGTTTTTTGGGAATTACTTTCTGACCACGATTTAGGTTTACTGCAAACACGTCCGTTGGTCAGTTTGGCCAATCATGGAGCCAATCATTTGAGTTTTGTGACGCTTTCTGATGAAGAAATGACGCAAGAAATCAATGAAGTACGAACGCGTTTAAGCAACATAGGTTCTGTTTATGGGTCTATTTTCGCTTATCCTTACGGACATCATACTGAAAAGACGATCAAGCACTTATCTCAGATTGACATGAAACAGCAACACCTGGCAGAATATGCTGTTGAAGATGCTCCGTACCTGTTTCAACGCATGGCAATAAATCCGTTTATTTCAAGCCGAAATATGCTGCGAATTATCCATAAGGGACAATTTTAAATGAGCAAAATTCTTGGCATATCAGCTTATTTTCACGATTCATCAGCGTGTTTGATTGTAGATGGAAAAATAGTTGCTGCGATTCAAGAAGAGCGCTTATCGCGAAAAAAACACGATGCTTCTTTTCCGCAAAAATCCATTGAAAAGTGTCTGGAAATGGCTTCTTTGTCGGTTTCAGATCTAGACGAAGTGATCTTTTTCGAGAAACCGTTTACCAAATTCGACCGCATCCTTGATACCTTTCTAACCAAAGCTCCACGCGGATTTTTACCCTTCAGAAAAGCTATTTTGGGCTGGTTCAAAGAAAAAATGTGGGTCGAAGATGTATTTCGCAAATGCCTCGGTTACAAAGGAACCTTTTCCTATTGTCAGCATCATGTGTCGCACGCCACTTTGGCTTGTTTAACAAGTGGTTTTGAAAAAGCGGCTTATGTGGTGATCGACGGAGTAGGCGAGCGGGCTTGCACTTCGTACGGAACCTTCGAACATGGAAAACTTTCACCGGCAGCCGAACAGCACTTTCCGCATTCGTTGGGCTTGCTTTATTCGGCATTCACTTATTATTGCGGATTCAAGGTCAATTCGGGCGAATACAAACTCATGGGCTTGGCGCCTTACGGAAAACCCGTTTACAAACAATTGATACTCGACCATTTGGTGTCGTTTAGCGATCAAGGTGTGGTGACACTCAATCTGCGTTATTTCGGTTTTCTGGATGATTTACGCATGATCAATCGTCGGTTTGAACAACTTTTCGGACGAAAGGCCAGAAAGGAATCTGAACCACTCCACGATTTTCACAAAGATGTAGCAGCTTCCATTCAAGCAGTGCTGGAAGACGGATTGGTGATTTTGCTCAACTACATACAGCAACAAACCGGCGCAACCAACTTGGTTTATGGTGGCGGAGTAGCGTTGAATTGTGTAGCCAATGCGCAACTTATTGCCCGCACCGGATTTGAGAACGTCTTCATACATTCAGCTTCGGGTGATAGCGGTTGTGCGATGGGTGCTGCGCTTTGGTTGGCGATGCAAGGTCAGGATATCAGCACCGAAGATTCGTCTCAACTCAACCAAGAATTTACCGGACCTTCCTATACCTCTGAAACGATCAAAGAAGCACTTCGTCAAAAAGGAATCACTGCATTTCATGAACTGGAATGGAAAACGCTTACCCAAACCGTTGCTCAAGAATTGGCGGAAAACAACGTCGTGGGTTGGTTTCAGGGAAACATGGAATTTGGTCCGCGGGCTTTGGGAAACAGAAGTATTTTGGCCAATGCTAGGCATCCGGAAATGAAATCGGTATTGAATCAAAAAATCAAGAAACGCGAAGGATTCCGACCTTTTGCCCCTGTTGTTTTGGCAGAATATTTCTCGGATTATTTCGAAGATCAGGGCAACGACTATTCGCGCATGTTGTATGTGACCAAAGGTACGGCAAAGGCGAGTGAAATTCCGGCCTGTATTCACAACAACGGAACGGCGCGCGTGCAGCGTTTGGAACCCGGATTCAATGATCAGTTGCGTTCTTTGTTGATCGACTATCATCAACTCACGGGCATTCCGGTGCTGATCAATACCTCATTCAACGAACGAGGCGAACCCATGGTGTGTTCTCCGCAAGATGCGCTTCAGTGTTTTTTCAATACGGGGATTGATGTGTTGGTCATGGGGAATTTCCTTGTACGAAAATCCGAAACAACCAATGTTGCTCACCAAACCATTGTTTATGAACCGGATTAAGCATTATTGGAACAAGCAACAGTCGGCGCTTTCGGCTCGATCACTGCGTATTTTCGGAGCAATTTTAATTGCAATGCTCGTCTATTTGGGCTGTTGGTCGGGCAAAGCGATCAATTTCGGATACCTGATTCCGCTCGTATTTCCAGTGATTGGAATGGTTTATTTACCAATGTTGCGTTGGTGTTACGTGTTCCTGATGATGGTTACATTCCCGATAGGATATGTGGTTTCGTATCTTGTTTTGGGGATTGTGTTTGTACTCGTGGTCACTCCAATAGCGTTGATTCGGAGGAAGAAAATGACGGCAGGATGGACGGTTTCGCAGGGGGAAATTGATCGAGCGAAAATGCACGAGTGACGTTAAAAATAGAGAGATTTGGGGCGTTGAAATCTAGTTTTTAAAATTCCTTAATCAGTCCGAGTCTGACATGGTATTGCTAAATTTAACCAATTGAAATTAAGTGGTTTAAACTTGGTTGTTTGATAATTTCATCCATGCTACTCGACATTGAATTACGTTGGAATTCATTCACTAACAACCCACATAATATTATGAAATCATGTACCACATTTACATACGTAATTTCATAATATTATGTGGAGAGATTTCAGTTGAAAACAACCCAACGAATCGATTGAATTCACCCAACCGCTCCCAATTAAAAATTCCGTAATCAGTCCGAGCCTGACATGGTATTGCGTAATTACTGAATTTAACCAATTGAAATTAAGTGGTTTAAACTTGTTTTTTTTGATGATTTCATCCATGCCACTTGAGATTGAATTACGTTGGAATTCATTCACTACCACCTACATAATATTATGAAATCATGTACCGCATTTACACACGTAATTTCATAATATTATGTGGAGAGATTTCAGTTGAAAACAACCCAACTAATCGATTGAATTCACCCAACTCCTCCCAATTGCCAACCCAACGATTTTTATACTTTTGTTGCATGAGCAAACTCAAAATTGTCGGGGCATTTTTCACATTCATGCGCGTGAAGCGCAAGTATTGGTTGTATCCCGTCATTTTTGCCCTCATCATTGTTGGATTGCTCATTGTATTGGGTGAAAGTTCATCGGTGGCTCCGTTTATATACTCTCTGTTTTAAAGCCTTATGGATTACGACATTCAACGTCTCAGTAAAGAAAACCTTGGTCATATCGCTCGCATTCACAAATCGGTTTACAAGCGCGATTTTCCCTTGGATGTGCTTTATAAAAAGTATGATACGGCCTATTTGGGAATCAGCTACTGCGGTTATATTGCTTACTTCAACGGCGAACCGGTGGCGTTTTACGGAGTCATTCCAACCGCCAGTCATTGGGGCGATAAAACTGAAATCTCGGCGCAATCCATGGATTCAATGACCGTAGAAGCTCATCAGCGCAAAGGGTTATTCGGTTTATTGGCGAATAAAACCTGCGATTTGGCAAAAGAAATTGGTATTACATTTATTTGGGGATTCGGCACCGATGTTTCTGAACGTCCGGTAATTGACAAAGTAGGTTTCCGTTGCGACGAACGCGTGCGTGGTTACCGCTTTTTTGCCCGTAAACGCGGCTTAGACAAGTTCCTCAACAAAGTGCCGGCATTGCGTTCCATGGTTGAAAACAGAACCATGCGCATCTTGCAGAAACACGCCACCAATCGCGCGTTTCAAGGAAGTTTATACACCATGACCGACTACCCGATGATCACCCGAAACGACGCTTATTTCCACTACAAACGCTACAATTCAACGTTTGTCATCGAATTGGAAAATGCCTTGTTTTGGATCAAACTGCATCCGCATCACGGCATCATGATCGGCGACATTCAAGCCGAAATCAACGACCAACTGCGCACCGGAATCTTGGCTTTTAAAGCATTGGCCAATCGCTACAAATTCGGAACCTTGACCTTTCAAACCTCGCCCGGAACACCTACCGAACAAGTAGCTGCCGAACTCGCCGATGAAACCTTTCCTTCATGGGGCGTTTGTTACCGCTCACTCGCTTCCGAATTTCCCTTAGAAAAACTCAAAGTAACCTGGGGCGAGTTGGATACGTTTTAGGCAAAAATCAACTTTTTTCGGTCAATTTGAACGTGCCTGTTGGCAGTGATTTCAAAAATTCTTTGTAGCTTAAAGTATGGCAAAGAATAAAACAATAACTGTAAAAGGGACAGAAATCACTGTTTTCCAAAATGACAACACCGATTTTATTTCGCTAACCGATATGGTGAAAGGTTTCGAAGACGGCTTGGTATTGATTGAAAAATGGCTTAGAAACAAAAATACGATTGAATTTATTGGAATTTGGGAAGAAATAAATAATCCGGGTTTTAATTCCCCCGAATTCGGGGGAATTAAAAATGAAGCTGGTTTAAATCGGTTTACTTTATCCGTCAAGAAGTGGATAGAAAGAACCGGTGCGATCGGTATTATGGCTAGAACAGGCAGGTATGGAAGTGGCACTTTTGCGCATAAAGACATCGCCTTTGAATTTGCTAGTTGGTTGAGCCCTGAATTTAAGTTGTATCTCATCAAAGAATTCCAACGCCTCAAAGAAGAAGAAAACGACCGCTTGCAACTGACTTGGAATTTACAACGAACTCTAGCCAAAGTCAACTACCGCATTCATACCGATGCTATCAAAGAACTACTTATCCCGAAACTGGTTAGTAAACAAGAAACAAACGTGATTTATGCTACCGAAGCCGATTTATTGAATGTGGCACTCTTTGGTAAAACAGCCCAACAATGGCGAGCTGAAAACCCCGATGCGAAAGGAAACTTGCGAGATATGGCTACTATTGAGCAATTGGTTGTACTCTCGAATCTTGAAAGCATGAACGCCGTATTCATCCACAACGGTTTAAACCAGTCGGAGCGACTCACACAACTCAACCGGATGGCCATCACCCAACTGAAATCGTTGTTGAACTACTCCGGAATAAAGAAATTGGAGTGAGGTATTTTGCGGTAAACCGCAATGAAATTACCGTATTTATACGGTTGTTTGGTTGGTGTGGATTGGGTAGGTTTAGGGCGGTGAAACGAACAAGGAAGTTGCAACTGGAAAGGAAGTTAAATTATTGGAACTGGAATCTAACGCAACGTTAATTGGTTGTAAGTAATTATTGGTTTTTTCAATGGAAACGCTGACGATTATGATAAGGTGTGAGTACAACATTTAACAGATTTAAGGAAACAGAAAAATTAATTAAATTACTAAGATGAAAGTTTATCTAGAAGATGTATTCAAAAAATCAGGTATTCCAACTTATACATTTGTCAAACCGATTGAGTATAACAATATCATTGTTGCGCTTCGAACAAAAGGTAGGGGTCTAGTTATCGAAGGGCCATCAGGAATTGGAAAGACAACTTCAATTCAAAAGGCAATTGAAGAACTTGGATTGAACAAGAATGTTTTTAAACTGTCAGCAAGAAAATCTGAAGATAAGGAGTTTATAAAAATGCTTCCAGAATTTAAAGGCATTGGGACAGTTATAATTGACGACTTCCATATTCTTGCGGATGACCTAAAATCTGCCATAGCTGATTATATGAAAGTCTTAGCAGATGAAGAAAGAGAAAATGATAAAATAATTTTGATCGGAATCAATAAAGCAGGTGATTCCCTTGTGAAAATGGCAGCGGACTTAAACAACCGAATTGATACGATAGGGTTTGAAAGAAATCCAGATGAAAAGATTGAGCATTTAATTTCCCAAGGTGAGGAAGCCTTAAACATATCGTTTAACATAAAAACAGAAATAGTAGAGTTAGCAAAAGGGAGTTTTCACATTGCTCAGTACTTTTGTAGCGAGATTTGCACATTAGGTGGAATACTTGAAAGTTCTGATGTCATAAAATCTGCAGAGATCAGTGTTGAGGTAATAAAGCAAAAAGTATTAGATGAGTTCGGTAGAATTTTCTATAACAAAGCAAAAAGCTTTGCAACTGGTACAAGGTTGAGGAGAGAAGGTAGAGCACCATATCTGCATTTACTTTATTGGCTTTCTCAATCAGATGATTGGACGATTCAAATGGATGATATTGTAAGGGCCTATCCCGAACACAAAATTAGTATTTCTCAAATCGTTGACAAAGGACATTTAGAAACGGTTATCCGTGAAGACAAAAGTATTCAAGATGTAATTCATTATGATACCAATTCAAGAATTTTATCAGTTGAAGATCCTAAGTTTATGTTTTACATTAGGAACTTGTTATGGAGTAAGTTCTCAAAACAGATAGGATACCTAGGATTTCAGTTTACAAGCAAATACGATTTCGCTTTATCATTTGCGGGAGAAAATAGAGACTTAGCCGAAAGAATAAATAAAGTTCTTTTGGACAATCATATTGCAGTATTCTACGATAAGAATGAACAGAGTAGAATTTTGGCAGAAAATGTTGAAGATTATCTTGCTCCAATTTATTCAACAGAAGCAAAATTTGTAGTTCCTCTGTTAAGTTTGAACTTCCCAAAAAAAATATGGACTAAGTTTGAATCAGATAATTTCAAACAAAGATTTGGGGAGAATTCAATAATCTCAATTTGGTATTCTGACTGTCCAGTAGGAATGTTTGACGAGTCAAAAAAGTACGGAGGTATCACCTTTGAGACCGAGGATGATATTGACAATCAAGTAGAAATGATTTGTAAGGAACTAATTGATAGAATATCTCAAGAACGCATAATCGAAGCTGAATCTACAAAACAGATTAGTGATGTATGACAAAATGAGAAGATATATTAATGACATAACTAACTGCATTGAAAAAGCATGAACTAGTAATATTTGGTTAACGTCAAAGCTGTTTCAATGGTTCATTAAAGTTAAATGCTTATCATTAAATTCAGCACAAATACATAACTTGATAGTTCTAAATCGCGACTATTTCCAAGCCCGAAACCAATCTAGCCAGTGGAATGGATTAAATTTACTCGGTTTTGCCTTGATGGAAGTGAGGGATATGATTAAGCATAACGCGCATTAGTTTTGGTTTTAAAAGTCCATCTTCCCTAGACGTTAGTAGATTTTAAAATTCGACAATGACAGACAAAAAGTCAGAATACAAAAACCAGCTCGTAAGAACCATTCATATTCAAAATGACTTGGTAAACAACGCTGATCTGTTCGACCCTAAAACGAAGGAAGCGTTAGTCATTAACGGTAACTATTGGACTGATAGATTGAGCAACGAATCTTTTACACTTACTCAATTAAAATTTGTTTCAAGTAATATACTAACACTTTGGAAAGAGAGTGTTGGCATTGCAACTGAAATGTTTTGGGTTGAATTGAAAAAAAACAACATTGATTTTGAACGAAAAGACGAATTGAATTTCGCATTACAAAAAGGTCGATTCAGACGAGTGGATATTGGAATGGGCGCACGAAAAGATTGGAACGTAATGAAGGAATTTGACGCTATAACAAACAGATTCACGAAAGACGAAATTGAAAAGATTTCCGACATTATTGAATCAGACGAAAAAACAAGGCTAGAACTGTTGAAAAGGTGTTTAAGGAAAAAAGAAATTCCCCAAACCCAATATCTAAAATTTGGAGAGAGTATGGCTTATATGAGTCATTGTGGACTTTTAAACAAACACTTCAGCGAAATAGAAGTAGACGAACTATATGACATTTGGAACAACTTTAAGATTCGTTAGCTAACCGAGATTAATCAATTGCTGTAACAGCCATACACTTAACTATTAATCACTTACTTAACTAGCGAAAATAAAATTTACGATCTTCGCTTTACATGAAAAAGACAATTAATAAGAATGATTTGCTAAAGTCTGTGGCTAAAATGCTTGAAGACAAAGAAGTTGTGCGTTCTTATATAGAAGGAAAAACCTCTTTAACTACGCTGATAGAAAAAGGTATTAAACTTGCGAAGCCACTATAATTACGCTTTTGATTCTATAGCAAAGACCCACAACTTCACCATTAAAAAACAGCATTTTTTCTCCACGATAATTCCTTCCTGCGGTGAAAACACACCATATTCACCGCAAATTTGCGGTAAATAATCTGTATATTTGTTGCAAGCTGAAACGAAACAATGGCAACATACATTTACGAGCATAAAAATTGGACTGACTTCACTTGGGAAGACAAAGCGATGAATGCGTTGTTTGGCGAGGTTCGGCTAATGCAAGGCAAAATCATCGGACAAATGAATGCGCTGGGTTTTTCTGCCAAAGAAGAAGCCACGCTTACTGCCTTGACCTTGGATGTGGTAAAATCATCAGAAATAGAAGGAGAATTGCTCAATTATGACCAAGTACGATCATCTATTGCGAGACGTTTGGGTATCAATAGCGCCGGACTCGTGCCAAGTAGCCGTCACATAGAAGGTGTGGTAGAAATGATGCTTGATGCCACTCAACGTCATACGTTACCCTTAACTCAAGATCGCTTGTTCGGTTGGCATGCGGCGCTTTTTCCTACTGGCTATAGCGGACCATATAAAATAGAAGTAGGGCAATACCGGACAGGCGAAATGCAAGTTGTTTCAGGTGAGCTAGGGAAAGAAAAAATACATTATGAAGCTGTAGCTCCTAAACGAGTAAAACTAGAAATGGACAAGTTTTTGGATTGGTTTAATAATGATCATAGTCTTGACCTCGTCTTAAAAGCAGCCATAGCCCATTTTTGGTTTATCATTATTCACCCTTTTGATGACGGAAATGGTAGAATTGGTCGCGCTTTAACCGATTTATTACTTGCTCGTGCAGAAAGTAGTGGCGAACGATTTTACAGCATGTCGAGCCAAATTTTAATAGAACGCAAACGCTATTACCAAGTATTACAAAAAGTGCAGCACAGTTCAGGTGATATTACCGAGTGGCTTGAATGGTTTTTGCGTTGTTTGAAGAACGCTATGCTTGCCACCGAAAATACTACGCAACGAATCATGCGTAAAGCCGAATTCTGGAAATTGCATGAACATACCTCGATAAACGAACGCCAACGATTAATGCTCAACAAACTTTTTGACGGATTTGAAGGTAAATTGCAAACCTCAAAGTGGGCAAAAATCACCAAAACGTCTGCTGACACTGCTTTACGTGATATAAAAGGTTTAATAGAAAAAGGCATACTTCAACAAACAAGTGAAGGAGGAAGAAACGCCAATTATGAATTGGTAGACTTTATCCCGAATGAAGGCTAAGCCCTTCACCCCACCGCCGAACAACACCTCGTACATGCCGGCAACAAACCTCCATTTTTAGTCAGCACTTTATTTCTGGGTGGCGAACAACAACACAACTTAACTAGCAAGATGCACTGTTTTACCACAAGTTTTACCAAACCCCTTGCACCTTCGTTACTGTTTTCTTCTTCTAGAACCAGCGATTTCACAATTTTCGCGTTTTCAAACGAGTCATAATTACTTGGTAAACAATTGTTTAGACTCAAAAAAACAAAAGCTCCCTCAAATTTGAAGGAGCTTTTATAAAAAAAAGTAGTAATTATTGTTTTATGATCTGTGTTTCGAATAGACCATTACTGCTTTTCACAACAACTCTATATGTTCCAATAGCCCATTCGTTTAAATCTAATTCTGTTGGATCAGCAACTAAGGCTTGTTTAAGAATCAATCGGCCACTTGCATCGAATACCTGAATTTCAGCATCTAGAAAATCGCATTTGCATTCAATGATCAATTTGTCAGTTACTGGATTTGGATAAATAATGTAATCTGATGATTCAATTTGAGCTAACCCCAAACATTCATCAACCATAATATCAGAAGTGGCAGTATTCATGCATCCATTTGCATCAGTGAATTGGTAAGTGATACTATGACTCCCAATACCCGCAGTTGAAGGTATAAAATCACTTCCTGATACACCTATACCTGAATACGTTCCGCCAGCAGGTTGACCCTCAATTAATGTAAATGGATCCGAATAAACACAAATAGCGGAAAGCTCATTCATGGTGACGGTAGGAAGCGCATGTACAATAACTTCTATACCTGTTGATGTTGCCTCACATCCGTTCCCGTCGGTGTAAACAACTGAATAGGTGCCTGCTGAATTTACAAGAATGGAAGGATTTGTTGCATTCGTTGACCACTCTATTCCAGATACAACCGATGAGGTCAATGTAACTGAGCCTCCATCACAAAAACTCACAGGTCCATCTGCAGCAATTGTTGGAGCAGTTGGTAGTGGATTCACCGTAATTGAAATTGGTGCTGATGTGGCAGAACAGCCATTAATATCTGTGTATGTAACAGCGTAAAGTCCACTGCTCGTAACAACTAGCGAGTTAGAAGTAGCTGAATTAGACCAAGTGTTGCCAATTGTTTGAGAGGATGTCAACGTTACAGAACCTCCATCACAGTAAGTTGTAGGACCTGATGCAGTTATAATTGGAGTAACTGGTGGCGTTGGGTCATTTAATAGTACGAGTATAGCATTGGATTGACACGAGTTCACGTCTATGAGTGTGAACGTGTAACTTCCTGCAGCCAATGCATTTACCGTTGTAGGAAGTGTGACATTACTCAATGTACCGCTCGCAGATCCTGTCCAGCTTAATTCTCCTGTCGCAGATCCTGAAATTCCAATCGATCCAGTTGATGCGGCACATGCATCCGGATTCGTTAATAGAGCTGACGCAATAACCGGTAAAGGATTAACTGTTACAACTGATGTCACGCTCGCAGCACTTTGACATCCACCCGCGTTGGTTACCTGAACGGTATATGAACCCGCAGCAGTTGCGTTGATTGATTGTGTTGTAGCACCGTTCGACCATAAGTATGAACTTGATGCTGGAGCTGAAAGCGATACAGAACCACCCGCACAGAATGTTGTTGCTCCACCTGCCGTGATTGAAGGCGTTGCTGGCAATGCATTAACAGTTACTGTTGTAGCTGAACTCGCAGCACTTTGACATCCACCCGCGTTGGTTACCTGAACGGTATATGAACCAGCAGCAGTTGCGTTGATTGATTGTGTTGTAGCACCGTTCGACCATAAGTAGGAACTTGACGCTGGAGCTGAAAGCGATACAGAACCACCTGTACAGAATGTTGTTGCTCCACCTGCCGTGATTGAAGGCGTTGCTGGCAAGGTGTTTATAGTCAATGAGTTAGTTTGAGTGTACGTATTAGAACCACCTGCGTTTGAAGCAACCAATGAAACAGAGTAAGTACCTGGTGTGGTAAAGTTAAATGTTGGGTTTTGAGCAGAGCTTGTCAATGTTTGAGGACCTGTAACCGACCAAGACCAAGATACAGGGTTATTTGTGGACATATCTGTTAAAGAAATCGACGCCCCTTGACATGCTGATGATGCAGATGCTGAGAAGTTAGCAACTGGAGCAGGAGGAGTTGGTATGGTGTAATCGAAAACCAACTGTGCCGGTGAACCACCTTCGTAGGCATAAGCAACACGCTCGCTTGACTCCGCTAAATCACTCCAAAAAACAAAGGACATTGCATTTCCGGAATTCCATCCGCCGCGATCCACTACTTCTTGAATCACAGTTGAAAGATTTGGCGTATCATAGTATGTATCAGCAGTCCATCCTGGTACTGATCCATCTGGCCAGGTGTACATTGCTGTTGTAAGTGTTCTACCGGAAATATTTCCTGCTGTTGTTGTAAACTGAGCTGAGTTGTTTACATCTTCTGCCTTGATGTAGATGTTCATTTGAGAACTGAAAGCATCCGTTTCGTCTGCTCTGAAACGAATTCTGGCATTCGATATGATTGCTCCTTGAGGAACATTCACATTCTGGAAACGAACACCCATGTATTGATCTACACCAGTGTCGTTACCAATCTCAAGATCGGAACTAGTTAAATACATCGAATTATTTGTTCGGAATTCCTCCGCATCATCATTTCCTGTCGCAACAAAAACTGACACTGTTCCTCCACTTGCAACTACGATATATGCTGTTTTAATTTCAGCATCATTTCCATAAACATTAGAAGCTGTAAGTGTTACGGTGTAAGTTCCCGGTGTACCATAAGCATAAGTTGGATTTTGTAAGGTTGATGTACCAAGACCATCTCCAAAATTCCATGACCAAGCCGTTGGTACGCCAGTAGAAAGATCTGTAAACGAAATATTCTGACCTACAGATGCCGACGTAATATTCGCGGCAAAATTTGCTGTCGGAGCCGTTGGTGCCTGAACTACGATATAAGCAACTTTTATTTCAGTATCTGAGCCCTCCGCATTCGTACATGTTAATGTAACTGTATAAGTGCCTGGAGTATTATAGGTGTAAGAAGGGTTTTGGGCTGTTGATGTCCCAACACCATCCCCAAAATTCCATGACCATGAAGTCGGGGAATTAGTCGATAAATCGGTAAAATTGATTGTAGTTCCTGTAAAGACGTTTGTTTGATTTGCTGAGAAATTTGCTATTGGAGGATTACACTTAGCAATCGTAGAAACACCCGTAGGCATAGCTGACGGCTTCCAAACTTGTGCTTCTAAACCAGCTGAAATTGACGAGTAATCGCCAAATATGTGTTGGGGGACTGTACCAGGGCTTTGAGTGTCAATTGTACGTATTTCAATTTTACATGCATCGACTAAAAGCCAGTTGAACTGATAGAAACTTCCCGATGCTTTCGTAATGGGATGTGTGTCGTCTGCTACGCGAATCGTACCCCAAGCTCCTTCACCAATAAAGGTTATTCCTTTGTTAGGGTCGTCAACACCCGGAACAGTGGAAACAAACCAGCTTCCAGAACCACCAGAAGGAGATCCAACAAAAGCAGGTTTTAATTCATTCGTTATCTTAGTACAGTGGGCATCACTTTCAGCAACAACTCGCACTCCATAATCATAGAAATAATTCGCCCAATCAGAATACTCATCAGCACCTTCTCCTTTTGTTGAATTGTGTGGAACTATCGGTCTGTGATATTGTGCGAATTTCCAAATGGAAGCATCCGTAGATAAAGTAGATTGTAACCAGTTTTTTTGAGCCACACGAACCGTATTGTTTGGAATGGTGTGTCCTGGTAGCACTTCTCCATTGAGTGTATAACAAGAAAAGAGATTTCCTCCGTATCGTACATTGTAATAAACATCGTAAGGAGTGTCAAAAAGGTCATACATAAAATTTGCTCCTCCCGATCCGTATTGCTCGTGATTTCCGTAAGAGTGAACCAATGGAATCATTTGACCATCTGTAGTAATCGACAATTGCCAATCATCTAACCATTCTTGAATTGAGGCATCTCCCGGAGTGTCCACTAAATCACCACCGAAAAGCACCGCATGAGGTCTAATCTTAGCAACCATTCTATTTCCATTCTGGCGCTGTGTTGTTCCAGATCGCGAATCGCCTCCTGAAATAAATGAAAGCGTCTGACTATTATCGTTCGGCATTGTTGTAAACCAATAGCGATTCGAAGTCCCTTCCGAATCCTTTATTACAAAATAGTACACCGTATTAGGAGTCAATCCTGTTATTTTAGCAAAGCGATTATTCATTCCCATGTAGGTCACTTGACGATAGGGAGCTTGCGTGCTTGGATACAGTGCAAAATTGGTACCTTGATCAACAGTTCCGTAATGGATAACTGGACTTGTTCCCGATTGCTGTTCCCAACCAATCGTAATTTCCGTAGAAGGGTTGGAATTGTGCATTAAACGGTAACGACGTGTTGCACCGAAAGATGTTGTCGTTATGAGTAATGCAAGTAAAGTAAAAATTACTGATCTCATACGTGTTGGCTTTGATCCGATATTTAATATAATTCTTAAAGACAGGCAAAGGAATGTCAATTCACTAAAAGCTTTTAGTTGGAAAGGGATACATGAGGGCTACCTTAACACAATTATAATTTTATTCATAATTTGATTATAAAAGCAATGCGTTAAATTAATTGGACTATCTTCCGATACTGTTACTTTCGTTTCGATCTATTAATTGAATTTATAGTTGTAACAGTATGATAGGGCAATCTACTGATAAAGTGTTACATACAGGTTTAGATCTTGAATTCGCACAGGAACAAATAGTGGAATTAACTAAACTTTTATATCAGCAGAATGAGTTTCTGGAAAATCTCGTTATTTTGATAAAAGAATTTGTTCCAACAGGAGATGAGCATCATAAAACGTCATTCAATCACATCCTACTGCTACTACAACATGAAATTAATCAACAAAATGAACGAAAACTTTATGTTGACCAATTTCGTTTAGTTAATTCTTCGTTTATCAAAAAACTGAATAATCTTTACCCTAGCCTATCGAAAGGTGAAATAGACTTAGTCAAATTAATCCGAATAGGAATGGATACAAAGGGAATTGCGGCATTTAAAACCGTTGAACCGAGCAGCATAAAAACGGCTAAGTACAGACTCAAAAAGAGACTCGGCATTCTTCCAGAGGAAAGCCTAACACATTTTATAGTATCGCTTTAAATAGCTAGAATTTCATTGTCCACAATTGAAAAAAGAACTACAATATAGCATCACATTGTCATGAAAAACATTTTTAAACCATTTTCAATAGTTGTCAAACCGAAAGTTGGCTGTGTGCTACTCTTTTTTTTGGTCATATCAGCACATTCTCTCGCTCAACAACCTCATGAACATCCGGATCATCCTAAAGGAAATTCTGCTGATCAGTACCAAGCTTTACCACATTATAATGAAGCATGTGAATTGTATAAAAATGGAGAGATCAAAAAAGCCAAATCTTCTTTGTATGAGGCTGTTTCGATTAGTTTTGCCTTAACAGAAGCGCAATTGTTTTTGGCAGATATTCTCTATGAAGAAGGAATCCGAGATTCAGCACTATGTTTCTACAAAAGTGGAATCGATTTCGCAATTGAACAACAGCCCTATTATTACTTCCGCCTATTTGAACTTGGTGTCGAACAAGGACAATATCATATTGTCAGGCAAAACCTCAAGTATTTCCACCAGTTGTATCAAAAGAAAGGTTATGAGTCTCCATATCAGACAGATTTCCCCTTTGATCGTTCGGATTATGAGTTCTATGAAGATGTCCTTGAACTCGTTTATGACTATAAATCATGGCAACCATTTGCTGAACAGATAAATACCTACAATTGGATCGCAAAGGCCAATAATCAACTAGAATATCGTTATTCAAAAGGTCACTTAGAAACACTTCGGAAATCTTCAAAAGAGAAATGGAGAAAAATTCGTGGTATAAGTTCTACCATGAATGATTTTTTCTTACGAAGCGATGGAAAGATTGTTTTCACCAATGAAGAGGAAGGTAGAACAGTGCTTTATTGTGGAACAATCAAGGGAAACAAACTGATATCTAGTAAACGTCTTCCCGAAACAATCAATTTCACCAAGTGGAATTCTACCCCTTTTTTAGGCGCTGACAATGTGCTCTATTATTCTGTAGAAAGAGACGGCCAAAGAGATATTGTTGCTGTAGAGATCAACAATGAAGGAAATTGTGTTGGAGAAGTCTTTGAATTGAATCGCATCAATACATCAGGGAATGAGTTTGCACCTTTTTTTGATGAAGAAAATAAGATCTTTTTCTTTACTTCTGATTCAAGACCTGGATTTGGCAGAAATGATATCTTTCAATGTAACGATTTTGAGGTGTTTAATAAATTCATCAACCCATTCAATGAACGAAATTGCGGGGCTACAATCAATTCCAATGTTGATAATATTTCCATAACCAGTGTAGGGTCTGTGCTCTATTCGACTCATGAAACTCAAAACGAATTGAGAACAAAGAAAATGCAACGAATTGAGGAAAACGAGTTTATTTACGAGTTGGGTACTATTAAAAGAACTCAATATGAAAATGAATGACAAGCAACCAATTAATAACCAAACTTATTGTTTCACTTTTCTTCTTGGGACAATTCCTGTCTCATTTTATGACGAATTAGCAACTGCGCTTTTTACAACTTCACTAAATTAATAAACGTGATACTTCCCCCAGAAAATAAAAACTAAAAAGGATGGACTTTTTAAAAACAAACGAAGTTCCTAACCAAATAGAGAAACGACAGGAATGGGTTAAGGTTGACAATGAGGTTAACGAACTTGAACGGCATTTTCCGTAAGTAGTGACTAGAAACGATGCTTTAATTATACCAATCCAATAGCGGTGATTATGCAGTTAAATGAAGATTTTGCCGTTTCCAATTAGTCTAGATAGCTACTTAGTTTTATATCCAAAATGACATATTCTAGCAAATAACTCTCACCCCACCGCCGAACAACACCTCGTACATGCCGGCAGCAAACCTCCGTTCTTCGTCAACGCTTTTCGCAATCCTGAAATTTCTTTTGAGTTCCAAATCTGATTCAGTTCTTGCTCATACACATTCCCGACGTTGAGGTTGTAGCAGCGTCCGTGAGCCGGAATCACGCTACCGTCTGATTTGATCATGATGTTGTGGAACGCATCCAGGCAGGTTTTTCCCACTTTTTGTTCCGGATGCAGGTAGTAGCGTTCCAACTCGGTTTTCGAGAAAACAGGCGGGTGTACCGTTACCGGAAATGGATGCTTGGCTGCTGAAATGGCTGCTAATTCTTGTTCCAATAACTCGAAATTGTAAGCTGTGAAGTCGATGCCGTCTATGTTGGAAGTGGTGGCTTTGTAGTGTTCACCAAAAAGTTGATTGTGCGCATCTGAATTGGCTTGTGTGATGAAGTTGGAGTGCATAAAGCCGACTTGTTCCAGCGGGAAACGCTTCAGTTCTTCCAGAAAACGTTCTAAATGACCAATGTTCCATTCGGTAATCACACAAAACACCCCGATGGTCATGTCTTTTTTACTGAGAATAGCTTCTATGCCTTCCAACGCGCGTTGGTGACTCGATTTATGTCCGCGAATTTCGTTGTGAATGTCTTCCGGACCATCCAGTGAAATGAACAGTTTGTTCAATCCACCGTTGACCAGCATATCTGCTTTCTGACGCAAGTTCAACGCATTGGTTGTAATGGCAGTGTACAATCCTAATTTGTCAGCGTACGCAAGCGATTCTTCCAAGTGTTTATACACCAATGGCTCTGTAAAAGCATACCCCAATTTGGTGTTTGGGTAATACTTTTTGGTTTGGTCGGCAATGCGCTGAAACAATTCCATGGGCATGTGCAAAGGATGGGTTCCAACCAGGTTTACGGCAAAATTCGTGTCTAGCTGTTGGGTTCCTACATCACACATTTTACAATGCAGGTTGCAAATATTGTTCACACCGAGCACCATCCACTGCGGACCGTGGAACAAGTGTTGCGGATACAACTTGCGGTTGATGGTAGCCAGTTTACTCATTCCTGCTCAGTTGAAAAATGTAATTGCGTTCTCCCCATTTTTTTGTTGCAAAGACTTCCGAAAAGCCAATCTGTTGCGCTACTGCCAGTTCTTGGATATGTGAAATTCGGCAATCTTCGGATAAAATCATATAAACCGCACATGATTTTTGCAATTTTTGATCGGAAAGCTGCCCGAACAGTTCCTTGAAATACTCAAAATCTTCTCCGCAGTAAAAAGCGACTTCCTGCACATTCTGGGCTTGTTTGGGGTAATACGGCGGATTGATTACTACGATGTCGAAATCATTCACTTGCAAACCGCTGAGTAAACTTGTTTCAATCACGCTAAGAGGCAAATTGTTGGTTTTTGCGTTAATGCGTAATCCTACTATGGCTTGCGGATTGATATCTGTAGCGGTTACAATCGCTCCATTTTTTTGTGCGTAGAAACTGATCAAACCGCTTCCGGCACCCAGTTCTAATATACGCTTTCCTTGAAGCGGTTGTTGAGCTAGAAAACGAATGAAAATATTGGTCGACAAAAACAAACCCGGATGAAACACGCCCGGCAGGATCGTGAGAGAAATACCGTGATTACTGTAGCGTTGTTCACTTTTTGTTTTTCGGTGATACCAGCGCGACAAAAACGGATAAGCAATGCGTTTTAATGTGGCTCTCATTCCGAATAAAATCCTTGTTCTTCCGGTTGACGGTACTTCCAAATTTTCATCAGAAACTTGATTTCATAAGGATAAGCATATACTTTTAGGTGATAACGCCAAAAGGAAACAGCGCGTAATAAAGCCTTTTTCCAGCCTCGAATGCGGAAATCACTTTTGGTAGGAAAATAGCCGTTCAGTACCGTTTCGAAGTTTTTTATACGCTTAATGTGTTTGGGTGTTAGCCATGGAGTAAGCGGATTTTTTCGTTGGTCGAAACGTTCCCAAGCCGGTGAAAGCCAATCTTCCAATACCTGCGGAAATTGAAAACCTTGTGCCTGAATTTCGGCATACAAATCGCTACCTTCGGTGGGAACAGGGCTGTATACGTAAATGATGATTTCCGTATCCGGATTCAAGCGCTTGATTTCCTGAATAAACCGCAAATCTTCTTCAATCTGTTTGGTGACTTGTTTGGCGTCTTTACCCGGCATTCCCAGCACAAAACTGTATTCGGGAATGATGTCGAACTTGCGCAAACGCGCTGCAAATTCTTTGATCTGCTGTCCGGTTTGTGTACCGCCTTTGTCCATCTGTTTCAGGACTTCGTCGTTGCCGGTTTCAGCGCCCAGAAAGATCATTTTGAGTCCGGCCTGTTTCATCAAACGCAGGTCGTCGTCGGTGTATTTATTAATCGTATCAATTCTGCCTTCGCCCCACCACGTGAGGTTGAGGTGCTGAATGCTCTTAGCAAATTCAACCACCCGCGTGCGCGACGTAAAGAAGTTATTGTCGTAAAACTCTACCGCATCAATATTGTACTGTTCTTTCAACCATTCCAAATCGTGAGTAATGCGTGTGGGTTTTAATCCTTTCCAGCGAGCATTGTAAATAGGAACAACTGCGCAAAACGAGCAGGTAAAAGGACAACCGAAACTGGAGTGATACGCCACCGTTCTGTTTCCCATAAACGTTTTGGCGACGTAATTTTTTAGCGGATAAAATTCGTTCAGTTTCAAGTAAGGAAACGGTGGTAAATTATCCATGTCAGGAATGGCTTCCTTGCGTGTTTTCACGAACGCGTCGCCTTCCTTGTAAATGAGGTTCGGAATGGTATCAATGGCGATAGATTCCGGATTTTCCAAGTGTTTGAGCAAGCTAGGAAATGCTTCGTCACCCGGACCGCTGATCACATAATCTACGTAACCCGAATTGAGTGCAACCTGGTATTGATTAGCGGCAAAATATCCTCCCCAAATCATAGTAATGTGCGGAAAACGTTCTTTGATGATTTTCACATACGGAATGGCTTGCCGCAATTGTGGACCGGGCATTACCGTCATTCCCACATAACCTACTTGGTGTTGTTCGATCAATTCAATGATGCGTTCCAGCGGATTTTGCTCCAGGTTTCCGTCTACGAAAAAATAGTCATACAGTCCGTCGATGGAACCGCCCACCTGCAAAATAGAGTTGGGAATGCGGTGCTTTGAATCGGCACTGCGCGGATTAAATAAGACAACGGATGTATGAATCATGTTTAAAATACAATCGGAACGTAGTGCTCATCTATGTTCATCGATTTGTTCCCGTTAAGGTAATCAATGTTTATACTCGCTTTTCCATCTTTTACCGTTACATCAATTACATTGTCCCATTTTCCACCACCCATTCCGGATGCCACGAAACGCACGTTTTTATACTGATGAATGGTCAATTCGCTGCCAATAGGTTTCGCGCCAACATCTCCGGCTAATACAAATACAGGTGTTTCTGTTTGACTGAGTGCCTGAATAGTGGCAGGAAAGAATTGATTGGCAGGAGCTCTACCCTCGGTATCGTTCGGAATAATTTGGGGAGTGAGTCTCTGGTCTTGCCAAATGACTTGATGAACAAAAATAAACACGTTGTCGTATTGTTTCTTTGAGGTCAATTTCAGAAACTCATTCAATTGTTTGTCTGAAACATTCCAGCCATTCTCTAAGACATCCCAAATGATAAACAAGCAATTTCCTTTCTCGAAATGCTGGTTCCCTTTACCATAGCGGTTTTCATACAAGGCTCTGTCACGCAAATCTTGATTTCCGGGTGCGAAATACACTTTGTATGGGCTTTTTTTAATGGCTTGATCGATGGTTGTCCAAGTCGGCGCATCGCATTTGTAAACGATATCACCTGAGAATACTCCGAAGTCAATGGTTTTGTCTTTGCACGTTTTATCGAAATAAGCCTGAAACGGTTTGTATAAACCGCCAAGTGTATCAACCGGCCCGCCGCATACATGCCCGGCAACATAAAAATGCAAGTCTTCTCGTCCGGTTTCTTCCGCACATCCTACAAACAATAACGAGCCCAAGCTCAACAAAGCAAGTATGTAAAGTCTCATACAGTGAAATATTTGAGTGTAAAAATACATTTGTTCATCACAAAGACACAAAGAAAAAAGGATAAGTTTGACTTGTTGGGGTCACAAAGGTGATTTCCGTGTATCGTCTTTGTCATCTTAACAAGTTCATCCTTCAAAAAAGGTTAAGCCTTTATGGCGATTTTTAGCACCTTTCGATTAAATTATTCTGATCCGAATACCCATTTTTCCGTACTGCCATCCGCAAAAAGTTTGATGTATAAACAATCGGGTTTAGGATTTACAACACGATGTCCCACTAAGTCAACCAACACAAACGATAGCTCCGTTTTTGTGCTCAATTCATCCAAACCAACGAATGAACAAGGATTGTTAATATCGGTAACATTTACCAACGTGGAACCGATATGACCGGAAGCTCCCGGAACCCACAATTGATAATAGCCTGTTTGAGTGATAGTGATAGCCGAAGTTGTTTCTCCGGTAGACCACAAGTATGCTGCCGCAGGATTCACGGCGGTCAATTGCCACTCGTTGCCATTCCATTCACAGGTTATTTCCGGTCGGTTGATCGTTAAATCGGATTCTACATGACAACGATAACTCACTACCGAATCGACGAAATAGAATTGTGCCAGCGGAAGTTCACCAGCATCAAATAAGGTGGCGCTTGGGTTTGGGCGGTTACACCATCCATAACAGATCATTGATTCGTTTGCCGCAGTTTGCTGAAAATTGCCCATAGCTCGCGCAAAAAATTCCTCCGGATGAATGATTTCATTGACTTTCGTTGCCGTCCAATTCACGGTGTCGAGCGTATATTCAACTCCACGAGATTTTCTAGGCGGTGGCGACATATTGGCGTTGTCGTAAAGCGAATAATTACCATTTGGCAATCTGCGTATGTCATGCTGACCACTAAAGCCATCATCATTCGGAAAAGTAAAGTCAGACGATTGTCCGCCCAATTTCCAAATTACTCCTCCGGTTAAACGATTCACCTTATAAATGGCATTTAAGTGCCTGAACGATAAAAGCAAGTTTCCATCAACGTCTTCTTCTATAGCATTCCCATGGCAATAATCAAAGGGATCGGCTGCATAGCCGTAGAAGTTATAAAATTCTGTAACCGGATCAATGTAGTCATTGCTATTCCATTCATACACCAAGTTTCCGCTAGGATCAATTTCTTGCCAGCCAAATCCTTGTATTACAGTAGAGGCACTTCCCTGAGTTCCACCAAACGTATACGCTGAAAGATCAACAGTATCATAATATTCGGTGGTGAGTAACCAGTTTCCATTAGCGGCGCGCTGCACATCATGCACATCTGCTTCGCCATCGATGGCTCGTAATGTGTCTACAATTGCAAATTGATCATCCATGATCACTACCATCGTTTCTTGATTATCGACTACGGTATAAGAATATTGTAGTTGAGTGGCATACCACTTTAAGTCTAAACTAAATGCAGCAGTGCTTTCGTCGGCATACCAAACCAAGGCACCGTTTTGATCTACAATGATTGGTTTGGGTGTTTTGTAGCCAGGTGCTGATGGTTGAGTTACAAGTTTGAAGGGCGTAAAAAGGAAATAACGTTGGTCTGTAAGACCGTTGTTTTCAAATTCGTAAGGGTAAACTGCTGACGGAACCGGAGGAAAGTAGCTCTGACCGAAAGTGTTGGTGGCAATGATCAACAGTGCCACCAAGCGAAAGCAGTTATTCGAGAAGTGTAGCATTTTTTTGAATTGGTTCTCGCAAAGTAATGTAAATTTGGTTGACCAACTGCATTTTAATTGCTCAAATTAGCGATGATGCATTGGAAAAGGGAGCGATTGATCATGCACAATTCCAATACATTCCGGCAAATTTCCATACAACAACGCACTAAGTGGTTGTATTTGGTAGTGCCGGTAGTGCTCTTGTTTTTTGGAACCTTGCAGATTGATTTTAATGGACTCTATGGTCAAGACAGCCACACCTATTTGTCGTTTGCCAAACAACTGAAAACCGAATGGATTAGTGGAAATAAAGCCGCTTCTTTTTTCTGGCCGAAAGGATATTCAGCATCCGGAGCAGCACTTAGTTTTACAGGTTTGAGTGTGTTGTGGTCGCTGCGAATTGTTTCCTTATTGTCACTCATCGGGAGTTTGTTCATGGCCCGATCCATCATTCGGTTTGTGTGGAACAAAGACGGATCGTTGTTCATCATGTTAGGTGCTGCAACTCAGATTTACTTCGTGCGTGCCGGATTTTTGGTGATGAGTGACATACTCACAGCGTTCCTGATTTTGGCGATGATTTACGCCTACATTCGGTTTCTAAAAGAGTCTTCTATAAGTTGGTTGTTGGCTGTTTTTTGCTTTGCAGCGTTGGCTTTTTTTACCCGATATGCGTGTGTTCCTTTATTGCTCATTCCCGTTGGACATTCGGTAATACATTGGCTGAAAAGACGAACCACAATTGTTCGTATCTGTATTTTGGCAATGTTATCCGGATTAGCAGCAGTGTTCATTTACTGGAACAATAATCTCTTGATCGAATCGGCTTATCGATTGGGTAATTGGTCGTTGGGTCATTTTTTCGCCATGGAATTTGTGAGCAGAGACGGTATAGCAAACAACTCCGTACCGAATGTGCTGTATATTTTCGGTAATTTCCTGCATATTGGATATTTGAGCATCGGTTTGTTGTTGGTACCCTTTTACCGATCACTCGATAAAAACAGTTTCCGCTTCTTGCTCATTGCCGGAATTTACCTCTTGTTTTTGGGAGGTATCGAAACTCAGAATTACCGCTTTTTGGTAGTAAGTCATTTGCTTGTGTTGATTGCAATGTTTCCGGCTTTCGACAGTTGTTTTGAATGGTTGAAAAAACGGAAACTCACTAGTGTTTTTGTCATTGTGGTAGTGTTGTTTAACGGTGCTTTCGGGGTTTATTCTTTCCGGAAAACATTGGCTGCGCATCGTCTGGAAAAAGAAGTGGTGATGGCGGTAAAAGTCGAAGCAAAAAATGAATCGATCTACAGTTTTTTTGTCGATCAATCGTTTCCGTCTTATGGCATCAACAACCGTGTAAACAACTTTTTCATGGCAGATTATGATACCTTTGAAAAAGGAGCCTTGGTTGTTTTTAATGAAACCCAATTCAAAGAGCAATGGAAAAATCACCGCGTTATGCGCAATTGGAACCGTTTGAAAGACCAATGCGATCTCGATACACTTCAACGTTTAACCGATAATTGGTACATCTATCGCATCCGATAAACATATAGCGATCATTACGCCGGGCTTTTCGGCAAACGAGCAAGATAGCATGTGCATTCCTGCACTTTGGATTTTTGTGCGCGAATTACACGATCAGGGAATCGCTGTTACCGTTTTTGCGCTGCATTATCCGTATACAAAAGAACCGTATTCATGGTTTGGAATTCCAGTGATTCCACTCAACGGTAGAAACAAGTGGTTGCAGCGAAAAGTAGGTATTCCGATACGATTGAAACGCTTGTTTGCGAAGGAACATCAAGTAAAACCGTTCACACACATTCATTCATTCTGGCTGGGTGAAGCAACGTATTTGGGAATTCAATTAGCCAAAAAGCACAAACTGCCCATCATCGCCAGCGCCATGGGACAAGATGTACTCGCGGATAACAACTACCTGAAACGGATTGATCCGAAAGCACTGAAAGGGCTCATTTCACTTTCGGTTTTCCACCAAGATCAATTACTCAAATCGATGGGTTGGCAGTCAACGGTTGTTCCATTCGGATTGCAGGAAATAGAACCAATCGCCGTTACGAAAACCGTTGATCTGATTGGCATTGGAAGTCTGATTCCGCTGAAAAATTACGGTTACTTTGTTGAGCTTTGCGGTCGACTGGTGCAACAATTTCCTCACTTGCGAAGCGAAATCATCGGTGTAGGACCGGAACAGGAGCGTTTGCAAACACAAATCGATGCAAGTGGTTTGGCAAATCATCTAAAATTGGTCGGGCTTTGTTCTTACGAAGAAACGCAACAACGCTTAGCTTCGGCAAAACTCTTATTACATCCTTCAGTGTATGAAAGTTTCGGAATGATTTTTATCGAAGGTTTGGCATTACAAGCACATGTTGTGGCCAACAAGGTCGGTTTTGCAATGGATCATCCTACTATTCATTCGCTTTCGGGAAATCTAGAGTATGATGCTGAAATGATTGCCTCGCTTTTAGTGATATCAACACCAGAACGAGAAGTGCATGGAATCAAGACAACGGTTGAAGGGCATTTGGCGGTTTATGATGCTTGATACAAAACATCGCTATTCAGCATATCAGTCTCACAGGGACTAAACATGATAAAAAGCTCAACAACTATCAATATCCACCTTATTGGGGTTGCATTTATTGCACGTTGTATGTCTTACCCCTATGGGGTAAAATGAATATTATGACGAACATTCCTACTATATTTTGTCCCTTCAGGACAATTTTATAGTAGTTCAAGTTTTATATGGCTTATCGTATCTAATGGTCCATCCATTTTCAATTCTTCAAAATCACCACCCACGGAAACGGCGAATCTGTTTTGAATAACTGCAGTAGCCGATTTGGCGGTTGGTAACGCACTTGATGGTTTGCCGGAAGATCGTTCCAACTAAGGTGATAATAGTAAGATTGCGCAGTGGGCTCTTGCTGTTGGTCGAAGTAGTTTGCCGAGCGTTCTTTGGCGGCTAACTGACCGGTCGGAGCGTAAATCGGGCTATCCAATAGGTGAATTTCTCCACCGGGTTTCAATAAGCGAAACAAACTTTCCCAAAAAGCATTTGTCGGTTCAAAATACTGTACGCTGGCGTTGAAGGTGATGAGGTCGAATTGAGCTTCGGGAAGCAAACCAAGATCGTTACAGCAGGCAAATTTCACGTTTTCGGTTCCAAAACAACGCGCTGCTTGCTCCAATTCTTCGGTTCCGACATCAATGCCGAGTATTTCGTTCGCAAACGGTGCCATTTTCGCCGTGAACCAACCATTTCCACAACCGATATCTAGAATAGTCGGGTGATTGGTCGAAGCCAGAAAACGACAAAAACGCTCTTGTGTTTTTTTACGCATTTGCCATTCTTTTGCATGCGGATGAGTCGCTAAAACTACCGGAAGTTGCTGAACAAGAGCATCGTCGTGAACGCGTTGTTCTTTGGTGCGTAAGCGGATATATACTTCTTCGAAAGCCGTTTTTGGTGGTGTGAGGTAATGTACCCCGTTTTGCGCTTCAGGTAAGTGATTTTTCATCATTTGCTCCATTTCATGAGTGCAAGAGCTGCTCTGCTTTTCAGTCGATGCTTGAGCGATTGATCACGATGCGCCAGCCAACCGTTGACCAAGTAACGAATCGAATAATTGTAAAACTTGTTGGAATACGGTAACGAAAAGCGAATGTCGCGATCGGTGCTTTTTTGCCAATCTAAAACTGTGGTAATGTCGTTTTCAATCTCGGTATAAAGTCCTGTTCCTTTGATTGGATACGCTTTGGTAATCGTCAATAAATGCGGATTACAAGCCTTGATGTGTTCCATCGTTTGCTGTATATCTTCCAATTCTTCGCCCGGATAACCAACCATAATAAATGTTCCGGCTTCCATACCCAAAGCACGTGTTTGTTGCATGGTCGCTTGCACGGTTTCCAATGAAACCCTTCTGTCCATGCGATCAATGATGCGTTGCGAACCGCTTTCGGCGCCAATCCAAATGCGAAAACAACCCATTTCTTTTAGTTGTTGAAGTACGGTTGCGTTGAGTCGTTCGGCGCGGGTAATGCATTCAAAAGCGATGGTCAGGTTGTTCCGCTGAAAGGCGGCATGCAAATCGGCAATCCACTTGTGACTCACCGTAAATACATCGTCTACAAACCACAACGCTTCGACATCAAAGCGGGCTTTTAAATCCAAAATCTCGGCAACTACACGTTCAGGATCGTTGCGGCGGTAACTTTGTCCGTAAACAGCCGTGCTGCACCATTTACAGGTATAAGGACAACCGCGTTGCGTGCTAATATTGAGCGTGCGTTTTCCGTGATGGGTTTTCCAAACATCAAGGTATTTTTCAATCGGAATGGAGCCGCGATCCGGGAAAGGAAGCGTTTCCAGTTCTTTGATTTTGGTGCGCGCCTCGTTGAGGATAATTTCTCCTTCGGCAGATTTATAAGCAATTCCTTGAATTTCAGAAACGGAAGTTTGCTCTTCAACCGCAGTGCTCAATTCCAACACAGTTTGTTCTCCTTCACCCGAAACAGTAAAGTCGAAACCCGCATTGAGGTAATGGTCAATATTATAAGTGACATCCGGTCCGCCAACAAGCGTAACGGTATTCGACAGTGTTGATTTGATCCAATGATTGAGTTCTAAGATGTTCAATTTGGTCATCAGGTTCGAATAAAACGCCACCATTTTGGGTTGCAATTTTACTAACTCGGCTTTCCATTCATCTTTCGATAAAAACGTACTATCCACAATGGAAACGTCTTTTCCTTCGGCTTTCAAGTACGAACTAATGTACAACAATCCCAGTGTAGGGTAGGGACGCATGATCTCCAATTCTTTCGAATCATCGGCCAAAAAATACCCGTGTGTGAGAACCAGTTTCATGTGCTGCGTCAACGCTTTTTTAAACTTAAGAAATAATGGTCGGATCGGTTGGCTAAAAACGAAAAAGAAAAGCGTTTGTCCATTCCAATGAGGAAACGCAGCATACGAGGTTTATTCGAGAAAAAAGACTCCATGTTGGAAGTCGGAACGAACAACCCAATCGGACGGAGCATTTCCACCTCAAAATGGGGGTTTGCCAAACGAATGGTTTCTTTCGGTGAGTAATACCAGGTTGAAACCATAGTTCCATTTACGGGTACGCTAAGTGCTTCATTGGTGTTGCGTCGATTTCGTTCACTGAAACGCCCTTTCAATGTCAAGTACCAGCGATCCCAAGCTGTTTTTTTTCCCATGAGCACACAGACCAACCGTTCATTCGTGGCGAGTAAATCACTTGCCTTTTGAAAGAATAGTTGGAGGTCCGATTCAGGCAAACAATTCAATCCACCGAAGTTGGAAAAAACGGTTTGAGGTTCTGTACTTAGTTGGTCTAATTCCAAGAGATTCAGTACACGAAAATCTATTTCGGGGTATTTCGATTGGGCATTGGCAATCATTTGGGATGATATGTCCGATGCAATCACAGAATAACCGCTTTCATGCCAGCGTTTGGCGTCTTCACCTGTTCCGCAGTTCACTTCAAGAACCTTCGAGCCGGTTTTGATGGGTAATTGTTGGAGGTAATACCAAACGCGTTCGCGCTGTGCTTTTCCGACCATTGTGTGTGTAAACGTCTGGTCGTAATCGACGGCTGCTGCGTCAAAGTCGGCCTTATTCATTAACGCAGTTTTAGTTTCAGCAAGGTAGCAAATGCGGCATTGTACGGAACCAAAAAAGCATAACGCCAAGATGTAACCCGCGAAGGTGTTTTCCATTTGTCGATTCCCTGACGCGTTCGGAACGAATGATGCACATATCGCTGTAACTTGCGGTAAAAATCGGCGTGAAATGTTCCGGTAAATAACATGTCCAAATCATCCGAATCTTTCCAGTTTGATTTGGAACCCATTTCCTGTTTTACCCGTTCATAAAACTTCGTGCCGGGCAACGGATAGGAAACCGAGATGCCGATATCGTCAGGACGGTTGTTGCGCACCATTTCAATGGTTGATTGAATGTCTTCTTTGGTTTCACCCAAGTAACCGAATTGCAGGAAATACGCCACGCGAGCACCTTTTTCTTGCAAAAGTTTGGTGCTGTTTTTAATCTGCTCAATGGTGATGCCTTTGTCCATCGCATCGAGGATTTTCTGCGAACCGCTTTCGGCACCCATCCATACTTCTTCCAAGCCCGAAGAAACCAATTCTTCTATGGTTTTGTCGACCAATAACAAATCGGCACGACTTTGAATTTTATAGCGGATGTTCAGCTTTTTCTCCTGAATCAATTCGTTGAAGCGGGTTACCCATCCCGGTTTTAATCCGAAAATATCATCGGTAATCCAAAAGTGTTTTGCGTTGTATTTCGTGGTCAGTAATTGCAATTCCTCCACCACGTTTTCAGGCGAACGCGAATTGTAACGATTACCATAAATGGGTTTGGCGCACCAATTACATTTAAACGGACAGCCACGTGTGGTGCTGATGTTCAACGTAAACGGAAATTTCCCCGCATCCCAAATAGCTTTGTAAGCAGGAATGTTAATCAAGTCCCAACGCGCCATCGGAAACACATCTAAGTCTTTTTCGCGGGTTCTCGGCGGAGTTTTCACCAACTTGTTTTCGGTTAGAAAACTAATTCCTTTCACTTCAGTGTATGATTCTTTTTCTACAATTCGATCTACGCATTCAAGCAGCGTTTCTTCACCTTCGCCATGAATGACAATGTCTGCACCTTGTTCGTGATAAAGCAAAGAATGATCGGTAGAATCGGAACTGGAAACCAATACGGTGGCTCCCAATTGTTTGGCGACTTTAATCAATTCAAAACACGCCTCACGCATATTGGTGAGACACATTTTGGTGAGGTAATTGAATCCGTCATCGTAGATAATCACGATTTGCGGATTCATGGTTTTCATGGTTTCAATGCATTTTCCCGGTCCGGGATCGAGCGCTACATCATAAAATCCTAAAGAATCATATTTTTGATCAAGATGTGCAAATGCGGTAATGGTACCTAAAGGTGGGTAAGGCGTTTTGTTTCGCCACTGTTTAGGGTCGAGCTGATAGAAATAACTGTGTGTGAGAAGTATTTTTGTCATAATTCGATTCCTTCGCTCTGTAAGCTGTCGTTCATTCGGGTTTTATACAAAGCAATCAATTCGCGGTGTTTGTTCAATACCTTTGTTTGAAAATCACTCGGATGGTGTTTTGAGATGTACCTTCTGGTTTTTAATGTCAATTCAAACTTTTCGGTTTGAAAATAGCTGAATTTTTTCTTCCAGCGACGAAAAGTGATGTGCATAAAGCGTTTATCTGTCCATTCGCCCAAACGGCCTTTGAGCATACCTGAAATGAGTCGACTGAACCACGGTTTTTTTACTTCCGGTAGAATTACTTCCGAAAACGGAGCTCCGGGGTAATAAGAACGTACCCACTCATTGGTAGCGTGAAATTCAGTTAGCACATTGCCCACAACGGGAATTAAGCTGTGGATTTCGGTTGCCGTGAATAGGTTCTTTTCCTCAATTTCCAGGTTCTTATCATCGATGAAATAATTCACGCAGAAATACTTTTTGGAATTCAGTAGAAACAATTTTTTGTAAAGAATGAGCAGTGTTCGGGCCACCCACAAGCGGTTGTTTTGGGTAATGATGAAAAAATCAAAATCGCCGTCTTGATGCAAAATCCCTTTCGATAACGAGCCGGAAATACCAACACCTTTTACAAACGGGAAACCATGAATAAAACGACCGGTTTTTAAGGCTTTTTCGTACAATTGTTGCGCGCGTTCCATGCCTTGTTGGCGTCGTTCAATTTTGCTTTCAGGATCAAAAACGCCGTAAAATTCGCTGTGTTGGAAAATCAATCCCGAAGCAACCATTTCCGACAATAAATCAGTTGTTTCTTGCGGAGTTGCCGTAATTCCTGCACTGATTTCGTTGGCAGTTAACGGATGTTTAAAAACCTCACTGTACAGGAGCCGTTCGAGCACTTGTTTTTTTTGAGAAGAAGAAAACATCATATTAGCCGCAATCATGTATTTTTCAGTGACGTGACGGCTAAAATAAGAGTTTTCCCGACAATCGAAGACGGGAATGAGAATAATCCGGTTATCACGTGATGAAGTAGGGGTTTCAGTTAGTGATTAGGATTATAATGATGTTTCTTTTTGTCAAGAAAAAAGAACGGTAATCACGCATTCTTCAACTGCCTCAATCGCTCATACAAAATCATGCCCGTTGCAACTCCTACATTCAACGAAGAAATATCTCCGGCCATTGGCACGCTTAGGCGCACATCCGACATTTTCAGTAAATCGTGAGAAATTCCGTTTTCTTCCGATCCGACCAAAATAGCTGTTGGACCGAAAAACGAATAATTCTCAACGCTTACTTTCGATTTTTCCGTACAAGAAACTACCTGAAAGCCGCTTTGTTGCAAGTAAAACAAGCTGTCTTTCAATAAGTCGGTTTTACAAACAGGAATGGTGTGCAATGCTCCAGCCGAAGTTTTCACCGCATCTGCCGTAACAGTAGCATTTCCTTTGGATGGAATCAAAATAGCATCAACTCCCATGCAAGCTGCCGTTCTGGCAATTCCGCCGAAGTTGCGCACGTCTGTAATGCGATCCAACACCAAAATACACGGCTCTTTCCCTTCAGATAACCATTTATCGGCAAGTGTTTCGATGTTCTGGTAAACCACCGGAGATGTATAGGCAATAACACCTTGGTGATTGGAAGCCGTAATTTTATTCAGTTTTTCAATCGGCACAAACTGCAACTGAAAATCTTTTCCTTTTAAGGTATCTTTTAATTCGGTGAACAAGTCTTTGTCCATTCCTTTTTGAATCAAGATACGATTGAGTTCTACCTCATTTTTGATCGCTTCGATCACGGCACGAATTCCGTAAATCAAATCTTCGGGATCTTGTTTTTCTCTTCCGTCGCGTGAACCGAATTTACGGTAAGCACCTTCTTGTTTGAACTCGTCGCGCGCTCCGCGATCACTGTTGTTGTCGCGATTATACCCGCGATTTTCTTTCTTATTCTCCATCTAACTGTATAGCTAATTCAATCTCAATCCCTGCTTCAACAGATTTGGCAACCGGACATGCTTTTGCTGCGCGCACCACTTTTTCAGCTGTTTGAGCGTCCCAACCGTTACCACGCAAATCCAGGTCAATCACCAGTTTTCCTATTCTTCTAGGTGAAGATTCCATGATTTTGGTCACCGAACCTTTTCCTTTGCTGAAATGGTAGCCGTGTTCGTTGCAGTAAATCCCGATAATCGAAAGCATGCAAGAAACGTAAGCCGTAGCCACTAAATCGGTCGGAGAAAATTTCTCGCCTTTTCCATGATTATCGGTTGGTGCGTCGGTGTAAATCACCGTTCCCGATTGTACGTGTTTGCATTCGGTGCGCAATTCTCCCAAATAGGTTACTTCTGCTGTTGCCATCGTTTTTCCGTTGCTTCTTTGTACTTTTGTACACGATTGAATAATGCGCCAAAGGTACGGTTTTTGTCCCCCAAAAGCTTATTCAGCGTTTACTTTTTGTAGAAAGATTGGTTTATGTCAGAAGAAGTAATAACAAGCGACAACAACATCCGCATTAAAAAACCAAAATGGCTGCGTGTAAAATTGCCTACGGGCGAAAATTACCGCAAAGTCCGCTCGTTGGTGGATGAACATAAATTACACACCATTTGCGAAAGCGGTAGCTGTCCGAATATGGGCGAATGTTGGGGCGAAGGAACAGCTACGTTTATGATTCTAGGCAATATCTGTACGCGTTCGTGCGGATTTTGTGCCGTGCAAACCGGTCGCCCGGATGAGGTAGATACGTTTGAACCCGGACGTGTGGCCAACAGTGTGAAAATCATGGGTGTAAAACACGCTGTGATTACATCCGTAGACCGTGATGATCTGAAGGACGGCGGTTCTGAGATTTGGTCGCAAACCGTGCGTGCCATTCGTCATCAGTCGCCGGGAACAACCTTAGAAACGTTAATTCCGGATTTTGCCGGGAAATGGGAAAACCTGCAAGCGATCATCGATGTAGCTCCCGAAATTGTTTCGCACAACCTGGAAACGGTTCGCCGTTTGACCAAACAAGTGCGGATTCAAGCCAAATACGACCGTAGTTTGGAAGTCTTATTCCGCCTCAAAAAAGGAGGAATGCGCACCAAATCGGGAGTGATGCTCGGATTGGGGGAAACCGACGAAGAAATCATTGAAACCATGCACGATTTGCGTGCAGTTGGTGTCGATATTTTAACCTTAGGTCAATACTTGCAACCCACACCGAAACACTTGCCGATAGCCGAATTTGTGACGCCGGAACGCTTTGATAAGTACCGCGAATTGGGCCTCGAAATGGGATTCCGTTATGTGGAAAGCGGCCCGTTGGTGCGTTCGTCTTATCATGCTGAGAAGCATATTTTTGATCTATAAGAAAGTGAATCGAAAATGAAGGACAGCCTTTTCAATTTTCAATTTTACATTCTCAATTAATAGCTATTTTTACACTCCAAATTACAAGAAATTATGAGCACATTTGATGTTACCATTATAGGTTCAGGTCCCGGCGGATACGTAGCTGCAATTCGTTGCGCACAGTTGGGAATGAAGACCGCTTTGATCGAAAAATACGCTACGCTTGGTGGCACTTGCCTAAATGTAGGTTGTATTCCATCGAAAGCAATGCTTGATTCGTCTGAACATTACTTCAATGCTACGCACTCCTTCGCAGCGCATGGAATTAAGGTTGATAAAGTAGAAGTGGATTTGGCACAAATGATCGCTCGTAAAAACGAAGTAGTAGCACAAACGTGCAACGGCGTGAAATTCTTGATGGATAAAAATAACATTACTGTTTATCAAGGAGTGGGGTCGTTTGTAGATAAAACAACCATTGCCATTGCAGATACCGAAGGTAATAACACAACCGTTACCACCAAAAATGTGATCATTGCTACCGGATCAAAACCGAATTTCTTCCCGGGAATGGAACCGGACAAGGATCGCATCATCACATCTACGGAAGCATTGAACATGAAAGAAATTCCGAAAAAACTCATCGTGATTGGCGGTGGCGTGATCGGATTGGAACTCGGTTCTGTTTACGCTCGTTTGGGTTCGGAAGTAGAAGTGGTAGAATTTGCCGACGCTATTTTCCCAACGATGGATCGTGGATTAGGAAAAGAATTTATCAAAATCCTCAAAAAAGAAGGGTTCAAATTTAACCTCGAAACCAGTGTTCAGAAGGTTGAAAATACCGGAAAAGGTGTAAAAGTTACTGCCGTAAATAAAAAGCAAGAAACCGTTGTAATTGAAGGCGATTACTGCTTGGTTGCAGTTGGTCGTAAAGCCTATACCGACGGTTTGGCGCTTGATAAAGCCGGTTTGACAGCCAATAATCGCGGTCAAATTGAAGTCAACGACCATTGTCAAACTGCTGTTCCGAATATCTATGCAATCGGCGATGTAGTTCGCGGAGCGATGTTGGCACACAAGGCAGAAGAAGAAGGTGTGTTTGTTGCCGAAACATTGGCAGGTCAAAAACCGCACATCAATTACAACTTGATTCCGGGAGTAGTGTACACTTGGCCTGAAATTGCTGCGGTTGGAAAAACCGAAGAAGAATTGAAAGCTGCCGGAGTGAATTACAAAGCAGGACAATTCCCGATGAAAGCCTTGGGTCGTTCACGTGCAAGTATGGACACCGGCGGATTTGTGAAAATCTTGGCGGATGCTACTACGGATGAAATTCTAGGTGTTCACATGATTGCCGCTCGTGCAGCCGATTTGATCATGGAAGCCGTTACTGCAATGGAATTTAGAGCTTCAGCAGAAGATTTGGCACGCATGTGTCACCCGCATCCGACCTATTCTGAAGCGGTAAAAGAAGCTGCAATGGCGGCAACGGATAACAGGGCGATGCATATTTAAGAAACGAACGTAATGTCTGGATGTGTTATATCCCGACATCTTCAACCAATTTCTATTTCGATTGTTTGATCAGTAAAGTAAATCAATGACAGCAAAAAAAACAGGAGTATTGCTCATTCAATTAGGAACTCCGGATAGCCCCAGTCGTGGAGATGTTGCCCGTTATCTGCGTGAATTTTTGACCGACCCTCGGGTGATTGATATTCCATTTGTTGCAAGACAATTGTTGGTGCGGGGAATCATTGTTCCTTTTCGTGCTCCCAAATCAGCTAAGATTTACAAAGAATTATGGGAATTGGGCAACGGTGTTTCGCCATTGATGACCTATACCGAAGCGGTGAAGAAATTGGTTCAAGAACGTTTTGACGCTAGCGAAGATGTTACGGTTGAATTGGCAATGCGCTATCAAAATCCGTCTTTGGAGAGTGTGTTGGAACGCATGCGAAAAGCCCATTACGATCAGTTGATCATCATTCCATTGTTTCCGCAGTATGCAAGTGCATCAACAGGTTCTGCAATGGACAAAGCAATGGACATCATTCGCAAATGGTGGGTGATTCCGGAAGTGAAAATAGTGAGTCAGTTCTACGACAATGAAGGTTACATCGATTCAATTGTGGCGCGCGCCAAGGAATTCAACTTCGACGATTACGATAAAATCATGTTCTCGTACCATGGTCTTCCCGAGCGTCATGTCGATAAAGTGTACGACGATAATCTGTGTGCCGACCACAATTGCGAACACGAAGTATCAGAGGATGCCAAGTTTTGCTACAAGGCAACGTGTTATGCCACCACGCGATTGATCGCTGCTAAATTAGGGTTGTCTGAAGATCAGTATGTAGTCAGTTTTCAATCACGCCTCAATCAAAAATGGATTCAACCGTTTTCGGATGATATCATTCGCCAATGGGGGAAAGATGGCGTGAAAAAAGTGTTGGCATTTAGTCCGGCTTTTGTAGCAGATTGCCTAGAAACATTGATTGAAATCGGAGATGAATACAACGAGCTACTCATCGAACACGGTGGAGAAAGTGTGCAATTGGTCCCAAGTTCCAACGATCACCCGCGATTTATTGATTGTGTGGAAGATTTGATTCGTCAACGGTTACCAATGTAAAAAGAGTGAGTTAAAATCGATCTCAAGTTACGAGGTAAAACACAAGGTTTTCAGTAGTTAGGCACCGCATTAAGAGAGCATATAGTTGTTCCCTTTTCTATTTGCTTGTTTAATGATTTCTTTTTCAGCAGAGTCTAATTAACTCAATCTTTCGGATAAAAAAATCCCGAACTTACTTTAAATTAGATACTTACATTAACCTCGTTTAATCCTCAAACTCAAATCAAACTTAGATATCTTTCAACAATTCTTTCAATTCGTCTTTAGCGAAAAGCATTTCATCTTTAAGTGTTTTATAAAGCTTATCCTTATCTGTTACTCGTAGCATAAAAAGTTGAATAACTTGTAATTTATATTCATCAAAGTGCATTAGTTGCACGATCTTCTTTAATTCGGAACTACTTAGTTGTATTGATCCACCTTGAGCTTTTAAAAATTCTAATTGGTCATCAGGAAAAGTGATTAAAGCTGTTTGATTGTACAAGTCCGTAAAATTGGTTATACCGGTATTATTAGTAACGGTTGTTTGAGTATCATTAGTCGTTTTATTATCCAAGAATTGTGATTTTCCTCTCATTTCAGCAGATTTCTGCTTCATTTCTTCCAATAACAATTGATGTTCAGCAAACATGTTGTCTATATTACTAGACTCGGTACTATAAGAGTTCTCTTGAAAATGACCTGAAAGAGAACCCTCATTGGTGTTGATATTTATATTTAGAACATTTGGTGTGACATTACTAAATAGATCAATGATCAGCTTATCCTGAGTTGCTTCTTTAAGCAGCGTTTCAAAATCAACAGAAACATTGATCTGATAAATCTCATTAAATTTTAACGGTAATTTTTTAGTAGAAAACATACACGATCCATCTTGATTACTTTGATGCTTTTCACCAATGATTACTAGCTTTTCAGAAGTGATTTTTAGTGGAATATTTGCAAGAAATGAGTTGTTTCTATAAGTCAATAATTCAACATCACTGAATGGCTCTCCCGCACTAGCTTTAGGTGTATTGTTTTTTAGTTTAACATTTAGCTCTTTGTAAATGGAAGAAAGTTGGTTGATGAGTTCATTGATTAAATAAATCGTTTTACCATTGTTGTCCTCAATGGTAATTGATTCGGACAAAAATGGACTTAAAGTGCTCAACGCTCGCGTATAGTTTAGTAAGGCAAGTTGTAGTTGATTGTCTTTGTCATTCGTTAATCCCTTGTTGTAGAAATCCAGTGCCAATCCTGTAGCCTCATTTTTTCTTCGTTCATAGTTTTGCTGGTAGTCTACTTTTTTTACTTTGTAATAGATACAGTATTCTTTTTTGTTTTCCCACACAGCATTAATTTCCAAGTGTTCGATACTATTTCTTGTTGCTGTATTGATGACCTCACTAAAGTCTTCAATAAATTGTTTGTTCTTCTCTTCTTGAGAAAAAATAGTGATAACCGATACATTCACTGAAATAGCATTGGACAAGTCACTTAGAGCATTTTTTTTGGCAACCTCTATGTAATTGGGCGTTTTTTTACTTACCTTGGAAATTCCTATATAATAATCGGATTCAGACGGGTAGTTCTTTACCCATTCAGGTTTGCCCTTTTTTTGAGAAAATCCAGACGTGTAAAAAAACATCAATGATAAACAACATACATGGAAGAACGGTGTTCGAAACATAAAGTAGATTTGTTTATTGACAGACTAACCGGAAATCAAATGATTTATTTTTTTTGTTCTTCTTCCAGTTTTTTCATTTCTTGATCAAAAGTCTCTTTGAATGTTTCGTAATTGTAATCTGCTTTAATTTGATCATCGCTACTTAATTTTGCATTGTATTTGGCTAAGATATCCGATCCGGAAAGCTCAAGCGCCATGTAGCATTTGTAATTCCCTTCTGCGGTTTTTGTATATTTCTCGCAAATTTTTACTGCGCCGACTAATTCTTGATCAACAATTGTTCGCGACATCTCCTGAAATGTTTCAGTTAATTCCTCTTTATTATTGACTTCCGAAGATTTAACATAATTGTCACCAACGATTTGCATGACGCTTTTAATAGTTTTTGCCAGTTCACTTTGGGCATTGGAACGTGCTTTTTTGTTGGCAGTCATTTGATCCATGCTTTCACCTATACCCGTAGAACGAAAATAATCGTTGTTGCTAAGGTATTCATCACTACTACAATATGATTCCAATAATGTTTCACCAGCTGGTTTTGGTGTTTTGTTGGCTGCATTTTTACCCATCCCACAAGAAAATAAGAATAAGGAGCTAAAGGAAATGTAAATCAATGTTCTTTTCATAATCTTCTATTTTTGAATTAATTGTCAATTACTGTGCCACAACATAATTTATGTTTTGATACATTTTGTATGTTTCAAATATAGTTTACATTTGGGTTCTTAAACTACAGCCAGATACATTTTTCACACATTTTATAATGCAATTGTAAATAGTCATCCCTTAATTAGGTTTTAAAATTTTGATCGTACTAATTTGATTCATTAATTGGTAATATTTCTGTCTGTTAAATTGTCAAAAAGTGGCAATGTACATGGTAAAATAATACCTACTATTCTGCAAGATTTTTAACTAAAATTGGAATTTTCTTGCAATTGAACACCTGTAAAATCAACTCTTTTTCCAAAGGTTATAATTGATATTCAACCGAATAAAAACTTGGTAAGGACAGACTAAATTAGCTATATGCTGTTTTCTTGGTTAAAAAGCGCTTGGTTAGAATAGTGTGGAAGCACTTGCGTAAAAACACGCGTTTATCATAAAGGGGTGTTTTCCGTCGAAAAAAAATGAATTAAAAGACTGAAATTCGTAATCAAGAAATTGGTTTACACACCGCCTTTAAAAAAGGGCTTTCTTGATTTTCAGTGGTTAGGTTTAGTTGCGGGAGCTTGTAGAGGCTCCCTTTTCTTTTACTCAATTCTCAGGCTCCCTCTGCATCAATCCAATAGTGGGAAAAATCGACACTTTTTCCTCCAAAATTACCACCCTTTTTCATGCAAAAAAAGGTAAGTTTTGTTAGCTTTGTTAGATGAGGTATTTCTTGTGTGTATTCCTTTTTATCTGCTGCAAAGGCGCTTTTTCCCAATCGCGTTTTGATGTTTCCGATTCACGGTTCAATGCGTGTGTCATGACTGACAGCGTCAATGCGAAAAAGCAGCTTGAAATTCAACGTACACAGATCAAAACGGTAGCTCAAAAGCAACAATATCTCATGAATAAAGCCTGGTATTTCTACTATAGAAACAGGTTCAACGAGGCTGAAAATCAATTGAAAGGCGCTTTAAAATTGAAAAGCAACACCAACCCGAAGTTTCAGGCAGATCATGTGAAATTGCAATCGCTTATAGCTTACAAAACAAATGGGTTTGCTGAATCGAATCGGGTTATTGAGGAATTTCTGAATCAAAAACCCACTATTTCGGATGTTGTACGTGCCGATCTGAGTTTGACGTTGTGCGAAAACTACCTTGTACTCGGTGAGTATGAAAAAGCAAAGCATAAGGCATTTGTTGGATATGATATTCTGAAGAAAAAGAAAACACCTTTACGTACAAAACTCAAAGCCCGCATTTTTTCAGCGCTTTACAACACTTATTATTATCAAGCGAAATATGATTCGGCATTGTATTACCTTTACCAAGCAGAACCGTTGTTAGAAGACAATACTGCCGACAAAGCTACTTTTTACGACCGTATCGCTATTGTGTATGCAGTGACCAAAAAACACAAAAATGCGATTCATTACTACAAAAAAAGTATTGCGATCCTGGAAAAAACAGGAAGCCCGATACTGCTTTCGCACTCGTATTACAATATTGGCGAAAGTTATAAGGAAGTAAATCTAGATGTGGCAGTCGTTTATTTTGAAAAAGCGCTGAAAACGGCTGAATCGGTCAATTATGATCACATAGCCGGGTTTTCACTTCAAAATCTTGGCGACATTTACCTTTCCCGTAAAGATTATGCCCGTGCAGAAGAATTGAATGAAAAAGCGGTTGTTATTTTTCAGCGCATGAATCTTGATCGGGGAATCGTGCACACCAAGCTCAATCTGGGCAAACTATTTCTGGCAACAAAACAATATGATAGGTCGGTAGAGGTATTGCAAGAAGCTTTGGTTATTGCGCTAAATGGTGAGGACATCAGCGATTTGCGCTACACTTACGAATACCTCTATAAAACCTATGAAGGAAAAGGCGACTACCGATCAGCTTACAAGTATCATAAGCTGTTTTCGAAAACACAACAAAAAATAATGCGGTTGGAACTTCAAACCAACATTAATAAACTCAACCTGACGTATAAAGTCAAAACGAAGGACGCGAAAAACCGCTTGCTTAAGAAACAAGTGGATTTGAAAAACAAAAAAATCACCGCTGAGCAAATCACCAAATGGGTGGTGCTGTGTTTGTTGATCGTTTCGGTTTTTGCCATCGTATTCCTGCGACGCGTGTTAATCCAGCGTGCGAAACTCAATGAATTGGAACTGAGTTTAACCCAATCGGAACTTCGTTTACTTGTAAGCGAAAAAGAACAAACATTGAATTATCTGGAAGTGCTCAAACAACAGCTAATAACTAAAAATGCGTTGATTGGTGAATTGAATCATCTTGTTTTGGAAAACGAACAAAACCTAATCTCAAAAGAACAGTTGAGCAGTCTCACCACCAACGATCAGGATTGGGTACAGTTTTTGGCGAAATTACAAGTCTTGTTTCCTGCGTTTGCCGAATCGCTGAAAAGCAAACATCCGAATTTGTCGAACAATGAATTCAGATTAGCAGTGTTGATCAAGTTGAATCTTTCCGACAAAGAAATCTCCGAGCTATTGTTCATAGAAATCTCTAGTGTCAAAAAGGCCAAGAACAGGCTAAAACAAAAATTACAACTCGATGTTTCCGAAAAACTGGATGGGTATATCGGTTCGCTTTAAGAAGCAACAGCTATATTCTCCCACAGATCATCCTCAGGCTGACAGCGCTAATGATGTCTAAAGGCATTCTTCACACAACATGCATACAATACTTAAAAGAGCGAGTCTCCGCCTCAGGCGGAAGCCAGAATCTTTGTCAGCCTTAGGCTGATGGGAGTCATTTCTACTGCAGGAATATAACTTTACCTAACAAAAAGCGGGAACCGTTTCCGATCCCCGCTTCGTTGTTCCGTTAACCGTTATTATTATCGGTTGATCACTAATTTTCCGAAGTAGTTTGAATGCCCGTTGCTAAGCACTACTTTGTAACTGCCGTTCGCCAGCGTATGTACGTCCACTTGTTCCTGATTGACGTCAATGGTTTGCTCCATTACTTTTCTTCCTGCAACATCATAAAGCGTGAGCTTCATTCCTTCGTTTTGAGGAATGTCGAGTGTAAAGTAATCGGTTGCCGGGTTCGGATAAATCAGGATGTTCGCTGATGTTAAATCCTCCAACGCATTCCAATCCACAAATTCGCAAGCCGATTCTACCATACATGCACCGATTGTAACCTGAACGGCATACAATCCGGTTTCAGTTACGGTATACGATTGCTGTGTTGCTCCCGCTATCGGTTGTTGGAAGGTACATTCGATCCACTGATAAGTAGCACCGGCCTGATTGGCAGTAATTGTACCACCGGAAACCGTTGTGGTTGCATCAATGTTGACGATGTCTAGTGTAATGGAGTTACTTGTGACCTGAGAACTGGTTGCACAAGGTGCATTGCTCGTAAGCACACAGGTAATCACATCACCATCCGACCAAAGAGAAGTGGTGTAAGTTGGTGAATTGGTACCGTAGTTCTGTCCGTTTTTCTTCCATTGGTAACTTGGGTTCGCCCCGCCGTTGGTAATGGTAGCTGTAAACGTTACCGATTGCTGACTACAAACTGGCATTGCCGGATTACTGGTAATGACAATTGTTGGCGTTACAGATTGATTCACCGTCATTGTAATGCTGTTGCTCGTAACCGTATTCACGGAAATACAAGGCGCATTGCTGGTGAGCACACAAGTAACAACGTCACCATTTACAAGTGCCGCATTGCTATAAGTATTCTGATTACTTCCGACGTTTGACCCGTTCAGCTTCCATTGGTAAACCGGATTCGCTCCACCATTGCTGATCACGGCAGTAAACGTTACCGTAGTTTCCGAGCAAATTGCCCCTGATGGATTACTTGAAATACTAATGGTAGGATTTGCTGAGGAATTAACTATCATCGTGATCGAATTACTCACAACAGTTGCTGGTGTGGCACAAACAGTTGAAGAAGTCAATTCACAAGTTACTACAGCTCCATTTGTTAAGGAACTGGTTGTATAGGTAGCATTTGTTCCAACAGGATTGCCATTTACATACCATTGATAGCTTGGCGATCCACCATTTACTGGAGTTGCCGTAAAGGTTACGGAGGTTCCAGAACATATGGTCGAACCGGCACTGCTGGTAATCGATACTGCTGGCACAACTACCGGATTCACTGTAAATGTCAAACTATTACTGGTCGCCGAGGCTACACTAGCGCAAGGAGCATTGCTTGTCAATAAACAGGTTACAACATCACCGTTAACCAATGTGGAATTACTGTAAGTGCTGGAATTTGTTCCAACATTCGATCCATTCAATTGCCACTGATAGATCGGTGAAGATCCGCCATTGGAAATAGAAGCAGTAAAGTTTACGGTTGTTCCTTCGCAAATGCTAACTCCCTGAGTTGAAACAATCGAAATCGTAGGTGCGGCAGTAGAGTTCACCGTCATGGTGATGTTGTTACTGATTGCCGTGGTGGGACTTGGACAAGCCAAACTACTGCTCATTTCACACGTAACCACATCGCCGTTTACAAGCGAGTTTGTAGTATAAGTAGTGGAATTTGTCCCTACACTTACTCCGTTCACTTTCCACTGATAAGTTGGAGTTCCGCCATTAACAGGAGTGGCGGTAAATGTCACGGATGTTCCGTCGCAGATAGTTGCCCCACTTCCACTCACAATAGAAACGCTTGTCGCAACAGTCGGATTAACAGTCATCGTAATGCTGTTGCTTGTAGCCGAACCTATAGTTACACAAGTGAGTGATGTTGTCATTACACAAGTTACCACATCGCCGTTGAGCAGTCCGCTTGTTGAGTAAGTCGATGAATTGGTTCCAACATTACTTCCGTTGACTTTCCACTGATAACTTGGTGTACCACCGTTGTTCGGAGTAGCTGTAAATGTGACAGAGGTTCCTGCACAAATCGTCGATCCAACATTGCTGGTGATACTCACAGTTGGTGTAACCGGAGTGGTTACTGTAAACGAAATACTGTTGCTTATAGCTGTTGATCCCGTCACACAAGGCGCATTGCTGATGATATCACATGTCACAACATCTCCGTTAACCAACGCTGAATTACTGTAGGTACTAGCATTCGTTCCGACATTCGATCCGTTCAATTTCCATTGATAGGTCGGTGAAGCACCCAAGTTGGTACCAGAAGCGGTGAAGTTCACTGCAGTTCCTCCGCAAATTGTACTTCCTTGCGATGAAGTAATTGAAGCCGTAGGCGCAGCTGTAGAATTCACCGTCATGGAGATGCCGTTACTGATCGCTATCGTTGGATTTGGACAAGCCAAACTACTGCTCATTTCACAGGTCACCACATCGCCGTTTACAAGCGAGTTTGTAGTGTAAGTAGTGGAATTTGTTCCTACACTTACTCCATTGACTTTCCATTGATATGTTGGTGCTCCTCCATTTATTGGTGTTGCAGTAAACGTCACAGATGTTCCCTGGCAAATCACCGATCCGCTTCCGCTTGTGATGGAAACGCTCGTTGAAATACTCGGATTCACCGTCATGGTGATACCACCACTTGTTGCAGATCCGACTGTTACGCACGTCAGTGAAGTCGTCATAATGCAGGTTACTGCATCACCATTGGCCAATGAACTCGTTACGTAAGTAGCTGAGTTTGTTCCAACATTTGACCCATTGACTTGCCATTGGTAATTTGGTGTTCCGCCGTTGGTTGGAGTAGCTGTAAATGTGACAGATGTCCCGGCACAAATCGTTGATCCCACATTGCTGGTGATGCTCACGGTAGGTACAACAGGTGTAGTTACCGTAAACGAGATGCTGTTACTGAAAGCTGTTGATCCAGTCACACAAGGCGCGTTGCTGATGATTTCGCAAGTGACCACATCGCCATTTACAAGTGTGGAATTACTATACGTGTTGAGGTTGCTTCCAACATTCGATCCGTTCAATTTCCATTGATAGGTTGGTGAAGCACCTAAGTTGGTTCCTGACGCTGTGAAGTTCACTGTAGTTCCTCCACAAATGGTGTTTCCTTGAGTGGATGTAATTGAAGCAGTAGGCGCAGCAGTAGAATTCACCGTCATGGTGATGGAGTTACTTACCGCAATAGCAGGACTTGCACATGGCAAACTGCTACTCATTTCACAGGTTACTACATCACCGTTTACAAGTGTATTTGTTGTAAACGTGTTGGCATTTGTTCCTACACTGAATCCGTTGACTTCCCACTGATAACTTGGTGAACCACCGTTGACAGGAGTTGCCGTAAATGTGACAGACGTTCCTTGGCAAATTACAGATCCGCTTCCACTTGCAATGGAAACACTTGTTGTAACCAAAGGATTTACCGTCATGGTAATGCCGTTGCTAGTTGCGGTACTGCTGGTTACGCATGCCAATGAAGAAGTGATGATACAGGTAACCACATTACCATTTGCTAATCCGCTTGTTGAATAAGTAGAGGCGTTGGTGCCAACATTACTTCCATTGACCTGCCATTGATAACTTGGTGTACCTCCATTGGTTGGGGTAGCTGTAAATGTTACCGAAGTTCCTGCGCAAATGATGTTGCTTGTGGAAGACGAAATCAACACGGATGGAGTCACAACCGGCTGAACAGTCATCGTGATTCCTGAGCTAGTTAATTGTGATGGAACGGCACACGTCGCGTTGCTGGTAAACACACAGGTTACAACATCTCCGTTCACCAGCGTTGAAGAAGAGAAAGTCGTGCTATTCGAACCTACATCCAATCCGTTCACTTTCCATTGATAGGCTGGGCTTCCTCCACCGTTACTTGTAGTTGCTGTAAACGTAACATTGGTTCCGGCACAAATAGTTGTACCCGGCGAAGCACTGACACTCAACGTAGGAGTTACGGTTGGCGTAAGCGTCACATTGATGCTGTTACTTGAAGCCGTTAACGGACTCGCACAACCGGAATTACTGGTCAATTGACAGCTGACAATATCACCGTTTACAAGCGTTGAAGTATTGAAAAACGGAGAGTTTGTTCCTGAAGGAGTTCCGTTGACATACCATATATAAGTTGGGGTTGGTCCGCCATTTATTGCCGTTGCCGTAAATTGAACGGTAGTTCCCTGGCAAGCGCCATTTCCGGTAACCGCAATTGAAATAGTTGGTGCAGTTGGTGCAGAACATTCTACGAAAATCGTTTGTTTGAATACAGCACTCCAACCACCGTCTAGACCTTTTACTCTAACACTGAAATTATGCGCTCCAAGCGATAAAGATGAAACGTCGATGCCTGTTTGGAGTAAGTTTTCCAAGGCAGTGTTGAATGATCCGTCAGCTGCTAAAAGTGGAGAGCCGTTTCCTTGTCCCGGATCGGTATCCCAGAAATATTCTCCTTGTGTCACGCGGATATTTCGAGTGAGTAGTGTAAGCGGACCTTCCAAATAGATTGTTTGCTTAAAAACACTGCTCCAGTTAGCATCTTGGCCTTTGATACGCACATTGAACGAATGCGCGCCAAGTGCAAGTGCCGAAATATCAATCCCATTGCGGAATAAATCTTCCAATGCTTCATCAAAGTTTCCGTCGGTAGCAAACAGCGGAGTTCCGTTTCCAGTTCCGGGATCGGTATCCCAGAAATATTCACCTTGCGTTACTTTAATGGTGCGCGTTATGGTTGTTAAAGGGCCTTCCAAATAGATCGTTTGCTTAAAAACATTACTCCATGTGGGATTTTGCCCTTTGATCCGCACGTTAAACGAATGCGCTCCAAGAGCTAGTGCCGAAACATCAATTCCGTTGCGGAATAAATCTTCCAACGCCTCATCAAACGTACCGTCTGTCGCAAAAAGCGGTGTTCCGTTTCCGTTTCCGGGATCGGTATCCCAAAAATATTCGCCTTGCGTTACGTTAATGGTGCGCGTTATAATTGTTAAAGGACCTTCTAAATAGATTGTTTGCTTAAAAACACTGCTCCACGTAGGATTTTGGCCTTTGATACGCACATTAAACGAGTGCGCACCAAGTGGAAGAGCAGAAACATCAATACCGTTGCGGAATAAATCTTCCAACGCCTCATCAAATGCGCCGTCGGTTGCAAACAGTGGTGTTCCGTTTCCTGTTCCAGGATCAGTATCCCAGAAATATTCACCTTGCGTTACGTTGATGGTACGAGTGATGGTTGTAAGCGGACCTTCGAGGTAAATTGTTTGTTTAAATACGCTGCTCCAGTTAGCGTCTTGTCCTTTGATGCGCACATTAAACGAGTGCGCGCCAAGCGAGAGTAGAGAAACATCAATGCCGTTTCGGAATAAATCTTCCAACGCTTCATCAAATGCTCCATCAGTAGCGAAAAGCGGAGTTCCGTTTCCGTTACCGGGGTCAGTGTCCCAAAAATATTCACCTTGCGTTACATTGATAACGCGCGTGATGATGGAAAGCGGGCCGTTGACAACAATGGTTTGTTTAAATACATTACTCCATGTTCCGTTTTGCCCCTTGATCCGCACATTAAACGAGTGCGGGCCTACTGAGAGCAATGAAACGTCGATTCCATTGGCAAATAAATCTTCGAGTGTTTCATCGAAACTGCCGTCGGTAGCCGTTAGAGCAATACCATTTCCTTGTCCGGGATCCGTATCCCAATAATATTCACCTTGGGTCACTACTTTTTGCCCCCAAACCGAGAAGGTGAGGGTACAAAAAAGAATGAGATATGCAAGTTTTTGCATCATCGAACCACTAGTTATATAGGACAAATTATTTATCGTATCCGATCACTTGAACACTTACTGTTCCACCTTGATTCACAACACGAGGTGTGTTCATGAAATTGACACGCGAACTTTCTACGTTGCTCATGTAAGGCAAGAAGTTAGCCATTGAGTATGATCCTCCAAATACACCAATATCATTGCGTGATAAATCAAGATCCAAATCAGAATTAGAAGGATTTCCCATGTTAACATGATTTGTTCCAGCTATTGAACCATCAGCTGTGTTCACTTGAGTTAGTATTGCGGAACCACTAGCGAAATTGCCTAAGGATGAGCTAGGACTAAACCCTCCGGAGAAGTAACTGTTATAATACATGTTGTAAGTGAACGTTGTATTCGCTTGCGCAGTGGGGGTTGCATAGATTCCATGTGCCCCCGTATTGGATGCGACATAATAAGAGCAACATATACTGTTCTCCACTGTTAACAACCCTGATGTAAAAGTCAAAGACAGTCCTGCGAAGTTATTCCCAGGAATAGGGCTGCCACTGGCTGATGTCATTGTACAATTGATAACTCTATTGGTTGTAACGCCTGATTTTAAAGATGAAATAAGAATGCCATTATAGCCACCCCGCACGTAATTGGCATTGCAATATAAATATTGGGTATTGCTTGTATAGGTAAGAGCATTAGTGGAAGCACCACCTGCGTTCAACCCGATTCTGTTACCGATGATCTGATTGACGTCTTCTGTACTTACTGCGTCAGAACTACATGCTAATGAACGGATATCATTACCATAGATCTTTCCGTACGAATAATATACAGCCCCTGCTTTTGATGAACCAAGGTAAAAATTAATTCCTGCAGTTCCCATATCTATACTTGCTGCAATGTCAGAGTAAAGGATATTTACAACTGTACGGTTTACAGGTGTGGTTCCATTTTTAGTAATTGTTCCTGAAGCAGAAGTATTACGCAACCCAATAATCGTTACATTTCTACCTTCTGCCATTGTGATAGCAATTGTTCCTTCCATCCACCATTGAATATTATCAACTGCAGAAACAAATGTGAGCGTTTTACCTACCGATAAGTTCTCTAACCAAGGAAGACCATCTGTTCTGTTATTGATAATGATTAGATCACCATCTGTAGCAGCAGTAATTGCAGCTGAAATAGAAGCGAAGGTTCCAACAGGCCCACCCTGTTGCACAACGCGGTCAACAGCGAAAACGGTGTTTGAAAAAATAGAAAATAAAAGAATGATTGTTAAGGTATTAAGTGCTTTCATAATTAATGTATTTGAGCACTAAACTAAGATAGGAATTCCAATTAAAAAAATGAATCGTTCAGACAAATGGATGACAAAGATTTAATACGCTGGTAATCAGCTTGTTGATAGTTAAGCGGATCAAAAAAGGTAATGGATTTTTCATATAGATAAAAATTGCTTTTAGTCTAAAAACGAGTGTATTGGTTCCTTTTTCGAGAAAAATGTGTAGAGCGATTCTATCAAATGATACAAAAACTCAATCCTACACCTAATAGAATGGCAGTCAGTTTTGCCAGATTAAATTTGTGGTTTTCGCTGGTTTCAAAGATAATAGTAGTCGAAATATGCAGGAACATCCCTACAACAATAGCCAACAAAACATCCATGTAAGCGAAATCACCGTTGCTTTCCATGATCCAACCCAAGAACATTCCCATAGGTGTCATGAGCCCAAAAACGCCCAATAAGAACCAACTTTTTTGTAAGCTCAAGTTCGACTGACGTAACAAAGTCATCAACGCAATGGCTACGGGTAATTGGTGTAACAAAATCCCTAATAACAGCGATTCGTGGTGGTGGTGATCGTGACTGGATTCATGTCCGAAACCTGCCAACGGAATGCCTTCAATAAAAGAGTGTACCGAAAGTGAGAGCAATAATGCATACGGAATTTTACGTTGACCGTGCACGTGAATGTGCCCGTGTTCAATTCCGCCCGAAAAATATTCCAAAAATAATTGCACCAAGAAGCCCATCAAAATCCATACGCCGATAGAAAAGGAGTTGTCTGCGTATAATTCCGGCAAGAAATGGGTGAAGGCAATAGCCAATAAAAAACCACCGCTGAATGCCAGTGATAGTTTGATCAGTTGCTGCTGATTCTTGCGTTCCAGAAACAACACAATCAATCCGCCGGAAACGACCGATAGAATTAGAAACAGTGTATTGAGAAGTAACTCGCTCATCGTTTTTTACAAATCAAAATTAAGCGATCCGAAAGCAGGGGATTGTAGATTTCAAGTGCGTAATTACCACGTGTTTCCAAAATATCAAAGCCTGCATTCCCCAACAATTGCTGGAAATCAATGAGGTCGAGTGCTTGGACTTTTTCCTGGTAAAAATGCGATTGTCCTTCGGCTTCAAACGCAATGGTTTTCACAATTTTCCCATTGGAAACTTCGCGTTTTATGTGGAAAATAATGCCGTCTTGAACAATTTCCTGACGCATTTTCAATTCGCGAATCACCTTTTCGGCATTCATGAAATCGATGATCAGAAGTCCGTTTTCGGTAAGTGAATTGGCTACACTGGTCAGCACTTTGGCGTTGTCTAGCACATTATCAAAATACCCGAAACTGGTAAACAGGTTGAGTGTTACATCGTACTTTCCGGGAAGCGGATTGCGCATGTCGTGCACAAAAAAATCCATTCCTTCCGTTGCTTTTTCCTGCGCTTCACGAATGCTGTTGGGTGAAAGGTCGCAACCGGTAACACGGTATCCCAAATTATGCAATACGCGTGAATGTCGTCCGGCACCACAAGCCAAATCGAGTAAATGAGCTGTTTTGGGCAAACGAAGATGGGTAGTCAAAAGCGTTAAAAACCCAGTAGCTTCATTTTCGTCTCTATTCTGGTAAAGAAGATGATAATACGGGGAGTCAAACCACGAGGCGAACCATTCGTTTGTATTCTGTGTCTGCATTGCACGGCAAAAATACGGTTTTCTTTAGGGATTCATGAATTATAAATGATGAATTATCAAGAGGGAATTCCTACATAAGTTCAAAAAAGCATCCTTGAAAATGGTCAAGGAATAAAAACAGGTATTTCTACGCTTTTCCCGGATTATGGAGTCTGCTAGTTTTATTACCCAAAATTCAGAGTTAACATACTGACAGATGAACTATTCAGTGATTATTCCGCTTTACAATAAAGCACCTTATGTTCAAGCCTCGCTACAATCCATTGTTGATCAAACCAAATGGCCTAATGAAGTGATTGTGGTTGATGACAAAAGCACCGACGGAAGTGCAGAAGAAGTAGAGACTTTTTTTGCCGGCGCTCCGGAAGCTTTCTTGAAAAACACCAGAACAAAACTCATTCGACTACCGGAAAACGGTGGAATCAGCGTGGCGCGAAATGCCGGATTTGATCAATCTACCGGAGACGTAGTCACCTTTTTTGATGCCGATGATTTGTATGCGTTCGATTTTTTCGAGCGCATTGCCGATTTGTTTGAAAACTTCGGTGCCGATTTGGTGGCAATGAGCGTAAAACTCTTCCCGAGTGGCATTGCATATCCTAATTTCGGCGCGTTGCGGCACTATTTTCAACCGATAGGAGAACATGCTTATCACATGCTTGATCCAATGCGCGTAATAACCTCACATCAATACGTAATAGGAGTAGGAAGCAATGTGGTAATCCGCAGAAAATGGATGGAAAAAGAACGGTTTTTAGAAACGGTACGTTTTTATGAAGGAATCGACTGCTGGTATCGTCATTTCAGGCAATTGGCAGCTATACCTGAAACCCGTATCGTGCAATTACAAGGCAATTATTTGAATGTTCGGGAGGTTCAGGGAAGTGCTTCCAGAACGAAATTCCCTCATTGGAAAGATGCCCCGTTTCCGCCCTTACTCAATCGGTTTAAGGGAAGCGGTAATAAATACGACCGACTAATGCGTGGGTTAATGCGCGGGCAGTGGATCATCCATTCGCTTTCAAATATGACTTCCTTTCGCCAGAAAGCGTTGTTTATAGTTCATTACAGAAAACAGTTTTTATTTCAGGCAGGTTACGGATTTAGGTTGTTGGTCAACCTTATCGGTAGTCGGAAAAATCCGTTTTCATTCGATTTGAAGCGGGTGTTGATTTTTCCGGTTTTCAGTCGAAAATAAGTGTCGGTAATGCTTGAATGTCACTTGCTAAGCTCAAAACAGACGATTTCTACCATCGCCCGCTTTTTTTCTACTAATGCAATAATAAGTTCGACAGGATTATTATATTTGTCACACTTCGAATGAAGCGACGATGATAAAAAACGACATCTACGAATTGTACCAAACCATGGAGCGCGAAAATATTTTGCTTTCCTTTAAAGGTGTTGTTACATCGGATCTCCTCACTTCGGTGCTTTCAATCATGGAATCGAAAATGGATTACATGGACGAATCTCCGAAAACAAAGAAGAAGGTTTTTAATGTATTGGTAGAATGTCTGCAGAATTTGTACCATCATATAGATGACGGTGCAGAATCGGTTGATCGAAACATAGAACGCATTGAAGCCAAATCGGCGTTGTTTATGATTGCCAAAAAAGAAGATCAGTTTGTGATCAGCACCGGCAATTACATTGATCGCGAAAGTGGCTTGGAATTGGAAAGACGTTTGGTAGCCATCAACGGTATGGACAAAGATGAGCTCAAACACTATTACCAGGAAGTGCTCAATAACGGAAGTGTTTCCGATAAAGGAACCGCCGGTTTGGGGATGATAGACATTGCAAGAAAATCAGGAAACAAGTTAGAGTATCAGTTTTTACCTGTAAATGATACCAGCAGCTTTTTCTGTTTGAATATTAAAATTGATTAATACTATGGAAAACTTACACCTTGAAGGATCTGCGAAAACACCTTCTATCCACTTTGATGCAGCAGCCGGAAAACTCGAATTGAAAGGTCGTTCGATTCCTGAAAATTCAGTTGAGTTCTATAAACCGCTTAACGATTGGATCGATGCTTACGGGAAATCTCCTGTAGCCGAAACCGCCGTTGATGTGAAATTGGAATACTTCAACACTTCTTCTTCCAAATGTATTTTGGATTTATTCAAAAAATTGGAATCTATTTCAGGACATTCCACTAATGTGGTCATCAATTGGTATTTCGAAGAAGACGATGAAGATATGGAAGAAGCCGGACAAGACTATCAGGCAATTATCGGCTTGAAGTTCAATATCATAGAAGTCGAAGAGATTTAATCTGAACTCCCGTACACGCTAAGTCTACGGGATTTTTTTTGCCATGATCACTCCTTTAAAAGTTGGCATTACAGGCGGAATAGGTTCCGGAAAATCAATGGTTTGTACCGTTTTAAAGGAAATGGGCTATCCGGTCTACAATTCCGACGAACGTGCCAAAACAATCATGGAAACTTCGCCTGAAGTTCGCAACCAACTCATTGCTGCTTTCGGAGAACAAACTTTTCACAGCAACCAACTCAATCGACCATTTTTGGCTCAAGCCATTTTTAACGATCCTGCAAAGCGAGAGCAAATCAATGCCATTGTGCATCCGGCGGTGCGTACCGATTTTCAACAATGGGCAACTCAGCAAACATCCTCCATAGTCTTTCAAGAATCGGCTTTATTGATCGAAACGGGAGGTTACCGGTTACTAGACTTTACCGTTTTGGTGACAGCTCCGGAAGAATTGCGCGTTCAGCGCGTGTTGAGAAGAGATGCCGCAACCAACGAAAACGATGTTCGCTCGCGCATCAATAGCCAGTTGTCAGACGAAGAGAAACGTAAAAACGCCGTTTTTGTTATCATGAATGATGAGCAATCGTTGCTCGTGCCTCAAATCAATGAGTTGTTGAAAAAACTTAACCAATGACCTTACTTTTTTCCATTGCCGAAAAAAGTAACAAAAAAGTCTAGGCCTTATATCAATCTTTTGAAAACTACAGTTCGTTCCACTGCCCGCACCCCAACTCGTAAACGCCATTAACGGATTGTTTTGCAAACAACCCGATGGCTGACCTCAAACAGGGGTTAGGCGACATTCCACTTCACTTTGTTTTCTACAAGTTTGATATAAGGGCCAAATAGAACCGAAATTCGATTTATCAAAAATTGAAGGTGTTTTGAACGCGTTTTGGAAAATTATTTTAGAACGATAATCCCAAATGGCATTAAGTAACGATCGTAAGAAAACAAGGTAAAGTTAAACGCGATAGAACCCCTGCTTAAGCTCAGTCATCGGTTATCCGCGAAGAGGATAATCGTTAATGACGTTTGCGAGTTGGGGTGAGATAGTTTAACAAGCCGTAGTTTTCAAGATAGGGACTTACAGCCTTGATTTTTTGCTTACTTTTTTATCAAGAAAAAAGTAAGATCATTTAACCTCTTCATAATCATCAAAATGATACGGATTATCATCCTTACCATTATTGCTATTGTCTTTCGGTTTATTAAAAGCTTTACCTGAAAGCAAGAATGTCAACGCGCCGATCATTTTCAAGAGCATGTTGATCGTAAAGAAAAAACCTACGACTTGAAAAATAAATCCGAAAATGGGGGTTTTTTCAATATCGGTAATGGTGGTGTAAAACCACGTAGAAGCCGGATTTACTGCGTATTCTTGTTTGATGGCCAGAAAAATAAAGAGCGCCATACTCAACACAATCACACCGAATTCGAGGTTCATATTCGGTTTTTGAACCTGATCCAACCCGCGGGTTTGTATGGTGATGAATTGCAGTTTGGTTTTCATATTCTGCACTTTACCGATAAAATACATCAGCAAAATGAGCCCCGAAAGCACCAAATCGAGCTGTAGTGATTCTGATTTTGTTTCACAAAAGAGAATGGTAATATCTGCGATGAGAAAATATTGAATCATTTTCAAGGCCAGATTTACCGGGTACGAAAGCGGTATGCCGCCTCTTAAAATGGTGAGTCCGAAGCGCAACAGCCCCCAGATAAAACTGAAAATAGCCAACACTACTCCCAACCGAAATACCAAGCTTATAAAATCCATCGACACAAAAGTCGTAAAAAGGTTCAACGTAGACAACCCTTGATTGAGGTGTCTTTGGTATATTTGAAACAAATTCGATTTCATGAAAAAATACCTGATTCTTTTTCTTCTTGTGGTTTCTTCTGTTGCACGCGCAGAGGAAGGAATGCTTATCCCTTCATTGATTCAAGCATTTGAATCGGATATGAAAGCAATGGGAATGCGCCTCTCGGCCTCTGATATTTACAATGTCAACCAATCTTCAATCAAAGATGCGATCATGCATTTCGGTGGTGGTTGCACGGCCGAAATTGTATCTAAAGAAGGATTGTTATTGACCAATCACCATTGCGGTTACAGTCAGGTGCAATCGCATTCTTCACTCGAAAAAGATTACTTGAAATACGGATTCTGGGCCAAAACACATGCAGAAGAGTTGCCTAATCCTAATTTGACAGCTACCCGAATTGTGCGTATTGACGATGTGACAGAAGCCATGCTTTTCGGTACACAAGGTATAGATGACGCTGCTCGATTGAATGAAATCATGGTGGGTAATATGAAAACACTCATTGAGGATGCCAAGCGCGGAACGCATTATCAAGCTGATGTGCAGGCGTTTGATTACGGAAACAGTTATTATCTGATGGTGAAAGAAGTGTTTTTGGATGTGCGTTTGGTGGGATCACCTCCCAATTCTATCGGAAAGTTCGGTGGCGATACCGATAACTGGGTTTGGCCACGCCATACAGGAGATTTTTCAGTGTTCCGTATCTATGCCGGATCGGATAACAAACCTGCTGCTTACAGCCCAGACAACGTTCCTTATACACCACTTCACCATTTACCGATTGCATTTAAAAACAGAAAAGAAGGTGAATTCACCATGGTTTACGGTTTTCCCGGACTTACCGAGCAACATTTGTCTTCCGGCAACCTGAAATACATCGTTGATAAACAACGCCCGATGGAAATTTCCATGCGCACCAAGTCGCTTTCGGTAATTGATGCAGCTATGCGCGCTTCCGATCAAACCCGTATTCAATATTCGGCTAAACAAGCCCGTATCGCCAATGCTTGGAAGAAAAATATCGGTCAGATTGACGGATTAAAACAATTAGATGCCGTTGGTAAAAAAATCGAGTTTGAAACGGAGTACGTAAAGCGTGCCAATTCAAAAGAAGAATGGAAAAAGTATGCCGGACTGATTGATAAGATGAATAGGTTGGTGGATGAAAAAAGTACATATGAGTTTCATTTTAACTTGTATGTGGAATATCTGTTGGTAGGTCCGGAAATGTTTAAGCTTGCCAGAGCAATGGAAGATTTGGAAACCAATTACGATAAGTACAAAGCCAGTGGTGAGTTGCAAAAGAAGATTGATAATTTCATTAAAGGTGCAGATAGCTTTTTTAAAGATTACGATGCCAAAGTTGATCAGGATATTTTTAACCTGTTAACGGCTGAGTTTAATAAATATGCAGAAGGTTCTTATGCCATTGAAGGAACCAAAAAAACAGGTTTGTCAGAGGCAATTTATACCAAATCCATTCTCGTCAACAAAGAAAGATACGTGGCTTTCCTGAAAAAATTATCCGAAGGAAATGCGTTTAAAAAACTCAAGAAAGACGCCGGATACAATCTGTTCAAAGAGTGTTGGTCTGTTTTTCAAAAAAGCCTTCGCCCGAATGCAGCAACTTATTCCGACGAAATGGACGCTCTCTTGAAAGTGTTTGTAGAAGGTAAACGAATCATGTTCCCGGATTTGAAACAATGGTCGGACGCCAATTCTACGTTGCGTATTACGTATGGAAAACTCGAAGGTTCATCGCCAACGGATGGTATGATGTATACGTCGCACACCACGCTTGCGGGGATCATCGCTAAAAATCAAATTGCCAATCCAGATTTTGAATTGTTGCCACGCATGACAGAGTTGTTCCAGCAAAAAGACTACGGTGATTATGCGCAGGATGGTGAATTGTGGGTGTGTTTTACGGGCTCCAATCACACTACAGGAGGTAATTCAGGTTCGCCCGTTTTGAATGCCGACGGATATCTGATGGGCTTAAACTTTGACCGTTCTTGGGAAAGTACCATGAGTGATTATTTGTTTGATCCAAGTCGTTGCCGCAATATCGTGGTGGATATCCGTTACGTGCTTTGGGTAATGGACAAATATGCCGGTGCAAAACACTTGGTAGACGAAATGACTTTGATGAAATAGGCTATTGCAAATCAACGAATTGAAGAACCATGAATAAACGATTTTTAGTGTTTCTGGGAGCTTGTCTGATGACGGTTTCCCTGATGGCGCAAACAAATTCCATCGAAGCGAAGGTGCTGAACTATACCGATGTGAGTGAAGTGAAACAATTCAATAAATTGGAAATAGGTGTGCAGTTGCCAAATCAAGTTCTAGTGCGCATGAATAATTTTTTGAAGCATGCAACTATCTCTCAATCTGAAAAGATCAATCCGTTTTTGCAATGGGAGCTTGATGTTGAAGCAACGATGACACACACCGAAACCGGAACAGTGAAGATAATTCCCGGGTTTTATTACCGAGAATATGAACGTGATCCGAAAACCAATTCGTGGAAAGATGTCGGAACCAATTATCCGATGCGGATTCGTTTTTCGCCACCATTACCGGGTTCTTGGACGTGCAAGATTACAGTAAAAATAAAAGACAAAGAGAGTGTTGAACAACCGAATCTTCAGTTTACAGTTGTTCCAAGTGATAATAAGGGGTTTGTTTCCGTTCACTCGAATAAACGCAATTTTCAATTGGATGGAAAAATGATTTTCCCGGTAGGAGTTAACTTTCCTTCTCCAACCAAAAACGTGAACAATTACCACACTGCCGCTGCCGGAAAACCGGATAATTTCTCTCCGAAAGAAACACATAAAGTGACGAAACTGAGCGAGTGGATAACCTATCACAAAGACATCCAAGCATACAACGATCAGGGAGGTAAATTCATCCGTGTACTGCAGTCGGGTTGGTCGTCTTTATTGGAATTTGAAGAGAAAGGAAACTACTTCGACCGTCAACCCTATGCCTGGGAACAAGATCGGTTATTGGAATTTTGCGAGCAAAACGGGGTTTACATCCATTTTAATCTCATGCAGCAAGAACCTTATATGAACTATGGTAATTACGATATGTTCGATTGGGATTGGTCGCATTACAACAGCGATAAATCGTATTTCGAACAGGATATTTTCCCTGCATATTGTTATGCTGATGGTAAAAACAAAGAACCGCATGAAATGTTGACCGACGAAGAAGATTTGAAATACCACGAACAGCGAACACGCTATTACATTGCACGTTATGGCTATTCCACCAGTGTCTATTTGTTTGAAATGTTGAGCGAACCGTGGCATGTAGACGAATATAGCGGCCATGAAGAACCGTTTGTGGTAGACGATGAATTAGGACGGACAGTTCGAAATGCTGTACAACAGTACCATGAACGCATCGCCACGTATATCAAACAAACGCTCGGACATACAAATCAACTGGTAGGAGTAGACATCTACACAGCCAAGTTCTATGAAGGAGAAACGTTTATCGATCAGAGTATTTATCATCCGCTGATTGATGTGGTGAGTTTTAATCCTTACGCTGCTTCACCTGATAAAATGGTGATTGCCAAAAGCGAAGGAAATAACACCTTTTTGAGCAATGAAAACTCGATGGCCAGAATGATTTCATCATTGTCAGCAAAATCGGGCAAACCTATTATGATTGCTGAAGGTGGAGCCGGTGATGGTGTGGATGATTGCTGTGATTTCTCGCAACAATACCTTGATATGATGTCATTCGGTTTTACCGGATTGGCAGGATACAATTCGTGGATTGGCTGGCATACTGGACATGAAATTACATGGTCTACGATGGTGGCATGTCAAGAGTTTATGAATGGTTCTCAAGTAATAGGAACTTTAGGAAATACCAACGGATTTTGGGTACAAGGTCGCCAGGCAGAACGCCATTTGAACCGCGATAATAAGAAAGGCAAAGAAACGCAGTATTATGTTTCGCAGGATCAAACACGTGCAGTAGGTTATGTGAAAAACAGGTCTTATAATTACTTCACCAAACGCACCTCTGATGCTTGTGGAAAGGTCACGTTTGAATCGCCGTTCAATGAGCTGCGCGATATGAAATGGGATGACGGTAAGAAACAGTTGTACGTAGAAGGATTGGAAAAAGGGAAAAATTACACCGTTGTTTGGTACGATTATAAAACCGGAAAAGAGATCGAAACACAATGTGCTAAACTTAAACGGGGCAAATTGCGCCTGACCTTTCCTGAACTTTCGGTAACAACAGGCAAACCCGAGCGACCGGAATTGTGGTTTTCGGTGGTGCAGTCGGATTGTGAGTTATAGTTCCCACAGATGTACAGATTAAAGAGCCTCAGGCTGACAGCGCTGTAGATAATTATGTCATTAACACCTATTGTCTATCAAACGGCGAGGGCGTTAGCCGAGTAAAAATCCGTGCATCTGTGGGGAGAAAAAATTATTCAGGCAAAATTTCCATTTTCTCTGCAAAATGGTAGCAATAATCCCGTAAATCTTCGGTAATCAATGTTTCTCCGGTGGCTTTTTCAAAAGTATCGGCCATGGTCAATAACGTTTGGTGGAAGAACTGTTTCATTTCCTCAACCGTCATTTCATTGGTCCATAAATCGATTTTCATGGTGTTCTTTTCATCCGGATTCCACAATGAAAGGAAAAACGCACGAGCCGGTGCTTTATCTACGTTACCGTCGCTTGCCGACCAGCGCATATTTAATGGGAGGTTGTTGGCATTCAGACCAACTTCAATTTCTATACTCGATTTTTTTACAATTTTTTCGTCCATTCCGTGTGTGTTTTCTTCGGTATTGTTTTGTGTTATTCGTCTATTTCATACTCTTGCAAGAGTTCTGTATACGATTTTGCCATTAATTCCTGCAAAGTTACATCATATTGTTCCATATAGCTCTGCATGATGCGCCATCCAAGAAATTGTCCGAGTCTGTCAGGCCCTTTTTCCGGTAATCCGGTGGTGAAAGGACCATCGTTGAGCAAGTTGGCCTGCGTGCGTTCGTTGGTTTGAAACAATAATTTTTGATCTACTAGGTAATCCCAAAAAGCGCGTTCGTTTTCAATGGCCCAATTGTATTCACTCTCTTTGTAGCGCATAATCCAGTGTTTGGGCATATCCGGAAAAGCAGCTTCGGTAAGGTAAATGATTTTTCCCCAGCGTATCATTGCTTCGATGTTATTGCTACCTTCCTTGTCATCCACCAAATGTGTCATAATCCAAGCAGCAACAGCATCCCGTTCCAGGTAATGAGGATCCATTTTTTCTTTGATCCAAGGAAAGAAATCCTGGGTCGGAAGTTCGGCAATGACATCGGTTTTGGCTCCAAGGTAACGCTCCAACCCAATCGCAATTTCGTTTTCGGTACAAAAGGCACTGCTTTGGAAACTCGAATTGATGTAAACGATTTCGCGAGGGAATTTCGCCTTCGGTAAATGCGCTTTCAATTTCACAAAGGCATCGGTCATTTTTTGTGTCTGTTCGCTGAGTTTAGGAAACTTCTCACTGATTCGTTTTTCCAACCGTTTGATATAACCGTTGTTTCGATAGATTTCAAGATTGTGAACCATAGCAGGATCCATCACGCTTCCAACTTTGAAACAATAACCCAATTGATAATCAACAATATCAGGTGTGCGAACGCGCTGTTCCATCAACACGGCAACTACCTGTGTACTATCCGCCTTGCCAATCAATGAGTCGAGATTGGTGTGTTTTAGTGGGACCGAAACACCTGCTGTGTCCACATCAAACGGATCATGCGAGCAAGCTGTCGCAAAAAGCAAAATACTCGATACAACTAACCAACTGAAAACCTTCATGTACGATTTATTAACTGCTTCAAAAATAATCATTCTGATTTCATAGAAACAGTTTATATTTGTCGCATCATTACTATCGATATATGAAAAAAATACTATTATCACTTGTTTGTGCTGGGTTTGCCTTGTCACTTACTGCTCAAGATGACGTGGCCACTAAGAAAGTTCAGATGGGACTTGCTTATCAAGTTGGAATGAATTTCAACAAGCCTGGTACCAAAAACATTGAACGTTTGGGGGCGGGAGCTCAGAATTCCATCGGAATGAACGTGAACTTTAGCTTTACACCGAATATCGGTCTTGCGACAGGTTTGGAGTTTGATTTTGAATCGTTTAAATACGATGTGGTGGCAACCGACAAAGTTTACTACTATTATGTTGATAGTAAAATCATTAAAAAAGAAGATCTTTCTGCTAATGCGGATGCGAAATTGTACAATCTACAAGAGCGTAAACAAAAAGCAATTTACGGTACTATTCCAACAATGTTGTTGTTTCGTACCAATATGATTGGTGATTTCCGTTACTATGGAAAATTCGGAGCGCGTACAAGTTTTGTATTGTCAAATACCATCAACGATATCGGCTTTAACCTTACAGGTGATTCGTTGAATGGAGTTCCCGTTGCTTCTGATAACTCAAACATGAAAGCAAAAGGAGATATGTTCTTCATGCGTTCTACAATCGGTTTGGCTGCAGGTGCTGAGTGGAACTTTACAGGTAACACATCCTTGTTTGCAGAATTAGGTTTCTACTATGGTTTAACACCTGTTCACTTCGGTGAAGCAATCGGTGGTGACGATAAAGAACGTGATATGACAATGTTCCAACGCATTAACGGTGTAGATGATTACCTTACTTTCTCTGCGAAACAAAAGCAAATCGTATTGAAAATCGGTATCTTGTTCTAAGGAATAATCCACAATATCTGAACCCGTTGTTCGCCTCAGGCGGATAGCGGGTTTTTTGTTTTAGAAGGATGCGTTTTAAAAGTGCCACCCTCCGCTATCATCCCTCAAGGAGGGAGACGAGTTTTGGCCTCCTCCCTTGAGAAGAGCGAGCACTGCTCGTGATGAATATCGAGGAGGGTGGCTATCTGATTGATGCCGAAATATGATAGCCCCAATCAAGAATTTTTTCGTAGTTTCGGCAGTCTCATCGGAAAGTGCAATGAAGCAAACTCAAGAAATAGTTGAATACATATCAAAGTGGTTGTTAACCTACAGTGATCAGGCAGCTGCAGACGGTTTTATCATTGGTATTTCCGGTGGAATCGACTCGGCTGTAACCTCCACACTATGTGCACTTACCGGCAAAAAAGTAATGGTGGTAACTATGCCGATTCGTCAAACAAAAGCAGAGCACGATCGCGCCACCGAGCACATTGACTGGTTGCTTCAACAATTCCCCAATGTTGTTGCTCAAACCGTTGAACTCACAGATGTATTTACGCAGTTGGAGGAAAATTTAGGAGAGGTAACGAAACAACATCATTTGGCAATGGCCAATACGCGTTCCAGGCTACGAATGACCACTCTTTATGCTTTGGGACAAGTAAATAGGTTACTTGTTGCCGGAACCGGTAATAAAGTAGAAGATTTCGGTGTCGGATTCTTTACCAAATACGGAGATGGTGGTGTAGATGTGAGTCCGATTGCCGATTTGATGAAAACCGAAGTATTCGCTTTGGGTGAACACCTCGGTATCGTCCATTCGATTCAATCTGCCAAACCAACCGATGGTTTGTGGGAAGACGGTCGTTCAGACGAAGATCAAATTGGAGCTACCTATCCGGAATTGGAGTGGGCAATGCAGTTTACCGGCAGCGAGACGGAACTGAATGAGCGTCAGCAGGAAGTGCTCGCAATTTATCGCCGTTTAAACCGTTTAAACAAACATAAAATGGAACCGATTCCTGTGTGTATCATTCCGAATGAATTAACATGAAAAAACAATTCTTTCTATCTAATATATCGGTCGTTTGTTTGTTGTTCCTTTCGTTTTTTGGAAGCGCACAGGTAAACTTCAACGATTACCATCCGTTACAATCAAAGGGCAATGTACCCGAAGATTTCTCCATTGAGACTAGCCAGAAAATCAAGCAAGCACAGGAGGAAAGGCGAGACGGATTGACTTCTAAACAGCAGAAAATTTTTGTAGAGCAGGTCAATTATACCATTGACGATTTGTTGAAATCCGGCTTGGTGACCTATGGCGATGAAGTAACAACTTACATTCAACGTATCGGTGACCGGTTGACAGCTTCTGATGCCGATTTGGAAGGTAAACTGCGATTCTACACACTCAACACCAACGAAGCCAACGCTTTTTCAACCGACCAGGGAATGGTTTTCGTAACCACCGGTTTGATCGCTCAAATGACCAACGAAGCACAATTGGCATTTGTGTTGGCTCATGAAATTGTACATTATCAGGAAGAACACGTACTTGATTTGTACGATTATGTGAATGACAATAAATCGTTGTCCTATGGCGAAAAGGTGCGCTTTTTCAGTAAATATTCCCGTGACAATGAATTTGAAGCCGATAAATTGGGTGTAAAGCTGTATCACGCAGCGGGCTACAGTTCTTCCGAGATTACCAAAACCTTCGATATTCTCATTTATTCATACTTGCCGTTTGAGGAACTGCCTTTTAATAAAGAGTATTTCAACACGCCGAATTTGTTTGTGCCGGAGAAAACCTTCAGCGCACGTAAAAACGATATCACGGCAAAGCAACGCTACAACGATCAGTTCAATTCGCATCCGAATGTTGCCAAACGCATTGAAGCACTCGAAAAGGAAATTGCCAACTATGCCGATTGGGGAACCGTCTTGAATTATCCTGAACAATCGTTTGAAGAAGTGCGCTCTATTTGTCGGTACGAGTATATTCTGAATGAAGTCTACGAAAACAAAACAATCGATGCACTTTACAGCATTTTTGTGATGGAACAGGAATACCCGAATTCACGTTTTCTGAATCGTTGTAAAGCTCAGATCTGGTTAGAGGTAATGAAGGAAGAAAAGCGCGATTATTATGGCTTTAATCCGTACATGAATTTCGATAATCGTTACGAACGACAGTTTTACGAAGGTGAAATTTCCTTGCTGAATCACTTTTTTACTCAAGTTCCCGATGAAGGCAAAGTTGCGCTCGGGTTGCGCATCATACACGATTTATATACAGCTGATACTGCCGACGCGCTGATGAGACGCATGTGGCAAAAAGGAATTGAGGTTGCGGCTGACAATTCCATCTTTGAACTGGAAACGTTTTCAAAGCACAATTTTAATCAAGCTGTAGCAAACTTAGAAGCCGAACGGTTGGCTCAACAATCAGTTGATTCAGTTGGAGAGCGCCGTAAACGCTGGGATAAATATGAAACGATCAAAAATAAACGTTCAGGTCTCACGGTAGATGCGGGAATCGATTCCACCAAATTTTACCTATATGGAATTGCTGATTTGATCAATGATTCGACCTTTAATAAGCAGTTTGAAACCTATCACCAAAAGGTGAAAGAAGAAGAGTTGGAAGAGGAGGAGTTTTTCACCATGACCGATGAAGAACAAATGGCTATCGAAACCGAAAAGTACGAAGATCAGCTGCACTTGGATCTGGATACTGTATTACTAGTCAACCCATTTGTAATCGAATTCAGTAAACGAAATGAACTCGATTTTCAGAAATCAGATGTGCTGGAAGAGCGCCTTCTCACTGTTGTACAGGAAGTAGGTAATGAGCTAGGTGTAGTAGTAAACCGATTGGATCGCTCGCAATTGCAAAGTATGACAACGCAGCAATACAATGATCTGGCACTTATCATGCGTACCATCGAGAAGGGTGTTCAGACCACCGAACCTGATGTGTTTATGATTGATCTGGAACGATTGGATAGCTTGAAATTGGTATATGGATCGTCTAAAGTGATGCTGTTGTCATTGGAACATAGCTACAATGATCACATTAATGTAGCAAGTGGCGTGGTGTTTAGCATCCTGTTTCCGATAGGGATGATTTATTTCCCGATAGCTTTGCTTACCGCCCATACAACGCAGATGAATGTGTATATCATGGATTTGGAAAAAGGTGAATTGGTGGTAGAGAAATCGTATTATTCCAAAGACCAGGTTTCTAAGAAAATGTTAGCTTCCAGGTGTCATGCATTGTTCAGCCAACTTAAAGAAACAGGTAATGAAAACTAAGATACTTCTAACAGCTTGTTTCGGTTGTTTACTCAGCATTGTGCAAGCACAAGAAACGGGATATTTCGGAAAGAAAACATTTCTGGAAATCACTGGACAGGCACAATTGCCGGTGGTTTTTTCATTGATCAATCGCGACAAAGGATACGTATCTAAAGGTGACGAATTGCATAAATCCTATAACCTGAAAGATTTTGGTTTCAGGGGTAGTTTAGGTATCATGCTTTCTGAGAATGCAGGCGTAGCGTTTGAATACAATCACCATTTTTACCAAATCAATCCGTTGAGAGGCGGAGAACTCAATCGGCAATACATCGATTCTACCGGTGCGTTGACAGCCGAATACATTCAGCCGGAGGTCGCCTTTTTAGAAATTCAGGAACGTACTTTCATGCCAAAGATGGTTTTCTCATCGTTTGACGGACGCATTCCCGCCGGACTTACTCATGAAATAGGAGTTGGATATTGCATGATTGGAATCGATAACCGGGAAGCTATTGCAAGCAATGGAGCCGATTCGGTGTTTACCGGTCAGTCAATCAGCAAGAATCTCATTGATGCAGAGGTGGATGAATACAAAGGAATGGTATTTATGTACGGTCTGAGAATGAACTACCCACTGAATAAAAGCATGTTGTTTCACATCGGGATTCGTTACAGCTATTCGTGGTTGTTCGACAAGAAAGACTTCCGTAAAACGGAACAAACCGAAGCTTGGTTGTCGGGCAGAGAATTGTGGTCGCGCATTAACCAACGCCGACAGTTGGGGATCATTAATTTGGGAGCAGGATTGACCTTTTGTTTTTAAATTTCATTGATTGAAAGATCATTTTGGCTACTTTTCTTGAAGACATGAATTAAAGATTAGTTCAATTCACAAACTGTTTCAGTTGAAAAAGACCACCTGAAAAGTTACTGTAAAAACAAGTAGCTTTGCGATATTGTTTACATGATGTTCGATAAGGACCCATGAATGTTCATCGAAAATCGCCGTACGTTCATTTTGTAAACTTTCAAAATCAATTTAGGATACATTTCACTTAACCAATTAACACACTATTTATATGAATCTAAAAACATTACCACTATTGTTTTTGACTGGAACGGCGTTCTGTCAAAACAGTCCGGTTGCCACCGGAGGGGATGTTTCAGGAGCAGGTGGATCAATGAGCTATTCGATCGGTCAGATCGATTACCGACAACTCGATCTTGCAAGCGGAACAATCTACGAAGGCGTTCAGCAACCTTATGAGCTATTTTCAGTTGGACTGGAAGAATGGGACTCCAATGTTTCCATTTCTGCTTATCCGAATCCCATGACATCGCAGCTTACCATTGCGTTTCCGGATGAGGTGCTGGCAAACATGCGATTCACCATGACGGATGAATCGGGGCGAGTAATTCAAAATGGACTTTTGGAAACAAAAGAAACCGTGATTGATGTTCTTGGACTTGCCAGAGCAAACTATTTTTTAACAATTTACAAGAAAGACCGGTCTGTAAGAGTTTACAAGCTGGTTAAGAATTAATTGATTTCCCTGAGAAATGCTCGTTGCATTAGAATACTTTCTGTTCGTCTAAAGCCGACAAACCTGCATTACCACTGCAGTTAAGTATCTATTGTAACAAAAGCCCGATGGATGGAGGATTTAGAGAGAACAAACGATTGATTACCGCCAATCATTGTTCTTGAATTCAACTGAACTCTTGGCTGAAAAGCATGCCAAAGGGAATCTTCACACACTAAAAAACTAACACACATGAAAACATTAAGCCTTCTCGTAGGGGCGCTTCTTGTTGCGCAGATATCCTTCGCGCAAGCTCCCCAAAAAATGTCTTTTCAAGCCGTTGCACGTGATGCCTCGAATGCCTTGATTACAAATTCCACTATCGGAATGCGAATTACGATTCTTCAGGGTTCCGCATCAGGAACGGTTGTTTACGAAGAAAAGCAGACACCAATTACCAATGCAAACGGTTTAGCAAGTATAGAAATTGGCTCTGGTACTGTCATAAGTGGCAATTTTGGAACCATTATTTGGTCTAATGGACCATACTTTATTAAAACTGAAACCGATCCTACAGGTGGAACGAATTACACCATTGTAGGTGTTAGCCAATTCTTAAGTGTGCCTTATGCACTATATGCAGAAAATTCAGGTAGTTCTACTCCTGGCCCTCAAGGTACTCAAGGTCCTACAGGAGCAACTGGTCCACAAGGCCCTGATGGTCCGCAAGGTCCTATCGGTCCGCAAGGGATTAACGGTATAGCTGGACCACAAGGTCCGGGTGGGCCTCAAGGTCCTGCAGGTACAAATGGTGCCAATGGATTAAACGGAACCAACGGTGTGGATGGCGCAACGGGTCCCATGGGTCCACAAGGTCCTGCAGGAACAAATGGTTCAAACGGAATAGATGGATCATCAGCTTATGAAATAGCAGTTGCTAATGGTTATATCGGAACAGAAGCACAATGGTTAAGTAGCTTGGTTGGAACTGATGGAATCGACGGTGCAACAGGCCCAATGGGTCCTCAAGGTCCAACAGGATTAACTGGAGCAACAGGAGCAACAGGTCCTCAAGGTCCAGCAGGAAACGATGGTTTGGATGGTGCAACAGGTCCTCAGGGTCCAACAGGATTAACAGGAGCTACAGGCGCAACAGGTCCACAAGGTCCAGCAGGAACAAATGGAATTGATGGAGTTGATGGTTTAGACGGAGCAACCGGTCCAATGGGTCCACAAGGACCAGCGGGCAACGATGGTTTAGATGGTGCAACGGGTCCAATGGGTCCTCAAGGTCCAACAGGATTAACAGGAGCAGCAGGTCCACAAGGTCCAGCAGGAACAAATGGAATTGATGGAGTTGATGGTTTAGACGGAGCAACCGGTCCAATGGGTCCGCAGGGTCCAACAGGATTAACCGGAGCTACAGGAGCAACAGGCGCTCAAGGTCCAGCAGGAAATGATGGCTTAGATGGCGCAACGGGTCCAATGGGTCCGCAGGGTCCAACAGGATTAACCGGATCTACAGGAGCAACCGGTCCACAAGGTCCAGCGGGCAACGATGGTTTTGATGGTGCAACGTGTCCAATTGGGCCTCAAGGTCCAACAGGATTAACAGGAGCTACAGGCGCAACAGGTCCACAAGGTCCAGCGGGCAACGATGGTTTAGATGGTGCAACGGGTCCAATGGGTCCTCAAGGTCCAACAGGATTAACCGGAGCTACAGGCGCAACAGGTCCACAAGGTCCAGCAGGAACAAATGGAATTGATGGTTTAGACGGAGCAACAGGTCCAATGGGTCCTCAAGGTCCAGCAGGAAATGATGGTTTAGATGGTGCAACAGGTCCGATGGGTCCACAAGGTCCAGCAGGAAACGACGGTTTAGACGGAGCAACAGGCCCAATGGGGCCTCAGGGTCCAACAGGATTAACCGGAGCAACCGGAGCAACAGGCCCACAAGGTCCAGCAGGAACAAATGGTTCAAACGGAATAGATGGATCATCAGCTTATGAAATAGCAGTTGCTAATGGTTATATTGGAACAGAAGCACAATGGTTAAGCAGCTTGGTTGGAACTGATGGTATCGACGGAGCAACAGGTCTCCAAGGTCCAGCCGGAACAAATGGAACAAATGGAGTTGATGGTTTAGACGGTGCAACAGGTCCAATGGGTCCTCAAGGTCCAACAGGATTAACAGGTGCTACCGGAGCAACAGGCCCGCAAGGACCAGCAGGGAATGATGGTTTAGATGGCGCAACTGGTCCAATGGGTCCTCAAGGTCCAACAGGATTAACCGGAGCACCGGGAGCAACAGGTCCTCAAGGTCCAGCCGGAACAAATGGAATTGATGGAGTTGATGGTTTAGACGGAGCAACAGGTCCTCAAGGTCCAGCAGGAAATGATGGTTTAGATGGCGCAACAGGTCCAATGGGTCCTCAAGGTCCAACAGGATTAACTGGAGCAACCGGTCCACAAGGTCCCGCAGGTTTAAATGGTACTGACGGAAACGATGGTTTAGACGGAGCTACAGGTCCAATGGGTCCACAAGGTCCAACAGGATTAACCGGAGCAACAGGTCCACAAGGTCCAGCAGGTTTAAATGGTACTGACGGAAATGATGGTTTGGATGGCGCAACTGGTCCAATGGGTCCTCAGGGTCCAACAGGATTGACGGGTGCTACAGGTCCTCAAGGTCCAACAGGATTAACTGGAGCAACAGGTTCGCAAGGTCCAGCTGGAACGAATGGAATTGATGGTTTAGATGGTGCAACAGGTCCTCAAGGTCCAACAGGATTAACCGGAGCAACAGGTTCGCAAGGTCCAGCCGGAACGAATGGAATTGATGGTTTAGACGGCGCAACAGGTCCAATGGGTCCACAAGGTCCAACAGGATTAACAGGAGCCACTGGTCCAGCAGGAGCAACAGGAGCAACAGGTCCTCAAGGTCCGGCGGGAACAAGTTTTGGTTCGTTAAATGGTGCAAGTGGCTCAACTCAAACTTTTGCTGTTGGAACTAGTGGAACAGATTTTAATGTATCAACAGCAACCAATGTACACACGTTTAACATTCCGAATGCAAGTGCAAGCGCACGAGGGGTGGTGAGCACTACCGCTCAAACTTTCGCAGGAAACAAAACGTTTTCAGGAACAGTTGCTGCAACATCTAATATGGTTGTAGGAAATAGTAATGTAACTGCAGGAGCGGCTTTGGATGTAAATTCAACAACAGCTACTTTCTTGCCTCCAAGAATGACAACAGTACAACGCGATGCCTTGGCAACAGTACCTGAAGGAAGTATCATTTTTAATTCAACAGCTAAAAAAGCGCAAGTAGCAATTGTGAATACTGCCGCTAATTTAGATCAATCTGCTTGGGGGTCTCCTTCAGCGCATAATATGATCACTTCAGGACAAACAATGGGGCAAACCTTTACAGCAGTTTACTCAGCCTCAGTAACCCAAATAGGTTTTTATGGAACATACAGAAATGGTCTTACAGGTGTGATTACATCTTGTAAAGTATACAATGGATTCGGAGGAGCATTATTGGCAACTTCACCGGGTACAAGTACGTTGGACAATGGTAGTTCTACTCACTTATTTACATTTTCAGGTTTGACTCTAACTGCAGGAAACACCTACTATGTAGAATTCACAATGACTTATAGTGGTGGAGCACTTTACACCTATTATGGTACAACATATTCAGGTGGAACAGCTTACTTTAATAATGTAGCATCAGGTAGCGATTTACCATTTCAAATATTCCACCCGGCATCATTGCTCGTTTGGGAGAACTTACATTAATTAGTCTTTAAATCAAACGGAAAGCCTTGATAAACATATCAAGGCTTTCTTGTTTTTATAGTACTTGCAACAATCAGAATGTTGTTTCGATTATTCTGCTTCCGGGGCTAATCGCAATACGATTCCGTCGATTTCTTCGATGATGTGAATTTGACAACCCAACCGACTATTAGGCTTTACAAAAAAGGCCTGATCCAACATATCGAGTTCCGCATCGCTTTGTTCTTCCAATTGGTGATCCGATTCCAAATAACACTGACAGGTAGCGCACATTGCCATACCACCACATTCACCTTTCACCGGCAATTCATACGATTTGCACAATTCCATGATGTTCATGTTCATGTCGGTAGGAGCTAACAATTCGTGTGCTTCACCTTCACGGTCGATAATGGTAATGGTAATGTCTGCCATGATTTTATTTTTTTGCAAAAGTAAGGAAAGGTATTTCAGAATCCATGACTTTTTACGGTTAATAAAGTGCGCATACCCGAGGTGTCGAACCTCGCCCTACAGATTTGGAGTCTGATTGGTCACCCCGACCTGATATGCATGTTGTTTTCATTTTCATTCTGTTTTTCGTTCTGTTTCTTGCTCTCAAAGAGAATGAGAGCGAGAATGAAGTAAAAAGAAAGAGCGTATTTGTTTGAGGCAGTTGCGCTCTTTCTTTTTGTGTGGAACCACCGAGATTCGAACTCGAATGAAAGGATTTTCAGTCCTTCGCCTTGACCAACTTGGCTATAGTTCCAAAGCAGAATTCCCCATTGGGGATTTTCTGTTGCGCATACCCGAGGTGTCGAACCTCGCCCTACAGATTTGGAGTCTGATTGGTCACCCCGACCTGATATGCATGTTGTTTTCATTTTCATTCTGTTTTTCGTTCTGTTTCTTGCTCTCAAAGAGAATGAGAGCGAGAATG
>JARWZO010000024.1 GCA_029866325.1 Fluviicola sp. | reverse complement strand
AATGCGGTACAACAAACACATTGCCATTCGACTTCTTTATTGTAACTTTGCGCCCCGTAGTTACATTTTTTATATCATGTCAAACAGTACCAAATATGTTTTTGTAACCGGGGGTGTTACTTCGTCACTTGGAAAGGGAATCATTTCGGCTTCTTTAGCCAAACTCCTTCAAGCTAGAGGTTATTCTACAACCATCCAAAAACTAGATCCTTACATCAATATTGATCCCGGAACACTCAACCCGTACGAGCATGGAGAATGTTTCGTAACGGACGATGGTGCTGAAACCGATTTGGATTTGGGACATTACGAACGCTTCTTAAACGTTCCGACTTCTCAAGCCAACAATGTAACTACCGGTCGTATTTACCAATCGGTGATCGAAAAAGAACGTCGCGGTGAATTTTTAGGAAAAACCGTTCAGGTAATTCCGCACATTACCGACGAAATCAAAGAGCGTATTCAAATTCTTGGTAAAAAAGGAACGTTTGACATTGTAATCACCGAAATCGGTGGTACGGTGGGCGATATCGAGTCCTTACCTTATGTAGAGGCGGTTCGTCAAATGATGTGGGAATACGAAAACGATTGTATTGTAATTCACCTGACATTGGTTCCTTACCTGGCTGCTGCAGGCGAATTGAAAACAAAACCGACTCAACACTCCGTAAAACAATTGCTCGAATTGGGGGTTCAGCCCGATATTTTGTGCTGTAGAACCGAACATGAGCTCGATCTTACCTTGCGTAAGAAAATCGCCAAGTTCTGTAACGTAAGCATGAATGCGGTAATTGAATCGCGTGATGCAGAATCTATCTATGATGTTCCGTTGTTGATGCAATCGGAAGAATTGGATAAAGTGGTTTTGGAGAAACTAGGACTTCCCTCCCGCTCAACGCCTGATTTAACAAAGTGGAAATCGTTCCTGACGCGTTTGAAAGAACCGAAACAGGAAGTGACCATCGGGTTAGTTGGGAAATACGTTGAGTTGAAAGACGCTTACAAATCGATCAGTGAATCGTTTATTCACGGAGGAGTTGCCAATGAAAGTCGTGTGGTTGTGAAATGGATTCATTCCGAATCATTGACCAAAGACAATATTAAGGCGGAATTAGCCGATTTGGATGGGATTTTGGTTGCACCGGGCTTCGGTTCGCGTGGGATTTCCGGAAAAATTGAAGCTGTTCGTTACGCTCGCGAGAACCTGGTTCCTTTCTTCGGAATCTGTTTAGGAATGCAGTGTGCCGTGATCGAATTTGCCCGTCACGTACTTGGTTATGATGATGCGCACACCACAGAAATTGCGGAAGATTGCAAGTATCCGGTGATTTCGATGATGGAAGAACAAAAAACCATTTCCAATTTAGGTGGAACCATGCGTTTGGGATCGTATAAATGTCAGTTGAAACCGGATTCACGTGTTTCGGATGCTTATAATACGGAATCGATTACCGAGCGTCACCGTCACCGTTACGAGTTCAACAACGCGTATTTTGAAGAATTTGAAAAAGCAGGCATGATTGCAACAGGTAAAAATCCTGAAACGGGCTTGGTTGAAGTAGTTGAATTACCTTCTCACCCATGGTTTGTGGGGGCTCAATTTCACCCGGAATATAAAAGTACGGTTGATAACCCGCATCCGCTATTTGTGGCTTTCGTGAAAGCTGCTATTGAAAACAAAAACAAATAACAAGAATGGATAAAAATACAATCATCGGTTTATCACTGATAGGGCTTATTTTAGTAACCTTCACCATCTTCAATCAGCCATCTGATGAGGAGATAAAAGCAGAGAAGGATAAAATAGAGGCTGCCAACAAAAAGAAAGAAGCAGCTGAAGAAGCCAAAACAAAAAAGCTAGAGGCTGAAAAACCTGCTGCTGTTGTAGATAAAGGTCTTAAACCGAAAAAAGACAAAAAAGGAAATCAGGTAACGGATGCAAAAGGAAATCCGATTTACACCGATTCATTGGGGCATGACACCACAATTGCTGTCGCTGCTACCCCTGCTCCTGCTTCAACTCAACCAACAGCTACAACTCCTGCTGCTCCGTCTTTCAAAGCTGAAATAATTACCTTGGAATCGAACAACCTAATTGTTGATTTCTCTACAAAAGGTGGTGTGGTATCGGCGGTTCAGCTCAAAGAGTTTGAAACGTACCACGAGTTTGCGAAAAACGACAAGAAAATCACTCCGTTGTATTTGTTCAAAGAAGGCGATCACGTAAACGAATTGGCTTTCCAGCTCAACGGACAGGATTACACTACGGGTGAACAGGAATTTACCGTTAAGTCGAAAAACAAGCATAAACTGGTGCTTGAACACAAAGTTGGTGCCGGTTCTATCGAATACATCTATACGCTTCACGACGGTTATGACCTGAAATTCGCTATCAAATTCAACGGTTTGGGCAAAGAAGTTCTGGCCAAGAATGTGATGATGAACTGGAACATGGCTTACCGTCGCACGGAACGTTTGCTTTCTGAACAACGCAAAGTATCGACGGTTTGTTATCAGTTGAAAGACGAATCGTTCTCTTACCTAAGCGAGATGGCGAACGACGAAGAGAAAATGACGCAAGATGTTGATTGGGTGGCTTACAAACAAAGCTACTTCTCTTCTATTCTTCAGCCGGAAAAAGGTTTCGGTTCAAGAGGTACTTCGATGAAGATTACCAATTACAGCGAAGATATGGAACGTTTCCATACACACATCAAGCGTTACAAATCGTCGTTTAACCTTTCGTTGAAATCATCTGAAAATGGCACGGTAAGTATGAATTGGTTCTTCGGACCGAATGATTACACGGTGTTGAAATCGTATGGAAAGAACTACGACGACATGCTCAACTACGGTTGGGGATTGTTCCGATGGATCAACTTGTATGCCGTACAACCGGTATTCGACTTGTTGAACTCAACCGGAATGGGAATCGGGATTGCGATTTTATTATTGACCTTCTTCTTGAAATTATTATTGATGCCGATTCAATGGAAAATGTTTGTTTCATCGGCAAAAATGCGCATCCTTAAACCGAACATCGACGAAATCAACGCGAAATACCCGAACAAGGATGACGCGATGAAAAAACAGATGGACATGATGACGCTCTACCGCGAGTCAGGAGCTTCACCGCTGGCAGGTTGTGTGCCGATGTTGGTGCAAATGCCGATTCTACTGGCCGTCTTCCGTTTCTTCCCTGCAACGTTTGAATTACGCCAGCGCGGATTCTTGTGGGCGGAAGATATGTCGTCTTACGATTCAGTGTGGGATTTCGGTACATACATTCCAATGTATGGTGATCACATGTCGTTGTTTACCTTATTGATGTCGGCAACTACACTGGTTTACACGTATTTGAATAGCAGTAACGTTGCTCAGCAGCAGCAACCGGGAATGCCAAACATGAAAGTAATCATGTACATCTTCCCTATTTTGATGATTTTCTTCTTCAATAACTTCGCCGCAGGTTTGAGTTTCTACTACTTCATCTCTACATTGATGACGATCATCTTGATGTTTGTGATCAAACAATTCTTCGTAGACGAAGAGAAGTTGAGAACAAAAATGGAAGCTGCTCGAAGTAAATCTTCTACTGCCGGACCGAAAAAGAAAAGCAAGTTTGCTCAACGATTAGAGGAAGCTCAGCGTCAGCAACAAGAAATGAAAAAACGAAGATAATTTCGAAAGAAATTTTTAAAATATAAACGGAAGTTCGAAAGGCTTCCGTTTTTTTTGTGCTTCGGTTGAAGCATGCGTAGGATTACCTGTTTTTTAAAGAGCCGTATTTGTACGCTAAAAATCAGCTAATCAACCACCTATCTTTGCCATAACCATTATTATTAACTGAATAATTGAAAGAATTATGTCAAATTTTACTGTAAATTTTGCCGTTTATGGAGCATTAAATGGCGGAAATGAAAACCAAACACAAGCAGTCAATGTTGCTGTACAATTGCAAAAAGCGTTAGACGCTAACGATGGAATTGTGACTATTAACAATACTACGCTTGGTCCTGACCCAAGTAAGGGAAACAAAAAACACTTTGGTGCGCTTGTAACAGTCAATGGATCAGCTCATTATTTTGCTTGTGAGGAAGGTCAAACAATTGATTTTTATCATTCGATTGCTCCGACAAATTAATTGAAACAACAAAAAAGGCGAACGTGTTCTGAATACGTTCGCCTTTTTTGTTTAAAAACGTGAGTTCGATAAATCTTCAGCGATTAATTACGTGACTACTTTTTGCGACCACCTTTTGAACCAGCGTTTCCACGTTGTTGCGCGCCACCGCCTTTACCGCGATCGGTTCCTTTTGTTTTGTTCGGAGAACTTGCTTTTGATTTCTCACTTGCGCCGCCTTGCTGTTTAGCACCTTCTGATTTGGCTGATTTCGTTTCCGATTTTGAGTCACCTGCTTTGGATTGCTGTTTTTCATTTGTTCCGCCAGCGCTTTTGTTTCCGGCACTTTTAGTTGCCTGTTGTTTTTTGTAATTGGCTTGCGGACCTGCATATTTTACAGTTACTGTTTTCGAGACGCTTTTGTTTTTCACATACATTGCATGGGCATGAGTAACATGACAGACGGGAGTTACATGATACATTACATGATATCGGCGCACTCTAGCTCTGTGCACATGCCAGTAAACCGGTCGCCATGGTTTCCACCAAACAGGATAAACTCGCCATCTCCAAGGTGAAACATAAGGCACATAAGCAGGTCTATAAATATGTCGAACCGGGCGCCAGCCCCAAACATTGACAATCACAACACGCATAGGTCCGTACAAAGAAGATGGCCCTTTTGTAGCCTTTTCGCTCACTTCATCGTACGGTTCCATCATCAACTCTTCACCATAAAGCGTTTCATTTCCAATAATTTGTAGATAAGCTGTTGAATCGTCTGTTTGCTCGATTGCAATAGCTGCAACATCTTGCATTTCGGATTCGGATACCGCAATCTGCAACACAATTGCATGATTTTTACCATCTACACGATCAATTACTTGTATGTAATCAATGGCATTGTCACCATTTAAGTCAAGATTATTTACTTCATTTGATTCTGTGTTGAGCGACTTTTCAAACGCTTCAAGATCATCCGATTGCTTAAACAATTCCATAGCGCCTTGAAGGTCAAAATTGTCGCCGGCCAAGCCTGTGCTGTCCGATTCTTCCTGTGCAAAAGCACCATTTCCCCAAGCAGTCAAACAACTCACTAAAAGGATCTTTATCGTAGTTTTCATAATAAACTGTTTTTCAGTTAGATGAAAATAGCAAAAAAAGGTTTAATCTGTCTGAATAATTAAAGCCAAAGATTGTAACTAAAATAAAATGGACCGAGCTCACGTTAATATAGCTCAGTCCATTTGCATCTATAATCTATTGGGTAACTAATCCGTTTGTTTATTTCTTTTTGCCGCCACCTTTCCCAGGTCCACCGCCATTTCCGCCTTTATCAGATTTTCCACCACCGTTACCATGGTCAGATTTTCCACCGCCGTTTCCGCCGTTTCCATGATCACCACCTTTTTCATGTGATGACTGGTTATTAGGTGGATTGAACTTCATTTCGTGTTTCGGGCCTTTATCGTGTTTGTCTCCACCTTTAAAGCCATCGTGATCCGATTTTCCTTTATCATGTTTGTCTCCCTCATTGCCACGATTCCAGTCTTTGTCTTGATGTCCGTTACCGTTTCCGGGATGATCATCATGATGTTTATCAAAGTGTTTATCGTGGTGCTTGTCATAGTGCTCACCATGATAATGACCGTCTTCATAACGGAAGTTCGGAAAATCACGACGAAATTGGATACTGATAGTCGCTGAATTTGTGCGGTTTGAAATGTAAATTTCACGCGCAATTACCAAATCCGAAACCGCTACCTCACGGTAACGCTCATCGTCGTGATGATGTTTGTAATGTCCGTAAGCGTGTCCTTTTCCGTGTTTTTTATGATGATGCTGGTGCGGTTCATACCAAACCGGGTACACTTCCCATCTTACCGGCGAAACATAAGGAACATATTCTTCCTGATATACATGTTGGATAATCGGCCAGGTCCACACATTTACTGTGACAACGGCATTGGATGCAAGCAACATTGCTTTAGGTTCACTATCTCCACTTTTATCGATAGGTTCTAGCACTACTTCTTTACCGTAAAGCACCTCATTACCAATAATTTGCAATCGAGCACTTGAAGGTCCGCTTTTCTCTATTACGATTGCTGCGATGTCTTGGTTTTCTTTTTCATTGAGCACCACCTGCAATGCAATGGAATGACTTTTATCCTTCATTCTGTCAATCACTTTGACGAAATCAATTTTACCGTCGTCGTTGAGATCGAGATTATTGACAGGATTGGATTCGGCATTTAACGCCCGTTCAAAATCTTCGGGACTTTTTGATTTTTCAAACAATTCGAGAGCTCCCTGAAGATCGAATCCTTCTTCGGTTAAATCAACCTTTTTTTCTGCAGTTTCTTCCGAACCGCAACTTACAACCAGTGGAAACACAATTGCAAGCAATACATAATTTACTTTCTTCATAATGATTCCTTTTTTTTGAAGATAGCACAAATTAATGAGACGAACGGTATGTATTGTGGTTTTTTGTGATTCGGAAATGGTGATTTCTCAAAGAAATTCAGGTGTAATTTGGAAATAAAATCCGTCGAGAAAATGCTAAAGTTTTAAAATTGTAAACGTTTAAAATTGGCGATTTTTACAATTTTAAACAGTTCAAAGAAGTCCATTTTTACTGGGTTGTAGAGCATCTATTGCTTTCTTAACTCAATAAATGACTTAATCTTATCATTCTCGATCAGTACCGTCAAATTGTAATAAGCCAATTTCCAAGTTTTCCCTTCTTTCACCATCACACCACTTCCGCGGCAGCCTTCCATCCATGTATCTAGCTTTTCGTCAAACCAAGCGATCTTTTTGTTTTTCGAAAACACCCAATTACGTTCTGTCGATTTAAAATCCCAGCCTTTCCCCTGATCGAAGTAAGGTTTGCAGAAAGCCTGAAATTGCTCCTTGTTCCAGCGTTCGCTAGGATCTGTTCCGAGAAACACAAAATCATCGGTCACACAACTGAAATAGTCCGACAAATTCGCTGCGGCAGCTGCTTTGTGCCAGTTATCAAGCACAACATTCAAATCTTCGTGAGCCGGTTCCGGTTTAAAGGAAGTCAGAGCTACAAAGCCGATCAACGCGATAAAAAATGTTTTCATATCATTCAAAACTAAAAAACCGCCACCTGTAGAAAGATGACGGTTTTTGATTTATAACTACGTGTTTTCTTATTTTTTAGCCTCCAATTTCATGCAAGCTTTCACAGCAGCACTTACGTCTACTACTCCACCTGTTACTGAAAGTGTACCGAAATCTACTTTTTGCTCAGAACCGGGCAATGCTTGTTCTGTTCCTTTGTAAGATTTAGCCGAAGACAAAATTGCTTCTTTGATTTGTAGCATTGTCAACGTTGGAAAGTAAGACTTCAACATCGCTGCAACACCGGCAACCATTGGTCCGGCCATAGATGTACCTTGCAACGTTTTGTAATCACTTTGTGGAACGGAATTGTAAATTTCCAAGCCCGGAGCGAATACATCTACTTTCGTTTGACCGTAATTCGAGAAGTCGGCAGCCAGTTTCCCTTTCGGATAACGTGTAGAAGCACCGATTGTGATATAATTCCCCAATTTAGCTTTTTGGAACGAATACGATGAAGAAGGAAAATTATCAGCTTCATCCACGTTTGCAGCATCATTACCCGCAGCGTGGACTAACAAAACTCCTTTTGAATCGGCATAAGCCAACGCATCGTAAACCTCTTGCTGGTGCATCGAGAAGCTTTTTCCGAAAGACATATTGATGACCATTGCACCATTGTCAACCGCATAACGAATCGCTAAAGCTACATCTTTATCCTGCTCATCGCCATCCGGAACGGCACGCAATGACATTAATTTTACATTTTCAGCAACACCGTCGCCGCCTAATCCATTTCCACGAACCGCACCAATGATACCACCAACGTGAGTTCCGTGCAATGCATCCGGACCTTCAACATCGTTATTACCGTAGTGAACATCATTGAAATCGTGCGGATTGTCTCCAATATTCATACGATCATCGTATTCGGTATTCAATTGGTAATTGGCAGACGCATCGAAATGATCAACACCTTCTTGAATGGCCTCTTCCGTCAACTCACCAGAAGCAATGTAAGCTCCTAACTGCTTCATTTGCATTTCTTCCGGGCTTGAAGGCTTCCAGTTTTCAACGTCTTCAACGGTGAAGTCAGCGCCCAAAATTTCGGTCAATTTAGCTTTGATCACAGGAAGCATTTCACCGATTTGCTTGTATTGCTCAAGCGCTTCCATGTTCCCCTTGCGTTCGTCGTTAATCTCTTTATTCAGACGTTTGTACAATTCGTAATCTGCTTTGTCAGCCGCTGCAACTTGAGACGATTCTTTTCCTTTGAATCGTTCTTCCAATTGCGCCAATAAACGCGTTTTTTCCAGACGCGCATATTTCTGATTTTCACCTGTAGCAGAACCTAAGAAGTTCCAGCCGTGCATATCATCGATGTATCCGTTTTTATCGTCGTCGATTCCGTTGTTTGGAATTTCGTCTTCGTTTAACCAGATTTTTCCTTGAAGATCTTTGTGTTCAATATCAATACCCGAGTCAATAACAGCTACAATTACCGTTGTCGATTTCCGCTTCTTCAATGAAGAATAAGCTTTCTCGGTATTCATACCCGGTGATTTGCCGTTATACCAATTGGTAATCTCTGCCTTCTCCTGACCATAGAAGTAATTCATTACTCCAAATGAAAGAAGAGCAAGAGATAATGTGATGAATCTTTTTTTCATAGCGTTTTATCGCGTTTCGTTCGATTATTTTTTTGACATGTAAAAACAAATATCGTAATTTGAATCAATTATTCATTGTCTTTTTTTAACTTAAAGGTCAATTTTGACGTCTTACGGAAAACATACTACATCAATGGTTAACTTAAAAAACTACTTTGCGGCAATTATCTTACTGATAAGCTGCTGCAGCCTCTCTTTTTCTCAGAACCAACATCAACTGGGCTTTGCAAGACAATTACAGAAAGAACCGAACACTCCAATTGCTTTTAGCGTTAATAACACTCCCGGTGCATTGGAAAGACTCTTAAAAGATCCTTCCATCAACGTAAAATCGGTAACACCTCAATGGATTTTCATTCAAGCCAGTGCAACATGGATTCAAAAGGCGAAAGAAACCGGCGTTATCGAAGGTTTTTACTTTGAACATTCGTTACCCGTTGCGTTGAATGATACCAGCTTGGTTACACACCATGTTACTGAGGTACACAATGGCTCAGGAGGTTTGCAAACACCTTTCACTGGAAAGGATGTAATCATCGGTTATGTAGATCAAGGGTTGGATTACACACATGGCGATTTCATTGATGAAAACGGAGATACTCGCGTACTTTTTTATTGGGATCATTCATTACCAAACGCCGCGAACACTCCTATGCCTTATGGTTATGGACAGCTTTGGGATGCAGCTGATATTCAAGCGGCAACGTGTGGTAGTAATGAAGAAGCAACAGCACATGGAACAAGTGTGGCCGGTGCCGGTTCATCAAACGGGTTGGCGAATGGAACACAGAAAGGGGTAGCTCCCGATTCAAAGATTATCATTGTAGAAACCAATTTTAACTTACCAAACTGGACATTGACCATAGCCGATGCCTGCGACTTTATCTTCAAAAAAGCCGATTCAATGGGTTTACCTGCTGTTGTGAATCTTTCATTGGGTTCTTACCTTGGAAGTCATGACGGTGATGATCCTGCATCGATTTTGATGGAACAGTTACTCGATGAACAACCCGGCAGAATTATCGTTTGTGCCGCAGGAAACTCCGGATCATGGGGCAAATACCATGCACATGGCGATGTTGATTCGGATACTTCTTTTGTTTGGTTAGATAACAATCCGGCAGGACAATTGGGAGCAAATACCGTTTATTTCGATTTATGGACTGATCAGGCAGACGCAACTTGGAATTATGCGTTGGCTGCAAATCTTCCTTCAGGATCGTATGACGAACGTGCGGAAACCATGTATCGACTAGCGACTACAGGCATTGGCGCTTCTCCGGTTTTGGATACTTTATACAATAGCAACGGTAACCGCATTGCAACAATTGAGTTGTATCCTGAAATTGTAGGGACCAATTTTCACTTGGAGGTTTACTTTTCGGCCATCGATTCTACAACTTACAAATACGCATTCAAAACCACCGGAAGCGGAAATTACGATCTGTGGAGCGGCGCCATTATCGGTTTAAACAATCTTGTTTCTGTCATTCCAACAGCAGCAGCCTACCCTCCTATTGTTCACTACAATCTTCCGGACACATTACAATCGTTGGTTTCTTCATGGAACTGTTCCGAAAAGGTAATTTCTGTCGGAAACATACGCAACCGCTTAGGACATACGGATAAAAACGGAAATCAATATTTACCTGCACCTACCTACACGGCAGTTATCGGTCAGTTGAGTCCCAATTCATCAAAAGGTCCAACACGACATGGTGTCACCAAACCGGATGTAACAGCTTGTGGTGATGTGAGTTTAAGTGCTGGTCCAAACTGGATTCTGACAAATGCCGCCTACAATTCTGTTGTAGACATCGACGGTTTACATGTGCGCAACGGCGGTACATCTATGGCTTCGCCCATTGTTGCAGGTATTGCGGCATTGTACCTAGAAAAATGCCACAATGGAACATACGCCACGTTTAAAGCTGACTTGCACGCAACGGCATTTTCCGACGGATTCACAGGGGTTACACCCAACAATGCTTACGGTTACGGAAAAGCAAATGCCTTGGATTTGTTATTGAATAGCAATTATTCGGCTGTAGTTGATGGACCTGCGCAATTCTGCGGCTCTGATTCGGCCTTTGCATTAGCAGCAAACCCAATTGATAGTATTTCATGGAGCGATGGAACGATTGATATCAATTACGTTGAATTAGCAGGCGCCGTGACTGATCTTTCTTATGTAATGTATGATGATTTAGGCTGTATTGCTTATTCCGATACGATTGACATAACACTTGGTGACATTCCTGCAACTCCAGTCATTACAGCTGCCGGAGCTAACTTATCCACTGCAGCATTCCCCAACCTTCAATGGTATGAAAATGGTGTTGCAATACCGGGAGAAACGGGTAACACCACAACGATTACGCTTCCTAGTTCAAGTAATTACACCGTTATTGCTACAGGAACTACCGGTTGCGAAGTAGAATCTGCCCCATACAATCCTTCTGCTAGCATAAATGAAGAAAATTGGTTGAATTTGGTGGTTTACCCGAATCCGACAACGGGAATGGTGACCATCAAAACAGAAGCATCTATTTTATTGGTTGAGTTATTCGACTTGCAAGGAAACAAAGTGCTTTCAGCAGTTCCATCAGCCAATCAGATTGCACTTGATTCATTGGCAAAAGGTTCTTATTTCATGCAATTAAGTTCAGAAAATGGCATTGGATGGACGAAAATTATCAAGAATTAGGCTAAAATTAAAAAGAACACCTATTTTTGGCGACAAATAACGAAACGAATGAATCTAACAGGCATCATTGCTATTTCTGGAAAACCAGGTCTATTTAAGGTAGTTGCTCAAGGTAAGAACAACATTATTGTTGAATCATTGGAAGAGAAAAAACGCTTCCCAGCTTACTCTTCAGACCGTATTTCCGCACTAGATGATATTAGCATTTACACGTATGAGGAAGATAAACCTCTAAAGGAAATTTACAAAACAATCTTTGAAAAAGAAAACGGTGGCGGCATCCTTTCTCACAAAGAAGACTTGAGTAAATTATCGGGTTATTTGTTGGAAGTGCTTCCAAACTATGATCAGGAACGCGTTTACCCTTCCGATATCAAGAAATTATTTCAATGGTATAATTTGTTGTTGAAAGCAGGTGAATTGAAATTGGAAGTTGTTGAACCTGCCGTTGAAGAAGCTCCGGTTGAAGAGACAGCAGCTGCAACGGATAAACCTAAAAAAGAAAAAGCGGTCGCTCCTAAAAAGGCAGTCACTGCTAAAAAAGTAACGGATAAACCTGCTGCCAAATCGGCGCCAAAAGTTACCGCAGCTAAAAAAGTTGCAGCTCCTAAAACAGGTTCCAGCAGAGGGAAATAATTGAACTAAATAACAGAGGTCGTCAGTCTAAGGTTGACGACCTTTTTTTATGCCATAACGTATGAGGAAGTACATCGCTGCAGATTTTGCCTGCACTAATTGGAATGAAGTTGAAGCTTACTTAATTGAATTGAGTGATCGCAATTGGTCGTCAAAAGCTGATTTTATTACTTGGCTGAAGGACAAAAGCGAATTGGAAGCAGTGCTGGAAGAAAACATGGCTTGGCGTTATATTCGCATGACAATTGACACCACGGATGCCTCCAAGACAGAAGCATATCAGTTTTTTGTGACCGAAATTCAACCCAACCTTGCTCCTTACGAAGACCGTTTGAATCAGAAGATGATGAGCGCCCCATGGATAGAAGAGCTTTCCAAGGATGAAGCCTACTCAATTTATTTCCGAGCTACGCACACCGCATTGGATTTGTTTCGCGAAGAAAACATTCCGTTGGAAACCGAGATTAACACCCTAAGCCAGGAATATGGCGCTATTTCGGGGCAACAAACCATTGAATACGATGGGAAAACACTCACAATGCCGCAAGCGGCTATTTTCCTGAAAAATCCGGACGACGCGATCAGAAAAGAAGTCTTTGAACTGATTGCCAATCGCCGAAAAGAAGATCGTGCGAAACTGGACGAATTGTTTACCAAACTGGTGAAGTTGCGCCATCAGGTAGCTTTAAATGCAGGTTGCACCGACTACCGCGACTACAAATTCAAGGCATTGGGTCGTTTTGATTATTCCATTCAGGATTGCCTTGATTTCCATACATCGATTGCCGATTTGATTGTGCCGATGATTCGCACCATGCAGCAAGAACAAGCTCGTTTATTGGGCAAAGACTTGTTGAAACCTTGGGATACGGAAGTTGATCCAACAGGAAAAGCACCGCTTAAACCGTTTGAATCGGGGAAAGAATTACTGGCCGGCTCCATTGATATTTTCGGGAAATTGGATCCTTATTTCCGTGATTGTCTTTCGACCATGGATAAAGAAGGTTATATGGATCTCGATTCCAAGCAAGGAAAAGCACCCGGTGGTTATAATTACCCACTCTATGAAAGCGGGATTCCGTTTATTTTCATGAATGCAGCCGGAGCGCAACGCGATGTGGTGACCATGGTACACGAAGGTGGACATGCTGTGCATTCGTTTTTGAGCCGCGAACTGGAATTGACCGGATTCAAATCGTTGCCTTCTGAGGTTGCCGAATTGGCTTCCATGTCGATGGAATTAATGACAATGGATCACTGGGATCGTTTTTACGACAATCAAATCGACCTGAAACGCGCCAAAAAAGAACAATTGGAATCGGTCTTAAAAGTATTGCCATGGATTGCTACAATAGACGCTTTCCAACACTGGATTTACACCAATCCGGATCACACTGCCGAAGAACGAACTGCCTATTGGTTGGAATTGGGAAAACGATTCGGTACCGGAATGCTTGATTATTCGGGCTATGAAGACGCGAAAGAATCGAGCTGGCACCGTCAATTGCATTTGTTTGAAGTTCCATTTTATTACATCGAATACGGAATTGCTCAATTGGGTGCTTTGGGCGTTTGGAAAAACTTTAAATCCAATCCGACAGATGCACTGAGCAAGTACAAAGCAGCATTGAAATTGGGTTACACTAAATCGATTCCTGCGATCTATCAAACGGCAGGGTTGAAATTTGACTTTTCGAAAGCCAATGTAAAAGAGTTAACGGAATTGGTTGATAGTGAACTAAAAAGCTTGTAAGTTGTAGGATGAATTGTGGCAGCATTTTTGGTTGTCACGATTAAATTCACTTGCCATGAAACGTCTTTTGTTGCTCTTGTTGATCAGTATTTCCGGTTCTTCTTTTTCACAAGATCAGGATTTCGGTATGCCCTATTATCAATTCCGCTACCTAACAGGCGGTAAATTATTCTCGTTTTCCGTATCTACCTTTTCGGATGTAGAACAATTGAGCAACAAAGATGTGTATATGAGTTTTGTCGGCGGACAAAAAGCTCCAAATTTGGCAGCTATTTACGGCACAAGCACTTATCTTCATGATTCAATAAGAGAAGTCTATTATTCTGTTTATGAATACGATACACTCGGATTATCTCGACCCGTAAATCATCTTTACAAAAACGACGGCGCATGGTTGTATACCATTCATGAACCCATCAAAAAAACGGAAAAAGAAGAAAAAGGCGTGTCTGATTTACTAAAAATCTACACAACCGGCGAAGCAACGGAAGAACCTGTTCTTTATTCCATTGATCGTGGAACGGGTGAAAATTACTACATGCTTGATATCCGCGCTGATATTTTACCCAAACATGAACCTAAAGCAGGTGAAAAGAATGAATACGAAGACTTCGTGTTGCGTATTGTATTGGACCACAATTTTCAAGTGATCAAGGAATATACCTTGCTTGGTAATTCAACAGAATTACGGGAATTGCATTTGATGTCGCCGCTATTTTTGGATTAGTTAACCGATATTAATCCCGATTCAGTGGATCGTGGTAAATCAGGTTAAACAATGATCCGTTGCGGTAGAGATATTCATCTGTTAATCCCTGCGAACCGAAAGGCAACGAAATAATGTCGTCTTCCAAGGAAATCAAGAATTGTCCGAATAAATTCCCTACAAGTTCGGTTAAACCATTGCTATAGCGGAAAATATGAATGTTTACAATAGAAAACTCAGGCGAATCCACCACCATTAATTCTGTTTCACCGTCTTTGTCAAAATCGTATTCGTACACGCTAACCATCATGCTTTGTTCGGAATAATCGTCGATGACAACCAACTCTTTCCCCAATTTTTTATGAATTGCCTGCACTACAAGAGCGCTTTGTTTGGTTGAAATAATGATTTCATCACCTGATGAAAGTTTGCCTTTAACAAGATCAGACTCGCCATCCGAATTCCATGTTGCAATGAGTTTCGCTCCACCAATCACTTCAAAAGGTGTTCCGTCGATGGCAAAAGCACTAAAGGAATAAGAGATGACCATTATGGTTGCAAGAATGACTTTCATGACCCTGATTTTAGTTTTGCTAAGCTATCAATTAATTTGACTTCTTGCTTTTTCATTCGATATTTTCATCAATTAATAGTGTTAAATACTTGAAAATCAATTTATTAAATTAATTATGTATGCATATTAATTGAAAACCGCCATTTACTCAACCAAACCAGTAGTTTATTCATGAAGACAGTGAAATTAAATAAAAGCGGGCCATTTCACAATCCAAACATACAACCACGGCGTAATTTGTGTGTCTATTGAGTAGAATAAACGCTTAAAACTACAGGTCATGAAACTACTTAGAATGTTTATCGTCGGCATCATTTTGATGCAATCACCAGTCCTTAATGCAGCAACATGTACTGCCACAGCAACTGGAAATTGGTTTGATCCATCTAAATGGAGTTGCGGAGCTGTTCCAGGATGTGGAGATTTAGTTATTATACCAGCTGGGATTACCATCGATTTGGATCAGCACTTAATGATTGATGAAACCTCAATGCCTCCGTGTTCATCACCTACCTACATTCAGGTTTTCGGAACTCTTCAGTTTGTAACAGGCAAAAAAATGGAGTTGGCTTGTGGTTCAGCAGTAGAGATAATGGTTGGTGGATCAATGCTCAAGGGCACCGGAGGTGGTTCTTCCAATTGGTTAAAAATATGTGGTGCGAATGAATGGAAAGCGTCCGACGGAGACGTACCAGGATACGCGCTTTTCGGATCGCCAATTCCGCTTCCAAGTGAATTCATCAGCTTTTCGATTGAAAACGGTACAGCTAATCAGTTGTCCTTTAGTTGGGAAATTGCCAGTGAGCACAACGTATTGAATTATACAGTAGACTATTCTACAGATTTGATTACTTGGCAAACAGTCGGTTCGGTGGCTTCTATTGGAAATCAGACTAACGGACATACTTATCAACTCAACCGCGTAACTCCTATTACAAATGAAGGAGTTGTGTATTTCAGATTGCGTTCATCAGACATTGATGGAACAACCTATATTCACGATCTAAAAAGCTACACACCGGCTGAAGTGAGTGTTTCTGTTTATCCGAATCCGGCAAAATCAGGACAATTGGTAACCATCGTTTTGGATGAAACATCTGCAATAGAGCAAACGATTGGAATTTATAATAGCCTAGGCCAATTGGTTGTCAGTAAACTAATTGCCGAAGACCAACGTTCGGTTTCTTTTGATGCTTCCGAATTGAATAGTGGTATTTACTTTGTCAAAGCGGCTTCGGGGAATTCGTTGAATGCGAGTAAGCTGATTGTTGAATAAGACGAATACATTGATTAAAGGTGGGTTCAAAATTCGGGTGTTCGTAAAATTGCGAACACCCGAATTTGCAAATAGGCAAATTTTCAACTTTCCAAATTTTGGAATTTCATCTTGAAAAAGTCATCATTCTAGCATTTCTCACAACTTTTCAGAAAGAAACCAAACAATCGATACTTTCGATTATCTTTGTAGCACTGGGGTCGACATTGGATTTGACAGCAAATGCGGTTTCGGTGGGTAAGCATGTCGAGCGTTGCGATGAAGCTCGTAAATATCTTGTTGCAAAACATAATTGACAATACGTCATACGCACTTGCTGCATAATTTGCTGAATGTAAATTGCGCTTAATCCGCTGAAGATATAGTAAGCGGACAAGTTTCTCTCCCAAGGGCTCTGATTTTCGGCTCTGGAATCGAGGGAACCAACTTAGAAAATCTGGCACCAACTTCGCCTCGCGGGCGGTGTGAGATCAAAGAGGATAAGCGGGATTCTTGGGTGTTTTTGTCCGATTTCCCGATGAAAACCAATCAAAAACTAAGCATGTAGAAGACATTGGGATTCTTTGTTTGGACGAGGGTTCGAACCCCTCCGACTCCACCTTCGCCCTACGTAGCTCTCAAGAGCGAAGTAGGGCTTTTTTTTGTTCATAACCCTCATTCTTAATACCAATTCGCAATGGGCTTCGGTGGACTCGGTCCACCATCCTTCCAGATAATCGTAGCTCTCAAGAGCGAAGTAGGGTTTGTTCTTCGAAACTCTTGAGTGAAGAAGAACTTTTTTATCCTTCATAGCTCAAAGACCGGCGAAGGATATCCTTTCCTCCAGCTAAACGATTTATCTTACAGGCTACTGAGAACTCGGTCCACCTTCGTTCCTGAGATAATCGTAGCTCGCAAGAGCGATGTAGAGGTTGTTGAAATCATAAATTTCACTAACTTAAATGGAGAACAACAAAATAACTATCTCAAATGCAATACGTTTACCTACTCAAGTGTTCCGATGGAACAACTTACACCGGATGCACTCAAAACATTGAAGAAAGACTAAAGAGACATAATAAAGGAGAAGTTCACTATACTTCTACCCGACTTCCACTAGAACTCATTACTTATATCGCTTTCTCAGACAAATACAAAGCTTTCCATTTTGAGAAGTATTTAAAATCCGGCTCGGGAAAGGCGTTTTCGAATAAACGGTTCCTATAAAGATTCATTCAGTCCCCCCCCAAAAAAAAAAATATTGTGTTTCGATTCCCTTTTACTTGAAAGGCATTCTGTTTCGGATTTTTTTGGTAGTATTGAAGCAACTACAATAAACTATTTACTGAATAAATTATAATGGACAACCTAGTTAGAATAACGAAAAACATAACATTTAGTGATCTTAAATCTGGAAGAAAATCACCTATTGATGTTTGGATTAAGATGAGAAGATATGAGGCCTTAAAATCACTTAATCTGACCGATAAATCAATAATTAACCCACAATTAACGGATTCATCAACCAATTAAGGAATAATCTCGTTCTTTAAATCAATTGAGTATTAATCCTAATAACAATCATCATGAAAAAAGTTCTATCTATCATTTTTGCGGTCGGATTCCTTTCCGTTGGACATTCGCAAACCGTGAATATTCCCGATGTTAATTTTAAAGATTATCTATTGAACCATCCTGAAATTAATACGAATTCCGATAATGAGATCCAGGTTTCGGAGGCGTTGAATTTTACGGATAGTATCATGTGCTCAGGAATGCAAATCTATGATTTAACCGGCATTGAAGCGTTTGAAAACATTGTGTTTTTGTCGTGTGTAAACAACCAATTGGAAGCATTGGATGTATCTCAAAATACAGCTTTGCAAAGTTTGATTTGCGCCATGAATAACATTTCTTCACTGGATGTTTCAGCGAATACGAATTTGCGCAATCTCCGCTGCTCAATAAATCCGATTCAAAGTCTCAATGTCTCGAACAACCTAAACCTGGAATACTTGTATTGTGAAAGCAATAGTCTGAGTTCACTTGATGTTAGCCAAAGCCCCGGTTTAATTGAATTATACTGTACAAGCAATTCCATCCAGACACTTAATTTAACCAATCATACTTTGCTTAAAGAGTTAGATTGCAGTTCAAATCCTTTGACTCAGTTGGATTTTGCCACAAACAATGCGTTGGAATACATTATGTGTAATGGCAACCAACTATCAACGATTAGTCTGGAGAATTGTCCGGCCCTGATAGAATTCCGTGGAGTGAATGGATATTATACCCAACTTGATTTATCTAACTGTCCGGCTTTGAAGAAATTTGATTGTCCATTTACGCAATTAACAAGTCTGGATTTTTCGAATAATCCTTTACTGGAAGTTGTTTATTGTTTTTCGAGCCAACTTACTTCTTTGAATCTAGCTAACGGAAACAATCCAAACCTACAACGGATTTGGGTTACGACCAACCAGTTGACATGTATACAAGTTGACGATTCGGCTTATTCTACCACCAATTGGATCGGAAATGAATTTGCATTTGATGCCAGCGCAACTTTTAATGAAGATTGTGGGCTTAGTTTAGGTGGTTTAGAAACATCAATGATTGAATTTTATCCAAATCCGGTTACCAGCATTGTAAATATTCGTGCGGATGAAAAAATAGATTATAAATTGATTTCGATAGACGGAACAACAATTGCCAATGGTGAGTTCCTGGTTGGAAATAACGTACTAAATACTGATTTTTTACCTGCTGGAGTTTACTTTTTTGATTGTGTTGGTCTGAATTCCGGAAGATTTATTCAAAAACTTCAGAAAACAGAATAGGAATAAGATCGGGAATCAATATAGGTTGTTTAATTACTCCGTTCGATTGCCTTTTGCTAGAAAGGTGTTGTATTTCAGATTTTTTGGGTAGTATTGAACATGCAGAAATCAACATGAAAAAGGAAAACTTAAGTAGCATACAACTTCATTCGGCCGGGGCTATCATACAACACAAAAGCCATTTTGAAGACCTCGTTACTCATGTAAATGAAACTGAAATTTCACAAACATTCAGGGAAGAATGGGTCATTCCATTTTACCTAGAGCGAAACAATCAATCGGAAGAATGGATTAAAAAAATGATTCAATTAAAACCCAAAATAAGCGAAGACATAATACTCCAGAACTTAGGTGACTTTAATTGGAGAACACGTTCAACAGGAAGTTATTTTGCGTGTATAAAAAAGGCAACCCATCTTGAAAAAATTATCGGGACTCATTTATTAAAAAGCGAGGTTTGTTACGCAGGTTCAGAATATGCTTTGACTCTTGCATCATTTAACACGGAACATTCTGTAAGTTGCTTTAACTTTTATCTTGAATACTATTTAACAAAACCAGAACTATACTTTGATCAAGGATCCGTAATAACTGCTCTTAAATACTTAGACGAGATTAATAATACTGATCAAACTGAAAAACATTTGAAGAACTGGGAAGATCTTATAAACTGGCGCAACCAAAAACAGTTCGAAAATCTAGAGCATTTAAAAAAAATGATCCCAGATAAGATTGAAGATTTGGAAAAGCAAATTCAAGCGCTAAAACCTACGACTACAATTATTGAAACAGCATACATTCATAAAGCGATTGAATCTTTGACTAGAATAATAAATGGGTAATTGAACTAAAAAAAATGGTATACTCACAAAAGGGTGTTAACGAATGGTCAACAAGTGAGACAACGACAACTTAAGTAACATTCATAACATTATATATCTTCATTTTTTCTGCTTAATCCCACAAGTGTTAACCTTCAATTAAATCACTAAATTCACCCTCCCCCATCAATTCGCATAATAACTAAAATAAGAACACTCCTCAATCAATTCATCGTAAAACGAGGTATTGCTATAGTTCTTTTGAAGAATTTCAAAATTGGATAAGGCACCTTCTGATCGCATATCGCTCATGTAAATATCAAAAGTATACTGATTGTCCGAATTAAAATAAGCTGTGATTTCGCCTTTCTTCTCGGTGTATTCGTTCTGTTCGCAGCGCGCCAGCATGAAGTAAACTTGTGCTTTCTGCTCCTCGGTCAGCTTGCCGGTTATCAGTGCTTTTTTAAAGAATAATTCCGCCGCTTTCATAGAATAGTTTCCATTCGGAGCGTACGAAGAACGGTAATAAGCCATGGCCTTCCATTGCAAACCGTAGTAACTGGTGTTGTAATAAGCCAATCCTAGTTTATAATAATCTAGTGCAGTCGATTTATTCTTGTATAGGTAGTAAAGCTTTTTTGCCAAATCATATTTTGACATTGACTTTAGAGAATAACGATTATCGTAGAAGTGATCGAAACTTGGATTTTTCAGGTTAAACTCAAACGGGTTGCCAAAAATAGTTTCGTCAGCTAAGTTTTTTGGTAATTCACTAAAAATTGCAACAGCCTCATCCAAACGAGCCGGATCGCGCATCAGCAAGGTGGCTTTGAATTCTTTCAATTGTTGCTCGCACCCCTCAAAATCTACAGGCAAACTCCTCCCATATCCATAATCTTCATAGTTGTAGAAAAAGCTATTTGCAGCATAGAGCGCAAGTGTCGTTTCAGGCGTTTTCTGCAAATCATTCAAGACCTTGTCAATGTATGCTACTTCAGATTGTTTTTCAGACGTTTCGTCAACGTAGGGGTATTCAGAGCGCATATCCGAAATGGTCCGACCTGAAAAAACAAGTTCCAGAAATGCATTTTTTGTTTTGGAACGTTCATAAATCTGCCGGAAGATGAATTGGTTGACTGTATTGTATTCGTCTGTCAAGTAATAGCCTTCTTCGTCTTTTTCATCATATAAATAAGGATAACTCACGTTGTTATCATTCAGCTCAAACAACTTTTCTCCGAGTATATTTTCATCCACTTCTGTCAGTATTTGTCTTGTCGCTAAATAGTTAACAACGTAAATAATTGTGTGTTGTTTTTGAAAATCAGGTGATTTTGGTTTGATTTTCTCTAGCAAAGTCGAACATTGCGTGTGCTGACCGTTTAAGTAATGCAAATACGCCAGCGACAAATGCCAAAATTGATCTTCATCATCTTTTGCCAACATACTTTCATTGAATGCGATTAGGTCTTTTGTATAATTGTGTACCTGCTCTGTTAACAGCTTTATATCCTCTTCAGTTGGCTCCGCTTCAGTTTGTGAGCCCCTTTCCAATTTGTTGATTTCGTGCGTCATGATAATGCGCGCGTATTCGTGGTTACCCAAAGCGCTTGTGATAGCTTGCATGTCTTCCAATCCGAGCGCTTTTGTTTGCATGGAACGCACATAACGCAATGCCATTTTTTCTTCTGTTTCGGTACAAAGCGCCAACGTTTTCTTGAAATCTTCTTCGGTATCCAGCTGCATGCTCAGGTAGGAACTTTCTCGCTTCGACGAACAATTCGTGTAGACTTTGATGAAATAATGATTGGCCTCAAATGGTTTGTTTTGTTTCATCAGGATTCCCGCATAGTGATCCATGGCCCAATAACCCAATAAAGAAGTGCTGTTGCTGAAATAGGTTTTGTAGGTTTTTTCTGCGTCGTCGAGTTGATTACTGTAACGGTACAATTTGATCAGCTGAAACGCATACCGCTCTTTCATGAAATCGTCCTTCGCAGCTTTTAATAGCGCTTTTCCCTCTTTAATGCGTTCGTTAAAATCATCTTGGTTGATTTCCTTTACTTCGTCTGCCCACGGATTGGGCGTGTTATCGGCAATGACTTTTTCAACCTTCAACGCATACGAGATAAAATCCAAAAAGAGCGCTTCTTTTTTCGAAATATCAGCATCCTTCATGCGTTTGGCGTGCAGTCGTTTCTGTTCTTTTGTTTTGTCAAATCCGTCAGGTGAACGGTAAATAATGCGTTCAAGATCTTCTTTCCGGTACACATTTTCAAGGTACGTTGCCCAGCTTTCGGTATTCTGAATGCGCGGACTGTCTTGCGTATAGAGCTCGCTGTTATAGACCCATGCGTTGTAGGAAGTTGTCTTTTTTCCGTTATCGAACAGGATGTTACGGTCGAAAAGCATGTCGTACTCCATATAATAACCACCGCCACCACAGGCAATGGATTCAATGGCAATACAGAGACTAAGGAATAAGATGACGGATTTTTTGAATGCTATTTTCATTGTACTGAGAAATGTGTTCCTGACTGATATGGAACAAAATTAAACGATTAAAACTCATATTACTTTCCTGCAACCATTCGGCCATGGTTTCAAGTGTTTCCGGAGAAGAGGTTTCCAGACGAATCAGATCGCCTTTACAAACGTAGGTGTTGTTCAAGTAACCGTTTTTATGAACCTTGTAAACGTGCGGTTTGATTTGCGTATAATCCGGAGACTTGAGTTCGTTTTCTGAAATATCATTGGCGATCAGTGAGAGTTTTCCAAGACGGAATACAAGTCCCCACTGGTAAATCGGTAAAGCAAGGTCCAGTTCAATCGGGTAACTAGTTGATGGCGAAATGTACTTTTTGAGTGTTGTTGTGGATAGAATCGAATTTTCCACGTCGAACGCATCCAAATCATCCATGTTGTAACACATCAACACTCCTTTTTTCACCGGAGGAATGCCCGTTTCTGACTGGTATTTAATCTGATGCAGCCGTATGGTGCAGGTTAACTTCAGTTTTTGGTCGAGTTGTTGAATGGTCCGTAGCAAATCAAAGTAAGCGACTCGAGTAGTTCCCGACCAATCACAATCAATTTGTAGTTCGTTGATCGAAAGCTGGTTTTTGGAAGCAATGCTTTTGACCAGTTCGAGTAACTTTTTCGCGAGTTCCGGTTGGGAGTGTTTAAGCACCTCGTTCCGAATATACACGCAAGGAATAACAAGAAGTCCGGGGCGCTCATCAAATGAAATGACAGAAACCGGTTTGGCAGCTCCTGTTGCCGGATCGAACGTCACATCGAAAAATTTCACAAAAAGTTCTTCAGATTGGCAGTCTTTCAGTAGCGATTGTTGGTTATTGTTCAGTGCATACGTCTGTTTCCAGTAATAAAAAGCAACCGGCGGGTGTTCAGTTGGTGTGAAAACACGGATACTCACCACAATAATGGCTGCAATTACAACCAAAACACCGATGATTTTCCACTGTTTACCAATTCTGACGGCCATTTGCTTAATCTGTGATTTTTCACTTACAAATACGGAAACGAAATTACGCTTTTCCGTCTCGCAAGAGCGTGGGTTGAGACTTAGTTTTCCACAGGTTATACATGAAGCGTTGGAATGGACAATGTATTTGTTGTTCACCGGTAACAGCGTTTTACAAAAACGACTTACACCTTATTGAAAGTTTAATGTTTATTTACGTGAAGTGTAATTATTTTATTTAAATTTAAAGACATTCAGCATTAAGATTGAAAGTCAACTACTTAATCTGAATGTTATTAATAACCAATATTCACTGAAAAATGAAAAATTTATCAATTACCCGTTCTATGAACGGCATTTTACTTGTATTACTGAAAACCGAGAAGCGCTCAGCATACGGTCTGTTACTTCTCTTTTTTATGGCTTCATTTGTCGCTCAAAGCCAGAACCTCACAGCATTTATGAATGCATCCAAAAAAGAGGGCGTAAACTCCATTCCTTATGATGATCTTTTTGAACAGGCAGGCGACCTTCAAGGAGATAAAAACGCTGCGCACAAAGCACTGGAAGGATATAGTGCTTCAGGATTAAAGACCAGCAAGGTAAATCTGCTTAGAATCAAAAAAGAAATGCAGGAAGATCGGGAGGAAGCTGAAAAAAAATTGGCGGCTGACGATAAAAAATCGTCTTCTGTGACCAATAATTTGAAATCGACACTAGCAAAAGTGATCGATGAGCAAAAAAAACTGGAAGGTGAGATTACGACATTGAATGCAAAAATCTCAGATGGATTAGAAAAACGAGTTGCCATTAATCTGATTCGTGCTGAGATTACAAAAGTATATGCTAAAGTAGATGATAAACTAGATGCCTCACTTTCGAACCCAACACCCCACATCGGTGCAAAGCCATCCGCTTCTGATGTAGCAGCAACCAAAAAATACAATGCAGATTTAACGGCTCTGAAGGGATACATTTCTACCATTAAAAGTAAAAATGAAAAAGGCTTTGAAAGCCATAAAACAGAAATCGCGGACTCGCTGGCTGCCGAGAATACGTTGAGAGAAGCACTTGCACTTCATTAGGTCATAACATATACCACGCTTTCATTATTCCTGTCAGATGTTTGTCTGGCAGGATTTTTATTGAATCGTTGTTTTAATTCCTGCTTGGTCAGCAACTTCCATTATCTTTTTCCGTTTTGACCTTATGAAACCGTTCCTGCGCTTATTTTCATTCTTCTTGCTGTTTCTGCCAGCACAATTATCCGCGCAGTATTGTCCGGACAGTTGTACGTATTTCATTCCAAACACACTGACCCCTGATTGCGATCAGGCGGGCTGTGAAATACTTCAAATAGTCTCCAATTGTACGTTCCCGAAATTTGATTTCACCCTATATAACCGATGGGGCGATCCTATTTTTCACAGCAACGACCCGAATGTGAAATTTGACTGTACCGATTCGCAAGACGGTGTTTATACCTGGGTGTTCATAGCAACATATTGTAATAGCATCAGCTTTTCGGATACTGGGTTGCTACATGTCATCAAATAATTAATAAATTCGATTCTTTAGCTGGTGAACTTTAACAAGAAATGATGGAACAATCAAATGACATTGATTTACTGCTGACATTAAATCCAAACGGATGGAGCACATTTTTTCTCTTTGTAAAAGATAAAACCATCAATTTTTCCATAACTCATGTATTTGGAGATCCATACTCAGACCTGATTCAAGCTTTATCGAGCCTCATAAAGGGGGAGAAAAAAGTGTCTTTTTACTGGTATGCTGAACCGGGTGGACATCGAATAGAACTGCAAAAGATCATGACCAGTCAGCATAAGGTAATCTTCTCGATCAGTGAATTTCAAGAATCATTTAGTGATGAACCAAAAGAGTTTGAATTGAAAATTGAGTTTGAACTAAAATTGAAACAATTGACTACTCTTTTCTACCTACAACTGCATAAAACTTATGTTTTACTGAGAGATTCAGAATTTGCCAAAAACAGAATGAACGATTTTCCATTTCGGGAGTTTCATCAATTTGAAAAACTTGCCAGTTACTTTTTGCAATTATGATCCTATATTTGCTATCATTAGCATAAAATCACAGAAAACAAGCACCATGAAATACGGAAAAACTATCCGTAATCTACTCTTACTATTCAGTTGGATGATTTGCCCAACACTTTTCTCCTTCGGTCAAAACAACAGTCTTGGAAGTTGGAATATTTTGAATATCAAGTATACCCTGAACGATAAATGGAGCGTTTTTGCTGAAGGTCAAATTCGTTCATTAAAGTTCTACGATGATTTCCACTACTATGAGTTTAAAGGCGGTTTCAATTATAGGGCTCACAAAAATGCACTTTTGTCTATCGGATCGGGCAGTTACCAGACCTATAAGGAAGGCGGAAGTTTTGTGTTGCCCAAAAACAACAACGAATTCAGAGTTTGGCCACAGCTGGTTTTGTCGCAGTCTATCGGAAAGCTTAAAATTGAGCAACGCTACCGTGCAGAATTAAGATTCACCAGTTCAGGATATCGCAATCGTTTTAGGTATCGGTTGGGAGCTTCATATCCTCTCGGGAAAGAGCGTGATGGCTATATGCCTTTCCAAATTGGTGCGAGTAACGAACTTTTTTTTACGGATAACGAACCTTATTTTGAGCGAAACAGATTGCAGTTTAGTTTTAATTACAAGCCATCAAAAATACTTGGTTTTCAGATCGGCTACCTGCATCAGTTCGACTATAAAATCAACGACGAAACAGGGCGTGATTTTTTGCAAATCGGTTGTTTCATTGAGTTTTCCCGAAAAGTAAATCAAAAGAATCCTACTGAAATCGTGGATTGATTACTTCGAGATTAGTTAATCAAAAAAGGTGACTCTTTCGAATCACCTTTTTATTATTATTCTAACTCTTGTTGAATAACTTGTCATCCCCCTCTATCCCCCTTCACCACTACGTTAAGGGGGAGGTAGATTTCGCTTCGAACACCATTCATTTTTTATTTCAAATCAAACCGATCCAGATTCATCACCTTATCCCATGCTTTTACGAAGTCGGAGACGAATTTTTCTTGCGAATCAGCGCATCCGTAGACTTCAGCAACGGCTCTGAGTTCGGAATTGGAACCGAAGATGAGATCAACGCGTGTTCCTGTCCATTTGATAGCACCTGTAAGCCTATCACGACCTTCAAAGACTTCTTTTGAATCGGAAGTTGCACTCCAACTCGTATTCATATCGAGTAAGTTCAGGAAAAAATCGTTGGTCAATGTTTCCGGACGCGTCGTAAAAACTCCATGTTTTGCGTGATCGAAATTGGTATTCAACACACGCATTCCGCCCACCAAAGCCGTTAATTCAGGTACTGTGAGGTTCATTAATTGCGCTTTGTCGATCAGCATTTCTTCTGCTGACACCAAATGACCGGGTTTCGCATAATTGCGGAAACCGTCGCCGGCAGGCTCGAGAATGCTAAACGATTCAACATCGGTCTGTTCTTGACTTGCATCGGTGCGACCGGGTGTAAACGGTACTTTCACATCATTTCCTGCATTTTTCGCGGCTTGCTCAATAGCAGCGCAGCCTCCCAACACAATCACATCCGCCAGCGACACTTTCTTCTCACCCGATTGAGCGTTGTTGAAAGCCGTTTGAATGCTTTCGAGTTTTGCCAACACCTGTTGCAATTGCGCAGGATTATTGACCTTCCAGTCTTTTTGAGGCGCTAATCGAATGCGCGCACCATTTGCTCCTCCCCGCTTATCCGAACCACGGAAAGTAGACGCCGAAGCCCAGGCGGTTGACACCAATTGCGAAATTGAAAGTCCTGAATGGAGGATCGCAGCTTTCAATGTTGCGCTATCATTGTCGTCAATGAGTTGATGTGCCACTTCCGGAATAGGATCTTGCCAAATCAAGTCTTCGGCAGGAACTTCTTTGCCCAAATAACGTGCTTTTGGTCCCATATCGCGGTGCGTTAACTTGAACCAAGCTCGCGCAAAAGTATCGGCAAATTGATCCGGATTTTCGTGAAAATGTTTTGAAATTGGTCCGTAAATCGGGTCTTCCCGCAAAGCCAAATCGGTTGTCAGCATCGTTGGAGCGTGACTTCTTGACGGATCGTGAGCATCAGGAACGGTGCCTGCTCCTGCCCCAGCTTTCGGTTTCCATTGGTGAGCACCGGCAGGACTTTTAGTCAATTCCCATTCAAAACCGAATAGATTGTCGAAGAAATTGTGGCTCCATTTTGTTGGAGTTGTGGTCCAAGCTCCTTCCAATCCACTCGAAATGGTATCAACGCCACTTCCGCTTCCGAAGGAGTTTTTCCAGCCAAGGCCTTGATCTTCGATACTCGCACCCGCAGGCTCTGCACCTACATATTTACTTGGATCGGCAGCACCGTGTGTTTTCCCGAAGGAATGTCCGCCCGCAATTAGCGCAACGGTTTCTTCGTCGTTCATCGCCATGCGACCAAAAGTTTCGCGAATATCGTGCGCTGCCAAAAGCGGATCAGGATTTCCATTTGGTCCTTCCGGATTTACGTAAATCAATCCCATTTGTACGGCGGCCAACGGATTTTCGAGTTCGCGATCTCCGGAATACCGTTTGTCATCGAGCCATTTCCCTTCCGGTCCCCAATACACATCCTCTTCCGGTTCCCAGATATCTTCTCGTCCACCGGCAAAACCAAAGGTCTTGAAACCCATAGATTCCAATGCGCAATTCCCGGTAAGGATCATCAGATCGGCCCATGAGATTTTTTTACCGTACTTCTGTTTGATCGGCCATAGCAACAAACGCGCTTTGTCCAGGTTCACATTATCGGGCCAACTGTTTAACGGAGCAAAACGCTGCGCGCCTGAACCGCCACCGCCACGACCGTCAGAAATGCGGTATGTACCGGCGCTGTGCCAAGCCATGCGGATAAAAAACGGTCCATAATGTCCGTAATCGGCCGGCCACCAGCTTTGCGAATCGGTCATCAAAGCGAAGAGGTCTTTCTTCACTGCATCCAGATCAAGCGACTTAAATTCTTCAGCATAGTTAAACGATTCGCCCATTGGATTGGAGGGTGCGGCATGTTGACGCAGAATATTTACTTTCAACTGATTCGGCCACCAGTCGCGGTTTGCAGTGCCATTACCAGCCGTTTGTTTGATCGCCCCACCGTGGAACGGACATTTACTTTCATTTTCCATAGTCATCAGATTTATGAGGATGTGAATTCATAACATCTCCTTTAAAGTTACTGTGTTTGTTGAAGCAATTTTAGAATTTATTCAGTCATCAATATTGTTTATTATTCTATAGTGTTATAGATAATATTTATCATACTAAAAAGCGATTCAATAAACTTAAGTTGAATTGGTTATTTTTAGTTAGTGGAATGATTCCATCAACTAAATTCATTGAGACAAGATTTAACTTATGTCACAGCAAGAGCAACCGTTTTGGATTATCAAAATCACCTCTAACAACAAAACGCAATTGTTTGATGTCCGAACCTTGTTTGCCGAAACGAACTTCGAAAACGAACTCACAATAGCTCGATTAAAGGATAATCTTGAACCTATTTACCATTCGGAGTTCATAAGCCTCAAGGCATTGATTGAGCGATTGATTCCCGAGGTATTTGAGCGTGCAACAGAGATAATCTCGAGTCATCCTGAGAAAAAGGTGCTCTACGATCCTGAAAGTCAATACCTTTTTTTAGATGATGTTGAGGTGAAGAACTTTAGCAAATTGCCCGACGGTGGTAATTACTGTGAGGTAACCATTTGGGTGGAGTTATACGGATATAATACTTGGGATGAACCCACCTATTTATATGATACGCGGGGAATGGTTTGTTTTAGTTACAAAATTAAAGATTTAACCACTGTTTTGAGTTTGGAAATCGATGATATGGTGTAGCTTGATGTACCTTAAACGGGGAAAAAGTTAAAAGTAGATATGGGTTTTACCATAATACGTCCCGATGAGACTGGGAGTGTTGGAAATGGGAGTGTTCAACTAACTAACTAACTAACTAACTAACTAACTAACTAACTAACTAACTAACTAACTAACTAACTAACTACCCCTCAAACACAAACAAATACTCTACTCCATGTCCGCGATGATTGATGAGTTCCATTTTGCCATTGAGTTGTTCGCACAAGGTTTCTATGAGTTCAAGTCCGAAGCCGTGAGCCAGTTCGTCTGGGAAACCTATGCCATTGTCAGTATAAGCGAGCATGAATTGCTGAGCACCGGAAGAAACCAATCGAATGGTGATGACACCCACATCGCCCAACTGACCGTGTTCAACAGAATTGGCAATGAGTTCGTTGAGCAACAATCCCAACGGAACAACAACATCTTGCTTCCATTCCGTTAAATCTACCTCCATTTTGAGTTCGATCTGTTCGTGGATTACGTTCTGACGCAGTAAATCTTCGGACAGACCTTTGAAATAAGCAGAACAATCGATATTGGACAAATCGGGCGACTTGTACATACGTTCATGGATCAGTGCGATAGCCTTAATACGGTATTGGGCATCTTCAAATACGCGTTGCGATGCTTCGTCGCGAATCTGCACACTTTGCAGTCGCAGTAAGGAATTAACCACTTGTAAATTGTTTTTTACACGGTGATGAATTTCCTTCAACAGCACTGTAATTTCGGAGTTTTGCTTTTTTACCAGAATGTTATTTTCTTCCAAGAGCCAGTTTCCGGTTCTGAGAGCTTGCTCTGCTTTTCGGGTAGTGGAAACAAAAATCGAAAGGATGTAAACCAGCACAATCATTGCTCCGACTATTTCAGCGATCAGAAAATGCTTGATTGTAGGAATCAAATCGAGGAAATCGCGCAGGTTACTTTCCAGTTTATTGACTACAAAAAAGGAAAAACCGGTTAACAAGATCAGGCAAATAAAAGCGCCCCACTTCACCCCGATCATGAACACGGCAAATACCACAATCACGATCATCCAGAAAGGTTCTACCAGGTGCAGCGCCTTATCGTTGAAGTTGATGTTCACACAAACGATCAACGATGTGAGCACACAAAGTACAAAGGAAGACCACCAGATATTTTGATAGCGTTTAAAAAGCAATACCTGAACGACTACAAAGATAAGTCCTAATATGGAAGGAAATGCCTTACCGTATAACCCTGCAATCAAAATGTAAATGATAAGTGGTAGCAACACAACAAATACCAAAAAAGAAGCATTGAAAAGCAGAATGGCTTTTGATTGCTGATAAATGTCTTGTTGTTTGGCGATATAATCACCAATCAACCAAGCTTTGCATTTGTGATACAGTTTCAACTAATCGGGGTATGTTTGTTCTTTTGAAAGCACCGAATATACCCAAGAATCCCTTGAATACTACAATCTTCATTGAGAAAAATGAAATAAAAGCCGATTACATTGTGAAGAAATGAACAATTGGATGCTATTAAAAGTCGCAACCTAAGGTTTTTACGCAAAAAAAAAGCTGTAATTTCAAATCGCTTTTGATTGGAACGATTGTTGTATAATGTCGTTTTCGAGTGCAAAACAACTCGTTATTACTAGCTTTAAACAAAACAATTACGAATGAAACATCTTAAAAAAATCTTCGCACTGGCAATTGTACTTCTGGCTTCTTCTTGGGTAACTGCTCAATGCACCATCTACAAAACCGATAGAGCGGGCGCTTCCACTCAAAACGGAAAAACAGTTGGCAATGTTGTTTATTCTACCGACGCTCAAGGAGCCAAGGCTTCTAAAATTGGAAAAGTTGACGGTACGGCGCTTTATTCAACCGACCGCAAAGGAGCAACACCTGTGCAAAAAGGAAAATTCGAAAACGGAGTGGTTTATTCAACGGATCGATTCGGCACCAATGCTGTGATGGTAGGAAAAGTAGACAAAGGAACTGTTTACTCGACCGATAGTTATGGGTTAAACGTAACCATTGTCGGAAAAGTGGAAGGCGATTGCGAAGCTGCCGGAGCACTCTTGTTGCTACTGATTAAGTAATTTTCACCGTGGGTTGATTTAACCCTTACGAAAATAGTGAACTAAAAAAGTCCATCTACCGAAGTAAATGGACTTTTTTTAATTAAAAGCAATCTTGGTTAAGCTGTCAAAATCTCAGCAACCGACTGCGAAATAGCCGATTTCTCGAAACGCAATTTTGTTCCCTCTGAGTTAACCAACACCGTAGTATCTGTAACTTCCAGAATTTTGCCGTGAATTCCACCAATGGTAATCACTTTGTCACCTTGCTTTAGATTTGCACGGAAATTCTTTTGTTCTTTTTGTTTTTTCATTTGTGGTCGAATCATGAAGAAGTAGAATACTACTACCATCAACACCAACATTACTATTTGAGGCATGTTTACTATTGTTTATTTATATTGAATACTTATTTAATCACATTCAGCTTCACCACCAATTCCGTTTTGGCCGGAGTTGTATTGGCAATGACGTTTACTCCTTTTGTAGCAGGACCGTAGCTGAAACCTTTTGTATTGACCTGAGCTTTGATGAAACCTTTTTCTCCCGGTGCAATCGGATCTTCTGTTTTACTGGCAATTGTGCAACCACACGTGCCTTTTACATCTCCTAAAACCAAGGGTTTATCACCTGTGTTTTCAACTATAAATTCAGCATTTACCACTTCACCCAAAGCCACCTTTCCGGCATTGTAAACCGGATCCACTTTCATTGTAGTACGCTCACCTACTGCCACTTCGGTACTTGATGTACAACCCATTGCTAAGAAAGCAAGCGAAACCACCATCACTCCTATTTGTTTCATTTTCTTATAATTTATCGTTCATTAATCCGCGACCTATTTTCTGGATTTTCTGATCCTTTTCCAAACGATCGATTGCTTTATCCAAAATACCGTTGATAAAACCGTGACTCTTTGGTGTAGAATAAAACTTCGAAATCTCGATGTATTCATTCAACGTTACCTTTTTAGGGATGTTCTTGCACACCTGCAACTCGGTAATGGCCATTTTCAACAATAGAATATCCATTTTGGCAATACGGTCAACCTCCCAGTTTTTCGTCAAATCATCAATCAAAGCGTGATTTTCAGAATCCATAGAAATGGTCTTACGCAACAAGGTTTGAATGAATTCCTGCTCATCTTCCTTGTCTTTGTAAAGCGGCATCACTTCGAGTTTTCCGCCTTCGACCGTAGATTTAATGGTTTTCACCACCATACTGCAAGCCAAATCGATATCGTCGATCCAGTGAATGTTCTTTTCTTCAAAATGCTGGTACAGAATTTCGGAATTGGCAATTTCATTTTTGAACAAGGCCATTGCAAACTGCTGATCTTCCTCAAAACCTTCCATTCCGTTACCCATAAAGGTAAACCAAGTTTCGCTTTCGCGCATTTGAATGAAAATCTTACGGAACATCTCGCGGTTTTCATCACCGATCCAGTTCACCGAACGCTCTTCTGAAGCAATGCGCAATTCATACGAAGCCAAGAACTGCGCGATAACCTGATTATCAGCAAACTTGCGGTTTGGATTCAAATCTTCTTCTCCCGGACGAATTTTCTTCTTGTTTTCGTCCATGCGGTATTCGGCCAATTCTTTCAATTCGCCAAAGCTGAGCAGTAAGTAGAGGTAAAGGTCGTAGATACGTTCCACTGACTTCATTAGCTCGGTTTCCGTCTTGCGTAGGTTATCCTCATCGGACTGGAAATAAGCGTACAAAGCCTGAAGAACTTTAATACGTAAATGTCTTCTGTTCAGCATTTTATTTTATTTCAATTATAATGGAAGTTTAACATTTCCAATTGACTGAATACGTTCTTCAGCCATTTTATTTGCAATTTGGTAAGTCGGGATATTTTCGCTTTTTGAACGCGCTACGATATTTCCGATTGTTGTGTAAATTTCTTCTGCTTTTGCCATTGCCCATTCCGGAGAAAGCGATTTCACTTCCGAATAACAATTGATCACACCACCGGCGTTCAATGCGAAATCAGGCGCGTAAATAATTCCTTTATCAACAACCGCCTGACCGTGAATTTTCTCATTCGCCAACTGATTGTTTGCCGCTCCGGCGATGATCGAACATTTCAAACGACTCAAAGTATCATCATTCACCGTAGCACCCAAGGCACACGGAGCATAAATATCCATGTCAATGTCGTAGATCTCGTTCAACCCAACCACTTTAGCGCCATACGCTGCAGAAACGCGTTTCAATGTCTCCTCATGAATATCGGTAATAAACACCTCAGCCCCTTCTTGCGTCAGGCTTTTCACCAGGTATTCACCCACGTGACCAACACCTTGAACCGCGATTTTTTTACCCGCCAATGAATCGGAACCAAACTGAGCTTTCGCACACGCTTTCATTCCAACATACACACCGTGAGCCGTAACAGGAGAAGGATCGCCGCTTTTTCCGGGTAAACCAACCACGTGACTTGTTTCCATATTCACCCACGTCATATCGATTGGAGAAATACCCACATCTTCGGCAGTAATGTACTTACCGCCCAGAGATTGAACAAACTTTCCGAAACGTCTAAACAAGGCTTCTGACTTCATGGTACGCGAATCACCAATAATAACGGCTTTTCCACCGCCAAGGTTGAGACCGGAAATCGCATTCTTGTAAGTCATACCGCGAGACAAACGCAACACATCATTCAACGCCTCCATTTCATTGGAATACATCCACATACGAGTTCCACCCAAAGCAGGACCCAACACCGTATTGTGAACCGCGATGATTGCCTTCAAACCTGTAGCATTGTCGTTACAAAACAACAATTGTTCATGGTTGTAAGTGCCCATTTGTGCAATGACCGGATTCTCGGCCAAATTCACATCCTTCATCTCTTTTACCTCAAACATGATTTTGTTTTAATTCGTCTTCAATTGAACGCGAATGGCTAATTTTGCAACTTACAAGAACCGCTGTTCGCGGGGCAAAAATAGGAAATTTATCGCATGAAGTCTCTAAGCTATCTGAACAAATATTTTTACGCGTACCGCTGGCATTTATTACTTGGCATTCTCTTCATCACGATTCAAAACTATTTCTACGTCAAAATGCCTGCTATTCTTGGTGAAGCAGCAGAATCTTTCCGAACAGCCACCGAAAAAAGTACCGTTGAAGCCGTGTCGACACTGGCATTTAAACTCGCCGGACTTTACATCCTCTACTCCATTATAAAAGGTATATTCTTATTCCTGACCCGCCAAACCATTATTGTCATGTCGCGTCGCATTGAATTTGACCTCAAAAACGAAGTTTACCGCAAATACCAGCAACTGCACTACACCTTCTTTAAATCACAATCTACCGGCGATTTAATGAACCGTATTTCGGAAGATGTGTCGCAGGTGCGTCAATATTTAGGTCCAGGCGTTATGTATACGGTGAATCTGGCGATTCTATTCCCAATGGTGAGTTATCAAATGATTCAGATCAGTTGGGAATTAACCATCTACACCTTGATTCCGCTACCTATTATGGCGGTTTTGATCTATTTTGTTTCCAATCGGATGAATAAGCTGAGTAAATCGGTACAGCAGCAACAAGCACAACTTAGCACTATTGGTCAGGAAACGTTTTCAGGAATTCGGGTAATCAAAGCCTACATTCAGGAAAAACAAACGGAACAACGCTTTTCGAAAGCTTCACAGGAATACCATAAACGCAATATGCGACTAGTGCTCACCAACGCGTTGTTTATGCCTACCATTACTTTTTTGATCGGAACAAGTGTGGTTATCACTGTTTATGTTGGCGGACTACTTAGTTACCCGGAAACAAATGCGCTTGGTGAGGTCATACTCAAAAACGGAAAGCCTGTTTACTTAAATTCAGTCAACCCCGGCAACATCATCACCTTTATCGGCTATGTAATGATGCTCACATGGCCGTTTGCGAGTGTGGGTTGGGTGACATCCATTATTCAGCGTGCATCAGCTTCTCAGCAACGTATCAATGAATTTTTGCAGGTAGAGCCGGATATCAAAAACCACAATACCGGTACGAACCAAACACTTTCATCCATTTCGTTTAACGATGTGAGCTATCATTATCCTAATACTGAAAACAACGTATTGGAACACATTTCGTTCACCATTAAACGCGGTGAAACACTCGGGATTATTGGTCGAACTGGTTGCGGGAAGTCAACTCTCACTCACTTGTTATTACGTCAAATTGAAGCAACCGAAGGCACCGTTTTGTACAACAACACGGCTATTTCCGACATCAATCTCGATCAGTTTCGCAAAGAAATTGGTGTGGTACCGCAAGACGTTTTCTTGTTTTCAGACAGTATTCGCAACAACATTGCCTTTGGAAGTCAAGGAACAACCTACAATCAGCAAGAATTGGAACGAGCCGCCGAAGACGCACACGTATTGCACAACATAAAAGCATTTGAAGAGGGATTTGACACGCTCTTGGGTGAACGCGGCGTAAACCTGAGTGGTGGACAAAAACAACGCGTCAGCATCGCCCGGGCTTTGATTCGTCAACCAAAATTATTGGTACTCGATGATTGCCTGTCGGCTGTAGACACCGAAACCGAAGAAATTATCCTGCGCAACTTACGCAAATACACCGAACGCAACGGAACCACCACGGTTATTGTTAGTCATCGAATTTCTTCGCTTCGCAATGCAGATAAAATCTTGGTAATGGAAGAAGGAAAAATCGTTGAAACCGGTTCACACGAAAGCTTGATGAAAACCAGTGGATTGTACGCACAGATGTATGAGAAACAATTAATGGAAGCCGCCGAAGGCGAATTGTAAATGGAAAATTTAAAATTGAAAAGATTAGAAAGCAAAGCTTTCGAAAAGAACAAGCGTTAGCGCAGTTCCTTTTCAATTTTTCATTTTACATTTTCCATTGAGAATTCGCTTTAGCGAATTCTTTTATAGTGCTCAAACTTATCCTTGATAAACGTCACCAACTCCATATCCGAAGCGGTTTTCAGGAAATCTTCATCCATATTCAGGAAAGCAATAAACGACTCAAATTCTTCATCCGACATTTCGATGATATCATACGCAACATACAATCGCAATAACTCCTTCAGAATAGCTTCTTGCGAATCTTTATACTGCATCGCTGCAACAGCTGCCTTGGATTGTTCCCTTTGCGAGAATCGCTGATACAACGCCGTGATCGGACTTTGAAAAGCCTCCAATCCCGTAACACTTCTAGTTTCACGCAAAGCTAGTGCCGCACGCTCTTCTTTCACTTGTTGAATGGTTTTTAACGGTCGAATCACTACCTCCTGCAAATCGGTTCCTTTCTCAATGATCGCCATATTTACATTGTGTTGACAGGTAGAATCCGGTTTCACGCGAAAACCAACCATGTAATACCCTTTTACCGAAAGCGTAATGGAATCATTGGCATTTACGTAAACCCCAAACGAACCGTCGGGCTGACCGAAAACTCCCAATCCGGAAGTGCGATTTACCACCATTAAGTTGTAAAAGGCTTGTGTTTGCAACGTATCAGTCACACGACCTTTCAACCAAACACGACTACAATCCTGACCTAAAACAGTTGAGGTAGAAAGGATAAGCATACAAAAAACAAGCAATCTCATGCCACGAATATAAACTGAAAACTAGCGCAAACGCATCTGAAAATGTGAATTAAAGCTAAAATCAAGCCAATCTGAATCTCTCAAACGAAATTCAATCCACTTTATTTAACCAAATAACAGAAAAAATCCATGAAATTAAGCAATCCCTATAAGACTTCGCATGGTTCAACATCTGTGTTCATCTGAGACACGTGTCAGTCACAGCTAAGTCGGAAACACCCTAAGGATGATCAGTAAAAAACAGGTTAATCTATATTTAAGGATTTTGAAAATCTGAATTATCATGCGCAGTAACTGAGACAAATCAAACAAGGCGAAGTTACAAATGTGATTTAATTCATGTTTACAATTGTAATTAGCAAACATTCACACTTGCAACACAAGCATTCACATAAAATACCGTAATTTTGCAGCATGAAACGAGTGGTAGTTGGTTTATCGGGCGGAGTAGACTCTAGTGTAAGCGCTTATTTGCTGCAACAAGAAGGTTATGAAGTAATTGGCTTGTTCATGCGCAATTGGCACGACGAAAGCGTCACTTTATCCAACGATTGCCCATGGATCGATGATTCCAACGATGCATTATTGGTCGCAGAACACCTTGGAATTCCTTTTCAGGTACTTGACTTAAGCTTAGAATACAAAGAACGCATTGTCGACTATATGTTCAGCGAATACCAAGCCGGACGCACACCCAATCCGGATGTATTGTGCAACCGCGAGATCAAATTCGATGTATTCCTGAAGGCCGCGCTGGAACTAGGAGCCGATTTCGTTGCTACCGGTCATTATTGCAGAAAAGAAACCACCGAAGACGGAACCCATCACTTATTAGCCGGAAAAGACCCAGGGAAAGACCAATCATATTTCCTCTGCCAGCTTTCGCAAGAACAACTCTCAAGAGCACTCTTCCCTATCGGCGCGCTTCAAAAACACGATGTCCGCACCATAGCTAAAGAAATTGGACTTGTTACTGCCGATAAAAAGGATTCGCAGGGATTGTGTTTTGTAGGTAAAATAAGTCTACCGGATTTTCTTCAACAAAAACTTGAGATAAAGAAAGGTAATGTTATTGAAATTGAAGATTCTATGGTTCAGTTCAGTATCTACCATTCACTGGAAATAACACCGGAAAACGTTGAATTATTAAGCGCTCCTTTTGAGTTTGAACCAGCGATGGGAATCCGCGTTGAAGAACATATCGGCGCTCATTATTATACCATCGGACAGCGAAAAGGCTTGCATATAGGCGGAAGACCGCACCCATCGTTTGTAATCGGCATCGATACGACTGAAAATGTGGTGTATAGTGGACAAAAAGAAGATCATCCCGGTTTAAATCGTTGGGCATTGTACATTCAACCCGATGAGATTCATTACATCAATCCTACACACACGCTTAACGTTGGCGATACGGTTGAATACATGGTTCGCATCCGTTACAGACAGGCACTTCAAAAAGCCACGCTTATTCGTAAAGAATCAGGGTTATACATCTTATTTGATCAGCTACAGCGCGGAATTACCCCCGGACAATTTGCTGCCTGGTATCAAAACGACGAATTGATCGGATCCGGAATCATTGCCCATTAGGTAAGTATGTATCAAACGTAAAATCGCTGTAAAACGTCACGATTTTGACTATTTCTTTCTCCGGTTTCTCTGTTTTCTCCTTTATAGGTCGCTCGTAAACCAACGGTGACTCGTCTTTCATTACCAGCTGCGAACCGGCTTTAGCAACCTGAACCTCCACTCCATCTGAAGCTTGCTGCCTACCCGTTAAGAGCCAATGTGCTTGTACTTTAGGGAAAGCAAGTAACATCTTCTCAACAAACTCAAAACTGGGCTTATTGCGCCCACTCAGCACATGACTGACATTAGAGCGCTGCACACCTATTTTATCAGCAAAAGCTCCAGCCGTTAATCGATGTGAGTCAATTACCATTCGAATACGATCTTTAATTTCCATGATTACAAATGTAATTTATATTCTGTTTTGATTTGTAACTGATTTCAGATTACAAATGTAACTTAATCAAAACCAAAAAAGCCATTCATCAAGGACGAATGGCTCTTATTATTTGGATTTAACTAATCTAGTTCGCGTGGTAATTGAAGAACACCGACATGGTATTTACCTGAGGTAAATTGGGTCCAAATGTAACCAAGTCCATTAATCGAGCAACTTCAACAATAGAAAGTTGACTTTGGTTACCTAATTCTCTGTGTCGTGCTAATTTGTGTTTTGCTTGACTTATAGCGTTGTTAATCATCGTAAGTTCCATATTAAGTTCTTTATTCGGCATCATCAATTTCGGTTGTGTGTACGGAGATTTTAAACGCAGGTTACAAAAAACAATTATTTTTTTTCTGAACTTTTGAATCAAAAATAAACCTTCACTTCATACTTGATTATTAATCAATTGATAATTAATAATTTAATTCACATCATCCACCTCCATACTTTTGTGAATCACCAATTGAAAAATCCACACTAACAACATAAAAGGAAAACAGATATACCGCCAAAATCGGAAATAACGAACGGGATTTTTCTCCTGAACGAGTGATTCTCTTAAGACTTCCTGCTCCAAGCAATTTCCTTTATAATACCGCATACTCATTTCTTTTTTACAAAGATTCGGTTTCTGAATGAAGGAAAACCTCTTATTCAGCAGGTCTTTTATCGGGATAAAGCACTAAATTACTTACTTAATAATTAGCTTAATTCAACTTAATTTGCTTAATTTTAAGTCATGGAATTGGAACGATTCTCGGCTGAAGCAACACACTTGTTCTCACAGATTTATGGTGAGAGCACTTGGTTTGCTTGGATTTCAGCCGGATCAGAAACCCGATTCATCGATTCAGGAAACAACCGAATATGCAACACTGAAGAACGGTTTTTTCTATTGCAGCAGGTGCAGACATTTGCCAGCGAACCGTTTTCATTGCCCGATAACCATTCTTTTTACAGATTCTCAGGAACAGAGCCAAACTCCAAGCCAACGTTTCAATTCATTGATTTGAACGAAATTCAAGTATTGATTGCAGTTTCCACTGACAAATCCGCCCTTCTATCACTCAGTCTTTCCTTGTTGAAAGAAAAACTAAACGACTGGCAATGGCGGATTCAGGCAGGTGAATTGATTGAACGCCAGCAACAGCAAATTGTGGTATTGGAGCAGAAATTACAAACAACTCAAAGTTCCTCGCACCAGCGAATGACACGTTTGCTCACGCAATGGAAGCGCATGCAAACAGTTGAAATCGTATTCCCGCCTGACTTTTATAACGCTCTGGACGCATCTTTGACTGAAAGTGAATTAATTCAACAATTGGATTCGGCACTTCAACTCGCACGATTCACGCAACCAGCCTCAACTGTGATCAGCTTGAATCCAACTCACCTTTCCCCGAAAACACCCTTGCCAATTGCCGAGTCGCCGCGCATTTTATCACCAAATCAGCGGGCAGTATTGATTTTAGATAAATACGAAGCCGCAGCCAGAATGGCGCAACACAGCGGTTTGATTGTAAACGGAAAAACCATTGCAGCTCATATACAGCCCTCTATTTCTCCACCTGCCATTACCGACGCTTTGAAAAAACACCGCAAAGGAATCGCATTGGCGTTGGAAGAATATCCCGAGAAATGGGGATTACTGCGTAAATACCTGAAACCGGTGAAAGAACTGAATGAACATTCGTTTTTCGGAAGGACAACAATTTCCGGCAAAAACGAAATCGAGTAATGTCCATTATTTCTTTTCTCTTGTCAAAAACCAGATAATTACGAACACAATTAGTATCGTTGAAAGAACGAAAATCCAACCGGTTAGACTCGTTTCAATTTTCCCACCATGTCTTAATGCACGCGTAAGTGTTTGTAACATGATTTAAACTTCATTTAATAAGTACTCATACGCCTCCTGAATTCGAATAAAACGTACCTCGGCTTTTTCTTTCTCAGCAGCCGTGGCATTCAGCAAGGTATCAGGATGATGCGATTTTACCAATTTTCGATGTACTTTTTTGAGTTCTGCTTCTGAAACAGATTCACTCAACCCTAAAACATTCAATGCTTCCTGTTTTTTAGATGCTGATCTATAAACCGGTGGTGGTGCTTGTTGGGATTGTTGCTGCCGGTATTTTTGGTATTTTTTGAGTTGAATCCATTGCTCGAGTTGCTCTTGCGAAAAACCGATTCCTTTACCAAACCAAACAATTGCATCAAACTCGGGCTGTGTTACAGATCCATCTTCCATCGCCAACGCGATTAAAAACTCAACAAGACGTTGCTTTTCAGAAGGATCTTTCATTTTTCGGTTCAGCCAGCTAACAACCGAATCTACATCGGTCACATTCCTCAAAGCCGCAGTCATTTCCTCGGAGATATCATACTCACCCTTAAAGTAACGGTTGAAGTAAAGACGAATGAACTTCATCTTTTCACGTGAATCACTCACGTTCTTTTTCATCATCCAACCGGCCAGATAAGCATAAACAACCATGATATTGCGGGTGGTGTAAAGTGTCATGTAAGAAACTTGATTGACCGAAGGTTCGGGCTCATAACGGGGTGCCGGATCCTCAACTGGTGAAGAACGAACTTTTTTAATGATCAAAATCACGTAAATCACTGCAATCGGTAAAAACAGCCAATTTTCCATCACCCTTCCTCATTTAACAAATACTCATACGCCTCCTGAATTTCACGGAAACGTTGCTGTGCCTGCTGTTTCTCCGTTTCGGTCGCATCATGAAGCGCATCAGGATGAAACTGTTTGGCAAGTGATCGATAAGCCGTTTTTAAGTCGGTAACTGTAATCGGATCGTTTAACTGCAAGCATTTCAGCGCATTCCTGCGTTTGTAAGGTCGATTGACCAATAAATCCATCATCGGATCAGTTTCCGAATCAGGATTATTACGCTCGCGGTACCAGTTAATTTGCTGTTCGACATACGTCAATTGAATTCCGATCAAATCCGCGAAACGCATCAAGGCCACCAACTGCATTTGTGTAGTACGCTCACTATCACACACCAAGGCAATGAGGTAATCCATCAATTGCTTGCGTTCGTTGGGTTTTCGCATACGTTTTGTGACCCAAGCGGCGATATTGCGCACATGCACCGGATAATTCAAGGCGCGCTGCATTTCTTCGGCAGGATCGAACACTACGCCTTTGAATCGTTCATTAAAATACGATTGAATGAACTCATTTCTATCTCTTGAATCCCCAGGTGATTTACGAACCAACCATCCGGAAAGATACACGTAAACCAATAGCACATTTCGGTCGGAATACCGCCAATGAACGGGAATTTCTGCTTCAGTTTGGGATGCGATTTCAGGTTTTGGAGGCTTTCGCATCAACCATACGATCAATCCTAGAAGAACAACTCCAGCTACAATCACAGCCATCACACCAAATCGTTTAAGTATTCATAAGCTTCCTGAATGGCTAAAAATTGTTGTTGCAATGCGGCTAATTCCGCTTCATTATCAGCAACTGCTACGTCAGGATGATAGGCTTTTGCCAATCGGCGGTAGGCTTTCTTGAGTTCTTCTTCTGTAAAATTTCCGGTCAGCTCAAGCGTGATCATGTGCTTTTCTTTCAAACTAACCGAAGTATAACTTGTGCGCTTACCGGCTCGTTGTTGTTCTTCATACAATCGTTCACCTCTTTCGCGACGTTGTTTTTCAACCAATTGCTCCAATAAATTTTCAGAAAGCCCCATTTGCTTGCAAAACTCACGCAATTCGGCATGTTCTTTTTGACCGATTTGACCGTCGAGCACAGCCAGAGCAAATAAAAACTCAAGTAATTGCTTTTTTGTTGCGTCAGACTTTACGTGTTTATTGAGCCAATATGCCACTGATTTGGTTGAAGCTGGACGGGAAATCGCCAATTGAAATGATTCCTTTAGTTCCCGATCAATATCCCCGTAATTGGTCTTCATGAAACTAGCTAAGAACATTCTTTTATCATAATGACTATCAGAATCCTTTTGAATAATATTTGCAGCCAAATGCACAATCGCATCGTATCGATTCACCGCTCGATTCAAAATAAACGGCGGATGCACTCCTCTATCCCAATAAACTTTGTTGAGAATTTGTAGGAAGATAAACGTACCAAAGATCGCCACGAGACTTGTAACCGCCAGAAATGTTTTGTAGCTTTCATCTGACTCAACTTCGGTTCTGATCTGATTCTGGATTTCAGTCTGGATAGGAGCCATTGAATCCATCCATTGTTGGGCTTCGGCTTGCTCTATGCTATCTTTAATCAGTTGAAGACTATCGGCAATCAGTTGAAGGGAATCCTGCATGAATTATGCGTTGAGTTGGTAGAAGTTCATCACTTCAAATTTACGAGTTCAAACCTATATTGAGTACCTGTTTCCGAAATTATTCGCTCGAAGCTTCCTTCCATTTGCTGCGTCATTGCTTCAATGAGCTCCTGACCGAAGGAAACCGTCTCATTTTCGACCCATTTTCCGTTATCGGTATACACCATTTTCAATTGATGATCGTCTTCACTTTCGATGGAAACACCTATTCGCGGAGCAAGCTGATCGTTGAATGCATGTTTGATGGAATTGGAAATCAACTCATTGAACAACAAGGCTAACGGAACAATGCTCTTGGAATAAACGGTGGTCGTATTGACTTTCAGTTCAACCTGAATCTCTTTGTTTACGGCGTAATTCCGCAATAAATCATTCGACAACGAAACGAGGTAATGTTCCAAATCAAAATTCGATAATGCGTCTGATTTGTAAATTTTCTCGTGAATAATCGCCATTGCATTCACCCGGTCGATGGCTTCATCAAAAATTGCACGATGCTCCGGATTGTTGTTCTCGGCCTGCAAACGCAATAAACTAGTGATAATCTGCAAGTTGTTTTTCACACGGTGGTGAATTTCTTTCAGCATGATTTCCATCTCCTCGTTTTGCTTTTTGATGAGGCTGTTTTGCTCGAGCAGAAGCTGATTATTAGAAGTGAGTGTTTCTTCTGAGTAATTGGTGGTGCGCATGTACATGTGCAACAGATTCCCGATTGCCAGTGCGATGATTCCGTATTCCATAACAAACACCAAAATATCTGCTGTATTGTAAGGTAAAATTGCCTGTACATTGTCATTATGGAAATAAAACAAGTAAATGAAAAAGACAATGAAGTGCGCTATCAGCATGATTGCTCCCCACAATTTATCCAATACGAAATAGGTGAAAATAATATTGACGATCATCCAACCAGGAGTGGTGTAATGCAATGCTTTTAACGTAAAAAACACTGTTGAAATAATTATAAAAACACTTAGCGAACCAAAATAACCAACCAACCGATAGTTTTTGGTTTTCACTAAAACGATGAAACTTACAACCGCTACTCCAAGAGCAAAGAAATCAGGAATGGCATTGTAATTAGGGTTGCTTAAATTGACTAGCGTGATTGCGGAAAGGAGCACAATAAACAGCACACACAAATTCCAGACAAGTTTGTACCTCGTTTGTTCATGAAATTCCGACCGATGTTTTGTGTACCTGGGCAGCATTTAACTAATAATGGTTCCAACGAAACATCTGCCTCATTGACTGTTGGTTACAAAATTAAAAAATACGTTCACATATACACATTTCTTCAGAAGATCCCCTAATATCCATGTAGAATTACCCCTTCGGAACTAGCCGTAAAATCAGCTTTTCCAATCCGTTGAGTTTGATTTCGTACATCAGGCCGAGTTGCTGACCTAACTTTCCTTTTGGAAATCCTTTCTGATGGTACCAAACCAGGTAATGCTCCGGTAAATGCGCTAGATAATACCCTTCGTATTTACCGAAAGGCATTTTTGTTCGGGCAAGAACCATCAGTTCATGTTGCGGATCGGGCTGCAAATCAATTGGTTTTGGCTGGAATAGCCTGCAATACATCCAATAAATACGACCAGAATTTCTGTACCGAAGAAACCTGTACACATTCGTCTGGAGAATGCGCTCCGCGGATATTCGGACCAAACGAAATCATGTCCATTCCCGGAAAATGATCGCCCAAAATTCCGCATTCCAAACCGGCATGACATGCTTTGATTTGCGGTTCATCGTTGAATTTTGTACGGTACAAATCGGCCATAACTGTCAAGATTGCCGAATTTGGATTCGGTTGCCAGCCGGGATATTCTCCGTTTTGCACCACTGCGCTTCCGACACTTTCAAATGCCGTACGAACCGCATTGGCCACATCGGCTTTGGTCGACTCAACTGAGCTCCGTTGCAATGATTGAGTGGTCAACTTTCCGTCTGCCAAACTGATCTTTGCCAAACTGGTGGAAGCTTCCACCAAACCTGCTATATCCGGACTCATTCTAAAAACACCGTTCGGAACGGCATAGATGGCATTCAACATACGCTCGAAATCAGCATGAATAATAGCTTGCGAGTCGGTTGATGTTTCAGTAATCGTCCAAGTCATCTCGGTTTCAATCGAAACGTATTCCGTTTTAATCGTTTGTGTAAATGCTTCGTACGCCGCAATAAAAGCAGCTTTATCATCTTTCTGAACCGCAATAATCACAGTCGATTCACGCGGAATGGCGTTGCGTAAACTACCACCTTCCAACCCGATCAATTGCACATCGATCAATGAAACCAAGTGATACAACAAGCGATTCATGCATTTGTTGGCGTTCGCTCTTCCAAGGTGAATGTCCATTCCGGAGTGTCCCCCCAATAAACCACGTAATTTTATTTCATAAATAATAGAATCCTGATTTACAGGCTCTAAAACCAATTTCATTGAAGTATTCGTATCGATTCCACCAGCGCAACCAATCGACAATTCATCATCATCTTCCGTGTCGAGATTCAACAAAATAGTTCCGGAAATATTCTTCGGATCTATTTTCATAGCACCGGTCATTCCCGTTTCTTCGTCAATCGTAAAAAGTGCTTCAATGGCCGGATGCGCAATTTCTTTCGAAGCCAACACCGACATAATCGCTGCAACTCCAATTCCGTTATCAGCTCCCAACGTTGTTCCTTTTGCGCGCACCCAATCACCATCAACCAACATTTCAATACCTTGTGTATCAAAATCGAACACGGTAGTTTCATTTTTCTGGTGAACCATATCCAAATGCGATTGCATGACAATGGTTTGTCTGCCTTCCATTCCAGCGGTAGCCGGTTTTTTGATGATTACGTTATGGATGTGATCTTCAATGGTTTCCAAGCCAAGCGACTGACCAAAATCTTTCATGAATTGAATGACACGCTCTTCTTTTTTAGAAGGTCGAGGTACGGCGTTTAAATCGGCAAAGTGGTTCCACAATGCGTTGGGCTCTAAGTTTCTTACTTCCATGTTTTTAGTTTTTTGAGTTTATCAGTTTTGTAAGTTTTTTGAGTTTGAAAGGTTCATCCAACTCAAAAACTTAGAAACTCAACAACTCATTTATTTCTTATTAACAATTCTATCTACGTACAAATCTTCGACTTTCTTACGTGCCCACGGGGTTTTGCGCAGAAATTTTAAGCTCGATTTTACACTCGGCTCGTGGTTGAAACAATTCACCGGAATCAGATAACCCAAGTGTTCCCAGCCGTACAATTCATACAATTCGGTAACAATACGTTCAAGGGTTATTCCGTGCAGCGGATCATTACTCATTCTTTTTCTTTTTTGTAAACGACTACCGAACCCGAAACATAATCGTGGATGGCTAAATCTTTATTTCCCATTGACATTGAAATAAAAGAAAAAACACCAAAAATATACTTCACTATCACCCGAATGACAGCCATTGGTAATGGGATATTTCGCGAATCGTTCGATTGTCTTTTCACGCGAATGCCAACCATAAAATGCCCGATGGTACCACCCAAAAAGCTTGTCATGAAAGGTTCATAAACAAATATTAAAACAAATAATCCAATGTTTACATAACGAGGCATAGTTGGATTAGCTTCTACAATCGATGATGTGATCAACAGTAAAAAAACAACTGTGACCTGATCCATGACCATGGATTTAATTCGTTCCGAAACCCCAGGATACATCTTATTTCACCAATTTACGGTACTTGATACGTTGCGGACCGGCATCGCCCAATCGTTTGCGTTTGTTTTCTTCGTATTCGGAATAACTTCCTTCAAACCAAACCACTTCCGAATCGCCTTCAAACGCCAAGATATGCGTACAAATACGATCCAGGAACCAACGGTCGTGACTAATCACCACGGCGCAACCAGCAAAACTTTCGATTCCTTCTTCAAGCGCACGTAAGGTATTAATATCAATATCATTGGTCGGCTCATCGAGCAACAACACATTGGCTTCGGTCATCAAGGTCATGGCTAGGTGCAAACGATTGCGTTCACCACCGGATAACACGCCAACTTTCTTACTTTGATCCGAACCTGCGAAGTTGAATTTCGATAAATAAGCGCGGGTGTTGAATTTTTGATTTCCAATTTCGATAAAATCGTTTCCGCCACCAATTACCTCAAACACCGATTTCTCAGGTGAAATATCCTTGTGTGTTTGATCTACGTAACCGATTTTCACTGTTTCTCCAACTGCAAACGAACCACCATCCGGTTGCAGTTCATCCATAATCATTTTAAAAATGGTGGTTTTACCCGCACCATTCGGACCGATGATCCCCACAATTCCTGCCGGTGGAAGACTGAAATTCAAATCATCGTATAACAACTTGTCACCAAAGGCTTTCATGACATGATTGGCATCGATGACGTTATTCCCCAAACGCGGACCATTGGGAATTGGAATTTCCAATTTCACCTCCTTGTCTTTGAGTTCTTCCGACATCATTTTATCGTAATTGGTCAAACGCGCTTTGTTTTTAGCGTGTCGACCCTTCGGATTCATGCGCACCCATTCGAGCTCGCGCGCCAGCATTTTCTGACGTTTTGATTCCGTTTTTTCTTCGTCTTTTAAACGATTTCCTTTTTGCTCGAGCCACGAAGTGTAATTTCCTTTCCACGGAATACCTTCTCCTCTGTCCAATTCCAGAATCCAACCAGCTACATTATCCAAGAAATAACGGTCGTGGGTTACGGCAATCACCGTTCCTTGGTATTGTTGTAAGTGTTGTTCTAACCAGTCAATTGACTCGGCGTCAAGGTGATTCGTAGGCTCATCGAGCAACAAGATATCCGGATTTTGCAACAACAAGCGACACAGTGCCACACGGCGTTTCTCACCACCTGAAAGTGTTTCGATCAGTTGATCATCTGGCGGACAGCGCAAGGCATCCATCGCACGATCCAGTTTTTGATCCAGCTCCCAAGCATCCAACGCATCGATACGATCCTGAACAACTCCCTGACGTGCAATGAGTTTATCCATTTTATCCGGATCGTTCAGGATTTCTTCGTCCATAAACGAATTGTTGATCTCTTCGTATTCTTTCAAGACATCAACCGTTTCCTGAGCGCCTTCCATCACGACCTCTTTCACCGTCTTTTTCAAATCCAAATCCGGTTCCTGCGGCAGGTATCCAACGGTATAGCCATCAGAAAACACTACATCTCCTTGATAAGCATTATCTAAACCTGCAATGATTTTCATGACAGTCGATTTCCCCGAGCCGTTCAAACCGATGATTCCGATTTTTGCTCCGTAGAAAAACGATAGGTAAATATTTTTAATGATTTGTTTTCCTTGCGGGGTTACTTTCGAAACGCCCACCATTGAAAAAATGATCTTTTTATCGTCTGACATATTCCTTTTTTAATAGGAACAAAGATAACTTTTTGTGTCGATTGGCAAAGGATTGATTCACCACAAAGGCACAAAGAAAAAGGACAAGTATGGCATGTTAAAAGATCACAAAGGGACTTAGGTAGAACTTCTTTGTGACCTTAACAAGTCAAATTTATCAAAAAAAAAGCTTTGTGGTGAATAGCCTTAAGTAGCCATTTTAAAAATCCAATTTCCCACCATCAACACTCCTGTAAGAATCACCATTCTGATGATCCATTTGGACGCAGCAGGAAAAGGACGAATGAGGTGAATAATTGCGATTACGATAAGCGCCATGAACGGCAAAAGTGCGGGAAACAGTATTAAACTTTCAATGAGGTCGCCTTGAATTAAGGCCAAAAAAGAGCGCTGAGTACCACAAGCAGGGCACTCAACGCCAAATGTTTCTTTCCAGGAACAAGGAATCATTCGAAAAGAACGATCAATGGATTGTGTTTAGAAGCGATTGAATCCGGAAGCCATTGTTCCGACAAACACAAGCATAATGATTACATACAATATCCAAAATGCAGACAATGATGTACCAATTACGGCACAAACGAATCCTGCTTTTGATGTTTTGAATGAATTATCGTAACGCTGCGGGTCGGTAGCGTAAATCATTTTATCTTTCTTATGCAATACCAATGCAATGATCCCACAAATCAAACCCGGAATACCATACAACCAACAAGTTGCGATTGAAATAATTCCCAAGACCAACACTGCTGCTGCATTTGGAACATTGCTACTTTGGAAACCACCTCCCTGATTGGAAGAACGATTATCTAATAAATCATCCATTTTATACTATTTTGAGCGGTGAAGATAAAAAAAATCGAGCAACCACCCGATTTATATTATTTCGCATGAGTGATTGTTCTAATCCAGCAAATCTGCACGACCTGATAAACGAACACCATCACCTTTCGGCATAGAGCGTAATTTGTTTTTGAACTCAGCCATTTTCACCCAGAAAACTATTAATATCACCAAATTACCTAATCCGATAAGCGATTTAATCATTTGAGGAATCGGTAGTATCCCAACTGCCCCAATCGCCCCAAGTGTAATACCTAATCCTTTTCCATAATCACCCTCTTGATACTCATTTCTTTCCTCGAATTCCAACCGAATAGATTCGCTGATTTTAGGATACAAGATAAACGGGTAAACAATATTAAATAATGGGATAAACATTAGCCAAACATTTACAGCCGGAACCTGACGGTTATGGTCACTCACTTCTTTGAGTAAATCCTGTAGGTTTTTCAGATAAAAGACATAAAGAACGATAAACCCGGCAAGGATAACAAATATTAATAATAACGGTGCAACAGCTAAAGATCCCATAATAATGTGTAATTAAGTTTTGTTTAGAAATTCAAATATATCAAAATTGTTTGCCTTCAGCGCGAAGTTTACTTCTTCATTTGACGAATGTTAATCGCATACATCACAATAAATCCTATCGGAATAATGTTCAGAAGAACTGCAAAAAAGAGCGATTCTGAATTGTATTTACCCGCTATTACCAGCCAAGTATAAAAACTGAATAAAATCGGTGGTAACTGTCCTAGCAGGTATATATAAAACCCTAACCGTTTCAGCTTCCACATAAGTACCGCACCAACGATGCAAAAAACCGGAGCAATCGCACTAATCAGGTAGTTCCACATCACCCAATTCAGTTCTTTAGGTCTGTCTCCGCCAAATGCTTGCAAAGCTCTAAACATCTGCCCCATTATCAGGTACAAATAGCCATATACTAGGATCGCAAGTCCGCTACCCACCCAAGTAAGGATGCACAAAACCATCAAAAAATTTGATCGTTTCGGAGCAACATTTACTTCTAATTCATCTATAATATCTAATTCATCCATCATCGTGTGTTATTCAATACTTTCCAATTCAGGGCATACAAGACGATAAACCCTAATTGCGCCACGTAGAAGGCGGTGAAATAATAAGTTGTCGGAACATCTAATGGTTTATTCACTAGATAAACAAACAATCCGAAAACACTCAGCAGTAACTGTGCAAAACCATAAACGAATAAACCTCCACGACGTTGGTGCCACATCAAATATGCTCCGAAACCACTAATCACCGGTGTTACGATGCTGACTTTCATGAGCATATACTCCATTTTCAAGTTGTCGGGCACAAAAAGTTCTCCCTCTCCTGAATTTAACTTACCAACTCGAATAGCATAATAGAGCAAAATGAACCACGAACCCACCCATGTTAAAATACAGAGGCAGCTCAAAAACAAAGGACGATCATAGTATTTCTCGGTCCCTAGCTGATCCAAAAAGTCATCTTCTTGCATAGAACGAATTAACGCATGTGTTTAACGTTCAATCCGTACATAATGATGAACGCAATGGCGAAAATAGCAGAAAAAATACCACCGATAATCATCGAAAAGCCAAGAATTGGAATGTCTTGAACGGCAGAATACATTCCAACCAACGAAATAAACGGCAAAATCTGACCAAAGATGTAAATGAAGTATCCCGGTTTTTTAAGACGCCACATCAATAATGCACCTGCCAAGCAAATAACAACATTTCCTAATGCTAGGTAATAAGATGTGGTTGTCCATTCCATGATTTTGGAAAGCCCTTCCTGCATACTACTCACTATCTCAGGCATATCATTATTTTGCTGGATATTCATCACCATTTTCATAGCCTCTTCGCTTTGTTTCACGGTGAGTAATCCATAAATAGAGGATATAAATGATAGTCCGCAGCTTACAAAGGTTAAAATGCATAACACTTTTAGAAACATCGGGCGTTTTGCCGGCCCTTGCTCGTAGGTTTGATCTAATACGTCTGACATGATTATTGTTTTTGGTTGTTTCAAATATAAAAAAGAGAAACGATAATGAAAGGAACAATTTTAAAACGGCTCTTGTATAAAACAAAAAAGGCCACCAAAGGCAGCCTTTTGATTACTTATAACATTGAATTACATGTTATCTAATTCATTACGCAATTCTTGCAAATCACCACCTGCTGCATCCATACCAGCATCAGCAACACTCAAACCAAGAGTTAACATGATACACCAAACTAAGGCAACGATACCGATGATAAGACCTGCAATACCAAGACCTTTTTTACCACCTGTTTTACCAAGTTTAGACATACCCATTCCTGAAAGGATAATACTTACTACTGCAAGAACATCCCATACATACATTAACCAGCCGCTACCGCCAGTAACAATCATTGTTGCTGCGATACCAGCGATTATCGGTGCTAATACTAAAGCCACCAATGCAAGGATAAATCCTGTTAGTGCTTGTCCTTTACCTTGAGGAGCTCCTCCGTTTGTGTCTAAAGTTTCTGACATAATTTTAAGTTTTGAGTTACAGCGACGAATATAGCATCAATTTTAAACCTACCACAATAATTGTTAAAAAATGATTGTTTTTTTTAATAACAATTAGCTGTTGATCGTAATGATTCTATTACTTATTTCCCTGTAATTATCGTGAATTAGATTTATTGTATCTTTAAATCGAAATTAATAGTACCATGAAATACACTGTCTTTGCGCTGATTTTACTGCTTTCTGTGAGCCTTGGGGCATGCAAGAAAAAAAAGATCTCTTACACAGTTGAAGGAATTGTTACAGATGGAAGTTATTCACAACCACTTTCGGGGGCAACGGTGCAATTATACGGTACTCCGGTAGGTTCTTCTACCCCAAGTCAGCTCATCGGAACTGTTACAACAGGCAGCGACGGAAAATATTCCTTTACGTTTGACAGGGATAAAATAGAACAATACGCGATTATCGTTTCCAAGAATCAATACTTTGGAGCAACCAGCAATTTTACTGCCGAAAGTTTGAGCACTACCGAAACAAACTTTCGTAATGTATCCACAACGGCCAAATCATGGGTAAAGCTGCGTTTTGTGAACCTAATGCCCGATGCGGCAGATGAATTGAAGTATATCCGTCAAAACGGAAAAAACGGCTGTGAGGAATGCTGTTATGGTGGCGAACAGTTTTTGTATGGTGCCGTGGATACCACTATTTATTGTATTAATGATGGAAACACCACCTACAGCTATTATTATTGGGTATTGAACACACCAATTAACGGACCAAAATCAATTGTCACACAACCGTTCGATACGGTGGAATTGCTGTTGAATTATTGAAATGATAAATTATATTGTGTGGGCGCGGGATGCGTCCCACGCCCACACACAAACAAAAGGGCCGCGATAAATCGCAGCCCCACAATAATTACAATTTTAAAATCAATCAATTATCGTTTTCTTCGATATCATCCAAAGCCATGCGCAATTCCTGGCGCAATTGACGGTTGTAGGTTTCCATCAGGTATTTGAAATAATTCGGTGTGCTTTTGGCTATGCACTTGGTGTACATCTTTAATCGATGCTCAATGTGCTCTTGCAAGGCTTCCTGTACTTTCAACGCACGTTCAAAATCATTGGTCATACGAGCAATACCCTCACAATGGTTCTTCAACGACATATCAACTGCCTGTTTGCCCTTATCGCCATTGTCGAGGCATTCATAATAAACATCGCGCATGCTGAATGATTCGAGGAAATTGGTGTCTACCAACTCTTCCATGTGTTTCGGGAATTCAAATTCTACTTCAAATTCCAAATCGTCGTCTTCAGATAAGCGCGATTCAAGGAAACGATCCGGAAAACGGAATGCATCGTGCCAGTTGATATAGTCTTGCCAAATTCCGAAACGACGAACGTTGTTACCAAGGTCGATTAACTTAAACTTGTCTTTCTTAGGTAAACGGCGCGATCCACGACCAATCATCTGATGATACAAGGTCAACGAGCGCGTCGCGCGATTCAGAATAATCGTTTCTACCGTTGGTTCATCAAAACCGGTTGTCAAAATTCCGACCGAAGTCAAAATGGCATCTTTGGTGTGTTTGAACCAATGTAGGACGTCTTTACGGTCTTTATCGCTAAAGGTAGAATCGAGGTGACGAATTTTAAAACCACGTTTTTTAAAGGTTTCTTCTACTCGCAATGAGGTTTCGATACCGGAATTAAAAATCAGGGTTTTATCACCAACTGCCACTTCTTCATACGCAAACAAGAGTTTTTCCTGCATAAAGTAGTTCCCGTAAACCAATTCACTACTGCTTACGGTGAAATCTCCGTTGGAACCGATTTTAAGTCCGTGAAGGTTTACATCATAGGTAAATGTTTCGGCATCGGCCAAATAACCGCCGTTGATAAGTGAAGAAATACTTTCACCAACAATGAGCTTGTTGTAATGATCGTTGAGCGGTAATGTTTTGTTGGAACTAAGCGGTGTAGCTGTTACTCCTAAGATGTTGGCTCCAGCATAGTATTGGAAAATTTTTCGGAAACTATTGTAGTGGGCTTCATCTACAATCACCAATCCTACGCCGTCAACAAAATTTTCATCTTCCTGCAAACGGTTGTTAAGCGTTTCCACCATGGCGATGTAACATGGGTAATGATCTTCGTCTACCAGGTTTTTTACTTCACTGCTAATCACCTTATTGGCAATGCCAATGGCTGAAAGCTGACGCGATGTTTGAACCGATAACTCGATCCGGTGGGTGAGAATCAACACCTTTTTCTGGTGTTTTTGAATGTACTGCTGCGCTACTTCCGAGAAGATAACGGTTTTTCCACCACCCGTAGGCAGTTGAAACAGCAAGTTAAAGTCTGCACCATTTTTCTCCAGTTCGTCCATGATTATGGCAACTGTTTTTTCCTGAAACGGGTATAATTTTTTTGCCTCGAACAATTCAGAGTCTATCATATAATGATGCTAATTAAGGGGTACAAAATTAGTGTTCTTTTAAGGAATAGTCAACATGAATGATGAAATAACGTGAATTCGGGATAAGAATTTCGTCAGATCGCTTGAAAATGCTGAGATTCGACTGAAAACCTTAACAGCATATCGGGATATGTTGATGCGGTTTTCAGGAAGAAGATTAGTGTTTTCAAGTGACAATATTAAAACGCTATCCCTAAAAGCATTCGTCTACTTCGTTGAATTTCTTTGAGATAGCCCGCTATCTCTCAGTAATTCGCCTTGCATACAAACACTTTTATGAATTCTGACTGGAATTCTTATCCCGAATTCACGTTAAATACTTTTAAATCCTTTTTATTACCTCCAAATCAGTGAAACCAACCTGCAAATCAACGTTACTAAAAAAGGCACAGTTCTTGACTATTTTCCATAAAAATATCCGTCATGAAAACACGTAAAAACAACCCGATCAAAAAAAACGACAAGAGTCCGTTTGATAAAGCGCTCATTCGTTTGGGACAACACCTTGTTCCAAAACAGCCTGCCGAGCACGCTGTAGGCACTTTGTCGAATTAACGAGACGAATCATTTTATTTCCGATTTTCATTCTGAGTTTTAAGAATCAGAATGAGAATGAGAAACAGAATGAAGATTTAAAAATCGAAGCCTCCACCTCCACTTGGTTGGTCGCCCGGTCTTTTACGATCCGTGAAATCGCTTCGACCGAATTTGTAACGCAATGTGATGAAGACACGACGTGTTAACCATTTGAATTCGGAGCGCTGTACAATGGTAGGTTGTTCTACCTCGAAGTTAAACCCTTGCGTGTTAAAAATGTCGGAAACACGCGTGCCTATAGCCCATTTTCCTTCCTTAAATGATTTTTCAGCAGAGAACTCAACAGAACCGCGTGGCTGCATACGGCCTTGTGCTGTGATTGAAGGTGCGTTGTAACGACCGTTGACCTGCAATATGAGGGACCGCTTCCACAATTCGATGGAAGAAGAATACTTCAAGCCCCAAATGAATCCCTGACGATTCCAGTTAGCTGACGGATTGTCATCTTTGTAAATGACATAATTTCCGTTGGCCGATACCGTATTTCGCCAAATTGGCAAAGGACGAAACTGAAAGACCAATTCTCCGCCAGAACTAGTGCTGCTGTTGATGTTGGCAAATGTTCCGGCAGAAGTTCCATCGGCATAAAACACTTTTACACGTTGAATGACTTCTAACGAATAGCGCTGGTAAGCCGAAGCGGTTACCGACCATTTCTTTTGCGTGTAATCGAAACTGAAATCAACTGAGTGAATGTATTCAGGGCGCAACGCCGGATTTCCGCGACGCAGGTTGTACGGATCGGCATAACTGGTAAACGGATTCAGGTTGTCCGATGATGGTCTGTTGATGCGTTTACTGTATCCAAGTGATAATTCGGCTCCTTTTTTAATCTCGTAGCGAATGTGTCCTGAAGGAAACACATTGAAATAGTTGTTGGAATACGATTCGTTTTTAGAAACCAAATTCGGTTCCTGATAACTTTGCTCTAAACGAACGCCCAATTGAAATTTCCACTTGTTGATAGCTCTTCCTACAATTCCGTAAGCCGAATAAATGCGTTCGGTATATTCATAATTAAAAAACGCTAGCGTATCCGCTTGAAAAACTCCGGCCGTATCACGTGAATCGGAATGCGTATCAACTCCCATGTTTCGGTGAATGAGCTTCAAACCGCTTTCGGTGCGCCATTTGCTTTTTATGATGCGCACCATGTCCATCTGCAGAGTGGTGATGTTGTTTTTTTCGAGACTAAACAAGCGTTGATCCAAGTTTCGTCCGTAAGAAGCATCATCGTAGGTTTGTTCGTAATACCCGGCATTGGTGGTATTTCCGATTGATTGATACGCCGCCCAATCAACGGTTCCTTTGTCTTCTTTGAATTCCCAACTGTAATTGAGTCCCAAATCAAGATTGCGGTTGTAGCCCGGATCAAACGAAGTACGATTCCAAACTCCTACCGTATCGTTGTTTTCGTTGTATCGGTAATTTTCCTGATCACCAAAGCGGTCGCGCGCACCAAGGTTTCCTGAAAGAGTCCATGAAAGGGTGTTTCGGTCTTTCAGGTAAAGATCCATCCCCACTTTTGCTGTGTGAGTTTCACTGAAATCGGTTCCATAACGGCGCTGATCAAAGAAAACGGTGGAATCTCCATAAGTTTGATCCAAATCACTGAAGTTGTTGCGGTAGCCTTCTTTGTAATCGTAGGCGTAATTCCCGAAAACATTGAATTTGGTATTGCGCATGTTCATGGAAGTAGATCCCGTATAAGCATTACCTGTTGCAGCTGAAAGCGTCACATTTCCATTCAAACCGAGGCGAATGTTCTTTTTCAATACCACGTTGATGATTCCGGCAGTGCCGTCGGGATCGTATTTTGCCGAAGGATTGGTTACTATTTCAATGCGTTCAATACTGGCTGCAGGAATGCCCGACAAGAGGTTTTTTCCGTTCCCACCCGAAAGTGAACTCGGTCTACCATCAATCAAAATTGTTACATTTCCTTCACCGCGAAGACTGATATTTCCATCCTGATCTACTTCAATCGATGGAATATTATTGAGCACATCGTTGGCAGAACCACCTTGAACGGATAAATCTTCGCCCACATTATAGACTTTTTTGTCAATGCCTGACTGCAATACAGGTGTTTCGGCAGTAATTTCAATTTCTTGGATATTTGCTGCGTCCGAAACAAGGGAAATGCTTCCCAATTTGCGCAAAGGCTTTGCTTGAGTAAGCTGAATGTTGCGAATGATCTTTTCTTTGTATCCCGATTGATTTACACGGATAAAATAAGATCCAAGCGGAACCTGCTCCAAAACGAATTTTCCGTTTTCATCCGTATAAATTCCCGTTACAACAGTCGAATCGGTTTGCTTGCAAAGCCGCAACTCAACATATTCTATTGGTTTACGCGAAATAGAGTCGAATACTTGTCCATCTAATGACCCGATAGCCGGAGCTGCTCCTTTTGGCGGAGTTTGTCCAACAGGCGGTTGCGCTAACGACAAAAGCGCAGTGAGGCAGAAAAAAAGGAAAACGGTCAAGCGCATATTAGAATTGTTGTTTGATGGTTTTTAATAGAAAATAAGATAAAATACTAGTGCCGATCGCCAAGTAGCCAACGTATTCAAAATGAAGGTAACTTCCATCTTCTTGCTGTGTTGTTAGCCACGATCCCAAAATTACGGCAAATCCGCTTGCAAATTGCTGAAATGCCGAACGAATACTCATATAACCGCCACGTTCATGCGGAGCTGCGGTTCCCATTACGATAGCCGTTCCGGGAATATTCCGACCACCGGCAAAAATGAAAAACGCAGTCGTTACTATCAGAATAACCGGTAAAGGGTTCACGCCCATATTGGTAATTATGGCTAATGGAACGAGGGAAATACTCATAATGATCAAAAACACCCGTAATTGACCGAATTTATCAGCAAGATAACCGATATACGGATTGGTGATGAAGGTTAAAATTCCGCCGAAAAAGTACATCCATACCAATTGATTTTCTTTTAATCCAACGTTGTGCACCATATAATCCGCCAAGTATGGAATGATGGCAAACTGACCGAATAAAATGGTACTTGTAAACAATAATCCCTTGATTTGATTGCTGTTTTTCCAAACTGTTTTTAAAATCATGTACGATTTATGCCCAGAACCATCCAAGTGTTTGTTCACATTCGGAAGGTACAGAATCAACAATACCCAAGCGATTAACGATAATCCTACTAGAAAGAAAAACGGCATGTGCCAGTTCCACGAATGTCCGAGCCAGAGCCCCAGCGGAATTCCCAATCCTGCTGCCGATGAAAAACCTGCCATCACAATTCCGGTAGCTTTTCCGCGGTGTTCGGGTTGTATGAGGTCGCCTACAATGGACATCACAATTGCTCCGATCACACCACCGAAAAATCCGGCCATAATGCGGGCAAACAATAAAAATTCGTAGGAAGTTGCCAATCCGCATAGCAAGGTTCCTACAATGAAAAGCGCATATTGTGTGATCAAAAACCGCTTTCTGTCGAAGCGATCAATAATGAAAATACTCCCTACTCCGGCAACAAACGCACTGAAGAGATAAACAGAAATTGCCAATCCCCATTGTTTTTCGTCCATGCTCAATTCGGCCTTTATGGTAGGCGAAAGTGGCATTAGGATCATTGATTCAAGAATGTTTGTAAATACGACAGCTGCTAGGATAATCATCCATAACACTTGTTTTTTTGTCATGTGACTTTGTCTAAAATGTGTACTGTTCCCGTTACTAGTTTAGAAACGGGGCACTTGTGTGAAATTGTTGTAAGCTTTTCGCGTTGTTCGTTTGTTAGATGTTCCGGAAACGAAATAGTTTGATAAATGGTGTTTATTTCGAGTTCATTTACCAATTCCAAATTGATGCTTAATCCGGTTGTATCCCATTGTTTTCGTTGAGCAACCATTCGCATGGTGGCTAATTTGCAGCTTGCCAATGAACTCAAAAATAATTCGGTTGGCGTCATAGCTAGATTCGTACCGCCATCTGCCAAAGGTTCGTCGCACAGCGTCTGATGACCACTCGCTTCGCTGGTAACCAGGTAGCCTTGGTTGATAGAAGCTTTTACTCTGCTGTTTGTGGTTTCGTCGGACATGTTCCTCTCAGTTTATCCAGCAAACGGCTCAACTCTTCGGCTTCGGCGTCACTTAGATTGTTAGTAAATACAGCCGATTCCTCTAGATCGACATCAATACGTGAAAGGATCTCCAACCCCGTTTCCGTAATCGAAACATAGACCACTCTCCTATCCGAATCGCAGCGAACACGCTCCAGTAGGTTTTTCTCGATGAGTTTATCCATCAGACGAGTGGTATTGGGTGATCGTTCAATCATACGTTCTTTCACCGACGTAACACTCAAGGGTTTTTTTGCTCCGCGTAAAATGCGTAGAATGTTGAATTGCGCCATTGTAAGGTCAAACTGCCCCATGAATGAATTTTGGTATTGCCCCATAAAATTTGAGGTGTAACGCACATTCACAATGGCTTTTTGCTGGGGTGATTTGAATTTAGATTGTATGATTTCGCCTATTTCCATGGTGCAAAGATAATTACCACGGTAGTAATTACAAAGCAGTTATTTTTTTTTAACGAATTGAGTTGGCGAGTTTTTTTTGAGTTTGGCAGTTTTATAAGTTTTTGGGGTTAATAGTTCGTGTGTTTACAAGGTGGTGCTTCATTCATTTGAAACTTAAAAAACTTATGAACTAAAAAACTGTAAAACTGATGAACTACCTAAAGCCAAATCAACTCAAAATCACTTTTACTCGGAAGCGTCTCAAATGTAATGGAAAATCGGTGTGTTCCCGGAAGTAAATCCATGAAATTGGACTCGAACCGTACGCCATTCTTGCGACTTGTAATCCAGCATTTGCCTAAAAAATCGGTGTTTGTTACCTCAATAACCGCTGTTTTGGTCAGTGGATTGACTTCAATAAGTTTGTACGTGACTTTATCAGATGCAGTTGCGTTTCTTTTTTCAGGTAAATGGGTGAATTGTCGTTCATTTTTCTTGCCTGTCGCATCATTCCATGAAAACCGAATGAGGTAATTTTTGGTTTTGTACGGAGCAAGTTCCAATTCAAACAATTGATTCACCTTCATGCCAATAACAGCCTGATTACATTGAAATTGATCCAATTGATCACCATCCAAATCATACACTACGGCGCTTATTTTACACGCAAAAGCATGCGGTTGATCAGAAACCAAAAAGAATTTTTCTTTGCCGATGGTATCCACTTTCGCCAAAACGGCCACATCTGCATAATCTTCGCGCACTGTGTATTGTAGTGCTTTCCAATTTCCATAGTAATCGATACTCGACCACGTTGGTGCCGGCCAGCAATCGTTCAACTGCCAGTAAACCGTACCACTACAACGCGGCATATTGGTACGATGTCCGCTCACCGCCATGCTCACAGCTGTAGATTGTGTGAGTTGGGAATAATAAACAAAACGCTTGAAATCACTGGTTTTACCGTACAAAATGTCAGCGTGTTTTTCAATCATTCCGTTACCGACGTAGCTTTTTTGATGGTGCTTCATCACATCACTGAGTAATTGCCATTGAGATGTATCGCTGAAAGTAAGCAATGTTGCGTATTCCGGAAAGGATTGAAAACCGTATTCAGAATTGAAACGACCGGTTTTTCGTCCGAAATCTTCGATCGGATCTTTACCATGCCAAACACCCCAATAGTGCATGGAACCGTGATTGAAGTATTCATCTTTGCCCCAATTGCTCAGCGGAGAAGTATGAACATAAGGCACATTGGTCCAATGTTTTACAGCTTCGGGGATGAGTCCTTTGAAAATGCGGTCGTAATACTGCTCTATTATTGCACCCTGCTGTGGAGTGATTTTATACGTTTGCTTAAATCCCCAATTTTTCCAAGCTACATCAACTTCATTGTTTCCATTGAACAACACCACTGAAGGATGTGTCGCCAAGCGCGGGATTTGCTGATCCAATTCTCGTTTCACGTTTGCTGCAAATTCATCGGTTCCCGGATACATGGCGCAAGCGAACATAAAATCCTGCCACACCATAATCCCCAATTCGTCGCAAGCATCGTAAAATGCTTCGGGTTGATAATAACCACCACCCCAAATGCGCACCATGTTGAAATTACTGGCATTCATGATTCGAACCATTTCTCGCAACGAAGCATCAGTGATTCGCGCCGGGAAAATATCCTGCGGAATATAATTGGCTCCTTTGCAAAATACATCTCTTCCGTTAACACGAATGATATAAGAAGTTCCCCATTGATCGGCTACATTTACCAATTCGGTTCGTCTGACTCCGAAACGTTGCGTCAACGAATCAATTACGGTTCCGTTTTTGGTTTTCAAGGTCCATTCGTCGGTATAAAGGTATTGTTCTCCCTGACCACGCGGCCACCAAAGATTGGGGTTTTCCAAACGATCCAATCGCTTTAAAACACCATTTTCTGCAATCACATCACTCGATCCGAAAAGTTGGCTTTCCCAAACCAGTGTGTCGTTGGTTGCATTTCGCAGCATCCATTGCAGTTCCATCAAGGCAAAGTCTTCTGCCAAGGTTGCGGTATACACTCCTTTTCCAATAGTTCTATTCGTCGAATAAGCAATAACGGAAGCCGGTTTCCACATGCCGATAGTTGTCATACGCAACGACCAATCCCAACCGAATTGATACTGCGGTTTTCTGCAATATGGTGCCACGGCTATTTTCCCTAAATCATTCGGAGCGGGCAATGTGATACCGGTATTCTTAATTTTTGGAGCCTGATAATTAACCGGTGACTGAAAAACCAATTTTAGTTTATTCACACCCGTTTTTGCCCATTTTCGGATCTCGAAACGATAAATGAGGTAGCAATTTTCGGTTGTACCCAACAAATGTCCATTGAGGTAGACTTTTGCGTAGGTATCCACATTCGGTAATTCCAAATCGATGTATTCGTGAGCCAAATCGACACTAGAAAGCTTAAATTCAGATTGAAATTCCCAATCGTGGTTTTCTATCCAGCCGAATTTCAGTTCATTGGCTTCTACAAACGGATCGGGCAATTCACCTGATTTAATCAATGATTCCTGCACAGATCCATGGGTTCCGAAGGCAATCCATTTTTTAGAAACAGGGTGTTGAAACTTCCAATCAAGGGTTTGCTGACACACCGAAAAGAAGTGTACAAACAACGCTAAACCAATGATTGAAAAACGATGAATCATTACCAGCTGCGATCAAATGGTGCGTCAACCAATTGCTCTTCCTGTTCGGTGCGCAGTGCATAGTTGAAACCGTTAAAAACCGAGTATCCGCCTACTTTTCCTTCCGTATTGATGGCAATAAAACCACATTGAAGACCGGTCATATCTTTGTGCTTGCGAATCAAGCGATTAACCGCTTCTTTGCATGCTTCTTCGGGTGTGAAACCGTTGCGCATCAGTTCAACAACCGTATGACTTCCGGCAATTTTGATGATGGATTCACCCAATCCGGTTGCAACGGCTCCACCAACTTCCTGATCTACAAACAATCCCGCACCGATGATGGGAGAATCACCCAATCTTCCCGGCAATTTATACGCCCAACCGGAAGTAGTACATGCTCCGCTGATGCGTCCGCTGCTATCCATGGCCAATAAACCAATGGTATCGTGGTTTTCGTGATTGATAACAGGTTTCTTGGCGATGGCTTCTTGCTCCTTCTTCCACTCTTTCCAAGCCATTTTCACTTCCGGAATTGGTGTTTTGATGCGTTCAAACTTATGTTGCATCGCATATTTCTTTGCTCCCGCACCTACCAACATCACATGTGGTGTATTTTCCATAATGTGACGCGCCACGCTAATCGGATGTGCGATTCCTTCTAAATATCCAACAGAACCGCAGTTCGATTCCCAATCCATGATGCAAGCGTCAAGCGTTACGTGTCCTTCTTTATCGGGCATTCCGCCAATTCCTACACTGCGATTGGAGACATCTGCCTCGGTTTGTCGCGCTCCGGCTTCTACGGCATCTAACGAGGTTCCGCCTTTCGCCAAAACTTCCCACCCTGCTTTATTGGCTTCCAAACCATGACTCCAAGTAGAAATCATAATCGGTTTAAAACGCGCTACAAAGGTTTTTTCGGCTGGTTTATGCTGTGTTTCTGCATTTGCTTCGCCGGCCATTAGCGGACGAACAAGACTTGCTGCGGCAATTCCAAGTGCTCCTTTTTTGACAAATGACCTTCGATCCATAATTCTTATTGTTGAGCCAACCAGTTTTGAAACTCGGTAGCGTTTTTAGCGTGAACGGAATAATCCTTCGTGAAATTGTGCAAACCATCGTAATTGGCTTGAGCACACATGTACAAATAATCGTTGTTATCACGGTTCAATACCGCATCCACAACACCTGCAGGAGGCATAGAAATTGGACCCGGAGGCAAACCGTCGTGCAAATAGGTATTGTACGGACAATCTCTTTCGCGGTGTTCGTAAGTCAATCGCTGAACGCCTTCCAATTCATCGCCCCAGCAAAACTTGAATGTCGGATCAGATTGCAAACGCATTCCTGTATTCAGGCGATTCAAATACAATCCCGCGATAATCGGCCATTCCTGTTCGTTTTTCGATTGTTCACCGTAAACGATGGAAGCCAATGTAACCGCTTCGGAAGGAGAATTTAATCCTACTTTTTTGAGTTTCGCCATACGATCAGCCGTCCAGAAATTTTTAAACTCATCAGCCATTCGTTGCACAAACGCTTCTTTGTCAGTATCGTAATACATTTTGTAGGAATTCGGAATAAACAAGGCAGGAATGGTTTGTATGTTGAAACCATATTTGTTGCAGGTTTCGTCGCTCAGAATAAAGGTTTCCAATTCCGATTGGTCGATCATGAGGCACTTGCTCACTTTTTCGCACAAATCGGCAATGGTTTTGCAGTTGTTAAAGGTTACCACCACTTCTATTTCGAAAGCACCCGATTTTAAAGCATTGCAGACATCTTTATAAGACGTTCCCGCCGGAAAAGCATGCATTCCGGGTTCGATGTTTTTATCTGTCAATCCTTTGGATTCAGCAACCGAAAGAAAGAAATCAACATCATCGATCACCTTCTTTTCCTGAAGCAATGCGCCCACTTCGGCTAATGTCAGCTTTTCGTTCACCGGCACATTCACCGTTTTGTCATTGATTGTTTTGGTGAATCGCGACATTATTGGTGTCCATCCAACTGCAAGACCAATACCTCCAATAAGGATCACAATTCCAAGGAGCAACCCCTTTTTACTTACTTTTTTTCCAGACATTTTTGATACAAAATTTCATCCAACCATTTATTTCCGTCCAAAAACCAATCTTTTCGGACACCAATGCGCTCAAAACCGGCTTTATCAAACAAGGCCTTACTTGCCTCATTATCGCCGTGTACTGAGCAATACAGATTGTGGAATCCCAAAATCTGACGTACATAACTTTCTAAAATCTCTAACGCTTCAATAGCATATCCTTGTTTCCGATGCGACAATTCATCAATCAAAATACCCACTGCCGCGCGTGAATGTTTAAAATCGGCATTGTATAAATCAACCGTTCCGATTGGTTCATCGGTTTCGGTTAAACAAATCATCAAACGCAGTTGACCGTGTGTGCGAATGTGTTGTGCTTGATCAATGTATTCTAGAATTGCATGCAGTGAAAACGGAACTTCAGTGCCTGTCACTTTCCAGTGCTGCGGGTTGTTTTCCCACAACAGCAAGCGTGTTGCATCCTCTTTTTCAACGGGACGCAGGCTAACTTTTTGTCCTTTTAGTTTCATGTAACAATTCTATTCGCGACATAATTTCTGCAATCGAGTAATCAGGGATCGCGCAAAAATCAATTCCCAAATTTACAGCAAAAACCTGCTTCAATTGCTCTCGGTTTTCAATTTCTCTCAACAAATCTGCTAACTGATTCACGGTTGATTGCAAACCGAACAATTCTTTAATCGGTTCCAAACAAGTTGGCCCACCGGCTTTCGCAGTATCGTATTGCTGATAAACAGAGGTGAAATCGCGTGTAAACTCCCAATCATTAATCGCCACCAATACCAGCGGAATTTCAGCTCTTTTGGCTTTACGCACCATTCCTGACACACTTTTCTGGATCTCACAATTGCGATAGGTCAAACTGAAATAGTTCTGTCCGCGCGAAATCCCAATATGTGGCGGTATTTTATCAGCGTTCCAAATCCACAAATACGTGCCCGCTGTCATTTTTTCCGGCCATTCGAATACCGGATTCCGGAATTCAAATCCTGCCATTGTAAACTCCTTCAAACACTTTAATAGCCGGACCGATTAGGAATATCCGTTCAAACGTTTCAGGTCCTGTTCGGGTGAACGTTACCTGCAAGCCACCACCTTTTGTTTTAATGGAAATCACTTGTGGTCCCATCAGCTCTTTTTTGATCGCATAAGCCAATGCAGCGGCTGTAACACCTGTTCCGCATGAAAGTGTTTCATCTTCCACACCACGTTCGTAAGTCATCACAAACAAATCCCGTTCGCCGGTTACTTCTACAAAATTCACGTTGATTCCTTCGGTTTTATAGGTGTCCGAATAACGAATCTTAAATCCTTCTTCGTAAACGGGGAAGCCTTCCACCTTTTCCACAAAACGAATGTAGTGCGGAGAACCGGTATCTATAATATAGTTTTCCCCTTGTTTTTGCACGGCATGTACCTCATTCATCAACAACGAAACAATATCTCCCACATGCGAAGCCAAGTGTTCACCATCAATAGCTGTGAATCGCACGGCAGATGTATCAATACCGTTTTGTTTAGCGAATGCCACGGCACAGCGCGCTCCATTTCCGCAAAAACTTTTGGAACCGTCGGCATTATAATAATCTACATCAAAATCAACATCCACAGATGAATTGAGTTTAATTAACCCGTCGGCTCCAATACCGAATTTACGATCACACATTGCTTGAATGGACGGAATAGTCAGATTATTCCATTTCCCTTTGCGATTATCGATCATCACAAAATCGTTGCCGGTGCCTTGGTATTTTACAAAGGGTATACTCATAATTATCGTGCTGTAAAGGCCGTTTTTGCTTAACAATCTTTAACGTCCAAAAGTAACAATGATGCATCTAATCGCATTATAATTGTGATTAAAATTCAAAAAAAGATTCAACTATGAGCAACACATGGAAATACCTGGGAGTTGGTATCCTGGGAGGGATGGTACCATTTGCGTTCGGTTATATCCTCAATGCAACCAGTTATTCTTCATTATCCGATGAAGTAATTGATGGAAATCGTTTCGCACATCAAGTAAACTATAGCGGAGTGCCTGCAGGAACGGAAGGTTTTATCGAAGCCTCCGAAAGTACGATCAACTCGGTGGTTCACGTAACAACCAAAGTGGTCAAAACAACCGTGCAGCGCGATCCGTTGTATGAATTCTTTTACGGACCGGGAACCGGAAATCGCGAATACAAACAATACGGAGCCGGATCGGGTTCGGGAGTTATTGTTTCTTCGGAAGGATACATTGTTACCAACAACCACGTAATCGAAGATGCCAGTGAAATTGAAGTCATTCTCAACGACAATTCAAAATACACGGCAACAGTAATTGGTACGGATCCCTCCACGGATATCGCTGTACTGAAAATTGAAGCATCGGGGTTGAAACCTATTCCACTTGGAAACAGTGACGATTTACGCATTGGCGAATGGGTCTTAGCCGTAGGAAATCCGTTTAACCTCACTTCTACCGTAACAGCCGGAATTGTAAGTGCAAAGGCGCGCAACATCAACTTATTGTCAGACAAAACGCGTGCTACAGCCGTTCCGATAGAATCGTTCATTCAAACGGATGCTGCTGTCAATCCCGGAAACAGTGGTGGTGCGTTGGTAAATACCAGAGGCGAATTGGTTGGAATCAACACTGCAATTGCTTCGCAAACCGGTTCTTATTCGGGCTACAGTTTTGCTGTACCGGTGAACCTTGTTAATAAGGTAATGCGCGATATCATCGATTTCGGTGTAGTGCAGCGTGGTTATTTGGGAGTTCAAATCGCTGATATCAATCAGGAAATCAAAGAAAAAAACGACCTGCCTTCTACAAAAGGCGTGTTCATCAGTTCGGTTACCGAAGACGGAGGTGCTGAAAAAGCGGGTATTAAAGCCAATTCCGTGATTTTAAAAGTAGGATCGAAAGATGTGAACTCTGTGGCAGAATTGCAGGAAGAAATCGGAAAACGTCGTCCTGGCGATAAAGTGTCTTTGACGTTGCGCACAGAAGACGGCGAACAGGAAATCAAAGAAGTGGTTTTGCGCTCGGCAGATGGCGCCACCGATCTTAAATCGAAAGAAGAAATGAGTAAAACTTCTGCTTTGGGAGCAACTTTCGCAGAATTATCGGCAAAAGAGAAAAAAGAACTCAATATTTCTAATGGTGTAAAAGTAAAAACATTGGAACCCGGAAAACTGCGTTCACTTGGATTACAAGAAGGAATGGTGATTTCGAAATTCAATCAGGAACCGGTTGATTCTCCTGAGGATTTAACCTCAAAGTTAAATAATTATAAAGGCGGTGTTTTACTTGAAGTCATTTTGGAAAGCGGTAAAAAAGAATACCTCGGCTTCGGATTGTAGGCTTAATTCACACAAAAAACGTTAAGGCATGGTTTTTGAGAGGCGGAAATCTCTCAAAAATCTGCTTTTTATATTTGGAAATCACTTTCTTTTCGTCGTAACTTTGCACCCTGATTTTAAGAAATCATTATTAATCGGAGTTCATTACATGAGACAATTAAAGATTACAAAATCCATTACCAATCGAGAAAGTCAATCCTTAGACAAGTATCTGCAAGACATTGGTAAAGAGGAGTTAATCACAGCTGAGGAAGAAGTAGAATTGGCTCGCCGCATCAAACAAGGTGACCAACGTGCATTGGAGAAGCTGACCCGCGCTAACTTACGATTCGTCGTTTCAGTAGCCAAACAATATCAAAATCAAGGTCTTACACTACCCGATTTGATCAACGAAGGAAACTTAGGTTTGATTAAAGCGGCACAGAAGTTTGACGAAACACGTGGTTTTAAATTCATTTCGTACGCTGTTTGGTGGATTCGTCAATCCATTTTGCAAGCATTGGCAGAACAAGCACGTATTGTACGTTTGCCGTTGAATCAGGTTGGTTCTTTGAACAAAATCAACAAAGCATTCTCGCGTTTAGAGCAAGAATTCGAACGTCCGCCTTCCGCTGAAGAATTGGCAGAAGCATTGGAAGTTCCTGAAGATAAAATCAAAGAAAGCTTAAACGTATCCGGTCGTCACGTATCAATGGACGCACCTTTGTCTTCTTCGGAAGATGGTGGTACATTGATGGATGTAATGGCCAATACCGATTCTCCGAAAGCCGATCACGCCTTGATGGCAGAATCGTTGCAACGCGAAATCGAACGTTCATTGAGCACCTTGACAGATAAAGAACGTGAAATCATCCGTTTATTCTTCGGAATCGGTATGAACCACGGATTAACGCTAGAAGAAATCGGCGCGAAATTCAATCTGACCCGCGAGCGCGTTCGTCAGATAAAGGAAAAAGCCATCCGACGACTGCGACACACCTCTCGCAATAAGTTGTTGAAAGCATATTTAGGATAACAGGAAAGGCTGTCTGCAAACGCGGGCGGCCTTTTTTAGTTTTAAGAAAAGTGTATAATCGTTTAATAATCAATAGGTAAAAGCAAATGGAAGCTGCAGTAGGCTACGAAAAAGAGCTCAACTCGCACGTTCAACGCGAACGCGCTGCTGTTAAATTATCAAGTCACGTAGGTGAGTTGTTGTATGACAAAGGAATTGAATTGGTATTGTTTCGCAATCACTTGACGGACATCACCATTTCGGAGATCCTGAATCTGCACGAATACGCAGCTAAAGTGGTCAACAAACCGATCGACATCGAAACCAGCGCCGCATTGGCAGAGGAATTGATGAAGATGGATCTTGCTCCGGCAAAAATCGACATCGGTAAATTAGCAAGTGAATGGGCAGCTGAAGGAACTACGTTTACTTCAAAAGCAGATTTCCTTTCTACCAAATTAGGTGGTTTTGCTAAAGGAGCCGGCGACAGTTTCACACCACGCGATGTGGTATTGTATGGTTTTGGTCGTATCGGTCGTTTGGCAGCTCGTGAGTTGATCAAACAAGCCGGTAAAGGACAACAATTGCGTTTGCGTGCTATCGTAACACGTGGAGCTACCGATAAAGACATCATCAAACGTGCAGCTTTGTTGCGCAGTGATTCTGTTCACGGTGCATTTAAAGGTTCGGTAGTAGAAGATTTGGCAAACAGTTCGTTGATCATCAACGGACAAATCGTGCGTATGATCGATGCTGCCAATCCTGAAGACATCGATTACACAAAATACGGCATCAACAACGCGTTGATCATTGACAACACGGGTGTTTTTACCAATCGCGAAGCTTTATCGCGTCACTTACAGGCAAAAGGCGCTTCCCGTGTATTGTTGACAGCACCGGGTAAAGAAATCCCAAATGTTGTTTACGGAATCAATCAAGGAACGTTGGAAATTGAAACGGAGAAGATTTATTCAGCAGCTTCTTGTACCACCAACGCGATCTCTCCTATCTTGAAAGTGATCAATGATGAGTTTGGTGTGGTAAAAGGACACATTGAAACCGTTCATGCTTATACCAATGACCAAAACTTATTGGATAACATGCACAAAAGTTCACGCCGCGGTCGTTCAGCTGCCATCAACATGGTCATTACTTCTACCGGAGCGGGTGCTGCGGTAACAAAAGTGATTCCGGATTTGAAAGACAAATTGACGGCAAACGCAGTGCGTGTACCTACTCCAAACGGTTCATTGGCCATTCTTTCATTGGAATTGAACAAAACAACTACCATTGAAGATGTCAACAACGTAATTCGTCGTGCTTCTTTGGAAGGTGAATTGGTGAACCAGATTTTCTACTCGTATGATCCTGAATTGGTATCTAGCGATATTATCGGTAACACTTGTTGTTCAGTTTATGATTCACATGCAACAATCGTTTCAAACGATGGTAAAAATGTGGTATTGTATGCGTGGTACGACAATGAGTTCGGTTACACGAAACAAGTAATTCGTTTAGCGAAATATGTGACTAAAGTGCGTCGATTGATTTACTATTAATCGATTGAAAATAATTGGAGAAGCCGGTCTGCCTAAAGTGGATCGGCTTTTTTTTGTAAAGAAAAACCGTTCGTAATATTGCAAATTGGCATATCAAATAAACACACGTAAATTCGCAATATTACGAACAGTTTTTTACCTAAAAACACAAAAAACCGGATTTACCGCCCGGTTTTTCTTACTACATATCGATTTTTAAACCGATTATTCAATAATCGTATGAAAGGTCAATTCAATATCCGTTTCTCCCGGATCACATTGCCCGTTTTTCACTCCAGGCTGATGCTTCAGGGTAATCGTTGTTTCTCCAGTAGAAATGGCCTGTGTAACCCACGAACTTAGCAATCCTACCTCGTATGTTCCATCTGAATCGGTTCTTGTAATACCCAAATTCAACGTTCCTGTCGGTGAGAAACAAAACAAATGGTCCTGATCTTCTGCCTGCACTTCAACAGTAAGATCCTCTGCCGGATTAACACTTTCATTCAATAATGTGATCGAAGCATTGTAACTGGTATTCGCCTGTAAACGAATCGTATCAAAAACAGTTGGCGCATTGCCGCCCGTTCCGTCCAAATCCACAAACTGAGCTATTACCGTTGGCTGAACACCTGCCGCATCTGTGAATGTAATACGAAAAGTAGTGATCAATTCCTCCTCATTCACCACTGGTGGATTGGTAACTTCATCCTTTTTCTTCTTTTTACATGCACCAATAAAAGTCAATGCTAATACAATTGATAAAATACTGATAATCTTCATATTATTTGTCTTTAGTTAAATTCTTAATTGAAAATGGAACAATCATTTTGATCGTCCAGTTTCGCCCCAAGTCATCGGTAAAATAACGGAAGCGATTCATATAATCTCGATATGTAGTATTTAATAAATTGGATACCTCAAACACAAGTTGTAGCGATTGGGTACCGTTTGTTTTTTTAGACAAGCCAATGGATCCGTTGAGCAAAAAATAACCTTTCGGAGGTGCGACATAATCTGCATTTTCGGAAACGCGCTTTTGCTCAAATACGTTTAATCCTTCTACTTCGGCAAACCACGACCAAGCCGATTTTTTGAATGCTGTTCCAACATGAATACGATTTGTCAATCGATTAGAAGGAATACCAAAAACGGGTTTCTTAGCCTCCAAATCATCAGCTACAAGCAAGTTTCCCTGAATTGTATAAGAAATCCATGGTCGGATTGGAATTTCAAATACTCCGTTCAGTCCGGCAATACGCACATCTGATTGCTGGTAATAAAATACCGGAAACGCTCCAACTATTGTCAATTGTGCCGGTAATTGCGGTTGCAGGTTGATATAACCGTCGAATCGATTCCAAAAAAGTGAGACATCCAGCTTCGCAAACCGCGATTTGTATTGCATTCCGGCCTGCACATTGTAAACCAACTCTTTTTTCAGGAGCTGATCACCCACTTCGATAGCAGCAGCACCGTGATGCAAACCATCGCTATACAATTCATTGATCGACGGCGGTCGCCAAGCTGTTCCTGCATTCGCACGCACAATGACATGATGACCGATCACGCGCGATGCACCGATTGAACTGCTTAGATTGCCAAAATCACGCGATGGCGAAGTCAATACATTTTCTTCGTACTTGTAGACTTTCAGGCGCGACAAATCGTATCGAACACCATAATCAAACTGCCAGTTTTCAGACTCATAAACGCCTGTATAATAGAGCCCGCCTTGCCATTTTTGAAAATTCGGAATAAAAAAACGTCCGGCATACGCATTGTCTTGCTTAAAATAACTGGCTCCCACAACACTTTTCAGCTTGCGCGAATGTTGAATGGTGGTTTTAGAATCAATGGAAGTTGTCCATAGATTCAATTCAAATGCCGGTAAATCTAGGGCTGCCAAACTATCATTGTAGGCTTTATGCAAATCGTATTCCTGACGAAGATTGTATTGATAACCGACAATTACAGCTGTTTTTACTTTTTCATTCCAATGATAAATCAGGTTAAACTTACTCAACTGATGCTGAATGAATTGCTTCGGTTTTTCAATTGAATACGTGAAATAACCGCTGTCTTTAGGCTGTTCGGCAAAAAACGCTGCGTTCAGATCGGTTAAATTCCCGATATGTGAACCGGTAAAAATGCCTAGGTTGGAGGTGTAACGCGAGTAAAAAACATCTGCCTCCAATCGTGTTCCTTTGTAACCGAAAGCTCCACTGAAACTATAATCGTTTGAAGCGGTGTTTTTAATCAGGTAATCCGGAGCAGATTGTGTTCCGTTGATGCGTCCTGTTCCATGAATCCGATAAGCCCACTTCGACCAACGTTTAAACGATCCGTTTACAAGAGCTGAACTCATTCCACCTCTTCCATTCGAATTAGCGGCTAATTTCAACCAACCACTATGGTTTTTCCCATAAGGTAGTGGATCGGGCGAAACTAAAATTACACCACCAATGGCATCCGGACCATATTGTAAACCGTTTGCCCCCTGAATCACCTCCAGATTTCCGGCAAGGTTCGGATCAATCTCAGGTGCATGCTCGCTTCCCCACTGCTGACCTTCCTGACGGATTCCATTGTTTACTATCACAATGCGATTGCTGTGCATGCCATTAATAACCGGCTTCACAATGCTTGAGCCCGTGCTCAGCGTACTCATTCCGGGAATACGCATGAGTTGCTCTCCAAGCGTATTTCCCTTCACTTTCGATAGATCATTTACCGAAAGTTTCATTCCCGCCTGAGATTCGCGACGGAAAACATAAGCCACCACCTCGCTTTCATCCAGATCGATGATGTGGGTTTCAACATCAATAATCAATTCAGAATTATACGGGATATCCACCGTGATGTCTATTGGCTCACAGCCAAAATGCGGAATACAGCGCAGTGTAATCTGCCCCTGACATACATTTGAGAATGTAAAACTCCCCAAGCTATCGGCCAGTGCTTGCCGATTAAGAGCCTCAATGCTCAGTTTTGCAAAGGGAACGGGATTCTTTGTGTGTTCGTCGCGCACAGTACCTGTCAATGAAAACCCGCAATTCTGCGCAAAGTTCATCATTGAAACCAGCACAAACGCGCAAATAAGTACGTATTTCATGAGTTTCGAAATGAATTAAAAACAGGAGAACAAATTCTCCAAAGCTGTTTTAAGACATTTCTACGGGCGGACCTCTGAGTGATTCTGTGAGTGGAAAAGCATGCGTTACAGCCAGAAAAACCGTGAATAATTCTAGAGTTACAATCGCTTTATTAGCTGCAGAAGCATGCTGAATCGGATTGGATAAAAGTGGAATGTGAAGATCACACGCCGCACATTTTTCAACTCCCTGATCAACGTTTGTTTTACCCGGAAGATGTTCTTTTTTAGATAGTTGATGATCCTGATGGTTACAATCGTGCCACAGTGCTTTTGGCAAGAGCAATGCAATAAAGCTCACCAGCACTACATAAACAATTGATTTGCACCATTTTTTGGACATGTTGCAAAAATAGAACAATTGATTGATTAATTCACACAGAAATCAGATGAACGGCAGAACTTACTTCTTTAAACCATTCTCTTTGAGACACTTGTTCACACGTTTTTCGTGTTTTGCGCGCTCTTCGGGAGTTGTATTGTCGAACGTGGTTAATTCCTTGCACTTTTTGTCAACGTAATCCCAACGAGCCATCAATTTTTCCTCTTGTTTCGGCGTCAATTTCTTTTCGAAAGCATCCGTAATGGAATCATTGGCTACAATGCAAGTACAAAAATCCCATTGTTCACCAAATTTCTTTACAATCTTAGCGTGATTTTCCTTTTGATCTTTTGAGGGAGTTGTTACCGTATCGCGTTTCATTGCCGATTCCATATCGTCAACTACTTCTACAACGGTATCCTTGTCTTTTTTTGCGTCACAGTCCTTACAAGTTTCATTTGAGCCACAAGCAACAAGCGCTAACAAACCAACGGTCAAAAACAGGATCTTCATTTTAGTTTACGTTTAGAGGTACGTGAGAACAAATATAAAATTGTTTTGATAATTCAGACAGACTGTTGAAAATTAAAACGTGTTGATTATCCGATTCCTACTTCCAGCTATATATTTAGAAAGAATTCTAGCCAAGATTGCATTTTCGTTATTCAATACTCCGGAAAAGGAACCAATACCATTGTGTATGGATACGAATTGTTTTTCGGTTTTAAAACCAGTTTTGTACGTGATAAATGTTTGATTTCGAACAGCCATTCTTTTCGCCCGACCAAAAAACCGAATTCGTTTTTGGTTCTATCTAACCAATAGTAGGTCTTTGCCCCCGGTTTATCGCCCATTTCATTGATCCGATAGAAATAGGCATTGCGCGTTTCATGGAAAACTACCACTTGCTTGTACCTGAATCTCATCGGTGTATAATCGTTTTTGTTGATCAGCAGTTTATCTACCAACCATACTTTCGACGAATTATCGTGCAAAAAAATGTAATCATCGATCCTTTTCAACGAAGCTCCGGAAGTACAACCAACCGCAATCAGCAATACAACACTTCCGATGCAGGTTTTAAACAGCATTAAAACAACATTTTGTTTTCGTCGAGCACTTTTTTGATCTCAGGCGCCATTGAATCGATAAACTCTTGTTTAATTCGGTGGGGAGCCTCTTGCCCACCTTCTTGAATGGCTTCACACAATTTATAATCGTATTGACTTCCATTCCATTGAAACAAACAGTTGTAGTAAGTCAAACTTCCGTCGATGTTATCACTAAAACGAACCACTAAATCCTGATATCCGGTTTTTGACGGACGGAATTCGATCAGATTTCCGTTAAATCCATTGAGTTTTACCAATTGCTCACCATCACGTTGGAAAATCAATACTCTGCGCAACGGAAAACCATTTACGCCGGCCTTCACCAACAAAATAAATCCGTTTGATAACTTTGTTTTCTCTGACAATTTAAAGAATCGAAAAAACTTTGGACTACATGAAGGATGATTTTCGTCTGTATCGTTCGGTGCGTTTGGGTCACACAATTTCAATTCTTTGAGCAACTCAATTTCCTCATTACCTGAAAATGTATTTTCATTGAAATCAGTGCTAAATGTTGTTACTTCGGCCGGTTTATCACTATGATGCGGTGTAAACGGCTGACCTTCTTCTTCACCGCCGCAAGCAGTAAACAAAACCATTGCAATCACACATCCTACTAATCCAAGTTGTTTCATACTTCTATAAATTCGCTTCATCTGAAATGTTACATTATAGGAAAACAGCGCTGCTTCCTGTTATTGCACGATCAAAAGCCGGTTTTGAAATTCCTGTTTCAATTCCTTGCTGATTAAAATAATCAAGCATTTGCTCGGTAGGCATATTCCCCGTTAGATCATCAGCAGCCATCGGACAACCACCGTAACCTTTAATCGCGCCGTCAAAATAACGACAACCACCATCATAAGCTGCTTTTACCAAAGCCTGAGCATTTTGAGGTAATGTATGCAAATGTGCACCTAATTTCACTTGTGGCAACTCCGGAATAATAGCCGAAAATAGTTGCTCGACCAATACCGGTGTAGCTGCACCAATTGTATCCGAAAGCGCAAGCTCATTCACTGAAAAAGTATCGTATAGGCGTTTGCTCCAATTCATCACCAACTCTGCATTCCATTCATCACCATACGGATTTCCGAATCCCATGGAAAGGTATAAAACCAATGATTTTCCAGAATTAACACACAGATTTTGAATGACTTCAACACGTTTAAGTGATTCTTCAATTGAAGCATTTGTATTGCGTTGCTGAAAGGTTTCGGAAATAGAAAACGGATACCCTAGAAAGTCAATCTGATCAAATTGAACAGCTTCTTCAGCACCACGTTCGTTTGCAACTATTGTCAATAACTTTGTTGTTCCTTTATCGTCCAAGCGATCTAATACTTCTTTGGTATCTTTTAGTTGCGGAATGGCTTTCGGTGAAACAAAACTTCCACAATCCAATCGATCAAAACCACACTGAAGCAGTTGATTCAGATAAGTTACCTTCAAATCGGTCGGAATCCAATCATGAATTCCCTGCATTGCATCTCTTGGACATTCGGTGATAAACACCCTATCGGTTCCTGTTTTCATGCACTATTTATTTTCTTGCTTTCGCTGTGCTAAAATAGCCTTATTGATTCGTTTTACAACGCTCGGCCCTTCGTAAATGAATCCGGTATAAATTTGTAATAAAGATGCCCCAGATTCCAGTTTCTCAAGAGCATCTGCAGCAGTATGAATTCCCCCGACTCCGATAATCGGAAATGAACGGTTTGAATGCGTTGACAAATAACGAATTACTTCTGTAGAACGTTTTGTAACCGGTTTTCCTGAAACTCCTCCGGCACCGATTGCTTCTACAGTTGCCGAATCTGTCTTCAAACCACCACGATCAATGGTTGTATTGGTAGCAATTACTCCTGCAATGTGTGTTTCGTCCACAATGGAAATGATATCATCTAACTGAGAATCTGTTAAATCAGGGGCTATTTTAAGGAAAATCGGCTTTATGGATTGTAACTCTTCTCTTCGTTTCATTAAGGTCGACAACAATTCTGTAAGTGGCTCTTTATCTTGCAATTCGCGCAGGTTTGGTGTATTCGGAGAAGAAACATTCACCACAAAATAATCAACATAAGGTTCCAGTGCATTGTAAGCCTTTAAGTAATCGCTTGTCGCTTCTTCATTGGGTGTCACTTTGTTTTTACCGATATTTCCACCAATAATGCAATCGGGTTTCAGCACTTTTAAGCGTTCCACAATCACATCAACACCATCATTATTGAACCCCATTCGGTTAATCACCGCTTCATCTTCAACCAAACGAAACAAACGCGGTTTCGGATTACCTTCTTGACCGATAGGAGTCACTGTACCAATTTCCACAAACCCGAATCCACAAGCCGCTAATTGATTAATAGCTACAGCATTTTTATCAAAACCTGCCGCCAATCCTACTGGGTTCGGGAATACGATCCCGGCCACTTCGGTTTTCAGGAGATCATCATTTAGCTGATACATTTTTTTCCAGATCGGTTTTACAAACGGAACTGCAAGCCAAAAACGCAATAAACGAAAGGTGAAATAATGAATTTTCTCCGGATCGAAACGAAAGAAAAACCATTTGATTATTGGGTACATATAAACTGTTTGCCCAAAGGTAAAAACACAAAACGAGGTGACCATAAGATCACCTCGTTTAGTTGAGTATTGTTGAGAATATTTTTTAGAATTTTGCTCTGTATTTCGGTCTTCCGAAACGAATGTGTGGTCCACGTCCAACAGTGCTATACGTAAGATTACGATAAACCGTAAGGTTAAGGTAGATCATAGCATCGTTTTGTTTGTCACCACGTTGGTCTCCAGGACCAAACCAAGTAGCATTCTGACTTGCAGGATTAGACAAATAAGCAGCATCAGCACCGTTTGTCGCTCCAATAATCGCAGGATCAAAATATGTTCCATGAACATCATCGATGTAATCAGAGAATGTTTTTACATAAGTTGCCTCAATACCCACACGCCAAAAACGGTTGATTCCCATACGAACACCAACTCCGAAAGGAATGGTAGCTGTAACAGGAAGGTACTCAGACGGACCACCGCTCAAACCTTGCCCTTCGGTATTCATTGGACGTAAGGCTTGCCATGAACCGTTAAGCTTTGCTTTAGGATTGAAATAGGTAATTCCGATTCCTGTAAAAATATAGAACTGTTCGTTGTGATCCTTAAACCCTTTCAAACCAGGGATATTGAATCGACGACCAATTTTCTCATTCGCCAAAAGAATCACTTCAAAACGCTGACTAAGGTTAATAATAGGAGAACGGAAATGCAGATTACGGCTGTTTCGGATAAGATCACCTGTTTTGGCGTCATCCCCACGCACCATACCGATATTCAAGATAGTTGAAGTCGCATAATACGGGTGAAAACGGTAGCGGTAACCGATACTTCCTCCAAAACCTGTTGAAGGAAAATCCAAATCTTTCAAACTGTAGTCAGTTCCATTTTGGTTTGCTCCACCCAAATCTCCAAGAAAACTCGTTCCACCTAAACCGATCATCAACTCTTTTTTGTTCATCGACCAGTTACGCTGCGTATTGAAGTTCGTAGGTTGAGCCAGCGCTAAATTCGCTGCTAAAATAGTAATAGCTAGTATCGTAAATTTCATACTCACATGTGTAGTTTTATTCACGTGGCTAAATTAATGGTTTATCATCAATTCACAAGAATAAAATGTTCCTTTTTTTTAAAAGGCAATTGTTAATGAATATTTTACTAGTTTGAATGAATAAAAAAACCCACCGAAGTGGGTTTTCCTTGCTTTATGCCGCATAACGCTTTTTGTAAAAATGAAGCCGCAATTTCTCAACTGCACGAAACGTCTTTACTTTGGCGTTGTTTTCTGTAAAGCCTAATTGATCTCCGATTTCTTTGAAACTAAGTTGTTCAAAAAACCGCATCTCAATCAACTTTAACTGATCTTGTTTTAATTCCTGTAGTGCTTTCAGTAAACGTAAACGGTTTACTTCACCCTCGCTAGGATCAATGAACATCTCATCGAACGTTGCGATTTGCAGATTGTCCATACGAACAGTTTTTGCCGCTTGCTTCTCGCGAAATTGCTGATACAATTCACTCTTGGCGATGCGGTACAACCACGAACCAAAGGGCACGCCTCGGTATTCGTATTGACTTAAATTTTTAATTGCTTTAACAAACACCTGAGAAGCGATATCATGCGCTATTTCAGGGTCGTCACTGCGTTGTAAAAGGTACCGAAGAATTGGAGAATAATACTTTCGGTAGAGGGGATCAAACTTGGTCGGATCCGACTTTGCTTGCATCACCCACAGCTGCTCCTCCCGGAGGAGATCCGGGGTTTGATGGAAATAAGGATTAACTGACATGGTATATTTGGATTTTGGGTTTTCATATTGGGTATTCTTGGAGAGTTCTATGACTAATTTAACTACTTTTTTTGATAAATATTGCACTTTTTCAATTCGATCTGTGAATTTAACATTCCAAAAAGCATGCCTCAATCTATAAAATCTACCAAACCACTAGATTTTACTGCTAATACGACTAATAAAGGCTTTTGAAAGAAATCTAAAAAAAGTGAAAATTATTTTTTGATCAGCGGTCAATAAACGGTGTTTTGAGGTTTTTCAAAACCGTTTAACGGTTAAAACGATGCGATTAATTGTGATGAGGGACACTTCGCTCAATGTACTTAGTGGATGAGTTTAGTGAGTTTTTACAAGTTGATGAGTTACAAATTTAGCAACTCATCAACTTGTAAAAACTTAAAAACTAGTCAAGGAACAATCCATTTTGCGGTACCAATAAGTCCACTTTTGTCATTCAATAACTGAACAATATGCAAACCCGAAGACAATTCTGTAAAAAGCAATTGTTGTTCGACACTCTCGCCTTGTTCTACAATTCTTCCGTCTGCATCTAATAAACGGTAACTTGCTACATGTGAGTCAATCCAGGTTAGTTCTGTTCCGTTCGAAGATTGTGATACGCTGATGTTAATTTGCTCTTTACCAACCAATGAAGCTGTTGATGGAGAAACAAATACAGGATGGTTTTCCACATTATTCATAACTGTAACATTCACCCCCGTACTTCCGTGCATAGCACCTGTAGTTGCAGGATCGGTACCACGCAACCATTCATCCACGTTGCAAATCAAAAAGATGGTACGCGAATTGTCTTGATTCACGGTTGCTGTAGTAGTAATTGTTGCTGTCGGAACATTTCCGTCTCCCAAACAATTGAGTTCATAAAAAGCAGTTGGTACTCCATCATTATTGTCGTCGCCTTTGCCGTTCATAACCATGTGCATGTAGCCAGATGCCCAACCCCAATGCATGGTTGGATTTTGAAAACCAAGCGGGTGATGATCCGGATACTGACTAATATCCAGGTGATTTAGGTATTCAGGAACACCAACATCAAAAGAAATCGCTTCTACTTGAGAGATATTGAAGCTGCCTAGAATGATTTCTGGAACATTGAAATTTAAATAATAAACTTCATTTGTATCCAAAGCCGTGATCTGTCCGCCATCATGGGTGATTTTAATACGCGACATGTAAAATGCCATACTCTGAATACTGTAATCAACACCATTATAAGCCGTAATGGTTTCGTTGAGCGCAAACGGTTGCCCCTCATTGTGAAACAAAAAGGAAGTCCTTACAAAATTTTGTGCTGTTGTAGTAGCCGTAACAATTACGAATAATACCGGAATGATGAATTTGAACATGCGTGCTAAAATTTGACCACAAGATATGAAATTTCGAGATAAAAAAGTCAATTCGAATGTGTTTACCAAACTACAGGATTCCAATCATCGCTCAATATCTGGCAAACAGGTTGATTAAATGGTTCATAAACTCTGGTCCATTTATTTCATTAGCTCACAGTATGTTTTATTTTTGCACTCATGAAAACTACACTTCGAACTACAACACTTGTACTATTCGTACCATTCATAACATTTTCACAGCAATCTTTCAAGTCGATGAAAGCACCGGATGCTCCGCAAACCCCTACTATGCTTGAAAAGCATGGTCATCAACGCAATGATCCTTATTTCTGGATGAACCAACGCGACTCTAAGCCGGTTTTGGATTATATTCAAGCAGAAAATGCTTACTCGGCATCTTATTTCGGGGAAATGAATCCGCTAGTTGAAGCTTTGATGACAGAATTTGATAATCGCATCGATCCGCACGAAAAAAGTGCTCCGTTTGAAATGAACAAAGTTCTTTATCAATGGCAAAGTCTCGAAGGTAAAGATTACCGCCAGCTAATCATACCTAAAACTGCTGAAGTAATTGTGTTTTTTGACGAAAACGAACGTGCCAAAGGTCATGAGTATTATGGTTTGGGCGAATTGGAAAATTCACCGAACAATCTGTTACTTGCCGTTAGTGAAGACATTGTGGGACGAAGAAAATACACGCTTCAGTTTCGCGACAACGCCACCAATAAATACCTGAAGGATAAACTAACGAATACCGATGGTTCTATTGTATGGGCGAATGATAACAAAACCGTTTTCTACGTTAAGAAAGATGAGACAACCTTGCGTGAGTTCCAGGTTTACAAACATGTATTGGGAACCTCACAATCAAAAGATCAATTGGTTTACCAGGAAGACGATGAACGGTTTGCCGTGTTTATCACGAAATCGATGGATGACGCGATGATCTTTATTTACAGTCAAAGCTCCACCACTTCTGAAGTTTCTACGATCAACGCCGGAGCTCCTGCAGAAAAACCACAAGTATTTTTGGCTCGTCAGAAAGGTCATTTGTACCAAATTGATCATCACGAAAACGGATTTTATATCCTAAGTAATTGGGAAGCCCCGAATCGCACGTTGCGTCATAGCGCCACCAAACCGGTCTCTATCGAAGCATGTAGCATTCTTCAGGCACACAATACGGATACGTATATTGATGGCTTCATTGCATTTAAAAATCAATTGGTGATTCAGGAACGTACAAAAGGAAAAACGCGTTTTTTATATGGTGATCTGAAAGCATCAGCAATGCAGGAAGTACGCATCGATGAGGAAGTCTATGAAATCGGGCTAGGTTGGAACGACAATTACGAAGCAACGAGTTTTCTTTACAGTTACACTTCTATGACTGTTCCTGCTTCAGTGATTAAGTTCGATATGTCTACCGGAAATAAAGAAACAATATTTCAACGTGTATTGCGCAATGCATACAATCCGGAAGATTATAAAAGTGAGCGTGTTTGGGCTACAGCCAATGATGGAACTAAAATTCCGATTTCATTGGTCTACAAAAAAGGAACCGATCTAAAGAAAGCGCCGCTATTGCTTTACGGCTACGGTTCTTATGGAGTTACCATTCCAACAACGTTTAGTCCGTATCGTTTGAGTTTACTGGATCGCGGGTTTGTTTTTGCCATTGCGCATGTTCGTGGCGGCAAATTCATGGGCGAATCTTGGTACGAAGACGGCAAACTGCAACACAAGCGTCATACATTTACAGACTTTATCAACTGTGCCGAATGGCTTTCGATGAAAGGGTATTGCAATCCTGATGCTATTTATGCTCAAGGCGGAAGCGCCGGCGGTTTGTTGATGGGTGCAGTGACCAATATGGCACCTTATTTATTCAAAGGCATTGTAGCTCAAGTTCCATTTGTGGATGTGGTAACAACGATGCTTGATGAAAGTATTCCGCTTACGGTTGGGGAATACGAAGAATGGGGAAATCCGAACGAAGAAGAAAGCTACTGGTATATGTTGAGTTATTCACCTTACGATCAGGTGAAAAAAACAGCCTATCCAGCCATGTTGATTACAACCGGTTACCATGATTCGCAGGTACAATACTGGGAACCCCTAAAATGGGTGGCAAAACTGCGTGATCTGAATACCGGAAATCAACCGATTTTATTTGATTGCACGATGAGTGCCGGTCATGGTGGTGGTTCAGGACGAACAACCGAACGAATGGAAATAGCCAAAGAATATGTGTTCTTGTTAACGTGTGAAGGCATTACGAACTAAAATACTCCTGTTATTTCTAACAGTTTCGTTGTTTTCCTTTTCGCAGGACGACACACTTCCCTATGTGCGTTACAAAGAGAAGATTGTTTGGTATACAGATCTTGGATTCAGCACAGCGCCGTTTAAGTTAAAATATCCGTTTACCGACGATGTTTCAACTTTAAAGTACAAAAACAACATGAGTGCTGTCTTGGGAATTGGGGTTTCGTATAAATGGTTTGCCCTGCGTTTGGGGATCGCGTTGCCGGGAACGATTCGTCCGCCGAGTCGTTACGGAAAAACACAATATTATGATCTTGGATTTGATTTCAGCGTAAAACGTGCCTTTTTTGATGTCGATTTACATCTGTATAATGGTTACGCAATCAAGAATGCCTATCGTTGGAATGATTCCTTGAATGATTTAAGACCTAATGAATTGCGACCCGAATTGAGTTCGGTAAGTTTTTCGATCAACACTTGGATTTTCAAGAATCCTCATTTTAAAATGTCCGCTTTTCGAGGAAAAACAGGTTCCTATACCGAAGATATTCATTCGTTCTACATCAAACCCACTTTTAATGTTCACGGAGCCGGATCAAACGGAAAAGAGCCACTTATTCCCTACCAGTTGGAAGATACCAATCAAACCAAAACTGCTGCGCATTCCATTACTGCCGTCGATTTGGGAATTGTTCCGGGAATGGTGTATGTGAAGCGCTGGAAGTCGTTTCAGGTTGGAATCATGGGCGGACTCGGTTTTGTGGTTCAATCGAAGTTTTATCTTACTGATGGCATTAATCGCGGTTTTTTAGGACTCGCTCCTCGATTTGATGTGAAAATTATCGCCGGCTACAATCAACCGAAGTATTTCGTGATGTTGGTGACTGATTTCGACAATAAATCGATTCGCTTCAATGATCTGGTTTACCGACAAACGTTTTACAATATCAAAATTGTTGGGGGAATTCGGTTGGATAGGAAGAAGAAAAAGCAGAAAGAGGATTAGATTACTTTATTTCCTTGACCACATAGGGCACATAGGAAACATAGGCATACAACACTCAAAAACTATGTGTTTCTATGTGCCCTATGTGGTTAAATAAAATAGTTGTGGTCTAAATCATGCCTTTGTAGCGACTCGCATCCACCGGAACAGGCCAGTTTCCACGGATATCTCCAAGCGTTTCCACCAACGGATCAAACAGCAAGGCATTCGGGTAATTCTTTAAATCAGTAAACGGAATACGCTGAACCGTTCCTTGTTCTTCGATGAGCATGTTCATTCGGTTAAACCAATCAATCTGATAGTTTGTACCGATTTCACGCATAAAACGGGTTAATGCATCAATGGAACAACCGCTTGCCCCTACTTTCGACTGATCCAGCACAATTGCCAATTGAAAGGCATTGAGCCAAACTCCGGTTGCCGTCAACGCTTTTCCGTGCGTCGCCCATTGCTCCAAAAATGCCAGAACAGGCGCTGCCAATGCTTGCTGCTCGGTTGAGCTTACTGCTCTGTCGGCGGTAAACACCCAAATGCGGGCATCGTCAGGGAAAAGGTCGAGTTCCATGATTTATAATTCGGCTGCGTTAGCAATCAATTCGGCAACATCCAATACAGCGATTTCGTGTTCTTTGTTGAAGTTTTTCACGCCATCTGTCATCATTGTATTACAGAAAGGACAACCGGTAGCGATAATAGTTGCTGAAGTTTCCAAGGCATCTTCTGTACGTTCAACATTGATTTCCTTGTTTCCTTTTTCAGCTTCTTTAAACATTTGCGCACCACCTGCACCGCAGCACAAGCCATTGGTTTTGCAACGTTTCATTTCCACCAATTCGGCATCGAGTTTTTCAATCAACACACGCGGAGCTTCGTAAACATCATTCGCTCGACCCAAATAACACGGATCGTGGAAGGTGATTTTTTTGCCTTTGTAGGTTCCGCCTTCTATTGTGAGTTTTCCGGTATTGATCAAATCCTGAATCAATTGTGTGTGGTGAATCACTTCGTAATTTCCACCCAACTCCGGATATTCGTTTTTCAAGGTATTGAAACAATGCGGACAAGCTGTAACAATGCGTTTTACTTCATATCCGTCGAGCACCTGAATATTCATCATAGCTTGCATCTGGAAGGTAAACTCATTCCCGGCGCGTTTTGCGGGATCGCCTGTACACGATTCTTCTGCTCCGAGTACGGCAAATTTCACGTTGCAATGATTCAAAATCTTCACCACTGCTTTCGTGATTTTCTTGGCACGATCATCAAAACTACCGGAACAACCTACCCAAAACAAGATGTCGGGAGTTTCTCCTGCGGCCATCATTTCGGCCATTGTTGGAACTTTGAGATTACTCATATTGCACAATTACTGTTCAAAAACCTGAATACTTACTGTTTTTTCCACCAAATCGGTGAACTTACCTTCAAAGCGCGTGGCACGAACGATATGATTATCAATCCAATGGTAATTTCCTCCACGCGGTTTGCCCATCAGCATGGCATGCCAGCGGAAACCGTTTTCGGTGAGCCATTGTTCGGTTACTGCGCGGTGTTCTTCTACACGAGAAGTAAAAAACGTGATGATGTGTCCTTCATCGTACCATTTATTCACCGTAACCAACGCATCGGGATACAATCCTGCTGTTACCATGCGCTCCGGTTCTTCATTCGGAATGTCTTCGCAAATGGTGCCATCGATGTCGATGAGGTAATTCTTAATATGTTCGGGAAGCACGGGCGAAAGGTGTTTGCCATCTTCCATTAGTTCGATCAACTCAACGTTGTTGCTCATGGTGCTATCTGCTTGTATTAATCTTCGTGAATCCAGTTTCCGCGGTCGGCAGGTGAAAATTGCCAAGGCGCACCGTTGTTTTCAATATTGGTGAGCATTCCGGTCAATTCGGTTGGCATTTTTGATTCTTCCATCACCAAATAACGACGCAAATCAACGATAATCGACAATGGATCAATGTTTACAGGACATTCCTGAACGCAAGCGTTGCAAGAAGTACAAGCCCACAATTCTTCTTCAAGGATGTAACTGCCCAACAATGCTTTTCCGTCGTCGTAGTCTTTGCCATGTTTGCGGAAATTGTCACCCACTTCCATCAAACGATCACGTGTGTCCATCATGATTTTTCGCGGCGACAATAATTTACCGGTAATATTTGCCGGACAAGCAGATGTACAACGCCCGCACTCTGTACAAGTGTAAGCATCCATCAGGTTTTTCCAAGTCAAATCGGTAACGTCTTTTGCACCAAAACGTTGTGGTTCGGCTCCTTCAGGAGCAGCTGCATACGGATCGGCATTCGGGTCCAACATCAGTTTCACCTCATTGGTAACCGATTCCATGTTGGTGAACTTTCCTTTTTTCTCCAAATTCGAATAATACGTATTCGGGAAAGCCAGTAAAATATGGAAATGCTTGGAATACGGCAAGTAATTCAAGAAAGCGAAGACCATTGTTACGTGTCCCCACCATCCGATGCGTTCCAATAAATGAAGTGTTGCCACATCCATTCCGCTGAATACGTGTTCGCCCAACCAAGCTGAAATGGTAAAACCGAATGATCCCTGAACATCGTGAGCGGCATGCGAAGCACCTTGTAAATACAACGCTTCATCAGCCCCATTCATGGTAAAAATGCACATCACCAGTAAAATTTCGCCTAATAGGATCAGGTTTGCATCCAAACTTGGGAAACCTTTCATTTCCGGTTTTTGGAAACGTGCCAAACGAATGATATTACGTCGAGCAAGAAAAGCAAAAGTTGCAATAAGAGCTAACACAGAAAGAATCTCGATAAAGCTGATCATGAAGGTGTAAAAACCACCAAGAGCTTCGTGAAACATTCTGTGCTGACCGGAAACACCATCGGCAATGATCTCGATCAGCTCGATTTGTGTAATTACAAAAGCCACGTAAATTGCTAAGTGCAGCAATGCCGGAATGGGGCGAGCGAACATCTTTTTCTGTCCGAAAGCCACAAGAAGCATCGTTTTTAAACGCTCACTTTTATTTCCGGAACGATCAATGTCTTTCCCAAGGTTAATATTGTAGCGAATCTTCCAGAGATTCCAGCCAAAAAAGCCAAATCCTGCCAAACAAATGACACTAAATACAATAGAAGCGATCATAGTTTAAATCTTAGTCGGGAATAGAATCCAACACCTTTCTCAATTTTTTCTCTTCCTTGCCTGTAAGTGGAACGCCCTTTGTTTTGGATCCCAGTACAGAAAAATGAATATAACGTTCCGGATGAAGCGTTATATCATCAACAAGTTCTTGTAGCTCTTTGTTCGTATTGACCAACTCATTGTAGAGTTTTTCATCGTGCAATAACTTCCCGAGTGTTCCTTCTCCGTTATTGGCCGCTTCGAGCGTAGCATTGAGTTTTTGAATGGTTTTCTGAGCGTCTTCCACCACTGATTTGTAATTGACAGTTACCAAATCATCGGAGATTTTCTTGACATTCCCTATGATTGCGGAGATTTTTTCGTTGCTCGCTTTCAGGTTACCCGAAATACTTTCAACATTACTCATGATTTTTGCCAATCGCACTTTTTCAGAAGCAACCAAATCTTCCACTTCAACCGCTACATTTCCAAAGCGCTTCAACGCAATTTGCACTTCATTCATTGAAGCTTCAATTTTGGAAGTCGCTGTGGTATCCCAAAACGCACTAATCGACGTAACGGTTCTATCAACTGTACTAATAAGGCTTTGCAATTTTTGAATCGTCGGATCAGCGTAATCTTTCACTTGCGTCATCAAATCGGAAGCAACCGAACCTTTGATCTTCTCTCCTGGTTTGTAATACCCTTTTGATAAATCAGAATTCAATGTCAACATCAATCCTTTGTTCAGGAAATCGACTGAACCGATTTCAATCTTGGAACCTCTCGGAATCAGCACGTTATCATCTTGAATATTAAAGGTAACTTTCACTTTGGAAAGCGAGTCTCCGTTTGGTTGATATTCCACCGTCAATACTTTTCCTACAGCCACACCGTTTACATAAACAGAGGTTGCTGGAGCAAGATTCCCCGAATTCGGAAAATAGGCCTCGTATTGATCATCACCACCAAAAAAACTATTCCCTTTCAGGAAATTGATACCCGCAACCAATAAACCGATTGCAAGCAATGTAATTATTCCGGCTTTAAGTTCTTTCGACAGTTTCAAAACGCTTATTTTTCTGCTAATTTAATAGCTTTTTCTAAACTAATACGCTCTCCGTTTTGAAAGGCGACCACAAAGGCATTTGAAAATCCTTTTTCGCGTAACTCATTTTTGTATTTATTGGCTGCCGTCAAATCATTTTCAAACGATCCGATGGTGTATTTATACAAATTATCCTGTTTGTACTCATACACGGTAAGTCCTTTGAAACGTGACGAATTAGTCGCGATCTTTGAATCAGATGTTTCTACTTGAACGCGGAAAATCACTTTGTTACTAACCGTTTTTTCAGGTGTTTTCTCCGGATCTTTTTCGTTGTTGGAATTGGGTGGAGCGATTTGTTTACCACCACCGGTTTTTTCATCAACTCCTTCTAATTCGTTTTTGTATTTTTCAAATGCTGTAAACATCGCTCCGGCCATTTTTTTCTGCCCGGTGGTATCTGCCAAAAATTTCTCTTCATCCGGATTGGTCAAGAATCCTGTTTCAATCAACACACTTGGCATGGTTGTCTTATACAACACTAAAAAACCGGCCTGTTTCACACCACGGTCAAAACGACCGATCCCTTTAAACTCGGCTTGTAACTTTCCGGCAAACGAGATCGATTGATCCAGAAAAACCGAAAGTTGTAATTGTCGGGCGATGATGGCATCCGGTGACATATCGAAATCTTTGTACTTCTCCCCTTTATCATCTTCCAAGTAAATGGTACTGTTCTCGCGATCAGCAATTTTAGCCTGTGCATCGGTTTTGTGAAGTCCCAAAACAAACGTCTCTGTTCCATTGGCTGATGCCGAAGCAGAATTAGCGTGAATACAAATAAACAAATCAGCATTGGCTTTATTGGCGATGTGAGCCCGCTCATCCAATTCAACGAACACATCTTTATCGCGTGTGTAAACCACTTTAATATTCGGGTATTTCGCTTTGATTTGTTTCCCAAGAATCAGTGCCATCGAAAGGCAAACATTTTTTTCGTGCGCCGAAGCACCATGACATCCGGGATCTTTCCCACCATGACCGGCATCAATCACCACTGTTTTAATGGTTTGTAATTCGGCATCGAGTTTTTGCTGCAACTGGGTTTCGCCAAACGAAAACAGCAGAAGCAAAGGCGTTGCTGCCAATGTCCATTTGAGAATACGTGCGAATTTTTCCATGTCTTTGAATGCGTTAATTACCAAGTTTAAAGATAGTTCTTAAGTTATTAACAAAAAAGAAGCCAGATTAAACTTTTCTTCGTTAAATTGTTAATAACTATTACCTTGCTCTAGTCCCGTAGGGACGTAATATCTTAACAAAGATATCTGCACATCCGTCAGCCGCGGCTGATCGGGACGAACGCATACATTGTGTCTCGCCCCTACGGGGTGATTTTTCAAGCACTATTCGCTTTATTACCATATTAAGTCCCTACGGGACTGTTTCTAAAGTAAAGTCTCACTAGTAGCATTAACGAAAAAACGGGAAACCATTACAGCCTCCCGTTCATTTATCTTTATTTGATATTAAATCAATGCGCAACGAACTTGATCAACTGTTCAGAATCATTCGTTGAAAGGTGTACGAAATACATTCCCGTTGCCAGTTGTTTTACCGGAATCTCAATTAACTGAGTCTGGCTTTCACTTTGTTTACCAACAATGATTTGTCCTAATTCATTGAGAATATCCGCTGATGTGTTGGCAGGAATTCCGGCAGTTGATGTAACCGAAACGATTCCTGTATTCGGGTTATAGAACACCGAATAATCAATGATTTCTTCTTCTAAACCTGCAGAACAATCAACCGTAATAGCCATCATAAATGTTGTTGTATCTGCACCACAATTGTTGGTTGTTATCAGTTCGATATTTACTGTTCCTGATGTTATAAAATCGACACTCGGTGTTGAAGCATTCGAAGTTCCGGGTGTCCCGCCCGGGAAAGTCCAGCTAAAATCGGTGACATCGCTTGAGTTACTTCCGTCAAACAACACAACCGTAGGACAGCCAATAATACTATCGGTGAACGTTATAAGCGCAACCGGCGGATCATCAACCTCTATACTGATGTAAGAAGAGTTGGAACAAGAACCTAACGTTCCTGTAACCGAATAAGTTGTATTCGCAGTAGGATTAGCCGTTACTACCGCGCCTGTTGTAGCTGAAAGTCCAGCCGGTGGCGACCAAGTATAGGATGTCGCACCACTTGCTGTAAGTACCGTTGAACCACCGTTACAAATTTCTGCCGACCCTGCCACATCAACCAATGGTGAAGGATTAACCGTAATGGTCACAAATGCCGAATCAAACAACGAGCAGCCACCTCCAATAGTGTACAAAATCGCGTCGTAAGTACCAGGAGTAGCATACGTCACAGAAGCTGTTGGTGCAGAAGGAACCACTGTTGGAGTTCCACCCGGGAAATACCACAATAAGGTATCTTCGTAGGTACTACCAGCAGCATCGAAATCGACAGCATTGCCAGAACAAATAGTCAAGGTGCTCGGAGTGATATTCGCTACCGAATTGGCATCTGTCAGGAACGGATGGACATACAACGATGCGCTCAGATTCCATGAGCCTGCTGTTGTATATTGATACCAGGTATTATTCGCTTGTTGTTCCCAAATAGCCGAAGGCGTGGTTTGACCGGCAGAGTTACTCACAATAGAAAGCGTGTCTTTTACTCCGCCTGTCCATTGAAGATTCGTCAAATCAACACTCACAAAGAATTTTTTAGATGCAGGAAGCGTAACCGGTGAATTCACAAAACTGGCTTCGGTATAGAAACCGCCATCTACATCAGACATGATTTGTCCCATAGTAAGATTTGAACTTCCAATCAAAGCTCCCGGTGTTCCAGATGTTCCATCATAAATACGAACAGGAACAATTTTATTAGGATTGGCACTATAAGCCAAACCGAAGGCCACCCACACGTTGTTTAGAATCGTGTACGGAGAAGCAGACGCGTCAAAGTACATCGCTTTCTGTTTATCGAGGTAAACATTCATACCATTGATCCAACCATCTAGTCCGACAGAAGCACCGGTATAATAATTAGACCCTGTCCATCCTACAGGAGCAGGAAGATTGATTGTTAAACAACTGGATGCAGGATCGACCTGAATATAATTGACTTTCGTCTCAACATCGTTTCCGTTTCCATTCGTTACAGTAAGTACCGCATTGTAAGTTCCCGGAGTATTATAGGTAATTGACGGTGGATTTTGCCCGTTGTAACTGGCCGGAGTTCCACCCGGAAACGACCAAGCCCATGAAGTTGGTGAATACGTTGACAGATCGGTAAATACAATCGAACCACCGGCACTCACGGTTGTGAAGTTGGCTGAAAAATCGGCAACCGGAGGATTGCTTAGTGTAGCTGCCACACAAGCCATTGCCGCCGCCGCGTCAATTCTACCCGATCCCAATTGACCGATATAGCTCGGATTCTGAGCGTTGATATTATCCGCTGTTGATAACAAACAATTGATGATATCGGCATTGGGCATGGTCGGATTCAATGATTTCATGAGCGCTGCAAGTCCAGCTACCATTGGCGAAGCCATCGATGTACCCGATTTGTTACCATACGTATTATTAACGGTTGTACTGTAAATGTTGTTTCCCGGTGCCGAAACATCGATCCAACTACCGTAGTTGGAGAAACTTGCTTTCGCATCGTTGCTACTGGTAGCTGCTACAGAAACCACATTATTGAATGCTGCAGGATAAAACTGCGAAGAAACATCATCATTTCCGGCTGCTGCAATTAGGATACACCCTTGTGAATTGGCGTAATTGACAACATTTTGTCCGGTGGTTGAGAAACTTGGACCGCCCCAGCTCATGTTGATGACGTCTGCTCCGCTCACGGCCGCATAAACGATTCCATCATAACCGTTTGTAACGGCGGTAGCAGTAGAAGTAGCTTTTACACACATCAATTTACAACTAAAGCCTATGGAAGCAACTCCGGTGCCGTTATTGGTGCGTGCCGAAGCAATACCCGCCACATGTGTTCCATGATCAAATGCCACAGATGGTGGATTCGGGTTGTTGTCATTACTTGCCACATCGTATCCATTGATATCATCGATGTATCCGTTATTGTCATCATCAATATTGTTTCCGGCAATTTCTCCCGGATTTACCCACAAATTGGGTGAAAGATCACTGTGTGTGCGCTCGATGGCATCATCAACAATGGCGATTACCACATTACTTCCGCTCGAAAAATAATTCCACGCAGTCGGAGCGTTGATCATACTTAAACCCCATTGCGAACCATACGAAGGATCATTCGGTGTCAAACACATGCGATCCAATGGAACGCGCTCAGCATACTCGAGTCCATTCATGAGTTGTAATTCTTTGATTAAATCTCCTGTATGCGCCACATCGGTAAATTCCAATAAAAAGGTTCGCTGCAAAATCACAGAGTTTTTTGCTGCCGCAAAGGGTTTGGATAATCGTGTTGCTCCATATTTATAGGCAATGGCATCCAATCCGGGAATGGTCAACGGCGAAATATTCGTTGGATCTTCAGTTAAAGGCATCGCAATTCGGGCCTCATTGGTCATTTTGAACCACAATTTACCTTCTTGAAACTCAACCTGAGCACTTTGGGCAAACGAAAACAGTGGGAGCAAAAGTAGAGCTAGTAGTAGTTTTTTCATAAAAACGTGTTATTAGTATCTAACAATAATAACGAAAAATGAAGTCGGAATCAAGGATAAATACGTTAGAATCTAAACGAATGGTTGGATGGCACGATTTATGCCAATGACGTCGGGTAATTTTTTAGCTTTGCATTCGTTATTAGCTCAAGTTGATTTCAAAGTATCGTACATTCCGTTTTAATTGGCATCGCATGACTTTTCGCGCGGTACTTGCTTTGTTCGCGGTGTTTTTCGGAGCAACTAAACTTACAGCGCAAGATACTGTTGTGATGAACAGCAACGATTTTGAATCGCAAGTGATCTACTCGGCACGCGATTCTATTTTCTGCGATTATAAAAAACAGCAAATTCATCTTTTCGGCGATGCACACTTGAATTATACAGATGTTGACATGCGGGCCGACTATTTGCTCATCGACCTCGGAAACAAAGAAGTTTATGCCACTTATACGCTTGATTCGCTTGGTAGACGCGTGGGTCAGCCGATTTTCGTTCAAGGTACAGACACTGTAAAAACAGCGACTCTGCGTTACAACTTCGAGACAGAAAAAGCTTACATTCAGGAAGTTGCCATTAAACAAGATGAGTTTTACCTTACGATGGAACGCGGTAAACGTCAGGCTAATGACGAAATTCATTTTGTCAACGGAAAATTCACCACGTGTAATCTATCAGAACCGCATTACCACTTTTTTCTTTCAAGAGCAATTTTGGTTCCGGATAAACGCATTGTAACCGGGCCAATGAACCTATGGATCATGGGTGTCCCTACTCCACTTGGCTTGCCGTTTAGTGTAATTCCGCAGCGAAAGGAGCGCGATAAGAAACATGGATTCTTGATGCCACAATTCACTGCTATTTCTCCTTACGGCTTCGGATTGCAAAATCTTGGATATTACATTCCGATCAATGACAAATTGCAAACCACACTCTACGGAACCATTTATTCGCGTGGGAGTTTCGGTTTAAATACAAAAACCGATTACGCCGTTCGTTATAAGTTTAACGGTTCATTTGAAGCAGGTTATCAGTTTTTTAGAACAGGTTTTCCTGATGATTCAAAATTAAGTAATGTAGCATTGCGCTGGAATCATACACAAGATCGGAAAGCAAATCCGAAATGGTCGTTTAATACCGCAATCAATTTCAATTCCAACAGCACCAACAAACAAACGCTCAATCCGCAAAACACACAATACTTCAACAACACACTCAACTCCGACGTCAATCTTGGAAGAACTTTTATCGGAACACCGCTTTCGATGCGGTTAAAAGCGTCCATGCGTCAGAATTCATCCAGTGGACGAATCAACTTAAATAGTCCCGATTTCAACTTTACCGCAACACGATTTTATCCGTTCAAACGCAAAAAAGCAGCGGTTGGGAAAGTACGTTCGTATGAAAGCATTGGTATGACGTATTTCTTAGACGCTACGAATAAAGCCGATTTTGCCGACAGTTTATTGTCAAAAGGAGAATTTCAAGATATCGATAACTCCTTTATGAATGGCGCCAAGCACAGCACAACCATTCAATGGACCTTGAACTTATTGCGCAACACGGTGCGTTTTACACCTTCGGTAACTTACAGTCAGAAATACAACTTTCAATCGATTGAAAAAACATTTGATCCAGTAGATGAAGTAGTTGTAGTTGACACGGTTAGTCAAGGTATGTTTAGTCAGCAACTTACCACCAGCGGAAGTTTGAGCACAAACCTCTACTCCTATTATCGTTTCATCGGCAAACGCAATACCTTGTTGCGTCACGTAATGACTCCAAGTGTATCATTCTCATACATTCCTGCCATTCAAGGCGGTGTTGGAAGTTATATCAATACCGTGAATAATACAGAGGTTTTTTATTCCAAACACGAACGTAGTGTTTATTCGGAAGGATATACAAAAGATGTCGGACGATTGGATTTCACTGTTGTCAACAGCTTCGAACTCAAACAACGGAGCGATGAAGATACCTTGACCGGCTACAAAAAAACGCGGATCATCGACAACTTTGTGCTTTCTACTAGCTATGACATTTTTAAAGATTCCTTCAATTGGGGAAATCTGAATATGGGAATGTTGATCAATCCGATTGACGTACTAAATATCAATATTACAGGAACACACAGCTTTTATGCTTGGGATGACAGTACAGGTGTTTCCAATTCCAAATACGCTATTAATGAAGGACAAGGAATCGGACGTTTAACCAATTTTTCCATTGCAACCGGCTGGACCTTGACATCGAAGAAAAGTCGTGACATTTTGCAGGATCAGCAACAACAAATGTCTACCACCTGGAATCCGCAATACCAAAACTGGATGGTGATGCCGTCGCAAATCGTAAGTTTCGAAATTCCGTGGAAGATCAGTTTCAACCACTTGCTATCCTACACGCTCAACAGCGATCAGGAAACATTCCTTGAGAGGAAATATACGCCAAACCATACCTTATCAATGACCGGCGATGTAACGATTACCGAAAACTGGAAAATTACCGCCACCACTTACCTCGATGCTAAAACGATGAAAGTCACCAATGCCAATCTGGTGCTTTACCGCAATATCCACTGTTGGAACTTGCTTTTTAACTGGACGCCGATTGGCACCAACAAAAGCTTTATGCTCACGATCAGAGGAAATGGACAAGCGCTGAGTAATGCGCAGTTGCGATTGCAGAAACCGCCGTTTTTCTTGTAGATTTTCCTTAATAAAGGACACGATTGGAGGTCTAAAATGATAGGTATTTAAATATCATCCTCCTTAATCCCCCTCCAAAGAGTGATTTCCTATTTATTAGCACAAGTCTGGTAGAAATTGACGTACTGTGTATTTTTCCACCACGAATTACCGAATGAAGTGCTTTGTACAATTCTTTACGAATAGCCGCTATCGCGACCTTCACCAAACAAAATGGAAACTAGTTTCCATTATTCGCTTTAAATTCAGTAATCCAATTGCATTCGTTTATTCGTGGGAGACTGCTATGTGCGCTTTAATGGGAAATTGCCCTCCAAAGGGGGAAACTGAAAAACGGTTCATAAACAAGATATTACAAACTTAATTGATGTATTTAATGAACTGAAAAACAGACGTCTTTTAAGAGGTGAATCCAATTCCCACTTTGAAGGGGGATTAATTGTGAGGACATTCAGAATGGTAATTTAAACCCGTTTAAAAACTTACTCCAACAAAAAAGCAACCCTTTCGAGTTGCTTTTCTTATTTCTTATAGGTTACTCTATTATTTCTTAATAAACAACGGCTTCAGCGTGAACCAAACCACAATCGGGAAAAAGTGCAAGGTCATTGCATACATTGGGAAGTAAGCCAACAGCTCCATTTGTGCGTCAGGCATATCCAATGGCCAAACATACATTATAGGACCCAAAATGCTTGCAAACGTGAGCAATGCGAAGAGGAAATTAAAGATGATTTCGCCGTATTTGGGGGTTAATTTCATCGCTGCCCAAAAACCGATGGATGCAAGCACACAACCGAAGATACACGCTCCGAAATAAGCTCCTTTTGAAATCAGGATGGAGAAATCGACAAACACCGTATCTCTGTAAACCATTTCGAAAACAATACACGCTACTCCCGATAAAATACCTGCCGTAGCGCCTAATAGAATTGAACGACCAAACATACTCTCTTATTTTTTGTCAACCTTAACACTGAACTCCATCTTCATCACGTCAGGAACATTACCTCCAGCTTTCCCGATTTTAAAGTCAGAGCGTTTTACGTTGAATTTTCCTGAGAACTTCCCTGAATTGTCTGTTTTCTTGAAGGTGAACGGTACTTTGTATGATTTGGAAACCCCTTTTATTTTCAATGTACCGGTGATGTTGTAACTGTCACCAGACTTTTCAATTTTACTTGAAACATAAGTAATATTCGGGTATTTCGTTTCATCGAACCATTCTGCTGTCAACGCTTTTTTATTCTGCATTCCGTTTCCGGTGCTGATGGAGTTTACAGGGATCGTTAAATCGAACTTTGAACCTGCCAAATCGCTTTCGTCAAACTTGATAGTTCCTTTGAAAGTTTTGAAAATACCGGTAGGATCATCGCTAACAAACTTGATGGAGTAATCGTCTGTGATTTTCCATTCCGGAGCCGAAGTCACCGACATAAAAGCAGATGAGCCTAACAATACAACGGCTAATAGTGGATAAAATAATTTTTTCATGATCGTAATTGTTATAAAGTTATTGTTTCGTGAACGTTAGAAAGCAACAAGCGTACCAATGTAATGAAACTTTTTGTTTTTCGGATTTAATTATTGAGTTTCCCCTGCCCCATCCAACAGCTAAACTGCTGAATCAGTGAGTCTGCCAATTGATCTCCACCATCAGGCATTGGGGCTGTACCGGCTTGCCATGACATCGCATTGTAAATAATCTCTGCATTGTCGGCAATCGCAGCATGGGTTGTAAGATTGTAGCCCGCCTCGGCTGTGGTGGCGTCGTGGCAACCACTTGTAGCACAGTTTTGATTGATTAGCGGTTGAATTTTAGTTGCAAACGAAACCGTATCGGTGCAATTTCCCAATCCGTAGTAATCCACCACGTTGTCTTTGGAACACGATTCTACAATTGTCAACGTTGTGACACAGAGTAAAAGGCTCAGCGAAATGATCAATGTTTTTTTCATACTAACCACGCATAAATTTTCGTGAAATACTAAATCCAAGTCTGAACTGGCCTTTCAACCAATCTTCTTTGGTGTAAGGAATAAACTGTGTTTCGATGAATCCTCTTGAATTGGTTAAATTGATTGTGAAATTGTGACCGAATGTATCCCACTCATACGCAATTCCCAAACTGTTCTTAAACCCTGTGCGTACATCTGCTCCCTGAAAAGTTTGGTAATACTCAACAATGATTGCTTTTGTAGGTGTAATGCGCACTTTAGCAGAACCACCCAAGGCAAATAACGCATTCACATCATCTCCACCAACATAATTGCGGTAGACAAAGGTTGGCATCAACGAGATACTAAGCCAGTTTGTGAATTTACGAGCGATGTTTACCTGTGTAGAATAAGCCAAACGGTGCTGCCATTTCGGGAAATGCGAAATCTGCGAAATATCATCGGAAGCTTTCATGTAGGTTCCTGTAGTCACGCCAATCAAGGTCATTGAAATGGGCATTCCGGATGTTTTTTGGTGCAAGAGACGATATTTCACAAAACCATCGAGCAATGAACGATACGGTTCACCTGTTCCTTTATTACGACCCAAACCAACCATTAATTTGTCTGTAATTCCGTATTCGAACGCAAAACGAATGTCGGCGGCATTATCGAAACCGAAAAAGTTTTGTGCTCCACCGTTATCTCCGGCCATATCACCAAACCGGTGTTCAATTCTGAACTCAAGCACCCCTTTTTCAAGCGTTTCAACAGAATGACCATTGATAATACGCGTTGCATTGTAGGTTTTCCTTACAAAAGGATCGTCGGGAATTTCAGTTACTTCTTCCATTTCCGAGGTTGCTTCAACAAGGGTGTCTTCTTCCTGAGCAAAAGCGACCATTCCGGCACTAAGAAAGAGAGAAAACGTGATCAATTGTTTCATATAGAAGTTTTTGCGAATGTAGAAAAAAAGCGTCAGGTTTCCGATGAATAAGTTTAATTATTTACCATGGTAAATCCTATACTCGTTATTCCTATTTAGAAGACGAGAGACTTGAAGACTTGAGACTTAAAGGCCAAAGACAATAGACGTGTAATCGTCATTCATCTTTGGTCTTTCGTCTAAATTGGACTTATCAGTTTTTTTCAACAAATCGGTTCAAAAAACGATAGATTTTGTAGTATTGGTAGAATTTACAAACGCACTACTATTGATACAACTCACACTTGATAAACAACGAACACCGGAAAAGGGCGACTTATTGCTTTCGGAACCATTCATGCTGGATGATCACTTTACACGATCTGTTATTTACGTCTGTGAACACAATGAGGATGGAAGTTTTGGGTTCATTCTCAACAATACACTCGATTTGAATTTACATGAATACGCAACCGATTTTCCAGATGCAAGTGTTACGGTAGGTTTCGGAGGTCCGGTAGACCAGAATCAACTGTTTTTTCTGCACAATATTTCCGAACTGGAAGATAAAATCGAAGTTTCATCCAATGTCTTTATGGGCGGCCGTTATTCCACTATTTTGGAAATGTTGCAGCAAAACACCATTTCTACAGGACAAATTCGTTTTTTTATCGGTTATACCGGTTGGGGTCCAAATCAGCTGCAACAGGAACTCGACGAAAAAACATGGATCGTAGCCACACCGCCACCTGAACTATCTATTTTAGATTCGAACGACGATACACTTTGGAAAGATGTGTTGCATTCGATGGGTGGAAAGTATAAACTCATGGCCGATTTCCCGATAAATCCTGCGGATAATTGATGTTTAAAATCGGGAATTTGGTGTACTTTTGAGTAACCGAAATTTTCACATTCAAAGTGGACAATTTGAAACTTTCCAAATTTACCATATGGCAAATTTGGAAAATTGCTCCACCTTATCGGACTCAGCGAAAATTTAAACAGATACAAAAACATGTCAGCTCCGTTAGCAGAACGCATGCGTCCCAAAACGCTTCAGGAATACATCGGCCAGTCTCATTTGCTGGACCCGAAAGGTTCCTTGCGGAAGACGCTTGACGCCGGAATTCTGCCTTCCATGATTTTTTGGGGACCTCCCGGTGTTGGAAAAACAACCTTGGCAAATTTGCTGGCAACACATCTGAAACGACCTTTTTATACACTTTCGGCTATTTCTTCGGGTGTAAAAGACGTCCGTGATATCATTCAACGCGTAGAATCAGGCGGCATGTTTCAGCAAAGCGGAAGCGTTTTGTTCATTGATGAAATTCACCGTTTTTCAAAATCGCAGCAGGATTCTCTGTTGGGAGCAGTAGAAAAAGGAACCATTACATTAATCGGCGCAACAACGGAAAATCCTTCGTTTGAGGTCATTTCGGCCTTGCTTTCACGCTGTCAGGTATATACACTTGAAAGTCATTCTGTAGCGGATTTGCAAACCTTGCTTGAACGTGCTGTGAAAAACGATGTTATCCTTCAAAAACGTACCATCGAATTAAAGGAAACCAAAGCCTTGATGGCTGTTGCCGGTGGCGATGCCCGCAAAATGCTCAACCTGTTTGAAATGGTTGTCGGTACTTTTCCAATCGCCGAAAAAGCGGTGATTACGGATGAATTGGTGCATCAGCTTGCACAACAACGCGTTCGATACGACAAAGACGGCGAACAGCATTACGATATTATCTCTGCGTTTATCAAATCCATTCGCGGAAGCGACCCCGATGCGGCTGTTTATTGGCTTGCACGCATGATTGAAGGCGGAGAAGATCCGAAATTCATCGCCCGACGATTATTGATTTCCGCAGCCGAAGACATTGGTTTGGCAAATCCCACGGCATTGATTCTGGCAAATAACACGTTTCAGGCTATTCAAGTCATAGGCTGGCCCGAAGCGAGAATCATTTTGTCAGAATGCACCATTTACCTAGCTTCTTCACCAAAAGGAAATGCCGGTTATTTAGCTATCGATGAAGCCTTGGCAGAAGTGCGTCAATCGGGCGACTTACCTGTGCCTCTTCACTTGCGCAACGCACCAACCAAATTGATGAAAGAACTCGGTTATGGTACCGAATATCAATACGCGCATCAATTTCCGGGCAATTTCATTCGTCAGCAATACCTGCCAGATTCGTTGCAAAATCGCACCTTTTTCCACGCAGGAAGCAGTAAACGCGAACAGGAAATTTCGGAGCAAATCAAAATCTGGTGGCCAACTAAACAACCGTCAGAATGAACGCAGTGCTTTATTACGTCATTGTTTTCCCACTGTCGAAGCTCCCGTTATGGATCACGTATCGATTTGCCGATTTTTTCTACATCCTTCTGATAACGGTACTTCCCTACCGCAAAAAAGTCATCGAGCAGAATTTAACGCGTTCGTTTCCGGATAAAACTCCCAAAGAAATCAAGAAACTTCGCAATCGGTTTTACCAGCATTTTGCTGATTTATTGATCGAAGGCATTAAAAACCTAGGAATCTCTGAAAAAGAACTTCGCAAACGTTTTGTTATTCGGAATCCTGAGCTTATGCAGGATTTGTACGCACAAGAAAAAAGCATACTTCTGGTTTCGGCGCATTACATGAATTGGGAATGGATGATTACCGGACAATCGCTATTCTTTCCGCATCAAGCTGTTGGCATCGGAATGCCGTTGAGCAGCGGGTTTTGGGACAAAAAGATCAATGCGTTGCGCAGCCGGTTTGGGATGCACGTTATTCATGCCAAAATTGTGAAAGAAACATTTGAAAAATACGGCAAAGAATCCATTCCGACAGCCACACTTGTATTGGGAGATCAATCACCTGGGGATAGCCTAAAAAGTTACTGGATGTCCTTTCTATATCAGGAAACAGCCGTACTTTTCGGCGCAGAACAATTGGCTAACACCTACGATCAGGCAGTTGTGTTTTATCTGCCAAAACGCATCAAAAGAGGTTATTATGAAGTAGACCTGACACTTCTGACTGAAGAACCCAAAACACTTGAATGGGGAGATTTAACCGAACAACATGTGCGCTTGTTGGAACAACGCATTCAGCAGGAACCGCAATACTGGTTGTGGTCGCACAAACGCTGGAAACGAACTGTTCCGGAAGATTTGACATCATTAAAAGAACAACAACGTGAGAAATTCAATCAGTATTTTCGTTCTTCTGTTAAGTAGTTTTGCTGCTTTCGGACAATTTTCAGGACAAAAAGACACATTGCGTTTTGCTCCCGATAGTTCTTATTCGCGGGCGATTATGCGGTTTAAAAAGGACCAATTGATTTTCGGAACATCAAAAAGTGGAATCATTCGATACAATGAAAAAAACAATTATGTAAGCACTGTTCAACCTCGAGATCCGAACGGGGAATTTCGGGATTTGATTACTGTAGGATCTAATAATATTTCTGGAATGGTTTCCGGTCAAAACGGAATTATTGTCAAAAATACTATGTCGTGTTTCGTACCATCTATTCAAGAAGAAGGCGTTTTCTTTGATGATATAGTTGTTTACAAAAAATTCCTACTGATTTTAGGAGATCCGGTAAACGATCATTTCTTCTTGAAAGCGAGACCTTTGGAACTACAAATGGCTTATGAATTAAGTCCGCAAATTCCAACAATCAAAAACCAACCCGAAGAAGCTTGTTATGCTGCAAGTGGAACTACTGCCCAGTTGGTCGGAAAAAGCGATTACGTATTCGTATCAGGCGGGAAGGAATCCGCGCGGTTTCATCGCTTCGATTTAACCGATTCTACTACTTATTTTGTACGTGATTTACCCATGGTGAAGGGCGAAGGCGCGGGTCCTTTTTCGGTTTGTTTCACTGATGAAAACCACGGGGTAATTGTAGGCGGAAATTACCTGCAACCGAAAGACAGCTCCGGAACGTGTGTTTACACTGAAGACGGCGGAAAAACGTGGTTGAGATCTACCATTTCACCAAATGGCTATAGGTCGTGCGTGACTGGAAAAAAAAATGAACTGTTCAGCTGTGGCACAACCGGTATTGATTACAGCAGTGATGGCGGAAAAACATGGACTTTATTTGATACAGGAAACTACTGTGCGTTGCTGCTTGAAAAAAGACACCTTTATGCTACAACGAATAAGGGCGTTTGTATTCGGTATACTTTTCCGAAAAGATCAAAGCACAGGTCGGAATTGCGTTGGATAGATACACGAAACAAGAAGTTTTAATCCAACATTCTACATCCACTTCAATAACAAAACCAATCCCGCAGGGCAATGTCATTAACTATCTTAACCCTCCGTGGTAATCGTTCTGATAACGATTTTAATACTACCCTATTGCGTCCCAATTAGACTGACAATATAATTTGTAAAAAACCGCTTTTAAGCCGTCAATTCCTCCCCCAATTGATCATAATCAATCCCGTCAAAATTCCCTGACGACATCATCAGCAACACAGCGTCATCCCAATTTTCCGCACGAATAAACGCCAAAACTTCCGCTGTATCATTCACAACCGTTACATTTCCGCCAAAAGCAGCCTGCACCTGTTCTTTGGTAATTGGTTCCAGCTTTTTGTGTTTTACGACTTCCTCACTAAAATACACTAACGCCTTATCCGCAGCATTCATCGTGTTTTCGTAATGCGGTAAAAACTCTTTTTTGAGTGATGAAAACGTATGTAATTCCATACAGGCAACCACTTTTCGATCAGCATATTGTTCTTTTACGGCTTTGGTGGTGGCTTTCAGTTTTGATGGTGAATGCGCAAAATCTTTAAACATAGTAAAGGAGGCTGTTTCAACTACCTTTTGTAAGCGTTTTCCTGCTCCGGTAAACGTTTCGATAGCCGTCAAAAAATCATGATTGGAAATACCCATCGATTCACCCAATAACATTGCTCCCATCAGGTTTTGCAAGTTGTGCGCTCCGAAAAGTTGTAAGTTGTAATCGTTTCCACTGAAAGAAAGAACAGTTCCTTTATCAGAAACCCGATAGTTAGGTGTTTGATAAGGTTTCAAGGTTAAACGACCTGCTTGCTCTTCGCTGAGTTGCTTTACCGTTTCGTCTTCGGTATTGTAAATCAACACACCGTTTGGAGTAATTTTAGAGCAAAAAATACGGAACTGTTCAATGTAATTTTCCCACGTCGGAAACACATTGATGTGATCCCAGGCAATCCCGCTAATAATGGCCGTATCGGGTTGATATAAATGAAACTTTGGTCGGCGATCAATCGGAGAGCTCAAATATTCGTCGCCTTCCAAGATCATAAACGACGCGTCGTCGGTAAGTTTTACCATGCAATCATATCCTTCGAGTTGAGCTCCTACCATATAATCAGCCTCAATTCCCAAACGATTAACAACATGTAAAAGCATCGATGTAATGGTCGTTTTACCATGACTTCCACCAATCACAATACGGTGTTTCGTTTTGCTTTGTTCAAATAAATATTCGGGGTAAGAATAGATCGGAATATTAAGCTCTTTGGCTTTCAGCAATTCAGGATTATCTTCACGGGCGTGCATTCCAAGAATCACGGCGTTGATTGAGGAAGTGATTTTTTCAGGAAACCAGCCGATTGTTCGGGGAAGAATACCTTGTTTCTCCAGACGAGTTCTCGATGGTTCAAAGATCTCGTCATCCGACCCTGTTACTGTTGCTCCTTTGCGTGAAAGCGCTATTGCTAAATTGTGCATGGCGCTGCCGCCGATTGCTATAAAATGAACATTCATGGAATTGTCTTTACCTTCTTTGAACGAAATTGTCAGCACGAATTTAAGATATGGCAGTCAAAAAAAAAGGTGGGCAACAAATAGTTACCCACACTCTATCTTTAATTGGTATTTACTCTTTTAATAATTGCGTTGCAATGTCGCATCTTGTGTTTCACGTTGCCACACATATTCGGTAGTTGGTTCACCATTTTTGGTAAAAGTTAAACCGCTCAATTTCTGGTTGCGAACATAGATATCACCATGACCGTTTTTAATAACCACTCTTCGTGTTACAACGGCTGTAAGTAATCCTTCTTCATCGAATTGTTCAAATTGCTCTTGCGAAACACCTTCAGGATACAGTTTACCTAAATCGTTGGCAACATCGTTGTTGTAAACAATTTCTTTTTTCTCGATTGCAGCCAACAATTGTTTAGCCGATTGTGTTTTCGATTCCTGTTTGTTGTTTTGCGACAATTCTGTTTGCCCCAATTCACCTTCTGCCACTTTCAACGCTTGCTGATTATCTCTTGATTGCTCTTGGTTAGCAGTTGAGTTTTCCTGAACGGTTTGAGTTGTCTGATTCAATGATTCTTGTGTTCCTTGATGTTTCTCTACCTGATTAGCAATTGTTACTCGATCACCTTCTGTTTTATCATCATTGATTTTCTTGATTTTCTCAATATTCTCATTACTTGCCGTTTGTGGCATTTCCGCATATTGATCTTGTTTAATGGTTTCGTTGGTAATTGCCCCTTTTGTATTGAGTGTTTTCACGAACAACTCATTGTAATTTCCACGATCAACTTCTTCTTTTGAAACCACAGAAACCTCCATCACATCAACGTTTACTTTGCGTGCTTCGTCGCGTTCATCAACAGATTCCTCAATGCGTTTGTCGATACCTTCAGTATAACCTTGGTAAGCCAATGTGTTTTCCAAGTGATTTTGATCATCTTGGGTCGTCAATTCAGTTTTGATTTTTTCAATTTTGATCAATTCCTCTTTATTTACCGGAGACTGTTTGGTTTCTTCGTAACTTTTTTCGGCAACCGTGACGGCAGTGTTATCCACCTCTTCTTTCACAGCTTCAAGCGTTTCGTTTGTGCGAATCTGATTGTCTTGTGTTACTTCCACAACCGAATTACTTGCGTCGCGAACAATGTGCTCAGTTGCTACTCGATCTCCAAAATCGTCAATCCCATCTGCTTCCAATTCCAGTTGCACTTTCATGTACTCACTTTCATTGGCCAAACGCATTTCATAGGTTGCCGCATTGTCGTTTCCAACACCGTTTTCAAGCTCTTTTTTGGAAGCTTTTAGTAATTCGTCATTATTGGCTGCATAACCGTCCAAAATACCGTTTTGCTCCTGTTGAATCTGATTGGCAATATCAATCTGATTTTTAGCATCCAGATTTTCAGCAATTTCATACGTGCCATTTTCCAAATCAGCTTCTTTGTTTGTTTGGTCGATTTCTTTCAAAGAACCGATGTTTTCCTGGCGGTTTTCATCTGCAATGACATTGGCTTCGTTATTTTCCTTCGTGATGATTTCCAACGCAAGGGTGTTTTCAGCAGTCGTTAGCTTTTGAGCAGTCATCAATGAATCACTCTTATCCTCCGCTCGTTCAACACCTTTTCTGAATTTTCGATTACGCAAGCCTTTACGTCTAACCTCTGCCTGCTCTAATGCAGCATTACCTTCAATAATTGAATTATCCGTTTCATGACCTAACGCTTTCAAAGACTCAGGCACTTTGTTGGCAATTACCTTCGGATTTAATATCCCATCGATTTCAGCCAAACGCTGTTTCGGGTAAGGATCATTTGCACGGAAAGAAATAGCCCGGTTATATAAATTTTTCGCCTGATCGTAATCTTTCTTGTCGAAATTTTTATCCGCTGCTGTCAAAATTTTCTGATACTCTCGTTCTACTTCTTTCAACGAAATTTCTTTTTCCTTTTGATCGCAAATCTTGATTCGTTCTCTCGAATGGTTATTTGTTCCATCGATTGCAAGGACACTTTCATAAATGGCTTTTGCTTCAAACCAGCGTTCTCCGTCAAATTTAGAATCTGCTTTTGCAATAAGCTTTTGAATCTCCGCTTTTTTGGCATCCAACTTCGCTTCGTTATCCAACACCTGCTGCATTTCGGCAATTTTATCCTGTGCAGCTTTGTCTTTTGCTTTTACGGCTAAAGCGTCTTTATAACGAGCTAAAGCAGTTGTATAATCTTTGCCTGTTTCAGCTGTTTCTCCGGCTGTCATGAATTCCTGATACTTAGCTTGCAAGGCTTGTTGAGCGGCATTGTTTCCTTCGGCCAGAGCACGCAATTCGGCAATTCGGTTATCCGGAAGCGTTTCATCAGGTTTGATGGTTTTGGCTTGCTCAAACAAGGTAATTGCGTTTTGAATATTACCCGCTTTAGCAGCTGATTCTGCCTCTGTGACCTTCGTATTGTAGGCCGTTTGTTTCTTTTTCAAATCTTCTTCAGCCTTAATCAAGGTTGCGATTTCATCTAACTTTTGCTGCGGGAACGGATCGTTTTTCTTCAAGCCAAGTGCGCGTGTGTACATTTCTTGTGCTTTCGGATAGTTTTTCTCGTCGATGTATTTCTGACCAACCGTCAATACTTTTTGGTATTGTGTTTCAAATTCATCCCCCATACCAGCTAATCTTTCTGCTTCTGCAGCTTTATCAACAGGCTCTTTTTCACTCGGCTTAATGGCCAAAGCTTCATTATAGGCTTTTATAGCATCCGTATAACTTTTGGCGGCAAACAAATCATTCCCTTTTTTCATTGCCGCTGCGTAATCAGCATCGATCTTAGCCTGATTGACATTCGCTGATTTCAATTGATTGATGGCCGCAATGCGATCTTTCGGCAATTGCTCGTTTTTGATTTTTAATGCGTCGTTGTACTTGGCTATAGCCTGATCGTATTGTTTGCTGTTTTCCAAACCTTGCGCTTCGTTTACCAATGCCGCGTATTGTTTGTCTTTTTCTGCACCTTGATTCAACTCGGCAATTTTTGCGTCGCATTCCTTGATCAACAAATCAACTCCAGCATCTTGCTTAATGGCTTTGGTCTCTGATAATTTTTGCTTCGCTTCGGCATATTTTGTTTGCGCCATCAATGCAACAGCCTGTTCTTTCAACTCTTTGAAACGTTCTTCTTTTTGCGCTTCACCGGCCAGATCGTTTTCCAATTTTGCCACTTCCTGCATTTTGGCTGCTGCAATCGTATTTCCGGGATCAAGTGTTAATGCTTGTTGGTATTTACCGCGTGCTAATGCTAGATCTTTTTTCGCCAACGCCGCATCGCCGTCTTTAATGAACGTGTCTACTTGTTTTTGTTTATCAAGGTTCGCCAAACGATTCTCAATCTCCTCGATCTTTTGTTTTGGCAACAATTGATTCGGATCAAGGGTTTGTGCTTCCTGAAACTTGGCTTTTGCCTCGGTGAGTTTATTCGCAGCAAGCAATTCATTTCCGGCAGCAACAGCGGCTTCGTACTTCGCCGCGTTGGCTGAATTTTTCTTGATCTCGGTAATGGCCGCAATTCGGTCTTTCGGCAATTGCTCGTTTTTAATTTTCAATGCTTCGTTGTACTTGGCAATGGCTTGATCGTATTGTTTGCCGTTTTCCAACCCTTGAGCTTCTGAAACCAACGCGTTGTATTGTTGTTCTGCTTCCGCAGCTTTACCCAATTCCGCAATTTTAGCGTCACAATCTTTGATCACTTGCTCAACTTGCGCATCTGATTTGATTGTTTTGGCTTCCAACATTTTTTGTTTCGCCTCTTGGTACTTTGCCTGACTGTAAAGCGCAACAGCATCCTCTTTCAACTTCTTGAAGTTTGCTTCTTTCTGTGCTTCGCCTGCCAATGCATTTTCAAGCGTTGCAACTTCCTGCATTTTAGTAGAAGCAATTGCATTCCCCGGATCGAGCGCCAATGCTTGCTCATACTTAGCACGCGCAGTAGCCACGTCTTTCTTCGCCAATGCTCCATCACCTTCTTTGATGAACGCGGTTACTTGTTTTTGTTTTTCAGCGCCAGCCTGTAAGCCTTCTATTTCGGTTAATTTCTGTTGCGGGTAAGCTTGTGAAGGATCCAACGTTTTTGCTTCCGTAAACTTCGCTTTCGCTTCCGGTAATTTATTGGCAGCTAACAAATCTTCTCCTGCTTTTACCGCAGCAGTATACTTTACTTTATTGGCTTCTGCTGCAGCTTGATCCGTAATCAATTTATTGACTTCTGCCAATTTATCTTTTGCTTCTTGTTTGGTTCCGTCCAATCCGACAGCTTCGGTGAATTTCGCTTTTGCTTCCGCCAATTGTCCACCGGTCAAAGCATTATTACCAGCCTGCATAGCGGCCAAGTATTTCTCTGCTTTTTGAGCATTTGATGCGAGTTCAGTAATTTTTTTGTCAGCTTCTGCAATGCGTGGTTTTGGTGTAGTTTGTGCCGGATCGATGGTTTGCGCTTCCTGAAACTTCACTTTCGCTTCTTCATACTTGGCAGTTGCAAACAACGCTTCTCCATCGGCCATTGCTTTGTCAAACTGTTGTTTTTGCTCGGCTTTTTTACCGGCAGCCAACAATTGTGCATCTACCGCATCAATTTTAGCCTGAACCGCAGGATCTGCTTTTAAGGCCAATGCTTCCACATATTTCGCTTTTCCTTCAGCTAATTTTGTTTGTTTCACCAAACCATCGCCTTCCAATACCAATTGTTTGATTTTAGCCGTTCGTTCAGCATTGGCTTTTTCATCGGCAATTTGCGCATCGATTTCTGTAATACGGGCAGTTGCCGTAGCATTTGCCAGATCCAATTTCAATACTTCTTGGTATTTTGTTTTAGACGGAACCCATTGGGAAGCGGTAAACGCGGTGTTTCCTTCTGTCAACAACTTAGCGATCTGATCTTGTTTGGCTTTTTCTTTTTCAATTTCTGCCAATTTCGCGTCTACTTCTTTGATTTTGCTTTGCGTATAGGTTGAAGAAGGAATGATCGCTAACGCCTCATTGTACTTAACTTTTGCTTCTGACCACTTCTCCTGAGCAAACAATGCATCTCCGGCAGCATTGGCATCATCGTATTTTTTCTTGGTTTCCTGCTCAGCTTTCTGTGCGTTCAACTTTCCGTCGATCTCGGCCAATTTACCGGTGGCATAAGGATCTTCAGCCTTCCATTTAAGTGCCTCTTTGTATTTGTCTTTTGCAGCCTGGAAACTTTTTTGAGTGAAGAAACTATCACCGGCTTTGATCGCATCGGTATATTTCTGCGTGTTTTCAGCTTCTTTTTTCAAACGGGCAATTTCCGAATCACATTTAATGATCTGGTCTTTCGGGTGTTGTTCCTGTTTTTTGGTTAAAGCTTCCTGATAACGGGCTTTGGCTTCGTCAAATTTCTTTTGATTGAACAAGTTGTCGGCCGCTGTGATCAAACTTTGGTATTCCTGTTCTGCCTGCTGATTTTGTTGTGCGCTGGCTTTCGCTGCTTTCAAAATACCATCAATCTCGTTGATTTTATCAGAAGGATATTTTTCAGTCGGTTTGAGCGTCAATGCTTGTTCATACGAAGCAAGTGCTTCCTCGTATTTCTTTCCGGTGAACTGTCCATCAGCTTGTTTGATCAGGTTGTTGTATTCGGCATCGTTTTGACCTTTGGCTGCCTCGGCATCTTCGAGCAACTTATTAACCTTTTTGATCATTTTTTCACCCAAAACCTTGTCATACACCAAATCCGCATTTTCATTCGGATCATAATAATATTCCGTTGCCGGGTTCGAAGTTACATAGCTATAATCAATATTCGGAGCTTGGTCAAACAGCGACATCTCCAACTCTCCACGAGGAACAGAACTTCCCTGCAGCAATTCATCGGTTACATTTTTCAAGTCAACAGACACAAAGCGTGTTACTTTACCCGCTTTCGTGAACTCAATCTTGTATTTTTTACCGCCATCAAGCGTCAGCTTAACCGTTCCCGAGCCATCAGAAACATTTGTCGATACCGTGCTACTACCTTCATAAACCGTAACCGTTACGCCCGATTCTTTTTTTCCGGTAATTTTATTTTTCACAAAAATGGTATATGGTACTTTTGCCTGAGCAAAAACTCCAGTATTCATAAAGAGAAAAACGAATGTGGAAATAAGTAAAAATCTCATAATACTATTTTAAACGAACTTCTGTACAACCGGTTACCGATTTGGTTTAATTTTAACAAAATAATATACAAATATCACGAAAAAAAATCACTTATAGCCCGTTTATGCTACAATTTGACGAACTGAGTTATTGGGAAAAAACAGCGCTTACCGAAGGAATTGACTACGCAATAGTAGGTGGCGGAATTGTTGGCATTGCCACAGCACTTCATTTAAGAGAAATCTATCCGAATGCCAAGATTGTTATCCTTGAGCGCGGTTACGTTTCCACCGGAGCAAGTACCAAAAATGCGGGTTTTGCCTGTTTCGGAAGTGTTACCGAGTTGGCCGACGATTTGAAAAAGATGGATGAAACCTCCGTTTGGAACACTGTAGAAATGCGTTGGAGGGGTTTACAGCGATTACATGAACGTTTTCCAGATAGTGTAATCGACCTACAATTAAAAGGTTCCTGGGATCTGATCGCCTCGGATGAAACGAAAACGGTTCCTGAATTGAGTGACCAAATGCAGTATTTCAACGCGGAAATTGAGCGAATAACCGGTTTTTCTTCCTGTTTTTCTTACGATACAACTATTGCCGAAAAAGCAGGTTTTAATGGAATCAACGGAGGGTTTCACAACAAACTGGAAGGCGAAATTCATACCGGAAAATTACTGGCTGCAAGTAATCTACTACTAGCAAAAGCAGGTATTATTTGCCTATTTGGTGTAGAAGTAAAAACCATTCAACCGGGTGAAAATGAAGTGTTGATCGAAACCAATTACGGAGAATTAAAAAGCGGAAAATTGGCCGTAACCGTAAATGGATTTGCGCAAAAATTATTAAACGACCAACGCATACAACCCGCCAGAGCTCAGGTAATTGTCAGCTCCAAAATGCCGGGATTTGAACTACCGGGAACGTTTCATTACCAACAAGGTTATTATTACTTCAGGTCTATCGATAATAGATTACTACTTGGTGGCGGCAGAAACCTCGATTTTAGCGGCGAAACAACGACTGAATTTGAAAACACTTCACTGATCATCAACACCCTGGAAGCACTTATGCACAACGTTATTCTTCCGGGTAAAGACGTAACAATCGACTATAAATGGTCAGGAATAATGGGTGTTGGCACAGAGAAAAAACCGTTAATTGAATTCATTCACCCCAATGTGGGTATAGGAGTTCGAATGGGTGGTATGGGCGTTGCGATCGGGAGTTTGGTTGGGGAAGAATTGGCGGAATTATTGAAATGACCTAAAATAAATTTTAAAGATCTCATTTTCATTAAATTAACTTCAGTAATCCCGCAATATTACGGAAGTTATTAACCTTGGATTAAGTTCAATTTAACCGCTGGATTATTTTCAGCACTAAAAGTTTGTACTTTCATCCCCAAATTAATCTCTTATGAACGCAGCACATCAGCACCTCGTTATTAACCATTTCCCGATCATAGCATTGATTCTCGGTGTATTGGTTTTATTGATCGGTATTCTTTCAAAATCATCTGTTACCCGCAGAGTCGGTTTACTCTTATTCCTTATCGCTGGAACCACCTCTATGGTAGCCATGTCAACCGGAGAAGGTGCCGAAGAGATTATCGAACACTCAGCACCGGCCAATTGTTGTGAAGGAGGTAAATGCTCGCCAGAAATGATGAAGAAAATGGAAGAACAAACGCATCACTTGATTCATGAACACGAAGAAAAGGCGGAAGCCATGATGCCGTTTATGTGGGGAATTATTGCTCTTTCGCTGATCGCTTTGTTTTTGGAATGGAAGAAAAAATCAATGGCGTTGATTGCTTCAATAACCGTTTTGTTGGTCGGAATGATTGCCACTTATTTTGCACGTCAAGTTGGTACTAGCGGTGGTGAAATTTCGCATCCTGAAATTCGTGAAGGATACAAAGTGGAGCATCATGATGATCATGATTAATCAAACAAACTCATAATTAAGAAGACTCGTTGAATGACGGGTCTTTTTTGTTTACCACCAACGTTATAATTGAGAGCAAAAATAATTCCCGCGAATTCACGAATTACAGCTTCCGCCTAAGGCGGAGACTTGCTCTTACATATCATTATCATAACATATTGTTTTTACACGTCAATTAGCGCGTCCGTTAGGCACGCAAAAATTGGTAAATTCGTGGGGAACAAAAATGTATCGGCTAGCCGATACAAACAATTAATTCAAAATACTTTGTGGGCTATTTCTCCGATTGCGGAGTTTCTGTAGTTGTTTGGATAGCTTCGTTAGCAGGCTCTTCTGCACCATCCTGATCAGAAACCACAGGATTCTCCGTAGGCTTTTCAACCGGTCTTACAAATCCTTTGGGTGGATCAAAATTAATGGCTTGATCTAATGTTTGAGCATGTTGACGAAACGGTTGTTCGATGTCGCTTTTGGTATCATCAATCATGCGCTGAAGATTAAAATCGCCTTTCATATCTCCGGTCGATTTCTTGATCTCATTCTGCACATCATTCGACGCATCTTTGATCTGACGAATGGTTTTACCCAACGACTGCGCAATACCCGGAATACTCTTCGAACCGAAGAATACCAGCACAAATACCAAAATCAATAAGATTTCGGAACCTGCAATATCACCAAAAATCAACGATAAACTCACCATAACGATTACAAAAGTAAAGCTTATTCTGGTCAAATCCGATCATTTGCCCGAATAAAAGCGTTAAAAAGTTACAAGAACAATTGGTTGAATTTTGGTTATATTTGCCTCGAAAAATAAAATTAGCAAATGGCAACCACAGCAGATATACGCAACGGACTGTGCATGAAGCACAATGACAAGTTATGTCAGGTCATCGAATTTCAACACGTAAAACCGGGCAAAGGTCCAGCTTTCGTTCGCACGAAATTACGTATGATCGAAACAGGAAAGGTAATTGACAACACGTTCTCTGCCGGTCATAAAATCGAAGTTGTACGCATTGAAAACCGCGAATACCAATACTTGTACCAGGAAGGCTCTGAATATGTATTCATGAACAATGAAACGTATGAGCAAGTAAATATTCCCGCTAAAATGATCGACAAACCGGGTTTCTTATTAGAAGGAATGGTGTGTAACATCTTGTACCATGCCGACGAAGAAACACCTCTTGTTTTGGAATTACCGATGCACATCATTTCCGAAGTTACTTACACGGAACCGGGAGTAAAAGGTGATACGGCTACCAACTCCATGAAACCAGCAACTATTGCTACCGGAGCAGAAGTTCGTGTTCCGTTGTTCATCGATATGGGAGAAATAATCAAAATCGACACACGCACAGGTGTTTACGTTGAACGCGTAAAAAACTAAAACATAAACAAATTCGCATACTATTAGGGAGACGCAAGTTTCCCTTTTTTTGTCATGGAAAAACGCATTCAACTCAGTAAATACAGCCTCAATGTGCAGTTTATCGGGACGGAATTCAGTGATGAAAGCTCAAAACCCGTATTGATTTTTCTGCATGAAGCTTTAGGCTCTATCATTCAATGGAAACTATTTCCTGTTCAACTATGCCAGAAAACACAACTTCCAGGAATCGTTATTGAACGAAGCGGTCACGGAAAATCAGATCCATTGCAACATCCGCGAACAAAAAACTACCTACACGAATACACTTATGAACTACATGAAGCCCTGCGCGAACTGCTCCCTTTGAAAAAGAAAATCATTCTTATTGGGCACAGCGACGGCGGCACCATTGCTCTTTTATATGGAAGTCTTTTTCCTGAAAACCTACAGAAAACAATTACCATTGCGGCACACACCTTTGTTGAACCAGAAACCGTAAACGGCATTCCACCAACTGTAACTGCTTATGAACACGGCAAACTCGACGGTTTAAAACACATTCATGGTGAGAAAACCGATGCACTCTTTTATTCTTGGGCAAACACCTGGCTGTCTGATGAATTTTACAGTTGGGATATCAGGCAGGAAATTTCCGGTTTACATTGTTCCGTCTTAGCCATTCAAGGGCAAAATGATCAATATGGAACCGTTTTGCAGCTCGAATCTATTCGCGAAGCCATTCCAACTACTCAAATTGCTGTTTTAGCTGATTGCGCACATCATCCACATTTGGAAAAACAAAGTGAGGTCATTGAATTAGTAGCTGGTTTTCTCAAATAGTAAAGCCTGATATATGCAGTCCTGTAGGGACGTAATATAGTAACCAACCGGCACAACTTTTTTAATCCATGCCGTAGGTATGGGACGCCACATCTATATGTCTTACCCCTCTGGGGTAAATCTCTTTGGTAATGATTTCGTGTTAACATATTACGTCCCTACGGGACGATGAAAACCATCTGTTTCATCCCTCCCGTTTTACATCCGTGTTAAGAAAAAATTATTCTTTCAAAAATACACGTCAAGCCAATCAAATACAGTACATTTGCCGCTCAATTTTAATATAGAAAAGTCGAATGAGTACAGCTTTGGGGAACCATATTCTTGTGGAGTTTATGGGGTGCGATCCGCACATTATGAATGATGTATCATCTATTGAGCGCGACATGGTCGGTGCAGCTCAAAAAGCCGGTGCAACCGTCATTAATTCTACATTTCACCATTTTTCGCCTTATGGTGTTTCGGGTGTAGTTGTTATCCAAGAAAGTCACTTGGCAATCCATACATGGCCCGAATACGGTTATGCTGCGGTTGACTTGTTTACTTGTGGTGAAATGGATGCATGGATTTCATTCGATTATTTGAAAGAATGTTTCGGTGCGAAAAACTATTCGGCGTTGGAAATGAAGCGTGGTGCGGTGCAATTGTTAACCCGCAACGATTTCGATATTACTTCCATGCGTCAGAAAGCGGCCGAATGGACCAATCCTGAAATGTATACCCGCAACGTATGGTTTACGGATAAAGATGCTGATCAAGCCATTTCATTGCGTTATACAGGTGAAGTGTTTTTCGATGTGCAATCTCCTTACCAACGCGTACGCATTTTAGAATCTCCTAAATACGGTAAGTTATTGGCCTTGGACGATATGTTCATGACCACTGAAGCCGACGAGTTTCATTACCATGAAATGATTTCTCACCCAGCCATGTTTACCCATGGAAACGCCAAAAACATTTTGATCATCGGTGGAGGTGATGGTGGAACGGCACGTGAAATTCTACGTCACAATGGCGTTGAAAAAGTAACGATGGTCGAAATAGATGGTGAAGTAATCAAAGCGTGTAAAGAATTTTTACCGCAAATTGCCGCTTCGTTTGATGATCCGAAACTCGATTTGATCGTAGGTGACGGAATTGCTTACGCAAAAGAAGCCGCTGATGCAACGTATGACATCATCATTGTTGACGGTTCTGATCCTGTTGGTCCGGCAGAAGGATTGTTCTCTGTTGAGTTTTACCGCAACTGTTATCGTGCATTGAAACCGGGTGGAATTTTAGTGGCTCAAGGCGAATCACCTAAATTCAACGAACAAGCGTTCACCGAATTAAACATCACTTTACAGCATATTTTCGGAAAAGAAAATGCTCCTGTTTCCTTATTCTACGTTCCTACCTACCCTACCGGTATGTGGAGCTTCCAATACGGATTGAAAGGCGCGGCTCAACCGAAGTCGGTTTCCAATACAGCAGAAATTGATGCATTTGTCACCGAAAAAGGTCTACGTTATTACAACAGCGATTTACAGCAAGCAAGTTTTGCCTTACCTAACTTTGTGAAACAACTCATCAATGGCTAATTCAGATGCGTTTGATCCGAATGGTGTAGGTATTGCCAATGGAAATATTTTCGGTTTCCCGGTTGAAGAAGCTACTGCCGATTTGGTGATCATTCCCGTTCCTTGGGATGCTACGGCATCTTATGGAAAAGGCACAAGTGACGGTCCACAGGCAATTTTAGATGCTTCCACGCAGTTGGATTTTTACCACCCGCAATTACCGGAAGCGTGGAAAACACGAGTGTTCATGACGCCTATTTCGGCTGAATGGAAGCAAATCAATGCTGACTTGTGTGTTCAAGCCATTGAGTACATTCAGTTTTTGGAACAAGGAGGAAAATTAACCGCTGACAGTCCTTATCAGGCAGTTGTAAACGATATCAATGCGACACAATTAGCCTTGAAGGAAAACCTGAAAGAACGTTGCTCGACCTTGTTGAAAGAAGGTAAAACAATTGCTGTTTTGGGTGGCGAACACAGCACGCCTCTTGGATTGATTGAAGCATTGGATGATCTCGGCAAACCGTTTGGAATATTACAAATAGATGCACATGCCGATTTGCGCGTTGCGTATGAAGATTTCACACAATCGCATGCAAGTATCATGTACAATGTGGTGAACAACTGTAAAAATCTGGAAAAACTGGTACAAGTCGGTATTCGCGATGTGGCGCATTCGGAGGTTCAATTGATCAACGAATCAAACGTTATTGAAACGCATTTCGATTGGGAAATCAAACGTCGCCAATTTGAAGGCGAGACTTGGAAATCCATTGTAGATGGCATTATTAAATCACTTCCGGAACGGGTTTACATTTCGTTTGACATCGATGGGTTGCATCCTTCTTTGTGTCCGAATACAGGAACACCGGTTGTAGGTGGATTTGAACTGGATCAGATCAACTACCTGTTTTTTCAATTGGTGGAAACCGGTAAACAAATCATCGGTTTTGATTTAAACGAAGTTGCACCCGGAACTTCAGATGACTGGGACGCAAACGTGGGAGCACGCGCATTGTGGAATCTTGTTTGTGCCACTGAAAAAAGCAGAAGAATCAATTACTAGAATTTTTATTTATACAAGCCCGAATCGTTCATTATCAGCGGTTCGGGTTTCTTTTTTTGAATCTGTTTAAATTTCAGATGGTGAAAATTTGATTATCGTGCATTTTTAGACGAAAGGAGGCGCGTTTTGCAGTCATAATGGAATGATTCTGGCGAAAAAACGAAACGAATTTGTAGTCAAAAAGGCACATAATCAAATCAAAAGATGGAATTTAAACAGATTCTTATTACTATATTCGTCAACCGAAGTAAACTAATGATTCGATCTTCAGTGAAATATGTAATCTGGACGTTTCTGCTCTTGTTCTTCAAGCAAGCAGCAGCGCAGAATATGTCGGTGAACGGTAAATTCAATACGCATTATTTCTCGGTCGATGATTTCGGGAGTTCAGGTCAGATTTGGGCCGGAGCGCAAGGTTCAGATGGCAACGTCTACTTTGGAAATCGTCAGGATATCCTGATGTACAACGGTATTGAATGGAACAAAATCAAAACCGCTTCCACAGGCAAAGGCAAACAATACGCTGAAATAGTTCGCGAAACCAAAATCCGGGAAATTTTCAGAGCTTCAAACGATGTGTTGTATGTTGGTCGCGAAAATAACTTCGGTTACATTGCATACAACGATTCGGGAGCTCCCAATTATTATCCGCTTCTGGCACAAAAAGGCACCAACGAACCGGGTAATTTTTGGAACATCTATGAGCTGAGTGGTCAGAAAATATTGTTTGTAGGTGAAAACCAACTCTACACCGTTCATCAAAAGAAAACAACCAAGCTCAATATCCCGTCGCAATTCAACGGATTTACCTGCCGAACATCCAGCCGATTCGGGAAAGGGTTGTTACTCATTTATCAAAAAGGAACAGATTCAGACCGACGCATTTCAAAATACTTGTACATCGATGCCTTATCAGGTAAGATGAAAGAGTTAAAATTACCTGAACATATCAAATTACGAAACATTCGCGGAAGTTTTGAAATAAACGGTACGTGGTACGTTCTTGATATTTCGGGAAAATTTTTCTCGGCAAAAGCTTCCAACGGCACATTTATCTGGAATACGGAAAAAGAATTGCTATTCCCTGAAATGCTGGATATTTCGCCTAACTACATTCGTCGAGACGGAAACTTTCTCTTTATGGGAACCGAAACGGAAGGTGTTGTTATTTCCGATCTGGAAGGTCACATCATTCGTCGCATCGATTTTTATGATGGGCTGGAAAACCTTGGAGTATTCAAGTTGTTTCATGATGCGGAAGGAAACCTATGGCTGTGTCTCGACAACGGGATTCAACTCATTGAAACATCAAGCCCTATCACCTACTTCAAAAAATCGGAAGGTATCAGCTCACTTGCCGAAGCCATTGTATTTGACGGGCGGGAAATGTTGGTGGGGCTTCATCCTGATATTTCTTCCATCCAGGTTTCAAATACTCACCGCTCTTTCGTAAGTAAAGATATCATGCTTCAGGACGTGTATGATTTGGAAACATTCACAACTTCAAAAGGAAAACGCTCACTCGTGATTGCCTACAACGGTATCTACGAATACTTCCCGGCTAGCAATACCAACAAGCCCATATCGCCGAGTTATGCTTACTCGTTGTGTCAGGATCCAAATAATCAAGACATTGTTTACCTGACCTTGGAAGCGGGAATTGCGCAGTTGAAGCTGCTTCCAAACGGTTCGTGGGAATACAAAGACCTTTACACCTCCAAGAATGGAGAAACATTCAGCCTTACCGTTAACAACGGGAAAATCTATTTCGGTATCACCGATGTAGGATTAGGAATTTACGATGTAAAAACGAAAAAAACGCGCTTCGTAAAGGAAACGAATCCGAAAAAAGGCGAATCGTGTTCGTACTACGTTGAGAAATTTCAGGGTGAAATTGCCATTGAAACAACACGAGGCATTGCGATCCTTTCTCCTGACGGACGCTCGATGAAAGCCATTCCACAGAACAAGGAATTTTTCGGAACCACCAAAAATGACCTTCACCGCATTATCAATATCAATGATGAACAATTGTGGGTGGTTGTTTATCGAGATTTGACCGACGGAAAATTTGAAATCATAACCGGTTGGCTCGAAAAACATGGTAAAGACAATTGGAAATGGATCAAATGGCCGTTAACAGGAATGCGCAAAGCAGGAATCGTTTCATCAATTGTACAAGGTCCTGATAACGAAATCTGGCTTGGGGCAAGTAACGGAATTTACGTCGTGAATTTTGAAACCATCCGCAAATACAGACATCGTCTCACGGTTTCCATTGATCGTTTTGAAGCAGGCGGAAAAACAGTGCGTTTCAACGTCTTCAGAGCGAAAAAAATGGAGCCGCTGACTTATGGACAAAACTCGTTCAGCGTTACATTTCATGCCAATTCCTACAGCGGAAAAGACCACATGGAGTACCGCTATAAGTTGGAAGGCTTCAACGATGAGTGGTCTGATTGGTCGGATCAGTATTACAAAGATTTTCAAAAAATCGGTGAAGGAACTTATGTCTTAAAATTACAAGCCCGCAACGGATTTGGTATCGAAAGTGAAGTATTGGAATATGAAATCACCATTCTTCCGCCTTGGTACAGAACCATTTGGGCTTATATTCTTTACCTGATCGCATTGATTGTACTCGTTTTTGTAATCGTGCAACTTTCCACACAACGTGTAAAACGACAAAACCAACGATTGGAAGCAACTGTGCAGGAACGAACCAGCGAGATTGCTGAGCAAAACAAGCAATTGGAGCAGCAAAAAACAGAGATTATCCAGAAAACGACGGACATTCTTGACAGTATTCAGTACGCCAAACGCATTCAAACGACTATTCTTCCGGCTGCTTCACGCTTGAATGAATTGTTTCACGAACATTTTGTGTTTTACCGTCCGAAAGACATTGTTTCCGGCGATTTTTACTGGGCGCGCGAATTACAAGGCGTTACCGTTTTTGCTGCAGTAGATTGTACCGGACACGGTGTACCGGGATCATTGGTAAGTATTGTCGGGAATAACGGTTTACTGAGAGCGGTCAACGAATTCAAACTCACTGAGCCGAGTGAAGTATTGGATAAATTGCGTGAAATCGTAGTTGGTGCTTTCCGTTCGGAAGGACAATCGGATGTGAAAGACGGTATGGACATTGCCTTGTGTACCATCGATTTTGAAGCGGGAGTGCTGAAATATGCAGGAGCCAACAACGAATGTGTGATTATCCGAAACGGAGAATTGATTGAATTGAAACCGGATAAACAACCGATCGGTCAGTTTGTTGATGCAAAACCGTTTAGTCAGAAAGAATTCCAGTTACAAGACGACGATTGTATTTACCTCTACACCGATGGTTACGTAGATCAATTCGGTGGTGAAAAAGCTAAAAAATTCAAATCACGACCGTTTAAAAGCATGTTGCTTGAATTATCCGCTCTTCCGATGATACAGCAATTCGAAGCAATTAAAACTGCGTTTGACGGTTGGAAAGGCGATTTGGATCAAGTAGACGACGTATGCGTATTCGGTGTTCGTTACAAAAAGAAATAATATGCGCTTCCTGAAACTCATTCCTGTTGCACTGTTCGCTCTGTTGATATTACTCACGGCAGGTTGGATATTTCTAGATTGGCATTTCACAACACTTCTACCCTATTTTATCGGGCTTAATGTGATGTTTGTCTCTAGTATTCCTCTTGCTGTTTCGCCTAAAGGAATTACACGCAGCATTACCGGATCTTTTTTTGTGCTTTCAGTTGTTCTTTCACTCCTGCTGCTGACCAATGTTTCAGACATTCGTTCAATATGGGAATTATTGGCCCAAACAGGTTTAATCGGAATTCAACTTTACCTTTATTTATTGGCGCGTTCTTCGCAATTAATCAAAGGGAAATTGGCTGCGATACTTGCCGTACCCTTTATTGCCAGTGCCTGTTCCGTTGGGTTTTCTAATCTTTTGGGAACGTCGTTAACAATTGCCTGGTGGAGTCTTTTTATTGCTTTGTTATTGGCAATTGTGAGTTTGCTTTTCGGGTTCAGAAAAAAGCAAATTACTTGATAAAAGTATCTTCCTCTTAAACATGTTCACAGATAGATAAACATCAGATATCTGTGTACCGTAGGGACGGAATATTGTAAGAAGCTACCCCGCAATCAACATCTACCCCTTAGGGGTAGGACAACCAAACAACATAAATATCTTACCCCTATGGGGTAACGATTCATACTATTATTTCATACTAAGATATTTCGTCACTATGGGACGAAGAAATGCGAACAGAGAACTAAAAAGCGGGACAATTATTCCACATACGTTCCGAAACCATACAAACGTTTCAGCCAGTATTCCGACGATTCAATATCGGTAATCATAATTCCTTTCGAAGAACTGGCATGAATCATTACCAATGGCTGACCTCGCTCAGAGATAATCATTCCCACATGGGAAACCCCCGAACCGTTATTAAAGAACACCAAATCACCTTTTTGAGCATTGCTTTGCTTGATTTTTTTAGACGATTTGTACTGATCTTCCGCTCTGCGAGGTACCTCCTTTTTGAAATTTTTCATGACGTAAGACGTAAAACCGCTGCAATCAAAACCACTCGGGTCGGTTCCTGCCCATACATAAGGCACACCAAGCTGTTTTTTGGCGTAATCAACCATTTCATCGCGGCGTTTCTTCAGTGCAGAACTTTCTTCAGCTACAACTGCATTATCGGGAACTACTGCAGGTTCATAATCCGGATTATCCAAATCGGGAACGTTGTCAAACAATCCGAAGAGAATTTGTTGCAGCTCATCGTATTTATCTTGATCGGTTCGCTTGAGATCGTTGGCCCATTCAGAGAGGAATTTTTTCAATTCCGTCACATGGTCTATATGCGCATTAAACACCTTCATGCCATCTGCAGAAGCTTTCACTTCCAAAAACAGTTTACGGGCATCTTGTAAAGAATTCGGATGAATTTGCGACCAAAAATCGAGTTGACTTAAATGAAACATGGCCAAACTCTTATAGAATTCGGGTTGCAACGAATAATCATAATCGGGTTTATCCAATAACCTATTGGCACTACGATAAACCATTTTATGATGTCCCTGATCATAAAGTATCTCAAGCTTATCGAAAGCCCGAACCTGTGCATTGATTTCTGTGCTGACAAACAACAACAGAAAAACTGTCAATAGGCGAAAGTAAACCTGCATATCCAAACGATTTCAACTTCGAAAATAAGGAATTTGACGGCAATTGTTTCGGTAAAAAAGTCAACAATCCATTGTTAACGGTTTTGTTGTCGAAAATTGTCTTTTTTCCGCCCTTTAACATTTATTCGACAATTTAGACCGTACCATTTCGTAATATTTGCGTTAATTCGTTACTTTAGTTTTATTAGATATACCTTAACAGATGAAACAATTCATTCTTACCGTTGTGACAGTAGCTGCTTGGGCAGTTTCATACGCGCAACCGGTCACCAAATCACCTGCTTACACCAATGGGCAACGTATCGAAGAGATTTTAACCTATATCGATAAGTTGTACGTTGATGAAGTACAAGACAAAGAACTGATGGATGCAGCGATTGTAGCCATGCTGGAAAAATTGGATCCGCACTCGACCTATATTTCGAAAGAAGAAGTGGATGATGCCAATCAACGTATTGAAGGTAGTTTCGTTGGAATCGGGATTCGTTTTCAGATTTTGAAAGACACCTTGATTGTGGTAGAAACCATTGCCGGCGGACCTTCCGAAAAATTGGGCATTCGCGCCGGAGATAAAATCGTTTCGATTGAAGGACAAAGCGTAGCCGGTGTCGGTTTGAAAAATACACAAGTACGCGAAAAACTATTGGGTGATATTGGTACCAAAGTTCGTGTAGACGTATTGCGTAAGGGAACCAAAAAAGCCCAGAACTATGTGATCACGCGTGATCGAATTCCTGTAAACTCGGTAGATTGCTCTTATATTGTGGCTCCTGGAATCGGTTACATCAAACTCAACGCATTTTCGCGCTCATCGCACGATGAAATCACCAAAAGCATCAAGCAATTGAAATCGGAAGGAATGGAAAGTCTGATCCTCGATTTGCAAGGAAATGGTGGTGGATTATTGAATCAAGCACAATTATTGGGCGATGAATTCTTATCGGAAGACAAACTCATTGTTTACTCTGAAGGTCGCGCCTACCCGCGTCAAGATCTAAAAGCCAACCCAAAATCTGTGGGAACCTGGGAAAAAGGAAGATTGATCGTGTTGACCGACGAAAACTCTGCTTCGGCAAGTGAAATTTTGGCCGGATCTATTCAGGATTGGGACAGAGGTTTGATCGTTGGCCGTCGCAGCTACGGAAAAGGTTTGGTGCAACGTCCAATTGATTTGACAGACGGATCACAAATGCGTTTGACCATTGCGCGTTATTTTACTCCAAGCGGGCGTTTCATCCAGAAATCGTATGAAGATTTGGAAGCCTATCGAAATGATTACATGACACGCTTTTTGAATGGTGAGATGTCTTACTCAGACAGCATCAAACTTCCGGATTCATTGAAATTTGAAACAAAACTAATGAAACGACCGGTGTACGGTGGTGGTGGTATTATGCCGGATGTTTTCGTTCCAATCGACACCGTAGAAATTACGGATGTTTACCGCGACGCAGCAAGTACAGGAGGTTTCAACACGTTTGCGTTGACCTACGTTGAAGACAACCGCGACGAATTGAACAAGAAATACGAAAATCTAGATCAGTTCATTAAAGGCTTTACGGTTGACAAAGCCTTGATGGACAAATTCTTCGCCCACGTGAAAAAAGAAGATCCTGAGTTTAAATTCGACGAAAAAGAATACGCTATCAGCAAGGATATCATGACCTTACGTTTAAAAGCGAACATTGCTCAAGATTTATTTGGCTCTGAGGCATTTTACGAAATTTACAACGTAAAAAACGAAATTCTTCAGCAAGCCATTGCGTTGATTCAAAATAGTAAGTACGATTCAATGAATTTGGCAAAAACCAATTGATTTCAGGATTGCCAAACATATAAATGTTGTGTTAATAACTACCCACAGAAGCACAGATTTTTGCGTGCCTAACGGACACGCTTAAAGTCATAATAGCGAGTGCGTTAGCCTAGTAAAATCTGTGCATCTGTGGGAGATAAAAAGTTTATCGGCTAGCCGATACAGAATTACCATTAAAATTATAGTACAAAACCTTAATTTTGGGCTGGTTTATATTGGAAATGAATATGAAAAAAAGTCTAATAGTTTTTGCTGGAGGAATCATCTTCTTAACGGCTTGTTCTGAATCTCAAACCAAAAAGGACGGCGAAGTTGTTTCTGCTGTTGCTTCAGGTAGCGAGGAAGACCAAGCGCTGATAAGAGAAAATGCCAACCGAATTAAGGAAGAAGAGGCAAACGAGCGTGAATTGGCCAAAACCGTTACAACCCTTAAGTTTGACAAAGAAGTCCACGATTTCGGTGAAATTAAAACCGGTTCAGAGAACAAATGTGTGTTCAAAGTAACCAATACAGGAAAGTTTCCGTTGAAAATTGTTGATGTAGGTGCCAGCTGTGGTTGTACAACTCCAAAAAAACCGGAGAAACCGATTCTTCCGGGAAAAAGTGATGTGATTGAAGTCGGATTTAAACCAAACGGTCCGGGTCCTTCTGAGAAAACAGTAACTATTCAAGCTAATACAGAGCCACGTGTTTCGACTGTGAAAATTAAAGCAATGGTGAAGTAATAAACATTCACCCGAGTTGATTACTTTTGCCGCAACATAAACAACGTTCATGGCTCAAAAAGAAGAGGTAGAAGAATACTATGATGATTATATTAATCACCAACGAAAAATAGGGATTTCTGTACGCCATCGCATCATTGCAAAAAAGGTCAAAAAATTAGGTATTCCTAAAAACGCTTCTATTCTTGAGATTGGCTGTGGAATTGGAACAGTGAGTAAATTACTGATTAGAATGGTTCCCGAAGGTTCATTTGTAGGCTGCGATATTTCTCCCAAGAGTATTGAATATGCACGTGTGTTCAATCCTGAAAAACGCGCGGAGTTTATCTGTACGGACATGTCTGACTTTGATCATCAAACTAAATTTGACCTTGTTGTTTTTCCTGACGTCTTAGAGCATATTCCGGTTGAACAGCATTATAAATTATTTGAAAACGTAGCAAAAGTCTGTTCGAAAAATGCCGTTTGGTTTATTAATTTACCCGAGCCGAATGCCTTGAATTATCACCGTGAGCACAATCCTCATTTGTTGCAAATCATTGATCAGTCGCTTTCAATGCAGGAGTTATTGAACAATGTTTACCCGCATGGATTTGAGTTGGTAACCATTAAACCTTATTCTATTCATACCACCGTGCCGAATTATCTTACGATTGTCTTCACTAATAACCCGAAGGTAACATCGATAGCGATTCGTAACAAGTTTGCTACTGCATGGCAGAATTTCTGCGCTAAATACTTTTAAGGACAACATCCGTATGAAAAAGAATATCCTTTATTTTCATACCGGATTGTCTTCTTTTGTTGAAAAGGATATTCAAATTTTGGAAGAACATTATGCAGTAACGATCTATTGTTTTAATGTTCGCGACAAATGGAAAACACCTTTTGAACTGATCAGACAATTTTTCTTTCTGTTGAAATCACGTAAATCAACAATTATTGTCAGTCAATTCGGGGGCTTTCACACGGTACTTCCCTCCTTTTTCACATGGATTGGTAGTCGTCGTAGTGTTATTGTTTTAGGAGGAACCGATTGCGTTTCGTTTCCCTCTATTAATTACGGCAATTTTAACCGGTTATTCCTGGGAATGGCTACTTCATTCAGTTTAAAAAGAGCGAGTCTGTTGCTTCCTGTACATGATTCATTGGTGAAATACGATTATACTTACCAACCAAATGATTATCCACAGCAAGGTTATCTGGCACACCGACCAAGGATTAAAACGCCTTTCGAAGTTGTTTACAACGGCTATGATTCAAGCACTTGGACAATTGGACAACAGGAACGTGAACCGCTTTCATTTGTAACCATTGGCGCCGGTCTTGGAAGCCGGTTTGGCATTTCTTTAAAGGGAATCGATTTAATCGTCGACATAGCAAAACTCAAACCTGAATGTGCTTTTTATATCGTGGGCGGAATCGGATTACAACTTGATGATTTACCTAAAAACCTATACTTGCTGGACAAAATTCCCAACAATGAGTTGAATTCTTTTTTACAAACCAAGCAGTTTTACCTTCAACTTTCTATGTCGGAAGGCTTTCCGAATGCTTTATGTGAAGCGATGCTAAGTGGCTGTATTCCGATAGTTTCCAACGTTGGCGCCATGCCTTTCATTGTAGGGAATGACGGATATGTATTGAACCACAAATCGGTTGTGGAACTCTCAGGTATTCTAAATAGAATAAGTCAATTAAGAAGTGGTGATTTGGAGCAGTCTTCACAAAATGTTCATAAAACAATCTCGGACCGATTTACGCTACAAAAGAGAAATGAAACCCTAAAAGCATCGATTAATCAGTTGGCAGAAAAGGAGGTTTAAGAATTTCTGATCGCAGACGGCAGGAACTTATTTCTGATCTTGTCAAGATATCCAACCACATCGGCATCCAGTTTCAATAAGTAAATTGGCAGAATAAAAGTTACTAGAACCAATATTCCTTTTAACACTATAGAAATTAACTCATTTCCGAAGAACACAGGCAACTGCTCCATCATGAGTAGCGATAGGAAGAAAACCGCCATCACGTATAGATGTCCTTTTTTGAACGGGTGTAAATTGTAAACAGAAAAAACAAAGATCAAACGGGCTAAATTGTACAAAACATAAGCGATTGTTGTTGACAGCGCAGCCCCATACATACCGTATAGTGGAATAAAAATAAAATTGAGCCCAACCACCGAGACCAGTAATATCGCTGTAAATATCAGGTCGTATTTGTACTTTTTGGAAGTGATAAAAATCGCACCGTTGATCCCACAATACATATCAACCAAGCGGCCAATCATAAGAATGAGAAAAACGGGAATCCCTTCGTGAAACGATTCTCTTAAAAAATGAAACAACTCTGTTCTATTTTCCCAAAATACCAGAAAAACAAAAAAACCAATCACAAGACTGATGGAGCTTATACGTGTGTATAAATCTTTCATTTCAACCATGTTCCGTTCTTTCCAGTATTTAGCAACAAATGGTGCACTTATTCGCAATAAGGATTTATAAGGCACCAGTAATCCGCTCACAATGTATACAATTGTTGAAAAAACACCGGTTTCAGCCAATCCCACCATACTGGCGACCATTATAACATCTAATGAGAGTACCAATAAAATGCCTATAAAATTGAAATAACTAAACAAGCTGTAAGTGAGCAGTATTTTCTTAAAACGTCGTGGTATCGATATATCTGATATTTTCAAATGCAATTCTTTGTTTCGGAACATCTGTAATGTTATTACTAATGTTGGGAGAACAAAAGACATACTATGCAGTACCAAAAGAGTGAAAAAATCAATCGTCCCAAAAGCGTACAGAATAATTGCTCCCGTCACCACAAGCCTCATGAGCAGATCCGTAGCAATTACTGACACTACATTTTTGTACAAACTCCGCAAAAAATTGTCCATTGTCTGGAACAAAGAATAGGAAATACCTATTGGTAATAACCAATAATAGTAATCTGTAAACTCTTTGGATTTTTCGACATACCAACCGCAAATAACCTCTTTGAAAACAATTGAAAGAATCAAAAAAACGACTATTCCCAATAGGGTAATCAGCATGGATAGTTGAAAAAAGCCGAAATTTCTATTTTCTTTACTTCGGAAAAAAGGGAAAAATCGCCAAACAGAATAGGCTACGCCTAAATTTGAAAACTGTGCAAACAAAAGCCCAACCGTTAAAATCAGACTTAGTAATCCGATTTGTGCATCTGTAAGGTAAATAACAAAAAGCACGCCTTTGTTAATATAACCGAGTATCAATCCCAAATATGAGATGATTGTCGTTCTTAATGCGTCTTTTTGAATTACCCCCACTATAATCTAACTGATATCTAACATCTAATGAAATTCAAATGCTTCTTATATTTACAAACTTAACAGTTTCCATCGTAATTCAATTCCTTCAACAGATTCCCTGTTGTGCATTCTAAATAGCATTACTTTTTTAGGTTTTCTATTGTATCAATTAAATCTTTTGATCCAGAATGAAAAAAAAGTTGTATCAACATAAATTACATTCGTTGATGGGCGGTACGAAGACACTTCTATCAGTTTTTTGTTTGCACTCCTAAAACTGGGGAATTTTATAATTGGCAAGTCTTTGTAATAATGTGTCCATTGCGGCTCTATTTTAAGATAAAGCACTTCACAAATAACATTCGAAGCAAATATCAGAAAAATTATTTAATCAATCTAATTCGGAAAAGTTTACCATAAACATTCGATACTCTCTCCATTTTCAACGAGGAACGCTGAAGACTCGCGAAAGTCGAATGATCAATTTCTTCTATGAATTTTAGTGGTTGATTACAATTTGTTTGTTTTCAATTCTCCCACTTTCAAAAGCAAATCTCACCATATAAAGTCCATTGCTTTGTTCTTTAGAGGTCCAATCTTCACAATTTATACCTTCATGGTGCTTATCTTGTTGTACGATTTTACCTTGAGCGTCTATGATAGCAACCTCAATAATTGGCTCATTGACCGTACTATTTATGGAGAAATAACCAGTTGACGGATTCGGAAACACATTCACCGAACCGATTTGTTCTAATTCATCAATGCTCAATGGACCAGAACACAATGATTGAATTTCCGACAATGTTAATGCTCTATCCCAGATTGCAAAATCATCAAACGAACCATTTGAATAGGCATTGCCATTATCCGTTTCATTAAAAAACAGATACGTTGCTCCGTTGCTATAGCCAATTTGATCAGGACCAGTCCCCGTATAGCTGCCACCAGCGTCTTGACAATCAATATAAATATCGATATCGCTTCCATTGTTAATAACCGCGGTAATATGATGCCAATTACCAAGTGTAAGTGCATCGGCTGAAACTTTCCCTCGTCTACCTGAAGAATTAAGTGGACCACCAGCTCCTAAGCCTGCATGAATGGTTAAATCTTGTTGAATAACTAAGTAATATCCATAGTATTGATTCATATCCAGATCGGATTGAACGATAATTTGATAAGCCTGTTCTGTGATTTTCACCCAAAATGCAATCGTTAATGGCAATGGATCTTTTAACAAACTGTTATTCTGTAATTCAATAAAGGCATTTGTTCCATTGAAAAATAACGCTGAATTTGTTGCCCCAAATCGATCTATTGTAGGTGATGTATTTACAGTAGTTCCATCTAAATTATTAGATGTATTATCTACCGCGTCACCATCACAGGTGTAATGTACTATAAGCCCATTTGTGATTTGACCATAAGAAACGGTTACGGCAAACGGTATAAACAAAAAGAATAATTTTCTAAGCATGACTAGCTGTTTTAAGATTGATTTCTGAAAGCTAAAAAAAAATCAATTCATTGATCTAATAAAATAAATTTAATTTACTGAAGATCAAACATCTCCTTCTAAACATCAGCCAATACGATTCAAACTACTAAGACAAAAAACATCAGATCGTTTAACAATCTGATGTTTCCATATTTTAATCTTTTTAAATCAATCTTCTGTTACTGCTGCAACTTTCTTTTTACGAAACTTAATCAATCCATAACCAATAATTCCTAGCAAAATCAACAAACTTGCAATCATCGAGTATGTATTATACTTATGGAATCTTGGCAAATCGTAAGTGAACACCACTTTGTGGTTACCTTTTCCAATTTCTAACCCGCGGAGCAAATAGTTTACACGATGTATATCAACTGGTTTTTTATCAACGGTAGCTGACCAACCGTCTGCATAATAGATTTCTGAGAAAACAGCCAATCCTTTATCGGTTGCATCAACGTTGTAGACTAATTTATTCGGCGCATACGAAACCAAGGTTACTTTGCCTTCACCTTTGTAAGTTCGTTGTGACAGGTTTTTAGCGACCTCTTTACTCACAATTGCTTCTTGCGTCACGTTAAACTCACTCACTACTTTGTAAGAAAGCAATTTCACAAACGATTGCGCAGTATCGGCATCTAGGGTTTGTTGCGGAACCGTTGATACTGCACCTTTTTTATCCATTACAATAAACACTTCCAATCCTTTCGGAACGCCGTTTGAAAGTCCAAACGGAATAGTATCAACAATACCCGGCATTAGGTACTGCAGCTTTTCTGATCCGTAAACGTTGGCGCTTTTTGTAGTTTGGCGGTTGACCAACAATTTACCGGTTCCTTCATTTGTAAGTATGTATTTAGATCCCAAAGCTCTGATTTCATCGTTCGGGTTTGAAATGACTTTTACATTTTTCACAAACCAGCCATTCCCCATAGCAGTAGGGTTCGGACGCATAATTAACGGTGAGGTAGGATCCTGCTGATCTTTTGGCTGCAGGAAGTAACGCACGTTCATCATGTCCAATACCTTGTTGTTAGTAAAGGACAAATGGAATTCGATCAGGTTTTGAATAGAGCGCAATTTTGCTCCATGGTAACCACCAAGGGATTTGTGGAAATACGATGTTCGTGCACTATTGAACGGATTGGAAAAATCAAACACTCGATAATTTGTTTTTTCATTGAGTGCTGAGAAAGCATAAGCATCTTCAATACGACGTTTTTCACTGCTTGTTGCATCCAATTCAAGCGCCAATCGTTCACCTTCTTTTTTTCCTGCATTCACAGCATTTTTCAAGCCTGGATTGAGCCTTAGTTCCTCTTTCATAATATCCAAATCGCCTTCTTCGGCTATGTTCGGATAAATGGTGTTTAAGTAGGTGTCCCAGTATTTGTAACCGCTTCCTTCATCAGCATTGTTTAGGTAATTGCGGCTTACTCCCATTAAATCGATGATGATCAACAATCCCAATCCGGCAACGCTTGCTGCAGTAGGAATAGCTGTTTTGAAGAGTAAAAACAAACAAATAGCCGCCAAAAATGCAAATCCGATTGATCTGTTCAAGGAAGAGTTATAGATCGATTTTCGAGCGATTTTCAACCCTGCATTTCTGGTTGCACTTTCTTCTTCGTATCGATCAACTTCTTGTTTAACAACCTGCTGTACTTGTTGCGGATTAGTAACATCGATGCCATTTTGAAGCAATTGAGCAGGGTCTGCCGCCTGAATCTGTTTCATAACAGCTTTTTCCTGTTCCTGACGTGTTGGTATTTGAGATTCGGCTTCCGACAAATAAGTAGTGTCTAGGCCTCCGAATCGCAATCCGATCAACAACACAAGGAAAGCCCCGGTAGTAATGTAAAACGGTTTGATGTTACCTTTAATTTGCTCACGCTCCTTGATTAATTTATCCAAGAACAGAATGGCCAATACCGGCACGCATAATTCAATTATGACCAGAATGATCGTTACTGCACGGAATTTATCATAACCCGGTACATTATCCAGGAACCAATTGGTCATTCCCATGTAGTTTTTACCCCAAGAGAGCATCAGAGTCAATATCGTAACAGCCAATAAAGCATATTTGATAGGGTCTTTGATGTATACCATTCCAAGCAATGCCAAGAAAACCAAAATTACACCGATGTAAACCGGACCAGAATTGGACTGATTTCCCCAATAGAAATTGCTTTGCATTACCGTATTCAATTGTTCCCCCGACAAATCAGGATTCGCTTCTATCGCCTCGGCAAACGGAGAATCCTGCATACGCATTGATCCACCACCTTTTACGTAGGGAGATAATAAGGTAAATGACTCGTCTAAACCGTAACTATATTCAACTACATAATCACGTTTCAATCCGGAAGTAGAATTGGCTGCATTGGAACTTCCGTCGGCATTGATTGTAAGATCGTTTGCACCTCGAATGGTGTATTTGGCGTAATCGGCCGTGAGTTTGATATTTCCGTAATTCACAATCAATGCCAGCACATAACCCACACCAATTCCTGCAGATGCCTTAATAAATGGCATGTACGTTTTGTTTTTAATCGCGCGAACTACCTCTACCAATCCCATTCCCAGTAAGAGAAAACCGAGGTAATAGGTTACTTGGAGGTGATTGGCGGCCATTTCGAAGCCCATGAAAACGGCACTTAGAATTGCTCCCCAAATCCAACTTCGGCGATAGGCAAAGAAAAAAGCACCTATAACCGGAGCCATGAAGGCAATGGCAACTCCTTTGGAATTGTGCCCCGCAGATAAAATCACAATATCATAACTCACAAATGCAAACGCGATAGCACCTAGAATCGCCACCCAACGGTTGACTTTCATCATTGACATAGCTGCATAAAAGCAAACCATGTATAAGAGAACTATTCCCAGAGGAGATGGGAAGGTTTTCATAAAACCTGTAATTATTTCCGAAAACCAGTTTCCATGATAGATCGTTGAGGTTTGCATGGAAGGCATCCCTCCAAACATACCGTTACTCCAAAGCGGCTCCTGACCATTGTTGTGCTCACGGAAAACGGCTATTTCGCGCGAAATGCCTTTGTGTTCGGCAATATCGTGTTGTTTCAACGCATATCCCTGCAATTGTTTACCGAAGTAGACAATACTGATCAATAGAAAAATACCGATTGCAGCAAAATGAATCCAATTGCGTTTGAAAAATGAGGTAATAGCCATTTTATTCGAGTTTGTTAGATATCAATAATAAAAACGTGGTGAATATAAGGATTCCGCGCTTTCGACCGAAGAAGTTGATTGAAGTTTGTAAGGATTGTTGAAAATTTTGAACGAAAAGTGCATTACACTTCTTCAAAATCAACATCTTCCGTAGCTGTATTTGCAGTTGTTTGTTGCTTGCCTTTTACCACGTTGATCTTTCCGAAATTGCGCAGTTTTTCGCTGCGTTCACGCTGAAATGAGCGTTCGCGGTTGAGCAATTCGCGTTCTTCTTCTATGTTTCGCTTGGCAATCATGAGTCTGCCGATAAACCGGAGCGCAACCATGGCTCCGATTATCAGCAAAATTGTTTTGACTAATCCTGTAAAACTGGCTTCAACCATGAATAGTTACTTCGACAAGTGCATATTTCGTTCGGAATAAATCTTGGTAAAGAACGGATCTTTTAGGTTTTTGATAAAACGAATCGCTTCACCGGTCGATTTCATTTCAGGTCCCAATTCTTTTTTCACATCAGGGAATTTCTCATACGAGAATACCGGAATTTTAATCGCATATCCTTCTTTGCGCGGCTGGAAGTTGAAATCTTTCACCTTCTTTTCACCCAACATTACTTTCGTTGCGTAATTCACATACGGTTCGTCATACGCCTTGGCGATAAACGGAACGGTACGCGAAGCACGCGGGTTGGCTTCGATCACATACACCTTATCGTCCTTGATGGCAAACTGAATGTTGATGAGTCCGACAGTACGCAGTTCAACCGCGATTTTTTTGGTGATGTCTTCAATTTGCTGCATTACGAAATCACCTAGATTGTAAGGAGGCAATACCGCGAATGAATCTCCGGAGTGAATTCCTGCAGGTTCGATGTGCTGCATTACACCAATGATATAAACGTCTTTTCCGTCGCAAATAGCATCTGCTTCCGCTTCGATGGCTCCACCCAGGAAATGATCCAGCAAGATTTGGTTGTTCCCCATTTCGTTGATGATATCCACCACGTGGTGTTCCAATTCTTCTTTATTGATGACAATTTTCATTTTTTGTCCACCCAATACATAAGAAGGGCGCACCAACAAAGGAAACCCTAAGGTATCTGACAATTCGATTGCCTGCTCGGCACTTTCAACCACGCCGTATTGCGGGAAGGGAATATTGTGCTGTTCAAGCACTTTCGAAAAACGTCCGCGGTCTTCGGCTAAATCAAGGGCTTCAAAACTGGTTCCCAAGATTTTAATACCGTATCGTTCGAGTTTTTCTGCCAATTTCAAAGCTGTTTGACCACCGAGTTGCACAATAACACCTTCCGGTTTTTCGTGTGTGATGATATCGTAGATGTGCTCCCAGAAAACCGGTTCGAAGTACAATTTATCAGCTGTATCAAAGTCCGTAGAAACGGTCTCAGGGTTACAGTTGATCATGATGGTTTCATAACCACATTCTTTAGCGGCCAAGACTCCGTGAACACACGAATAATCAAATTCAATTCCTTGTCCGATACGGTTTGGACCCGAACCAAGAACCACTACTTTTTTCTTATCTGAGCGAACACTTTCGTTTTCGAGCTCGAACGTAGAATAGTAGTACGGCGTTTGTGCTTCAAACTCAGCTGCACAAGTATCCACCAATTTGAAGACACGATTAATCCCCATTTCAGTACGTTTCACGTGTACTTCCGATTCCAGACAACGCAACAAGTGCGCGATTTGACGGTCGGCATAACCTTTTTGTTTGGCTTCGAACAACAAGTCTTTCGGAATGCTTTCTAAATGGAACTTCTCAATGCGACGTTCCAACTTGATCAAGTCCTCAATTTGCTTCAGGAACCAAATATCGATTTTCGTTTTTTCAACGATTGTTTTAAACGGAATGCCCAGTTTGATAGCGTCGTATACATGGAACAAACGGTTCCAACTTGCGTTTTCCAAACTGTATAGAATGGCACTTTGATCGGTCAATTCTTTTCCATCGGCACCTAAACCGTTTCGATTGATTTCCAATGATTGACAAGCTTTCTGCAATGCTTCCTGGAATGAACGTCCAATTCCCATCACTTCACCTACGGACTTCATTTGTAAACCAAGACGACGATCAGTTCCCGGGAATTTATTGAAATTCCAACGTGGTATTTTCACGATAACATAATCCAATGTCGGTTCAAACAAGGCCGAAGTGGTTTTCGTGATTTGGTTATTCAACTCATCCAAATGATAACCGATAGCCAGTTTGGCGGCAATCTTCGCAATCGGATAACCGGTAGCTTTTGACGCTAGTGCCGAAGATCGGGAAACACGCGGGTTGATTTCAATGGCAATGATGTCTTCTTTTTCATCGGGAGATACCGCAAACTGTACATTACAACCTCCTGCGAAATTACCGATCGAGCGCATCATGTGGATGGCCATATCGCGCATTCGTTGAAAAGTGGTGTCGGAAAGTGTCATTGCCGGAGCAACCGTAATGGAGTCTCCTGTGTGAATTCCCATCGGGTCAAAATTCTCGATGGAACAAATGATCACCACATTATCATTGGCATCGCGGAGCAATTCCAATTCGTATTCTTTCCAGCCCAACAAGGCTTTATCGATCATTACCTCGTGGATCGGCGACAATTGCAAACCACGTTCCAGTAAGGTATCAAATTCTTTCGGGTCATGAACGATGGATGCTCCGGCTCCACCAAGTGTAAACGAAGAACGAATACAAAGCGGGAAACCAAAGGCTTGCGCAATTTCTTTTCCTTCGAGGTAAGATTTTGCTGTTTGTTGTGGTGCCATTCCGATCCCGATTTCACTCATCAGGTTACGGAACGATTCGCGGTTTTCGGTAATTTCAATCGCGGCGATGTCTACACCTATAATATCTACACCATATTCTTCCCAAATGCCCATTTCCTGACATTGGATACAGAGGTTCAAACCGGTTTGTCCACCCATGGTAGGAAGAATGGCATCAATCTTATGTTCTTTCAGTATCTCGATAATGCTTTCAGGTTCAAGCGGCTTTAAATAAACATTGTCGGCCACTACCTTATCGGTCATAATGGTTGCAGGGTTGGAATTGATCAATGTTACCTCAATTCCTTCTTCGCGCAATGATCTTGCGGCTTGAGAACCTGAGTAATCGAACTCACAAGCCTGACCAATGACAATGGGACCTGAACCAATAATTAAAACGGATTTTATCGAGTTGTTTTTCGGCATTTTATGCGCTTTTTTTAGGATACAATTTGACTTAATCTAACTACAAATTGAGCGCAAATTTAGTCAGAATAATTGGGGGAGTCTGAAAAACGGATCATTTTTTTCAACAGTTTTGAGACAGCTAAATCGATTCGCTTAAATCACTCTATCTACGTTTGTATTTCCATTGCATCTAGCGGTTTTTTTATACTTTTGCAGCCTTACCGAGTCCCCGAAACAGGGTGAAACAACTCGCTAAACACTTTCTATGGAAGACCTTAAGCAGTTTATTCAAGATGAAATTATGAATCTGGCCTTCGTACAGGTCGGTGAAGATGATTCGATCGTGAAATCAAAACTACTGGACTCGATTACTGTGGTCGATTTGTTAGTAAGTATCGAAGAGCACATCGGGAAGAAAATCCCTCAGCACTTGATCAATGAAGACAATTTCGATACGATCAACCGCATTTGCGAAACGGTGCAACAAATCGATTAACTAGGATGAAACGCGTTGGGTTACAATATCTGCTTCCTGCTACCATTGCGGTTGTGGTATTGTACTTTTCCGTCGCAACCATCAATCAGTATTGTTTTACGCTTCCCGTATTACCTACTGCCGACCAAAATATGCGTTACTTGGATAATTTCAGTAATAACAGGCAATTTGAACATACGTTTCTCGCAGCAAACGATTCTTCTGAAACCATTTACCTGATGGGTTCGTCGGAGTTGACGCATACCTCATCTGCGGCTCCTTACAATTTTATTCCGGATCATTTCCAAACAAAAGTGGTGGCTATCGGACATGCCGGAAATCAATGTTTTTCTATTTATTCACAATTGCTGGCTAATCAGGACAAACTGGAGTGCGCTCCGATTGTTATTTTACTTTCTCCAGGATGGTTTCACACCGGCTTTTCGGCAGGAACAGCTTCTTCTTCTTTTCTGGAATACAACACACCGACCTTTCTGAATCAGGTATTAGCGAATGCTCCAGATGATGAATTCAGGGCTTACGAAGCTAAACGCATTGCCGATTTTTATACCGAGATTGTAAATCCTGATTTGAGCTTGAAATTACTGAATTACGAACACCAATCCTCCAAAAGCTTCCTTCACAAAGGTTGTTATTACCCCTTGATTGCGGTTGATGAATGGTTGAACCGAAAGAAATATGAGATGATTGGAAAACCCGAAAAACCTGTTTATCGTCGAAAAGCAATTGTTTCGGAAGCTATTCGCATCGATTGGGACAGCCTATTTATTGCGAGTAAAGAAGAACAACGAAAACGTTCCACGAGCAATGATTGGTGGATCGAAGATGCATTCTTTGCTGAAACAAATGGCGATAACGGTCGTCTGTTTCCCGTTTCGGATGCCAACAATACCGAACTGGAAGATTTCAGGATGCTCGTAAAATTGTTGAAAGCCCGTAAAGCGAATGTTTCGTTTGTAATCATGCCACTCAACCCGAGTTATTACGAAAACTGTGCTGAACTGACACCTGTAATGCGTCATCTTGAAAAAGAATTAAAAGCCAATCACTTTCCTTTTTTAAATACCTGGGATAGTAATCCGAAGACATTTGACAACGGCATTTTGTCGGATGTGATGCATTACAGCGATTATGGCTGGTACCGCGTCAATCAATTTATTGTGAACACTTATCACCTCGCTAAATGAAATTAAACGCTCCATTACGGTTTTTCATCAACGTATTGCTTTATAGCGCAATCGTGATAGTGTTGTACCTTTTGTATTCACCGTTGAACAGTCATCCGAAAAACAAAACCGGATCATCGACTCAATTCGTTTACCAACAATTCTAATATGTTGCCATTCAGTACATACGAGTTTTTCCTTGTTATGGGAGCATTCATTGGAATGTTGCTTGTGTGTAAACTGTGGTTAAAAGACAATGCGTATAAATATGTCCTTGCCGGATTGAATTTGTTGTTTTTGTCCGTCTTCTTTCCACAACCCTTGCATTTTTTCGTGCTGATCATTTATTCGTACTTCTTTGTTTACCTCTTTTCAACAGTCTTAAAACCAAAGCTCAAGATTTGGGGAATCATCATTCTTCTGCTACCGATGTTATTGGTGAAGTTTGATATTCAAATTGCATCTTATCCGTTTAAAATCAACAACCTGCTATCGTTTGCCGGATTGTCGTATGCCAGTTTTAGAATCGTTGGTTATTACATGGACAAAGCACCAACAGAAAAAATGGCCAATCCGTTTACGTATTTCAATTTCTTGTCCTTCACTCCTACTTTATTGATTGGTCCGATAGAGCGTTATGGCCGTTTTCAAGCAGCTGAAGCTACCGGATTTTCGACACTCACAAGCGAACACTTCATCACAGGCTGGAATGCTTTACTGAAAGGATTGGTATTTAAATACATCTGTGCAGAAGTCGTTGATCGTTATTGGTTGGGTGGATTGGAAGGAACGACTTACTCAAGCCTTTCAAGTCTGAATGACTATTACGCGTATTACTTCTACCTGTTTTTCGACTTCGCGGGTTATTCATTTATGGCGTTAGGAATCGGTTACATGATGGGAATGAAAGTTCCGGTGAATTTCACGAATCCTTTTGTGGCAGTGAATCCACAGGACTTTTGGCGGCGATTTCACATTAGTTTGGGCGACTGGTTGAAAGACTATTTTTTCACCCCACTCTACATGTTCTTGACTCGTAAAAAAAGTCTGAAAAAATATCCGATTACACGTCAAAACACAGCATTGCTTCTCACTTTCACCTTAATGGGTTGCTGGAATGGATTTACGTCCAATTTCGTGTTGAGCGGCTTGCTTTTCGGAACCTATTCATTGATTCATAACACGTATGTGATTCAGTGCAAAAAGAAAAACAAAGACGTTGTATTTGGCACTATGAATCCGAAAGCCGTACGTTGGATTAGCATTATTGTGACCTTTCACCTGACTGCCTTTGCGTTGTATGTTTTTAGCGGTCGATTTTAACTTACCGGAATATGAAATACGATTTTAACCGACAGTGTTTTCTAGAATCTCAACACGAGGCTGAAAAAGCGGCTGTTATCGGAAGCGATTCTGCTGTTAGTTGGAAAGAATTGGCCCGCCAAGTTGATCAATTGACACAATTATTCGGTGAATTAGCCATCCCGAAAGGGCATCCGGTGATGATTTACGGTCATAAGGAAAGTGCTTTTCCGGTTGCGATGCTAGCTTGTTATCATGCTGATATCACCTACATTCCGATCGATATTGTTTATCCGATAGAGCGCATTCGTAAGATTGCCGAAACTACCGGTTCGCAGGTATTGATTTGCACAAGTGAGTTGCAACCTGACGTTGATTTTTCGGTAGTCATTGATCGCCATTTTAATCCGACAATTCACCATACACCTGTGTTTCCTGAAGTTGAAACCGATCATGCGGAAGATATACTGCAATACATCATTTTTACTTCCGGGTCTACAGGTGAACCAAAAGGTGTTCAAATCACCAAAAGCTCTATCCAAACCTTTGTAAATTGGGCATCGGTTGATTTTGGTTTCTCGGGCAATGATGTTCTGATGAATCAGGCACCGTTTTCGTTTGATGTATCATTGTGCGACGTGCTCAATGCCTTTGTTCGCGGAGCTACATTGGTGCTGAGTTCTGGCGAACAAGTAAAAGACCAAAATGGATTTTTGAACCGATTAGCAGAAACCGGTTGTAGTGTCTGGACTTCTACACCATCGTTTTTATACCTGTTTCTTCGCCACGAAAACTTTCACGCAGGAAACCTTCCGGCAATCAACACCTTCTTGTTTATGGGAGAAGAATTGCCCAATCGCACGTGTGGATTGTTGAAGCAACTTTTTCCTGAAGCCCGAATATTGAACGCTTACGGTCCGACGGAAGCCACAATTGTCACCACATTGATTGAAATTACGGAGGAAATTATTCGCGACTATCCGCTGTTACCGATTGGTTACGCTATGCCTGGAAGTACGTTGTTGATTGACAAATCTGATCATGAGGCAAAAGAAGGCGAATTGATTATTGTAGGCAATCATGTTTCCATCGGTTATTACAAACGTCCGGAGCTGAATGCCGAAAAGTTCTTCCTACACAACGGAAAGCGCGCTTTCAGAACAGGCGATTTGGCTTATTTTGAAGGTGATTTGCTATTTTGCCTTGGCAGAAATGACGATCAGGTAAAATTACATGGTTATCGGATTGAGCTGAATGAAATAAGCACTATTTTGTGCAAACATAAAGGTGTTTCAGATGCGGTGAGCATTGCATTGAAACGTGGAAACGAGGTCAAAAAAATCATCAGTTTTGTGATTCCCTCCAGTGAAACGAATCATCCGACTCGTGAAGAACTTTCTGCTTTTCTGGCTGAACAACTTCCTTATTATATGGTTCCAGGCGATGTTGCTTTGATAGCAGATTTCCCTTATAACAGCAATCATAAAATCGATAAGAATCAGTTAACGGAAAAGTATCTGAAACGGCAGTTTATCAATGCTTAAAGTGGTTTTTACAAGGCACGTAATATTGCAAATTTACGGGTGAGTAAATGACACGTAAATTTGCAATATTACGAACACTTTTTTGACCTAATCAGTTCAATTTACATTACCCAATAAGTCATCGCGAGAGATTAATCGGTATATTTGTTCCACAAAAAACGCATCATGCAACTGGTACTCAATCAACAGCAAATAGAACAGAAAATCACGCGTTTATCGCATGAAATCATCGAAAATACGTACGGTGAAACTTCTCTGTTTATTGGCGGAATAGTTGGAAACGGTGAAATTTTCGCCAACCAGATTGCACGCATCATTGAACAACACACCACTTTGGAATTGACGGTTTTCACCGTTGATCTGCACAAAGATTTTCCGCTCGAGCACCCAATTTCGTGTTCTATCGATCCGGCTACTTTAGCAGGAAAAACGGTGATTTTGGTAGATGACGTTATCAACTCGGGAACTACTATGCAATATGGCTTAATGAAAATATTGGAACAGCCTGTTCGCAGTGTGAAGACCGTTGCGTTGGTTGACCGTTTGCACCGTCGCTACCCAATTAAGTGTGATTTTGTTGGAATGACGCTCACCACTACCTTGAAAGACCGCGTTGAAGTCATGCCATCGAACGGTTCACTGGAAGCTTTTTTGGTATGAGTATTCAGCGCATCACCGAATCCGCCAGTCATTATGACAATCTTGAACAGCAATCCACCGGTTCGCTGTTGGAAGGCATTAACAAAGAAGATAAAAGTGTTCCCTTGGCTGTTGAAGCCGAAATTCCGCATATCGAACAACTCGTAGATGCTTGTGTTGAACGCATGCAATCAGGCGGACGTTTGTTTTATATTGGTGCCGGTACTAGTGGTCGTTTGGGAATTGTAGACGCCAGTGAATGTCCACCTACATTTGGTGTTCCGCAAGGAATGGTCATCGGATTGATCGCTGGAGGTGATTCTGCCATTCGTAAAGCCGTAGAATTTGCCGAAGATGATCGTGAACAAGGCTGGAAAGACCTGCAGGAATATGCGATTTGCGACAAAGACATCGTAGTTGGAATTGCCGCTTCGGGAACCACTCCTTATGTTTTGGGAGCTTTGGAAACAGCTAAAAAACATGGCATTCTTACAGGTGGAATTTCTTGTAATCCGGGATCGCCTTTAAGTCAACAAGCAGATATTGCCATCACTCCTATTGTCGGCCCTGAATTTGTAACCGGAAGTACGCGAATGAAAAGCGGAACTGCTCAAAAATTGGTATTGAATATGCTCTCTACCGCAATCATGATTCGTTTGGGACGAGTTCGCGGAAACAGAATGGTAGATATGCAGCTGACCAATGACAAACTGGTTGATCGCGGAATCCGAATGATCATGGATGCAACAGGTGCCGATGAAACTACCAGTTCTCAATTACTTAAACAATTAGGTTCAGTAAGAGCTGCAGTTGATCATTTCAACGCTTCAAAATGAGCCTGTCTTTTGAAAAGATCAAACCCAACGAATTACATGTAGTCTTGAATTACTTGCGTTCAGCTGCAACAACACTTCAACAAAAAGGCGTTGAGCAATGGGCAGTTTGGTTAAATCCACAACAAATCAACATCGATTGGGTTGAAAAAGGAATTCAAGAAGGTGAGTATTACTTGATTTTAATGGAGGAATCTCCTATTGGAATTGTTCGCCTTTCAGAAACCGACGAAATCTATTGGGGAAAACAAACATCGGATGCCCGATACATTCATTCCTTGGTGATTGAAGAACGTTTTTCCGGTCTTGGACTGGGCAAGCAAGTCATCGAATTAGTTATTCAGCAAGCAATCGCGGCTTCTATCCCATTCATCCGATTAGATTGTATTGCAACGAATCCCGGTCTATGTAACTACTACGAATCGCAGGGATTCAAACAAGTAGGACAAAAACAAATGCCGCATTCTTTGAATAATTTGTACGAGAAGGCTTTGTTGTCTTGAAATACGTAGTGGTCATCTTCCGTTGTTTAAACTTGATATCGCAAATTGCGACTTCAAAATTGCCTTTATTATGCTTCCTTGAATTAGCAATGTGATTCAATTAGATCGTTACCTTTGCCCCATGCGTTTTGATATACTTACCATTTTGCCGGAATTGCTGGAAGGACCTTTCTCCGCGTCCATGATGAAACGTGCTCAGGATCGTGATTTGCTGGAAGTTCATATCCACAACATTCGCGATTATTCGACCAACAAACACAAAAATGTTGACGATTACCAATACGGTGGTGGAGCAGGAATGGTAATGACCATCGAACCAATTGCCATTCTGATTGAAAAACTGAAGTCCGAACGCAATTACGATGAAATCATTTACATGACTCCCGATGGTGAAGTGTTGGAACAAAAACACAGCAATAACTGGAGTTTAAAAGAGAATATAATGATTCTTTGTGGGCACTACAAAGGTGTCGATGAACGCATTCGCGAGCATTACATTACTCAAGAACTTTCCATCGGGTCTTATGTACTCACTGGTGGTGAATTGGCAGCTGCTGTTTTGGTGGACAGCATTGCGCGATTGATTCCGGGAGTTATGAACGATGAAACTTCGGCACTTACGGATAGTTTTCAAGACAACCTGCTTTCTCCGCCGGTTTATACACGACCACCCGAGTTTAATGGCTGGAAGGTGCCTGAAATTTTGCTAAGTGGAGATTTTGCTAAGATTGATGTTTGGCGAGAAGAGCAGGCTATTGAACGAACGAAAGTTAGAAGGCCGGATTTGTATAAAAAGTTTAATCAAGAAACTCCTTGAATATCCCGGATTGCATAATCAATTTGTTGAATTTTTCTAAATTTCAGTGTCCACATCGGAAATAATATACCTAACTTGTTTACTTGAAAGGAATATTACTGTTTTGCTGTTTTAGTGTCCACATCGGAAATAATATACCTAACTTGTTTCACGGTAAATAATATTGCTATTTTCTGAAAATTTTCTAAATCGCTATTGCTACAAATCTACTTTTTCACTAACTTGAATGGAAACCAATTAAAATCTATCCCATGGGAGCCATTAAACCTTTCAATTATTCAGATTTTGAACTTTCTGTAGCTCTTGGAGCACGAGCGCTAAATCATCCATGTAGGGTGAAAATGATGAGTTTAATAAGAGAAAACAAAGGCATTACATGTGTTGACTTAGCTAAATTCTTCCAAATGTCAAAGCCCGCAATTCGAGATCATGTTGAAAAACTTAAAGACGCAGGATACATTTACGTTGAGTATTCCCCACATTGCTACAAATTATCCATTGATGAAGAGAGTCATGAACGGTTCCAATCTTTTCAACAATTCTTCGCTGGTAATCCTGCCAGTCAATTTTACGTATCGATAAAACATTAATTTTACCCAACAGAATAAAACAAAATGACTGAGTCAAATTTAAATGATTCCATTGAACGCCTCAAAGAAGGTAAAATTATCCTCTTCCCCACCGATACCATTTGGGGATTGGGTTGCGATGCTACAAACGAAGCAGCTTGTCAGCGAATTATGGATTTAAAACAACGTCCTACAGAAAAAAGTTTTGTATTACTGGCTGATAGTTTCCAAATGATCGAAAAATACGTTCCCGAATTTCCTGAGGTCTGTTACGATCTGGCTGATCTGGCCGAAAAACCATTGACAATTATTTATCCGAATGCGCAGGGATTGGCTCCTACTGTTTTGGCAGCTGATGGTTCAGTTGGCATTCGTTTGACCAAAGACCCGATTTGCCTGAAATTGATTCGAGCTATTCGCAAACCGATTGTTGCAACCTCAGCCAATCTTTCCGGCGAACCGCACCCTACCCGCTTTGCAGAAATCAATCAAACCATCAAAGATGGTGTTGATGCCATTGTGATGGAACGACTGGAAGAAAAATGTACGACTCCTTCACAAATCATCAAAATCGGGTTGGATAGCTCGATTAAAATCATTCGGAAATAACCCTTTCTTATTCTGTTGTTCTATTATCGTAAGATTCTTTCTGTGTTTCAGCATCATGCTTGGTCAACCGAATAACTTTGTCTTTGTGTTGCGGCGGAGAATAAATGGTGTACAACTTCAATGACAAAATCGGGTCTGAGTTAATGATATTGTGCAACGCACCATGAGGAACAATAATAGCATCTCCGGCTTTTATCGGACTTGATATACCATTCAAAACGCACGTTCCTGCACCACTCTCAAATCGAAAAAACTGATCGCCATTCGTATGAACTTCCTCGCCAATCTCTTCTCCGGGTTTCAAACTCATTAATACAAGTTGCAGGTGTTTGCCGGTATAAAGCACCTCACGGAAGTTCGTGTTTGTTTGTGTAAGTTCTTCGATAGACGCATGATATCCATTCTTTTTGGTTGCTGATAATCCGTTCATGTTGCTTAATTATTTTGATATAAATTGTTTGTACTCATGTGTATTTCTTCACTGGAATAAAACCTAATAGTATTCATTCTGATTTTCTTCATCAACCTCCGGAACAGTATAACCGCTCACCTCAGTGTGTCGTATTTGTCCACCCAAATAACCCGTTCTTGCTACTAAACCAAACCCGGCTAAAGAAACCAACAATGTAATCCAGGCAAAAAGATTCGTGGTTGTTGGCTTAAATACAGTCATGACAGAGGCAAATACCGCCAACACTCCTAAAACAATCATTGCTACCAAGGCATATCCCGCGGCAGTTTCGTGTTGCTCAATCATGGATGCTGCAACTCCGGGAATGTGCTCAACTGTTTCTTCTGCAGCTTCTCCGGTTAAGTAAGCCACAGTTCCACCAATAGCCGAAAGCAAAAAAACCACATAAGCCGAAAGTTTAGTAGTCGTGCTTTTCGACCAAATTCCAATAGCCAATACTATAGCGCCGAAAATGGTTCCGAATACAGGCATGTGGTTGATCAATAAATGGATATGCGTCTCTTTCATGCGTTTTTTGATGAGTGTATAAAGCAAAATTACACGGCTTTCAGAGTGGAATTGTTGCACATCAATACAGAAAAATTACATGTATCACACCTCTTTACCAGTGCGGTCAACTTTCGGGAAAGACTCAGTAATTGCAAAACAGAAAACTGACTTACTCTTCGTATATTTGCACCCGTCAAACGAAGGACGATTACATAATGCAACAACAGAATTACGCAGACCGACTGAAACATCCTGTGTTTAAAGTCATTTCAAGCATCATCACGGAACAAGGTTTAGAAGCTTATGTCATCGGTGGTTTTGTGCGCGATTTGTTGTTGGAACGTCCGTCGAAAGACATCGACATTGTGGTGGTTGGAAACGGCATGGAACTGGCCAAAGCAGCTGCAGAAACTTTGCGCGTAAAGAAAGTTTCCTACTTCAAGAATTTCGGAACCGCGCAGTTTGTCTACAAAGACCTTGAAGTGGAATTTGTTGGCGCGCGCAAGGAATCGTACCAACGCGATTCGCGCAAACCGATTGTGGAAGACGGGACGCTGAGCGATGACCAGAAACGTCGTGATTTCACCATAAATGCATTGGCGCTCGATTTACGAGCAGAAACCTTTGGAAACATTGTTGATCCATTTGGAGGATTGGAAGATCTGGAAAAAGGAATTCTGCGAACACCGCTTGAACCGGAGCAAACCTATTCGGATGATCCACTGCGAATGATGCGCGCCATACGTTTTGCAACTCAACTCGACTTTCAGATTGAACGCAAAAGTCTGGAAGCTATTCGTGCGCATGCAGAACGCTTGGAAATCATTTCCGAAGAACGGATTATGGACGAATTGAACAAAATCATCAAAACGCCAAAACCTTCGCGCGGATTTGAATTGTTGTTCTCTACGCAACTATTGCATCAGTTTTTCCCCGAAATGGTTGCACTTTACGGCATAGAAACCATCAATGGAAAAAGTCATAAAGACAACTTTTTTCACACCTTGGAAGTATTGGACAATGTCTGTTTGAACTCCGATGACTTGTGGTTGCGCTGGTCAGCTATCCTTCATGATATTGCTAAACCTCCTACAAAACGATTCGATACCGAGGTCGGCTGGACCTTTCACGGACACGAAGAATTGGGCGCCAGAATGGTACCAAAAATCTTCAAACGCCTGCGATTGCCGCTCGATCAAAAGATGAAATACGTGCAGAAATTGGTGCGCCTACACTTACGACCGATTGCATTGGTAAAAGGTTCGGTAACCGATTCGGCTATCAGACGTTTGTTGTTTGAAGCCGGTGACGATATCGAAGATTTGATGACGCTTTGCAATGCCGATATTACTTCCAAAAACGAATTTAAGGTCAAGAAATACCGTCAAAATTTTGAACTCGTTTCGCAAAAGCTGAAAGATGTGGAGGAAAAAGACCGCGTGCGCAATTTCCAACCACCTGTTTCGGGTGAATTGATCATGACCACGTTTAATTTAACTCCGTGTGCTGAAATCGGAACAATTAAAAGCCGCATCAAAGAAGCGATCCTCGAAGGAGAAATCGCCAATGAACACGAAGCTGCAGTAGAATACATGTTTGCAGTTGCCCTAGAATTGGGATTAGAAAAACAGAACAACTTATTACAGTAGAATCTTACTATTTTTGAACAAATTTTACCTTACATGGGAGCTTTTAAATTTCGCGTTTTATTGGATTCTGAAAAAGATCAGGAAACATTTCGCGATATACTTATTAACGACACCGACAACTTTGAAACGCTCTACCGTGCCATTTTAAATTCCTTCCGTTTTGAAGGACAGGAAATTGGCTCCTTTTACATGTCAAACGACGATTGGGATAAAGGCCATGAAATCGGATTGATGGACATGCGTTATTCCGACGAAGATGAAAGTCTTCCAAGTGTAATGAAAGAAGCTGTGCTAAAAGACTTTATGGAAGTTCCAGATCAGAAAATCATTCTGGTTTATGATTTCCTGCGCATGTGGATTTTCCTCCTCGAATTGCTTGAACACAACGATCAAACGGTCGAAAAACCCGAAGTGCTGCTTTCTATTGGCGTGGCACCGCCAGAAGATTCGAAACTAATTCCGGAAGACAGCGATTTTATGGACGAAGGCGAAGATGACGAATTATTCGGTGAAGATGACGATTTCGACGACGGTTACGATGAAGAAGATTACTCGAACTTCGACGAACACAACTATTAAAAAATTGAAAATGTAAAATTGAAAATTGAAAAGAGTGGATCTAATCGTCCCTTTTCAATTTTACATTCTCAATTTTCAATTCATATAAAGATGGATCAAGAAAAAAAATTCGGTGACCCAATTGGCGTTGCCATTCAGGAATACGCGAAAACACGCAAACCAGACGATATTATCGTTTCTTCGGATATCTGTGATGATGACATTATTCCGTTGGAAGTATTGTTTCGCAACTACGACGAAATGCCAGAAATTGAGCAAACAGCGCTGGATCGTGCTTCGGGGAAAGTATTGGACGTAGGAGCCGGAGCCGGAATTCATGCTGTGTACCTGCAGGATCAGGGAATGGATGTAACTTGTATCGAAATTTCTCAGGGAGCTGTCGATTACCTCAATGCAAACGGATTGAAAGCGCAACGTGTTAACTTCTTCTCGTTCAAAGATCAGCAGTTTGATACCATTCTCATGCTCATGAACGGCATAGGAATTGCAGGAAAGCTTTCCAATTTGGAAACGACATTGACGCATGCGAAAAGTTTATTGAAACCGGGAGGAAAAATCCTTTGCGATTCATCCGATATTCGTTATTTGTACGAAGACGAAGACGGTTCGCTTTGGATTGATCTTAATACGGAGTATTATGGCAATTTCCGATTCCAGATGAAATACAAAAAAGAAAAAGGCCCTTGGTTTGATTGGTTGTATGTTGATTTCGACACGCTTTTCCAAGCCGCCAAAAATGTGGGGTTAAAAGCACAACGTGTAGTGGAAATTGAAGACCACTTTTTAGCGGAAATTACCTTGAGTTAAATGAAAGCATTTCTGACATTCATCTTTTCTATCGTGATTACCTGGTTCGGTTTCGGGCAGGAAAAAACCTTGTTGTTCAGCATCAAAGGAAAAGACACCAAACCTTCTTACCTGTTCGGTACGGTTCACATGATCGCTGATACGGCTTATTATTTCCCTACAAAACTGGAAAAAACGCTGAGTAAAGCAGATCAGTTGGTATTGGAAATTGACGAAAACGGAATAAGTGATCGCACGAAAGCACAAAAAATGTTGATGCTAGACTCGGGAAATGTATTTGATCAGTTTACCAAAGAACAAGCCGATAGCATTATTCAGTGGGGTTCTTCGCTTCTGGGTATGAAACCCGAAGTGTTTGAAAAGAATTTCAGTGGCATGAAACCGTTCGTACTGATGCAACTCGGTGTGCAAGCAATGATGAACGCACATTCCAAATCGTATGAAATGGAATTGATGTCGAAAGCCAATGCCAACAAACAACCGATCAAAGGCTTGGAAACCATGGAATCGCAGTTTGCCATTTTCGAGGAAATGAAACCCGACGTGTTAACCGACATGATTATGGAAGGCATTCGTCATCCGGAAAAAGCAGCCGAAAGTCAGCAGGAACTGGTGGCATTGTATATTGCTAAAGATGTGGAAGGTTTGGCAAAACTCATTACCGAATCGGAAGACATAGGTGGCAGTGCCGAAGAATTATTGTTTCGTCGCAACCGCAACTGGATTCCGATCATGACCGATTTCATGAAAACTCAATCGTGTTTTTTTGCCGTTGGTGCGGGCCATTTAGGCGGTGACCAAGGCGTTATTCAATTACTCAAAGATGCAGGTTACACCGTTACGCCCATTGCTTACTAGATTCTCCTTACTTGTTTTAATCGCGCTGTCAATCGGTGCGTGTAAAACGTATTCCGAAGACGACAAAGCCACGTTTGACAAAACCATTGAGCGCTACATTGCCAAAAAGAAAGATTGGAAATTAACCAAATCTACTTCCGGCCTGTATTACGAAGTAATCGAAGAAGGAACGGGCGAAGAACCGGTCATTTTTGGCAGTGAAGTGACCATTGCGTACAAAGGACAACTCCTAAACGGAAAAGTGTTTGATCAAAAACCAGTCAAAGGTCCGCTCAAAAGCAAGCTCAAAGGATTGATCGCAGCATTTCAGGAAGGATTATTGGGGCAAAAAGCCGGTGCTAAATTACGTTTGATTGTACCACCACACTTGGGCTATGCCGATAATGAATTGGAGAAAATTCCGGCTAATTCGGTGTTGGTGTTTGAGATAGAGTTGTTGGAGGTTTATTAAATCACCAACCTCATCGTCACCCCATACCAATTGGCAATATTCGTTGCTTTTTGGTCGGCAATAACAAAATGTTTGAGTGTTGGTCTATATGCCAATGCAAGCGACAATCCTTGCAACATCTTTCCGTTTTTCCACGGTCTGAAACTCAGTTCCACCGGTAATTGTAGTGTCAAGGAATTTGATTTCGGAGCATCTGTCATTTCAGTTCGGTAATACGTGCTTTCATAGTTATCATTCACTCCAAGACTTGGAGTTACAGCCGACCAATCGTATTGGTAGGTACTCATACGCGCATTGACGGAAAATCCATAAGAAGCGGTAATGCCAAGATGGAGGGAAAAACGTCGCAACGGGTTGGTTTGGAAGAAGTGTGAAACCCCAATCATAAAATCGTTTGCTTCATACGACCGACCTATCCCATGATTGTGGGTAGAATCAACGATATACTGTTCTCCGGTTTGACTTGAAGTCAAGGTATCAATGGTAAACGATTCCGATTTAGTCCAGCTTTGATCTGATCGATAACCAATCCCACTTCCGAAAACGAGTCCTACAGATGAACGGATTTTCTTGGCATCTAAAAACGCATTTTTATATGAAACATGCACAGATCCAAGCAAGTAAGAACTTACCGTATACGGATTGCCATAAGGATAACCGGTTGAAAAACCTTGCAGGTATCCTGAAGAATCGGTCGGAATAACAAAATCAGGTGTGTATTTATTCCAAGTCGCATCACTTAAACTCGCCCAATAACTGTCGCCAAATCCTGTGGTCAATGCAATTTCTACACTTCGGTTTTCAGGCTTCGTTTCTTGTGCTTGCCCGTTAAAACAAATTGCTACAAGCGTAAATGCCGTTGCAATTAACTTTAAATGAATGGAATATGACATATTGTTTATTGAATGAATTTGAATCGTGTTACATCAACGCAAAGATTCCTTTTTTAGTATTGATTAACGCAGACTGCGAGTCCGTTGCGCCTTTGCTGAAGCTTCAGCGTAAGCATTAGGCGAGTTAAAATCTGTGTATCTGTGGGAAGAGAAGTTTCGTTTTTGGTTACACAAACGTTAGTATCACAAAGTAGTGTATTAAGTTCGGATGAAATTCACCCAAACCATTGTCAAAACCAAATCAAACCGCTACTTTTGGGTTCGATTTAAAAATGAATCTAATTTCTCTCAAACATGAGTGTTCTGGTAAATAAAGACTCTAAAGTAATTGTACAAGGATTCACAGGAAGTGAAGGTACGTTCCACGCGGGACAAATGATTGAATACGGTACCAACGTTGTTGGTGGTGTAACTCCCGGAAAAGGAGGTTCTTCTCATTTGGATCGCCCAGTTTTTAACACAGTGGCTGATGCCGTTGCTAAAACCGGAGCTGATGTTTCCATTATTTTCGTTCCGCCGGCATTTGCTGCAGATGCGATTATGGAAGCTGCCAACGCAGGAATTAAAGTGATTGTTTGTATCACAGAAGGTATTCCGGTAAACGATATGGTGAAAGCCAAAGAATACATCAAAGCGTTTGATACACGTTTGATCGGTCCTAACTGTCCGGGTGTTATTACAGCAGGTGAAGCGAAAGTTGGAATTATGCCGGGATTCGTTTTCAAAAAAGGAAAAATCGGTATTGTTTCCAAATCAGGAACATTGACTTACGAAGCTGCCGACCAGGTTGCGAAAGCAGGTTTGGGAATCACTACAGCCATCGGAATTGGTGGTGACCCGATCATCGGAACTACTACACGCGAAGCGGTTGAGTTGTTGATGAACGATCCTGAAACAGAAGGAATCGTAATGATCGGTGAAATCGGCGGAAACTTAGAAGCTATCGCTGCTCGTTGGATCAAAGAACATGGTACGAAACCGGTTGTTGGATTCATCGCCGGAGAAACTGCTCCGAAAGGTCGTACAATGGGTCACGCCGGTGCAATTGTTGGCGGTGATGATGATACGGCTGAAGCGAAAAAACGTATCATGCGTGAATGCGGAATTCACGTAGTTGATTCACCTGCACAAATCGGTGCTAAAATGGCCGAAGTAATTGGAGTTACAGCTTAATTAAAGCTACTACATAATTCAACTATCCCGATTTCTACTTCATGTAGAGTCGGGATTTTTGTTTCAATCACTCCGACTGCTTGTTGATAATGACCTGAATTCGCCGTTCATCACCTACCAACCATACCATATCAAAGAGTTCAAAAACCAGATCCGATTCCGGATTCAGAATGCGTTCGCCACCGCGCTCTACGCCTACTACCAATCCATGAGTTATTTCGCGAATAGACGTTTCCCGAATGCTTTTTCCAATAAAAATCGATTGCCGACCAATGGTAAAATGATGCAGTGAAATCTCTGTTTGAAACCTGGGTTCTACCGCTTTTATGAGCGATGATGCAATGTGCTCTTCAAACTTCCGAAGTTGTTCATCCGTTCCGATCACCGACAACACATCATTCGGATACAAGCGCTCATTTCTGTTAGGTACATTGATGATGAGTCCGTCGCGCCGAATCACAGCAATGTTAATTCCAAATGCTTCCCGCAACTTCGATTCCATCAGTGGCATTCCGATAAAGGGCAATCCGGCGTGCAGTTCTATGATAGCCATATGCGAATCCCACGGGGTTTCAATGGTCTTTGCAAGGTTCAATTGGGTATCGCGTTGATTCAGATTCGATAAAAACCGCAACTCGATTCTGCTGTAAAATTTCTGAATCCGGTTGCGAAACAACAACAGAAACAAGGTCGTAATCAACACACCTACAAGCGCTACCCCAGCCGAATACATGGTTTGAAACAAAAAGCCTAGGTAAAACAACGCCAGCACCAAACGCGAAATCATCAGTGCCATAAGCGGGCCTCTTTGCGAAGGTTTTTGCCACAACTTTGCAAACTCTTCCCTGTTTTTGGTTCTGAAAGCTAGCGCCCAAAGAAAAGGAGCCAGAAAGATGAGCGTCAATACCGTTGTAATAATGCCTCTCCACTCGTTATCAGGCATAATCGGATACAGGTATTTGGTCGTAACTATAATAATGGTGATGATCAGCACCGAAAAAATCACGGTATTCGAAAAGTAAAATCGCAGTATTTTTTTCCAATCGCTGGCTTCATTTACTTTCAACGCTCCCAAACTGTAGTTGTTGAGTTTCTCCATCCATTTTGCCGGAAGTTTCTTTTCAAGAAGTTTGTAAAACGGTCCCGAGAGACGAATCATAAACGGAGTGGTGAAAGTGGTAATCACGGAAACCGCCACAGCTATCGGGTACAGAAAATCGCTTGTTACGCCAAGTGTAAGCCCAAGCGTAGCGATGATAAACGAAAACTCTCCAATTTGTGAAAGGCTCATTCCGGATTGCACTGCTATCTTTAGTGGTTGCCCAGAAACAAGCGCTCCGAGTGTCACAAAAAACGGTTTCCCAAACAGCAAAACGAGCGTAGCTAATAGAATCGGCAGGGCGTGTACAACCAACATCTTCGGATCAATCAACATTCCAACTGAAACAAAGAAAATAGCTCCAAACAAGCTTTGCAAGGGTTTCAGCACATACTCAATTTTCTCGGCTTTGGTGGTTTCGGCCAGAATAGATCCCATAATAAAAGCACCCAATGCAGGTGAAAAACCGGCCATTGTAGCCAATACCACCATCAAAAAACAAAGCGCCAGCGACACAATCAGCAAGGTTTCCTCGTTCAGCAAACGCCGCAGTCGTTTTAAGAGTGAAGGCAAAATATAAATGCCGGAAAGAAACCATAAGATCAGAAAGAAGAGCAATTTCAACACGGAAATGATCATTTCCATTCCCTGAAAAGACCGACTGATAGCTACTGTAGACAAAATAACCATTAGCACAACAGCCACAATGTCTTCCACCACCAAAACCCCCATGACGATTCCTGAGAATTTTTGGCTTTTTACTCCCAATTCGTCAAACGCTTTGATAATGATGGTGGTAGAAGCGATTGCCAAAATTCCGCCGAGAAACAAACAATCCATGTTGTTCCATCCCAGAAATAATTTAGCGATCAAAAAACCAACCAACATCGTCATTCCAACACCGGTAAACGCAGTGATAACGGCTACACCACCAACTTTGAGCAATTTTTTAAAACTGAATTCAAGCCCTAGTCCAAATAACAAAAACAACACCCCTATTTCAGCCCAAATCTTTACACTCTCAATTTCTACGACCGATGGAAAAACGTTGAAATTTGGTCCCACAAAAAAACCGGCTATAATATAACCAAGCACCACAGGTTGTTTCAACCATTTAAAAATGAGTGAAATAACTGCTGCTACTACTAAAACAAGCGCAAGATCGTATATAAGAGGAGATAAATGTTGCATGTTATGGCTTACTTATGTCATCTGAACATTTTCGAACCTAAAAATACTGTTTTTATGATCGGAAGCCTCGTTTTTATGACCTAATGAAAATGAATGTTTCAAAACTTTGAGCAAGTTTGGGATACGTGTCAGCCTTGGGATGATTACGCACACGAACCGAAGTTCGGGATATCACGAACGCGTTCGTAAGTTCGGGACATTACGAACTACTCCATTTAAACTAACTTTAAATCAGTAAAATTTAAAATACTAAAACACTGATTAATCAATCCCAAATCCATCTTTCAGAACACAACATTATTTAACTCAAAATGGCAATGTGATTCTCTCATTATTCTTTACGTTAGAAAGCACTTTTTAGTTATTTTCACCTTATGAAACAAACCAAAGATCCGGGCTTAGGAACTACTTATGACAAATCGGTAAAACGAATGTTGAATGAAGACGGTAGTTTCAATATCCATCGTATCGGAACAGTGAGCACTTTTCGGGATTTCTACAAATACCTTATCGATCTTCCTACCTTTAAGTTTGTCGGTTTCATTTTCCTCTTTTTTGTTGGAATGAACCTCTTGTTTGCTTTGGGTTATCTGGCAATCGGTATCGATCAACTCAGTGGCATTTCCAAAAAGCAGTATGACCTTGTTAGTGCATTTTATTTCAGTACACAAACCTTTACTACTGTTGGTTATGGTGCCATTGCGCCGAAAGGAAATGGAGCATCGCTCCTAGCCTCGTTTGAAGCCTTCTTCGGATTGATCAGCTTTTCCATGGCAACAGGTCTTATTTACGGACGTTTTTCCAGACCTTCTACCAAAATCGCTTTTTCGCACAATGTCATCATTACCCCATATAAAGATGGTAAGGCAATGATGTTTAAAATCGTGAACAAACGCAACAGTATTTTGCTTAACTGCAAAGTAAATATCACTATGTCAATTGCACATCAAGATCGTCGGGACGGACACATGGCTCGCCAATACTACAATATTCCGCTGGAAACCGATTTTGTGCGCTATTTTCCACTCACCTGGACATTGGTACACGAGATTGATGAACAATCGCCACTTTATGAACTGAACATCGAGCAACTCCAGAGTCGAACATCTGAATTACTCATTCTCATTGAAGCCTTCGATGAAACCTATTCGCAGATGGTACTTCAAAAACACTCGTATGCTGATCATCAATGGGTTGAAAACGTGAAATTCAAACGCAACTTTCACGCAAACGAGAGTGGAAAGATCATTCTCAATATCCATGAATTAAGCGAACTGGAAGCACTGTGATTTTTTGCAATCACTGCGTTTTTCAGGCAATTCACATCACTTTATTGGTTATTTTTGAACCATGTCACAACAACTTCGACTAGCGGTCTCATATCCTGTAATGGAACATTTTTACACCCTTCAAGGTGAAGGAAGGTATTCGGGTACCGCAGCCTATTTTATTCGCTTGGGTGGTTGTGATGTAGGATGTGTTTGGTGCGACGTAAAAGAATCGTGGGATGCCGATGCACATCCGAAAATGAGTGTGGAATCTTTGATAAACGAAGTTTCTCATCACCCCGGAAACCTAGTTGTCATTACCGGTGGAGAACCTGCCATGTATGATTTGACCGCTTTGGTAGAAGAACTCAAAGCCGCAGGAAAGTATGTTGCCATTGAAACTTCAGGAGCGCACCCGCTCACAGGCGATGTTGACTGGTATACCTTTTCTCCCAAGAAATTCAAAGCACCTGTTGACGAAGCGTATTCCAAAGCAACCGAATTGAAAGTGGTGATTTTTCATTCCTCCGATTTTGCTTGGGCTGAAGAACACGCACGTAACGTTTCCGAAGACTGCCGTTTGTACCTACAACCCGAATGGTCAAAACAGGAACGATTATTGCCTGAATTGATCGAATACGTAAAACAGCACCCGAAATGGACAGTTTCGCTGCAAACGCATAAATACTTACAAATACCTTAAACGCATGAGAATTATCGGTATTCTGCTTTTTATCTTCACCTTCGTTTCGTGCTCCAGTGCGCAGAAAGGATACTCTACTACTAACAAAAAAGCCATTGTGCTGTTTGAAGAAGGCAAAAAAGCGCCGGAGGTAACCCGTGATCCGCTAACAGGTCGCCCTAATTACAAAGAAGGTATCCGACTCATGGATAAAGCGTTGGAAAAAGATCCGAATTTCTGGGAAGCGCATTTGTTAGCTGCCGAGTTTGCAGAATATGCCAATATGGCTGATGTCGCTATTGATCATTACCTCAAAGCAATTGCCATCAATCCGGAACACAGTCCATCGGGTGGAACTTATTATTATTTGGGAAGTTTGTATTACGCTGTTGGTAAATACGATGAGTGTATCAAAACCTTGGAATTGTATAACAGAAACCCACGTGCCAATCCGGAAATGGTAGCAGACGCGCAGGAACTCATCGCTTCTGCAGAATTTGCCAAAGAAGCTTTGAAAAACCCTACTAAGTTTGAACCAATCAATCTTGGACCTGGAGTGAATACTGCTGATCCGGAATACTTCCCTACTATTACTGTGGATGGAAAAACGATACTATTTACGCGGTTGATCAGCGATACGCGCGTGGATGGTCCGTTTCAAAAACAAGAAGATTTTTACGTTTCCAATCTTAGTAGCAACAATGCTTGGCAAACGGCGGTGGCAATGCCCAATAACATCAATACTGTTCGTAATGAAGGCGCGCCAACCATTTCAGCTGATGGAAGAAGTCTAATTTTTGTAGCTTGCTCAAATGGAGATGTATTGGATTATGGCGATGATAGAACGGGGCGCGGCAGCTGTGACTTATTCATCACCAAACGATTGGGAAGCAAATGGAGTAATCCGGAAAATCTTCCGGGGAAAATCAACAGCGGAAGCTGGGAATCGCAACCGTCGCTTTCAGCCGATGGAAAAACATTGTACTTCGTAAAACGTGTTAGTGCTCGCGGAATGACGCAAGATGCCGATATCTTTATGTCGACTTTGCAGGATGACGGAACGTGGGGGTTACCTGTTCGTCTTTCCAACAACATCAACACTCCTATGATGGAAGAATCGGTATTGATTCACCCGGATGGAAAAACATTGTACTTCTCGTCTCGTGGTCACCAAGGAATGGGTGGTTTGGATATTTACGTTTCGCGTATGGATGCTGCCGGAGTTTGGGGCAAAGCCGAAAATTTAGGTTATCCGATCAATACCCGTTACGACGAAAACTCCTTGATGGTAAGTTCAGATGGTGAAATTGCCTTTTTTGCTTCTGATCGTGAAGGCGGTTACGGTGATTTGGACATCTATTACTTTGAAATGCCTGAAAATCTTCGTCCGACCAAAACCTTGTATTTCGACGGGTTGGTATTCAACATTGACAACAAACGACCTGTTCCGGGTAAATTCTCGTTGATCGACCTGAAAACAGGTAAGGAAGTTATTCGCTCTGAAGCAGACGGAATTACCGGAGCATTTACCGTTACATTGCCCGTTGATCATGAATATGCTTTGAGTGTGAGTTATCCTGGATACAATGATTTTTCAGCCCACTTCAACATGACTATTCCAGACGAACAAGAAGTCGTTCACATGGATGTGCCGATGGTGCCGCTTACAAGCACAGAACCTGTTTCGCTGCGCAATGTATTCTTCGATTTGGCTAGTGCAAATTTACGTCCTGAATCTTCGGTTGAATTGAACAAATTCCGTGACTTTCTGAAAGCCAATCCGACATTGAAAATCGAGTTGGGCGGACACACCGATACACGTGGTGATGCAGCTGAAAATCAAACACTTTCTCAAAATCGTGCAAAAGCAGTATTCGATTACCTCGTAAAACAAGGAATTGATGCCAAACGCATGACTTATAAAGGTTACGGCGAAACAAAAACCATCGTTTCGGATGAGCAAATTGCTAAAATGACGACCGAGAAAGAAAAAGAAAAAGCGCATCAGGAAAACAGACGTACCGAATATAGAATCATACAATAATATGCACTTTCTACGACTCATACGTCCGGTAAACCTGTTGGTGATTGCGCTCACGATGTATGCGGTGCGCGTCTTCTTTTTGCCGTATATGCATGAGCCGTGTTCGTGTCAAGGCTGGAATTCGGAACCATTCGACTTTTTCTTGCTCGTATTTTCCACTGTTATCATTGCCGCAGGGGGAAACATTATCAACGATTATTTCGACGTAAAGGCCGACAGGATCAACAAACCCGAAAAGCTAATCATTACCAAATACATCAAGCCGCGTTGGGCTATTCTCACACATTGGATTTTCAATTTCGTAGCTTTCGGAATTGCCTGTTACCTTAGTTGGCGTCACCAAACATTTTGGTACATGTTCATCCATTTGCTTAGTATCAACGGCTTGTGGTTCTATTCCATGTACTTTAAACGACGCTTTTTGATCGGGAATGTGATTATTTCTGTGCTTACGGGCTTGGTTCCAATTTTGTGTGGTATTTACTTTTTAGACATTACTTCTCCTTTTAATCGCGATTACTTGCCTTCTTCTTGGAGTTCCTATGATGGAAGTTGGATCACCGACCTGAATCTCAAAATTTTCTTCGTGCTGTTCTTTTCCATTTTTGCCGCTTCGTTGAATCTGGTGCGCGAAATTGTGAAAGACATGGAAGACGTTCCGGGCGATTTGGTGCTGAAAGCCAAAACCCTTCCTATTGTATTGGGTCAACAAAAAACCAAATGGATTGCTATTGCCTTAATTTTGGTAATGCTCGTATTGCCAACGCCATTTATTTGGGAAGCTTACACCATTTACGGAAATGCATTTGTGATGGCAATGGCTCCTGCCCTGTTGGTGATCTTGGGTTTGTTGATTGTCATTCTTCAATTGTGGAAAGCAACCGAGAAACAACAGCTTAAACGCGCAGATTTGGTATTGAAGCTAGTGATGTTCATTGGTTGCTGCATGCCTTTTTACTGGTATTTCTTATGACAAAATGGATTTTAGGATCGGGATCGCCCCGCAGAAAAGAACTACTGGCAGGCATTGGCCTTGAGTTTACCATTCGTACTAAAGATACCGAAGAGATCTATCCTGAAAACCTCACTCCGCAAGACGTTCCGTTGTTTTTAGCTGAATTGAAGGCAAAGGCGCTTATACCCGATTTGGCAGAAAATGAAATCGTTATTTGTGCCGATACAGTGGTCATCCTCGATGGTGAAATCATCGGAAAACCGGTAGATAGAGCTGATGCTATTTCCATGTTGAAACGCCTTTCGGGTCAAACACATGAAGTAGTTACAGGGGTTTTTGTTGGAAATTCCCAAAAACAACTACTGCAATCAGATTCTACGATGGTAACGTTTACTTCATTGACGGAAGATGAAATAGCCAATTATGTTGATCGCCATCAACCGTTTGATAAAGCAGGTTCTTATGGTGTACAGGAATGGTTGGGTTATGTGGCTGTTGAAAAGCTCATAGGTTCATACACGAATGTAATGGGATTGCCAACACATGTGGTGTATAAGATGATTGCTAATTGGTGAAACAAAAATCAGTTCTACTAACCAACATGTATTTCTACTGATACACGTCCCGTCGGGACGAAGTATGGCAGCAAAATACATCCCGCACCAAAATCTACCCCGCAGGAGTAGGACAATAAAATAAGACATTAAATATCTTGCCCCTACAGGGCAAAAAATCGTGGGGATTTCGGTTCTACTACATTACGTCCCTATGGGACTGACATTATGTTTTTCAAACTAGAATAAATGCAAAATGCCTGTCCAACGAATCGAACAGGCATTCTACTTTATAGTGTTTTTATTGCTTCACAAACGGACTTACCTTCGTTCCTTCACTTCCGGAAACAGTCACATAATACAAGCCTTTACTCAATTCAGAGATTGGTAAATCTACTCCAAAGTAGTTTCCTTCGGAATAGGCGATTGTTTCTTTCAGAACACGTCCATTGGCATCGCGAAGGGTAATTGTGATTTCTTTCCCCAATTTACCGTTGTATTCAACATGTACTTCATCCGTTGCCGGGTTCGGATACAATTGCAACGCTTCATCCAGCATTCCTTTGTCTTGGGTGTTCAGGGCAAAACCAACCGAGAAATCATAACGGTGGTATTTACCAAAGTCAGTATTAAATGATTCGATTACACCTGCACCAACATAACGCAAACGGAACTGACCGCTTGTTTCGCCTTCTACCTGTGATGAATACCAAAAACCGATTCCATCATGGTCGGAGTCTTCCAAAATCACAGAATAACAACCCGGAGCTAAATCAAATGTATCGCGGTACTCTGTAGTGTTCGATAAAGCAGTCCGCTCAAAGATTGTTGTTCCGTTTCCATCTATCAATTTCCATTGATTTTCAGCGGCTTTATTGTTTGTTTTAAAATAAACATAGAACGGTCCGTTGATCATTTCAGGAGCTTGGTAAGCTGTTTTGAATAAATTGTTTTGCGCATATTCATCCAAGTTGGGTGTATCTTCAATATCGTATACTTGTGCAACAAAACCGTCGGATGTATTAGCGCCAAACCACCAGTTTTGATCTGTTACCGGAATTTCAACCACTTCTTTTTCCAAAAAGGCCAAATTCCCCGTCCATTCATACTCCAACCAGTTTCCGTAAGACACCCAGCAACGAATTTTGCATTTCGTAAGCGGTTGTTCACCTGTATTCTGGATAATCACACGCGGGTTCGAACACGTCGGGTTCCACTTGCTGTAATACTCCCATTTATTCGGATTCAAAACATCGATGATTGCCGCATCGTGCTGGAAATTCGGTGCAGAATACGAAACCAAATCCAACGCAGCAATATAGTTACCTCCCGCTTGTCCCGGATCATTTGCGGGAACATCATTGATATCATAATCAATCGCAATGGTGTCTCCAGGCGTTACAAACGAGGTCAATTCATGGTCGTATTCAACCACCATATCACCCGGACACCATCCTTCACGTGCATACGGCCATGTTCCACCTTGACCGGTATTTGGATTTGAACCACATTCTGTTCCTCTCCAGATATTCCATGTAAAACGCGGAACACCATCGATGATAATTTGGTGATCTTTCGGTGCCCACTCGCAACAAGCAGCGTTTCCTACTTGCCCGTGACCGGAAAAACGCGTCTTGATTTTGAACATTTCAGACGTATCAGAAAGTACCGTTGGTGTGGCGCTCAATACATTATCCAACGCCATTTGCTCATAGTTGTAACTTCTGAAGTTCTCCCAAATCGGTTCAACATTGTGCACATCTCTTGGTGGTGTTCCTTCAATGAACGCAAAACGCAGATCAATCAATTCTTGTGTGTTATGAGCAGCCAAATCAACCATTCCTTTTAGGTATTGCTGATAATCCGTTACATCGTAAATCCAAGTAAACCCTTGTGGACCAAGGCTGAATCCGATACCATAAGGTGTAATGTAACGACCTATCTCAACATCGTGTACCAATTCAAACGGTGCATTGTAATAGTTGATCGTATCATTTGTGATAGTGGTTGCTAAGTTATTTACCGAAGATGAAACGAGAGAACCATTTGTAGCAATTGTATCTGTAGTTGTTTTGTCGTAGATCAGTGTGTTGTTTAGAATGAGAAAGCTGTTATCCAGTGGCGTATATTCATACAATGTTTTAGGCTGCGGGAATCGCGTTTCTAACACTAAATTAGTAGTTGCAGCAAGATACGTTCCTTGAATAAACGAAACTGCAGGTCTATCGCCACCCGATACTTTGCCCGCAACTGGGTACGCATCCCATTGTATCATTGTAGTTTCAGAAGGCATTCCCAAGCGATTGTTTCCTGATTTATCGACCATTGCCAATGTATTGTCAAAATCATAATACACTTCCAATGCGCTGTAATCCGGATGAGAAGCATCAATTTTCTTGTCTTTCCAACTAGCAATTGTAGCGGCATCCAAGGCAGTAGTCCAAATCGCAAATTCATCCAAATCACCGCTGTATTGATAGCCCTGATCCCAGTTTGAACCCAAAACAAACTTGGCCACTTTACCAATAGGACGGGTTAAACCGGTTCCCGAATGCCATAAAACGCCATCTTTATAAATGAACATTTGACCCGTACTTGTCTTTTTGACAAACGTCCAATGATGCCAGATGTTATCAATATCTGCTGCTGTTGCAACTTTGTTGATGCGATCATAACCGTTACCGGAACCTGCATCGAAATAAATCGAGTTGTCGGACCACGGAAAGTGAATATTTAAAATTCGATTGTTCAGTGAATCAACAGCTTCAAGAACGGATGTATTTGTTCCGAAGCTTCCGTTTCCTTTTGCCCAAAAAGCAATGGTTACATCTCCACCCAAATCAACGTTGCTCAGGTTTACTTCGGCATGGTTAGAGGTTGTGGTTCTAAACACACCATTGCGACCATCATAATCTAAGGTTGAAGCTGCTATTCCGCTAGTTTGTGCGCCGAATTGAATCATAGCACCGGCAGTATTGGCATCGGTATAACTCAATTCAACAATTACATTCGAAGTTCCATCCCATGTAAACGGCGCTCCGAAATTTACTTGGTAGTTTCCTGCAGAAATTCCTGATAATTGATCGTTAAACACCGATGTGAAACCCGTTGTTTCCCATGCAGTCAATGCAACGTTAGCTGTTGATTTTAAACGAATGGTAACATTTTGAAGATTGGATATCGCGTTCAGGAACGAAAACTCCATGGCTTGCAAATCGCCGGTAGTTGCTCCTGAAGCCAATAAATCGGCTGCTGAAACCAGCCACTGCATCGTATGTCCGTTGGAGCCGGAATTTACAATTGCCATGGGCGTAGAAGCTGTTCCTGCTATGGAATGACTGGTAATGGAGTTTGGTAAACGTTGTTGAACGTTTTTCCATACCTGATCGTAAGTAGGTGTAAGATTGTATGAGCTTGTAGCCGGAGAAAGGGTATTGATTTTGTAACGCATTCCGTTAACACGGACAGAATCCATGATTCCCGTGTGGTCAAAAATCCGGGTATACGTTAAATAATCCCACTCACCGCAATCGTATTGATCCCATGTAGTTAGAGGACTACATTTCAATTTATAATACATCAATACTTTTTCAAAACGTTTGGTATCCAACGAAGCCGGAAACTGAAAATCGGCACGTCTGCTAGTAATTGAATCGAATGTGAATGTCTGCACCCAAGTAGTATCTTGGGCTGTGGCTAGTTGGAGTGTCATAAACGACACAAGTGTCAGTAAAAATAACTTCATTAGAAAAACGTTTTAGCTTGCTCAAATATACGACACTTCGGTTGTGAAACATGTTCTTTTTTGCTAAAAATTTAGTCATTCTTGGGATCGAATCTACACTCTTTTAGCATTCGTTTGCTACAAACTGTTTTTCATTGGTAAATTCTAACCGAATAACCTTATGACAAATTTCGGCTGAATAAACACCTGTTTTCATCGTTTTTCAATCAACTAAAAAATATACAAACATGAATAAATTCATTTTTATAAGCGCCACTATGCTTTTGGTAACCACAATTTTTAGCGCCTGCAAAAAAGGAGAAAATGATCCTTTGTTTTCGCTTAGAAGTCGCAAAGCACGCTTGGCAGGCGAATGGACGTTGACAACGTTGGAATATGGTGGGCAGTCAATTGTTGGGAATACCACCCAAAGCACGGTGATCAGTTACGATGGCCAAACAGAAACCAAAAATATCACAACTACCATTTCCGGTGTTTCTACCAATGCAATTACAACGGCAACTTATACGATGGTGTTAACCATTGAAAAGGACGGCACGTTTGAACAAATCCGAAAAGAGAATGGCGTTACTGAAACAACCAAAGGAACTTGGGTTTTTCTTGGGAAAAGCAAGGAAAATGAATTAAAAGGCAAAGAAGCCGTTTTATTGACCGAAACCTCTTTCACAGATGCAACCGGAACTACCACCTATGAAGGATTAGACGGTGTTATTTACACCATTGACCAATTAAAAAACAAGGAAATGATTTGGAAGCGAAGAACTTCTTCTTCAGATGATAATTCTTCTTCATTAGTTGATGGCTCTTACACGTATCAACAAAAGTAAATATCCCTACACCTACAATCTCAACTATAAAAGGAGGATCCTGTCCTCCTTTTTGTATTCAATATATTTGGTAAATCGGCAAACGATTCGCAGTTGTTTTTTCGTAATAAATGCTTCGTTTGTAGATAAAGTAAAGCTGATCCCATGCATTGTTGGCAAACTCGGAATCGGTGCGTTTTTTCGAATAAAAATCCTGCGCCAATTGCGGGTCCTTTTCCAGAATTTCTAATGCTTTTTCTTCAAAAACATAGGCTGAAAAGTATTCTTTTTGTTGCAGATAGCTATCAAAGAAATTCCAGGAAAAATAACTATCCTCAGCAGCAGGTTCGAGCACAGAAACTACAAAATTCATTTTCGGTTGTCGGGTAGAAATCATAACGGTTCCAGCCGGAATAACCATGTTGTTTTCTTCTTTTTCGATCATCGTTCCCCCATGCAAAAAATGACCTTCATAAGGTTGTTTGGGCGAATCGTATTTCAGGACTTTGTTGGTGATAACCGAAATGAGAGAATCGTGTAAAACGGTTGAAAACTCAATGCCATTGGCCTTTAAGCGAGAGATCACTTCCGTGTTTGCTCCTCCCACAAAGTACGCTTTCGGAATGGCCACCGAATCGCTAGAACGGTGCGTTTGAAAATGAGGGACATATTTTGTGAATGGCTGTTTTCTATCGTAGAACAAGCGCTCTAAACCGGTAACAGGGCTGGTTTTGTAGATTGCTTTATAACCTTTGAATAAAATGGAATCGGCTTTTTCTGTTCGTTTGTAATTGTAATGAAACGTTTGCTGTTCCAAACTCCAATCGATGGCCTTTTTACGCGCCAATTCAATATCCGAAGCACATTCCTTGCTCCAGAGAATGAGTTCATCCAAAAATTGCCGGGTTGCCTCTACTCTTTCGGGAAACGGTTTTAGCATGTGGGTTTCAACCGTGAAACTGAGTGCATGAAACAACGATGAATATCCTGTAGCATAGCGCGGTAAGTCGTTAAACGCAATGATTCCTTTATCCGGAATATCTTCCTGCAATTCTACATACGGAAAAAGGTCTCTTTTACGTTTTTTCAAACGCGAAGTCAAAGAAGGAATACACTTATCGTAAGTGAGTGCACGCATAGAAGGCGCCATGCGTTCTTTCATAGAAGCGATGTATGTCAACGTGTACTGATAATCGGCGCCATTGCTCACGTGATTGTCAACAAACACATCAGGATCCAATGCCTGATAGAGTGTCACGAAAGTGAACGCATTCGGAGAATCCATTTTAATGAAATCGCGGTTGAGGTCGAGGTTTTGGCTGTTGCCACGAAATCCGTATTCTTCCGGTCCGTCTTGATTGGCGCGGCTATTAGACGATCGATTGAACATCCCACCTACATTGTAAGCCGGAATAATAGCAATCACTGGTAAATCGGCGGTTTTCTTTCCGTTTTTGATCCAATTATCAATCCAAATCAAGCACGCATTTACACCATCTGGTTCGCCGGGATGAATGGCATTGTTGATCAAAATCGTGGTGCTATTTTGCGCTTTTTCGAATGTTTTGATTGAATCTTTTGCTCCGTTGATGATACATACGTAAATAGGCCAATCGGTGTCTGATTTCCCCATCGCATACAATTCTATTTCAGCGTGTTCGCGGTCAAGCTTCTGGTAATAAGCGATCAGTTCAGGATACGTTGGTGTGGTATTGCCCGACCATTGTGCATCCACAGCCGTGGAAATCAATAAGAGTAACGGTAAAAAGAAGTGTGTTTTCATGAGCCAAAGTTGTTCTAAAATTAGCTATTACAGGCCGAACAATCTTCAATTACGAAACGAAAGCACCAAACTATTTCCAGCGCTGCTTCATCCACTTGGCTTGCTCTTCTTTGGTCAGAAAAGTCCAAGCCAAGATTCTGCTTGTTTTATTTCCTTGTGCCATCGGAAGAATTTTCACTTCCAACACATCAACAGAACGGAGTACTCTACCTGCATTTTTAAGATTTGACTCTTTGGAAATCAGGGTCGAAAACCAAAAACAATTGGAAGCAAACTGCTTGCTTTCGCGGATCATTCGTTCTACAAATCCGGCTTCACCACCTTCGCACCACAACTCGTTGGGTTGTCCGCCAAAATTGAGCACAGCACTGGTGGCTTTTTCTTGTTTGAGGTTCGAAAGTTTCCGCATGGTTCCTGCCGCAGCGGCTTCTTGTGACGCATGAAACGGCGGATTGCAAATCGTTAGATCGATCAAATCTTCAGGCTGAATGATTCCTTCGAAAACATGCGCAGTATTTGTCTGTAAGCGCACATCCACATTTCCTTTCAGAACGGCATTCGCTTTCACCAAACGATTGGCTGATTCAATGGCAATAGGATCAACATCCGAACCGATAAACGACCATTGGTATTCTGAACGGCCAATGATGGGATACACAGCGTTTGCGCCAATTCCAATATCCAGACATTTGATTTTCTTGCCCATTGGCACTTCTCCTTCCGATTTCCCGGTTCTAGAATCGGCCAATAAATCGGCGATGTGGTGAATGTAATCGGCACGACCGGGAATCGGTGGACATAAATAATCTGTCGGGATGCTCCAATCAGTCATTCCGTAGTAATGTTGGAGCAACGCTTTGTTGAGACTTTTAACGGCTTCGGGATCAAAGAAGTCAATAGTAAAATTCCCAAAATCGTTTTCCTTAACGAACTTTTTAAGCTCAGGCGACGATTCGGTGAGTAGTTCAAAATCATACTTTTCGCGGTGCTGATTGCGAATGTGTAATTTTACTTTCTCTGTTGGATGAACTTTCTTTTTTGCTTGCATGACCGGATTTACTAATGATTGCATTCCACTCAAAAACGATTATTGTTGGCGTGAAACGAACTACAAAGATACTCCTATCATCGAGCTTTCGGTATTTACATCATCTTCCCTTCTTTGATGTATTCTTTTTTGATACCATCTACCAAGAATTGAGCAGACATCTTCTTTTTTCCGGCTTCAGCTGTTTTTAGGCAGGCATATTGTACTACGTTGACAATATTTGCTCCGGTGAGGTCGTATGTTCGTGACAACTCACGCAGTGAAACATCTTCTTCGAGTGGTAACTCTTTCGGTAAATTATTTTTCCAAAGCAGGATTCGTTCTTCCACTCCCGGGCTCTGAAACTCGATGATTGTTTGAAAACGGCGTGTAAAAGCCATGTCCATATTGTTTTTGAGGTTCGAAGCCAAAATCACCAAACCGGGATGCGTTTCAATGCGCTGTAATAAGTACGAAACTTCCTGATTGGCGTATTTATCATGTGCATCCCTAACACTGGTTCTTTTACCGAATACGGAATCGGCTTCATCGAAAAAGAGAATCCAATCTTTGTTTTTGGCTTTGTCAAACAATTTTGAAAGATTTTTTTCGGTTTCCCCGATGTATTTAGAAACGACCATAGAAAGATCGATTCGGTATACATCTCGACCGGTATATTTCCCCAGCAAGCTAGCTGTAAGTGTTTTTCCCGTTCCTGGAGGACCATAAAACATCACGCGGTATCCGGGTTTTACTTTGCCTTTCAAACCCCATTCTTCCATCAACACGTCATTGTATTTCAGCCAGGTATGAATTTCCTGAATTTCATCCATGACTTTATCTTGCAAGATCAAATCTGCCCATTCGAGGTTTGTTTGGATAATATCCGCCGGGAAATTGGCGCTCATGCGCGGCTTGAGAATTGCTCCGGTTGTAAAAAGCGCGGTGTACTCTTCATCCATGATCAAACGACCACTCATCAATGGTTCTCCTTGCGGTACCGATTCCAAATCAATGATCCCCATGCTAAACAAAACCGAGTGTGAAAGCAAATAATCAGTCACCTGCAACCTCGCTTCAAGATGACTACCGGTTGTGATGAATAATAAACTTTCACCAGTTGGTAAAACGCCCTGATGATTCTTTCCTTTCACACCTCCGAAATCAGGGAAATCACCTCCTTTTGGGAAAAACGCACCCAATTCCGTATTCAATAATCCGGGATTAATATGTGGAAAGAGTGTTAATGCAAGCGCCATCAAATCTACTTCCGATAGTTGGTGCTCTAAGATAAAGTTGGCCAATGCACTTTGATCCATTGATAATTCCAAAACGGGTGGTGAAGCAGTTTCTTTTCTGACTTCGGTGATCAACCGAAATCGGAGCATATTTGTGACAAAATCAATGAGTTGTGTCAAAACTTGGGTTGGCATCGGCGTTAATTTCGACATGTGAATAGTGTCATTTAAGTGAATAATGATTCAAACGTGAACAATATACGGAAAGAAATTGAAATAGAGAACGCTGGCGGCGCTTAACAATACCATCGGAACCATCCTCAAATAGCTTATTTAATTCTCTTACTTTTTGCCAAGGCTGAAAAAGTAAGCAAAACATCCTTTTGCGCCATTCATAGCCGCTCGTAAAAAATGGCTCTTTCTGTGTTTTAAGGTCAAAAGTGGCAGATCGGGATCTGAAACGCAACGCACAGCTGTTTTGGCAAACGCTGCACGTTTTAGCGCTTTTGACAAAACACAACGAAACAGCCATTTTTCTTACTTCGCTTCCTTGAATTGGCGCTCTCCGCAAACTTAACTTACGGTAATAAGCACGTTATGCGATACGAAATTTTTATTCTACTAAAGTAGGTTAGTGGTATGATTAAGGGCAATCTGTATCCGAAAAAACTTCATTCACTATTGATAGTTAATTCTATCGAATTTATTTGCCTTGCTACACATGATGTCGTTTTTTCACTTTTACTTGTGCCTTCACTCCTATTTTAGCATCAATTGGCACATTGATCAATGTTGGCGTTTCTACGGTTCCTGTATTCATGGTACAGGTAAGTTTCAGGTATGCAGCACTTGGCATGAGTTGCAATTCTTCTTGGGTAAAAAACAACGAATTGACCGTTTTGCAAGACAATACACCATTCACCAGTGTGCCATAATCAGCGCTTTTAATGGTCATCGTTTTCGGTTGAATGGCCAAAGGCTGGTAGTATTTATCCAACCAAACAAAAGTACCTGTAACATCGATTTCAAACTCATTGTTTACCACTACATCCAATGACGCTTCTTCAATGGTCGAAAAATCGAGTGTCGATACATTCAAGGCTAAGGTGTCGTCTATCACCAATGCCGAAAGCTGCATATTTACCGGTACATCGCCTTCAAGTGACAACTCGATAAAACTGGTTTGAACAAATGCATTTTGCAAGGTATAGGCAACAGGATTAAACTGCACGGCATAATCGGCTTCAACTGTTACCGCTTTGGCTTCAATCAAATCAATGATGGATGAATTTTGTTCGTTTAAGGTAAATGTAGCTATTCCCGGATCGATCGTTAGACCGTTTATTTGCGCGGGATCTAGCGACATCCACTGATTGAGCAAGGAAGTTTGAAGTGGCACAACAGCCCCGTTTTCATCAATAGCCTTCAAGGAAGTCAGCTTGAATCGTGCCGGAGCATCTACCCCATTTTTCACTGAAAGTGATAATGAAATGGCGCTTAGGTCAAATGAACCGGATGGAATGTTTTTAAAAAAGTCAACATCCGTTGAAACCGATTGCTGAATGATTTCATTTCCAAAAAAACCGGTTGCTTCTTCCAGCACCACATCTTCCAAACTCACCTCAAAATACAAGGTGTCATAACGGGTGATTGTCACGGGAGGTCCCGTTGGATCAGTGGTGATTTTCAATTTCGAAAAAACGGAATTGAGAGAATCTTGCATTTCGCCCATTGTTTCAAAGGCGTATCCTGAAATATCAACTTGTCCGGTTATAAACGACGGATTGGCCGATGTTCCAGGTGAAGCGATAGGTGAAGTGATTAACGTAGCGCCATTTTTGTCAGAGTAAGGAAATTCCGCTTTAAAGGTGGTATTGGTCGGAATCACATTGCGTGCTTTGTATTTCAAGATTCCCGATTTCACTTTAAAAGAAGTCAACTGCACCGGATGCACATCCAACACCATATCGAATTGATGAAAAAGCGATGAACCGGGTTGCACCGTATAGCTATCAACATCCAATGATATTTTAGCACTTACGGTTGTATCGGGAATGACGATCAATTCTGAAACAGCAGATTTGTACAAAGATTCTTCGAAAAGCAGATGTGTTGTTCCGTTGTTATCGTAGGCAATAGAATCTTCGACCAACGAATTGAGTGTGAGTGTGTCATCTATCAATGGAAAGGTCCAATCACCGACCCATGTTGTTTCTTTTTTACAGCTGGAAAAAAGAGCTAACCCGCAAAGTGCGAATACCCAAACCTTCATTCTAATTCTTCTATTCGTTAGTAGCGAACCAAAGATAAACCTTTTTTCGAATCTAAAAAGAGCGGTAACTAGTGTAGTTTTGGCAATGAACTCGTCCAAGGATTTCCCAAACTTCTCGCTAGCATCGGTGAAGAAGACGTTTACTTCGTCAGGAAGTCCAGCAAAAAGGTCGTAAGCTTTAGCGCCTATTCGCTATTCGGGCTTTAGTTTCGCTTGTCAAGCCTTATGGTGCTTATTCCGCTGCTGGTGAGCTACGCTACTCGCACCGCAATGCACCATTCAAAGGCTTGCTCAATCAAAAGCTACCGCCCTTCTCGCGGGCGGGGAGATTCCACAAAGAATACAATCACATCTTTAATCGCCATGATGGCTTTGATGAAACCAGCTCCAGGGATCAGTAGTGATAATAGCCATTTTATACCTGCCTCAATAACTTGCGTGATGAGCATATCCTTAATGGCATCAATCACCATCTGCTCCTGAGGCGCACACGTCCTTGAGATCACCAAACTTTTCCTTGATGAACTCCCAGATGCCCATAATACCTCCGGTTTTGATCTTTTGGAAGACCGTGAAACCTGCATCGGCTCCGGTTTCAAGTGCGTTTACAGCAGGTTCACCCATGATTTTCACCGATTTCATGCGGAGCATATCCCAGTTAATTCCAATCATTTCTAGGGAATTTTGGTTCCAGAACCTAATCATTCTTTTTACAACTCTTGACAGGGAACCATAAACTTCTATTGCGAAATCAAATAAGATTTGTAATTAAATTCTACAATTAATAATACTAGAAGGATGCCAGGATATTTTGTTTGGAAAAATACTACTCAAACAGTAAGTTTTCATTCTAATTTCAAAAAAACAAGGCAATTTTATCCATATAGGTTATTTAAATACTAAGAGATGTTAGACTTGTAATCGAAGTATCAAATCTTATCATGAAGTTCAGCTAATAATATTAGATGTTCAAAATACTTGACCTTATGAAGTTTCTCGGGTATAAATAAACCTCCTGCAACTAATGCTGGTATTGGAACAATGCACTCATCAGATCTATAGTCCGGAAAACATTTTAATGCCATAAACTCTCTCTCCCCATTTAGATCATCCATCCAAACAGGATCTGAAACCAAATCATAATTGAATAGATCAGAAATCTTATCTCCGTAAAATTCATAACTGTTATTATGAATATCTAGATACATCAATACCCATTCATCATCATATTGATCCCAGATAATAAATGATCCTGTTACTGTACGAATTATTGGTAATGCATCATTCGTAACATTATTAAAACCTAGAACCAATTTTTGATAGTCTTCCGGGTTAATAGTCCAAAACAACCCTTTTTTAAACGAACAAAGTCCATATTGATTCCAAATAAATTCAACAACTCGATAATCCTCCAATGAATTTTTTGAAAGTTTGACCTTATAAGCTTCCATATTAAATGGTTTTATCAGAGTTGAGTTAATGTCTACTACATTTCTCTCAATAAATCTTGACAAGACATTTTCCATTTTATATCATTTAATCTTGAGTGTAACACTCATTTGTAACTTTGGTTTATTTTCTGAACTTGCCGAATTGTAGATCGGAAGCACATGATTATGAAGCAAAGGTACTCTGGTTTTCCATTGACCACCTATATGTCCATTGACTTTATTGTCACCAATAACTTTAAGCTGTCTCAGTACATCTGATAATATAACTTTGTCATTTTGGCTAACTACAATAGTACCGGCTTGATACTCCAGCTTAGCTTTTCCACCAGCGACTCTATCAGGATTATGTAATATCCTAAAATATTCAGCGTCAGTTAAGCTATTCGAAAATTTAACTGCTAATTGCTCTATTTTATTTTGTGTAAATCCTTTTGATAACAATCTTTGTTCATATAAATTTAACCAAGCTATTCTTAAATCTCGTTTTATTCGTTTTCGAATTGTAGAGTTGTTATCATTCTCAGTTTGATTTGAAATAAAAGTGTTTCTTCGTTCTATCCAAGTCTCAACCTGCATTTCGTTTATTGCTTTTTCCTGATTTCCTAATTGTCGCCTCAATTCAGATGTTTTTGACTCCAACACCGTACCGTCAATTGTTACTTTGTCAAAATTTATAGTTTTACGTTTAATTCTGATTTTATTAGTCGCACCTTCGTTACCTTCTAAAGCCAAATTTGTATCTAGAACACCATCACTTGCTTTCCAATGGAATGACCATTTACCACTCTTTTCAATAGGTGTAATACTCTTAAAGACTTTGAACTTGGACATCGTTTTATTTGCAGCTTTTTGGGCTTCAATTTGGGTAAGTGCTTTATCGTTGTCGTCATCAACTTTAGTTGATTGTTGCTTCAGATAAGTCAGACCTGCCTTCACTTGCTCATCATGCTGCTCCTTGTTCTTCGGCTTTTCTTTACTACCTATCCCCAACTTCCGCATGATCTTCCTCGCTGCTTTCTTCGCTTTCGCCAATAGCTTATTCACCGCCTTATCAACCCGCTTGCGAATCTTCTTGAAGATCTTCATTACTTTCTTGGACAAGCCACCTAATCCTATCAAGTTCGCT
>JARWZO010000026.1 GCA_029866325.1 Fluviicola sp. | reverse complement strand
GAAGCATCCTTTTTTCGTTTCTTAAGATTACTTCAGGGGCTTTGATTTCGATAAGTCTTTTAAGACGGTTATTACGGATAATAACTCTTCTGTAAAGGTCATTTAAATCGGAAGTTGCAAATCTACCGCCGTCTAATGGAACAAGAGGACGCAATTCTGGTGGAATAACCGGAACCACTTTAATAATCATCCATTCTGGGCGATTAACCATGTGTTCGTTTGCCTGACGGAAAGCTTCAACAACCTGTAGGCGTTTTAATGCTTCAGTTTTTCTTTGTTGAGATGTTTCGTTGTTTGCTTTGTGACGAAGGTCGTATGACAATTCATCAAGGTTTAATCTTCCTAGCAAATCATACAATGCATCAGCACCCATCTTTGCTATAAACTTCATTGGATCTTTGTCGTCCAACATTTGGTTTTCTTTTGGAAGATCTTCCATTATGGCCAAATATTCTTCTTCAGATAAGAAAGTTAAGTATTTAATTTCTTCGCTTTCTTTTATCCCTGCCTGAATTACAACGTATCGTTCGTAGTATATAATTGAATCTAGTTTTTTGGTAGGAAGGCCTAACAAATATCCAATTTTATTAGGAAGAGATTTGAAGTACCAGATGTGAGCTACAGGAACAACCAATGAAATGTGTCCCATTCTTTCTCTACGTACTTTTTTCTCAGTAACCTCAACACCACAACGGTCGCAAACAATGCCTTTGTATCTTATTCTTTTGTATTTTCCACAAGCACATTCCCAATCTTTAACAGGTCCAAAAATTCTCTCACAAAACAAACCACCCATTTCTGGTTTGTATGTTCTGTAATTAATAGTTTCTGGTTTTAAAACCTCTCCACTGGAGCGGTCAAGGATGGCCTCTGGAGAAGCCAACCCGATAGTAATTTTTGTGAAATTACTTCTTACTTTATTTTCTTTTTTAAAAGTCATTTATTTGTTTTTAAACCTTTAATTAAATTAATTTCTAGAAACTTACTAATCAAGATTAACGTCAAGTGCAAGGCCTCTTAGCTCGTGCAACAATACGTTAAAGGATTCTGGAATTCCAGGAGTTGGCATGTTTTCGCCTTTAACAATTGCTTCGTAAGCCTTAGCTCTACCAATAACATCATCTGATTTGATGGTAAGAATTTCTTGTAGAATGTTTGCTGCACCAAATGCTTCAAGCGCCCAAACCTCCATCTCACCAAAACGCTGACCACCGAACTGAGCTTTACCACCCAATGGTTGTTGTGTAATCAATGAGTATGGTCCGATTGAACGTGCGTGCATTTTGTCATCTACCATGTGCGATAGTTTCAGCATGTAAATCACACCAACTGTTGCAGTTTGGTGGAAACGCTCTCCGGTTCCTCCGTCATACAAGTACGTTTTACCTGATTTCGGAACTCCTGCTTTAGCTGTCCACTCATCAATTTCAAACGGTTTAGCACCATCGAAAATCGGCGTAGCGAATTTCACACCTAATTTTTCACCTGCCCATCCAAGAACTGTTTCATAAATCTGACCCAAGTTCATACGAGAAGGTACACCCAACGGATTCAATACGATATCTACCGGTGTTCCATCTTCCAAGAATGGCATGTCTTCAGCACGAACGATGTTGGCAACAATACCTTTGTTACCGTGACGACCCGCCATTTTATCACCCACTTTCAACTTACGTTTTTGAGCAACATAAACTTTGGCCATTTTCACGATACCTGCAGGCAATTCATCTCCAACTGAAATGTGGAATTTCTTGCGTTTGTAGATACCCAACAAGTCATTTGCCTTAATGGTGAAGTTGTGCAATACACGGCTCACCAAGGTATTGATGTGTTGATCGCCTGTCCAACCAGTAGGGTTTACAATCGTGTAATCGATAGCAACCAGGTTTTTCTGAGCGAATTTCGTTCCTTTCTTAATGATTTCTTCCTTGAAGTTATTGAAAACTCCTGCAGATTTGTGCTCACCAAGAACCGACATTAATTTCTCAACCAAACGGTCTTTCAATACGGCGTAATCTTTGTCGTATTCAGTATCCAATACTTCCAATACCGGTTTGTCTTGCGCTTTTGACTTACGATCTTTAATTGCACGTGAGAACAATTTTTTCTCGATCACCACACCACGCAACGACGGACCTGCTTTCAAGGAAGCATCTTTCACATCACCAGCTTTGTCACCAAAGATGGCACGCAATAGTTTTTCTTCCGGTGACGGATCAGTTTCCCCTTTCGGAGTGATTTTACCAATCAGGATGTCACCTTCTTTGATCTCGGCACCGATACGGATCAAACCGTTTTCGTCCAAATCTTTTGTAGCTTCTTCACTAACGTTCGGAATATCCGACGTTAATTCTTCCATACCACGTTTCGTATCACGAACTTCCAAAGCGTACTCATCGATGTGGATAGACGTAAAGATATCGTCGCGCACTACACGCTCAGAAATCACAATCGCATCCTCGAAGTTGTACCCTTTCCATGGCATGAACGCCACTTTCAGGTTTTGACCCAATGCCAACTCACCACCTTGTGTTGCATAACCTTCGCAAAGTACCTGTCCTTTCTCAATTCGGTCACCTTTACGAACGATCGGCTTCAAGTTGATCGTTGTGCTTTGGTTTGTTTTTTGGAATTTCGTTAAGCCGTAACGTGTTACTTCGCTGTCAAAGCTTACCAATTTATCTTCGTTTGACCAGTCGTAACGGATCACGATTTCATTCGCGTCAACGTATTCAACAGATCCCGGACCTTCAGCGTTGATCAATACACGAGAGTCACGCGCTACCAATTGCTCGATACCAGTTCCCACGATAGGAGAATGCGGTTTCAACAACGGAACAGCTTGACGTTGCATGTTTGATCCCATCAATGCACGGTTGGCATCATCATGCTCCAAGAACGGAATAGAAGATGCTGCAATCGATGCAATCTGGTTGGCGCCTACGTCCATCAAATTCAAATCTTTCGGTGCTACCACCGGGAAATCGCCCTCGTAACGTGCTTTCACCAAATCAGAAAGGAAATTTCCTTTATCATCAACCAAAGCATTCGCCTGAGCAATCATTTTTTCATCTTCCTCTTCGGCAGACAAGTAAATCGGTTCAGATGTCGTATCAACTTTACCGGCGGAAACCGAACGGTAAGGAGTTTCAATGAATCCGAGTTTGTTTACCTTGGCGAATACACACAACGAAGAAATCAAACCGATGTTTGGTCCTTCCGGTGTTTCAATGGTACACAAACGACCGTAGTGCGTATAGTGAACGTCACGTACCTCGAAACCTGCACGCTCACGCGAAAGTCCACCTGGCCCTAGTGCAGACAAACGACGCTTGTGAGTTACCTCTGAAAGCGGGTTGGTCTGATCCATGAATTGAGACAACTGGTTGGTTCCGAAGAAGGAATTGATCACCGAAGAAAGTGTCTTCGCATTGATCAAGTCGATTGGAGTAAAGACTTCGTTATCACGAACGTTCATACGCTCACGAATGGTACGGGCCATACGGGCCAAACCGACACCGAATTGTGCATATAATTGTTCACCAACAGTTCTTACACGACGATTCGACAAGTGATCGATATCATCCACATCTGCTTTCGAGTTGATCAATTCGATCAAATACTTGATGATGCAAAGGATATCGTTTTTCGTCAACACGCGCGACTCTTCCGAGCTGTCGATGTTTAATTTTTTGTTCATTCGGTAACGACCTACCTCACCCAAGTCATAACGTGCATCAGAGAAGAATAATTTCTCGAATACACCTTTTGCTGTTTCATAATCAGGTGGTTCAGCATTACGCAATTGACGGTAGATGTGTTCTACCGCTTCTTTTTCCGAGTTGGACGTATCTTTTTGAAGCGTGTTATAGATGATCGTGTAATCAGCCGTATTTGCATCTTCTTTGTGGAAGATCAAGGTTTTCACACCTGCATCCAAGATCGTATCAATGTGGAATTCCTCCAACATTGTTTCACGATCCAAGATCACTTCATTACGTTCAATAGAAACTACTTCACCTGTGTCCTCATCACCGAAATCTTCGATCCATGATTTCAAAACACGTGCTGCCAAACGACGACCAACGGCTTTTTTCAGGTTAGCTTTATTCACCTTTACCTCGTCGGCAAGGCCAAATATTTCTAGAATGTCTTTATCAGTTTCATAACCAATTGCGCGGAACAATGTGGTGACAGGCAATTTCTTCTTACGGTCGATGTAAGCGTACATTACACTGTTTATATCTGTTGCAAATTCGATCCAAGATCCTTTGAACGGAATCACACGCGCAGAGTACAATTTAGTACCGTTTGCGTGACGACTTTGTCCGAAGAAAACTCCCGGTGAACGGTGCAACTGAGAAACGATTACACGTTCAGCACCATTGATTACAAACGAACCTTTAGGTGTCATGTACGGAATCGTACCCAAGTATACGTCCTGCACGATGGTTTCGAAATCTTCGTGTTCAGGATCGGTACAATACAATTTCAGTTTTGCTTTCAGCGGAACGCTGTAAGTCAGACCACGTTCGATACACTCTTCGATGGTATAACGAGGTGGGTCGATGAAGTAATCGAGGAACTCCAACACGAATTGATTTCGCGTATCAGTAATTGGGAAGTTCTCCGCAAATACCTTGTACAATCCTTCACTTTCACGATTTTCAGGGGTTGTTTCCAACTGGAAAAACTCTTGGAAGGATTTAAGCTGAATATCCAGAAAATCCGGATAAGCGAACTGATTTTTGCTTGAGGCAAAATTAATTCTCGTTATTGTGTTGCTTGTTGTTGCCAAGGTTAAAAATATTTAATTGAGAAAGGACTTTATTCTTCTTGTATGCTGAAAAACAGGAAAGGGCATCCGCCTGAGGCGGACACCTATTTCCTGTCAATAAAGTAATGAATTACTTAACTTCAACTTCTGCACCAGCTTCTTCAAGCTGAGTCTTCAAAGCGTTAGCTTCGTCTTTTGAAACACCTTCTTTCAATGTAGTAGGAGCTCCGTCAACTAGATCTTTCGATTCTTTCAAACCTTGACCTGTTAATTCTTTCACCAACTTAACTACTGCAAGTTTGTTAGCACCAGCTGCTTTCAAGATTACATTGAATTCAGTTTGCTCAGCAGCAGCTTCAGCGCCACCGCCTCCGCCACCTGCCATCATAACAGGAGCTGCAGCTGCAGGCTCGATACCGTACTCATCTTTCAAAATTGTAGCTAGTTCGTTAACTTCTTTTACTGTAAGATTTACTAGCGTTTCTGCGATTTGTTTTAAATCAGCCATTTTTATTTAATTTAAAAAGGTTCTTAATAATTTTGTTTACTTGTGCCTTCGCTGAAGCTTCAGCGCAAGCGTTATGCTCGTTCTTCGAGCGTTTTAAGGATTCCGGCAATTTTCTGACCACCACCTGTAAGACCTGAGATAACATTTTTCGCAGGGCTTTGTAGCAATCCGATGATATCACCGATCAACTCTTCACGTGACTTAATTGCTACAAGCATATCCAATTGGTTGTCACCAACAAAGATTGCATCTTCAATGTAAGCACCTTTAAGAAGCGGTTTCTCACTCTTTTTGCGGAATTCTTTAATCAATTTTGCAGGAGCATTACCTACTTCAGAGAACATGATAGATGTCGGACCACCCAATACTTCAGGTAATTGTCCGTAATCTCTACCGTCAACGCGCTCCATCGCTTTTACTAGCAAGGTATTCTTTACAACGCGTAAAGTAATTCCTTGTTGGAAGCAACGACGACGTAACTGGTTGATTGTTTCAACTGTAAGGCCTGCTGTGTCTGCAAGATAAAAGACGTTTGCTTGAGATAAATCTTGAGCAAGATCGTCAATGTACTGTGATTTTTGATCTTTATTCATTCTTCAAGATTTTAAGCTACTACAGATTTCGCGTCGATTTGGATACTTGGCGACATTGTAGAACTGATGAAAATACTTTTAATGTATGTTCCTTTTGCAGCAGACGGCTTCAATTTGATCAATTGTTGGATCAATTCAAACGCGTTATCTTTAATCTTACCTCCTTCGAAGCTTGATTTTCCGATAGACGTGTGGATATTACCATACTTGTCAACTTTGAAGTCAATCTTACCTGCCTTCACTTCTTCAACGGCTTTACCAACTTCCATAGTCACTGTACCTGTCTTAGGGTTCGGCATTAAACCTCGTGGTCCAAGAACACGTCCTAGTGCACCCACTTTACCCATTACAGACGGCATGGTGATAATCACGTCGATATCTGTCCAACCACCTTTGATCTTTTCGATGAAATCGTCCAATCCAACGAATTCGGCACCTGCTGCTTTTGCTTCGGCTTCCTTGTCAGGTGTACAAAGTACAAGTACTCGTACATCTTTTCCGGTTCCGTGAGGCAAAGCAACGGTTCCACGAACCATTTGGTTCGCTTTACGTGGATCTACTCCTAAACGAACGCTGATGTCTACCGAAGCATCAAACTTGGTAGTTGTAACGTTTTTCACTAAATCACACGCTTCAACCAAGGTGTAAATTTTAGTTAAGTCATACTTAGCTAAAACCTCTTTTCTTTTTTTAGAAATTCTTCCCATGATGTCAATGCTTATTTAGTTGCGGGTGCTTCACCACCTTTAACAGTTACACCCATACTACGAGCCGTTCCGGCGATCATTGTCATTGCCGCATCAACTGTAAAACAGTTCATGTCTGGCATTTTATCTTCAGCGATCAAACGAATTTGATCCCATGACATGGAACCTACTTTCGTTTTGTTAGGCTCTGACGAACCTTTTTTCAATTTCACGCTGTCGATGATCTGTACCGCTGCCGGTGGAGTTTTGATGACGAAGTCGAACGACTTGTCACTGTATACAGTAATCACACATGGTAATACCTTTCCAGGTTTGTCCTGCGTACGAGCATTATACTGCTTGCAGAATTCCATAATGTTGACCCCTTTTGCACCGAGTGCGGGACCAACTGGAGGAGCTGGATTGGCTTGGCCACCTTTGATCTGTAATTTGATCAATGCTGCTACTTCTTTAGCCATTGTTATTTAAATTATGCAGTCAAGCGTGAGCGTTAAAGGGAAGCTTTAATCAGTAATCTCACTTCTGCGGGTTAATACATGTTTAGCCTTCTTTCTCTACCTGCATGTAGCTGAGCTCCAAGAGGTTTTTACGACCGAAGATTTTAACCATTACTTTCAATTTTTTCTTGTCTTCGTTGATTTCATCAATCACACCAGTGAAATTATTGAAAGGTCCATCAATAACCTTAACGGCTTCACCGATCACGAATGGAATTTTCATTTCCTCTTCGGTTTCGGAAAGTTCGTCAACTTTACCTAATATACGATTGACTTCAGACAGGCGCATCGGTTGCGGATCACCGCCTTTTTCAGCACCTAAGAATCCAATCACGTTTGGAATACCTTTAATTACGTGAGGAACCTCTCCGACAAGAGACGCTTCAATCAACACATAACCCGGTAAATACGCTTTTTCTTTACTGATTTTTTTTCCGTTTCGGATTTGGAATACTTTTTCAGTTGGAATCAACACTTGCGATACGTAATCGTCTAACTTCAAGCGAGAAATCTCAAGATCAAGGTATTCTTTCACCTTTTTCTCTTTCCCACTTACAGCACGCACTACATACCAACGTTTTTTAATATCACCCATGATAATCTACGACTAAAACATTGAGTAAATAAAACCAAGAGCACCTTTCCAAGTCTCACCGTTTGTGATTCCGAATACAGTATCCATCACAAATACCAACAGAGCAAAAATGACAGAAGCAACGACAACGATAAGTGCGTTACTTTGTAGTTCTTTCCATGTTGGCCACGAAACATTCTGAGTCATCTCAGTAATGGTTTCGCTAAAATAGTTTTTAAACTTTGACACGGTTATTTTCCTTTAGTTGCGCGGGCGGTAAGATTCGAACTCACGACCAATGGTTTTGGAGACCACTACTCTACCAGCTGAGCTACACCCGCGTAAAAAGGGGAGGCAAGCTCCCCTTTCGACATTTTATTTTGTTCTGAATTACGCGATGATCTCAGTAACCTGACCAGCACCTACGGTACGTCCACCCTCACGGATAGCGAAACGTAAACCTTTGTCCATTGCTACCGGAACGATCAACTTAACGTTGATTGTAACGTTGTCACCAGGCATAACCATTTCACGTCCGTCTGTCAAGAAAATCTCTCCAGTTACGTCAGTCGTACGGAAGTAGAACTGAGGACGGTATTTGTTATGGAATGGTGTGTGACGACCACCTTCTTCTTTTTTCAATACATAGATTTCAGCTTTGAAATCAGCGTGAGGTTTAACAGAACCTGGTTTGCAGATTACCATTCCACGTTTGATTTGAGATTTCTCAATACCACGCAAAAGTAGACCTACGTTATCACCAGCTTCACCGCGATCCAAGATCTTACGGAACATCTCTACCCCAGTTACAGTTGACGTTAATTTCTCGTCACCCATACCTAAGATCTCAACCGGCTCACCAGAGTTGATTACACCTGTTTCGATACGACCTGTAGCAACAGTACCACGACCAGTGATCGTAAATACATCTTCAACCGGCATCAAGAACGGCTTGTCAACATCACGTGGAGGCAATTCGATGTAAGTATCAACTGCATCCATCAATTCGTCGATTTTAGCAACCCACTCAGCTTCTCCGTTCAATGCACCAAGTGCAGAACCTTGAATAACCGGCGCATTGTCACCATCGTAGTCATAGAAAGACAACAATTCACGAACTTCCATTTCTACTAGTTCAAGTAGTTCAGCATCGTCAACCATATCCACTTTGTTCATGAATACAACCAAACGAGGAACGCCAACTTGTTTTCCTAACAAGATGTGCTCACGTGTTTGTGGCATTGGACCGTCAGTTGCAGCAACTACCAAGATAGCACCATCCATTTGAGCAGCACCTGTAACCATGTTCTTCACGTAATCCGCGTGACCTGGACAGTCAACGTGCGCGTAGTGGCGGTTTAAAGTTTCATACTCAATGTGTGACGTGTTAATGGTAATACCACGCTCTTTTTCTTCAGGAGCGTTATCAATTGACGAGAAATCGCGAACCGCAGCTAAACCTTTTGACGCTAAAACGCTAGAAATAGCAGCCGTCAAAGTTGTTTTACCGTGGTCAACGTGACCAATTGTACCAATGTTAACGTGTGGTTTAGAACGATTAAAATTTTCCTTAGCCATTTGTTTTTATTTGTTACGTAGTTAATAAACCTTATTCTTACTAATACAAAATTTCACCCATACTCATGAGTGAATTCCCTTATGAGCCAATGACGAGAATTGAACTCGTGACCTCTTCCTTACCAAGGAAGCGCTCTACCCCTGAGCTACACCGGCGTGCACTTTAAAATCATAAAATAATTGAGCGGGAGACGAGACTCGAACTCGCGACCCTCAGCTTGGAAGGCTGACGCTCTACCAACTGAGCTACTCCCGCTTAAAAATTTTATTCAACTTGTGGGGGTGGATGGACTCGAACCAACGATACCTTACGGTGACAGATTTACAGTCTGCTGCAATAGCCACTATGCGACACCCCCAAAAATCTTGGAGCCGGTGGAGGGACTCGAACCCCCGACCTGCTGATTACAAATCAGCTGCTCTAGCCAACTGAGCTACACCGGCACTAAAATTTTATAAAATATGATTTTAAAGAACGCTTTTCTTAAGTGTTTTCCCGTTTGGGTTTGCAAATGTAGCAAAGATATCCTTACGTACAAGGGGCTGTTGATTTTTTTTCTACTTTTTTTTCAAAAAGAAAAAGGTGATCTTTCGACCACCTTCTCTAAGCTATTCATTATCACTACTAACTAGCGATTTTCTCTTTATGTTTTTTTACTTGCTTGCGCAATGCTTCTACTGCAGAATCTGCTGCCTCCTCAAAACTCTTACATTGTTTTTTGGCAAACAACTCCCTGCCCGGCATCAATATCTTAACCTCAGCTACCTTATTCTCCTTTTCCGAACTTTTATCCAATCTCAGAAATACTTCTCCGGCAATGATGTTATCGAAGAATAACTGCAACTTGGTCACTTTCTCATTTACGAAGTCAAGCAATTTCTGATCCGCCTTAAAATGAACGGAATGTACTTTGATGTCCATGACAATTCAATTTTTACGCCCACGTGGGTGAGCTTGTGAGTAAATGTTGTTTATCTGTGTAAACGAATTGTGCGTATACACTTGAGTTGCGGAAAGATTGGCGTGACCCAACAGCTCTTTTAGTGTCTCAAGCCCAGCCCCATTATTCAGCATGTGCGTTGCAAACGTATGCCGAAGTATATGCGGGCTCTTTTTCTGCGTGTTCGTTACCATCCCAAGGTATGTATTTATTTTTCTATAAACAAACTTTGAAGATAATTTAACGCCGTCTCTTTTTACAAATAACAAATTTTGGCTATCGCGACCCTCGGGCTTAATGAGACGGTATGCAAGAATGCAATCGAAAAGCTCTTTCCCGATAGGAATGATGCGTTCTTTATTGCGTTTACCCAACACCTTTATATGTGTTGAAACCACATCTTGTTCTTTTAAGTTGATTAACTCGCTCAACCGGACGCCTGTTTGGTAAAACAGTTCTACTATCAACCGATCACGGATGCCGTCGAAGTTATTCGCGAAAATGGGGTCAATCCGTTCTTTCGCAAACTCTGATTGTTTCACAAACAGAGGTAGTCGCTTTTCAACTTTCGGTCCGCGAATTTTAAGCATTGGATTTTCCGTAACGCGACCTTCTTTTTTTAGCCAGTTGAAAAAGGATCTTAAGCACGACAGTTTTCGGCTTACAGAACGCGGAACTATCGATTGCTCAAGCAATTCAACCATCCACCCGCGAACAAGCTGGTGATTAACTTCGGTCAATTGACGGTCTTCGGTGATTTCGGCGTAACTCACAAATTGCTGCAAGTCATTTTTATAGGCAATCAGTGTATGCTCGGAATACCGCTTCTCGGTTGCGAGGTATACTTCAAACTGTTCTATGGCGCCAAGCGATGTCATACATCGATTAACGGGGAATTGAAGGAAAGGTTTCAATTATAGGATCCAACTTCAATAGCACAAAAAAAAGGGAACCCGTTTGGATTCCCTCAATACTGTTTGCTAGTTATTCCTAGATTTCTTGCGACTTCATGCGTTGAGCATAAGCAGCACGAATATTAGCCTGACGGTTAATCACAGAGGATTTAACGTATTCTTTACGTGTACGCAATTCTCTCATGACACCTGTTTTGTCGAATTTTTTCTTGTACTTCTTAAGGGCTCTTTCGATGTTCTCGCCTTCTTTTACTGGAATAATTAACATATCTATAATTCTATTTAATGCTTATTTGTTGGCTCTACTTATCAGCAGAGAGGCGGCAAAGATATAAATCTTTTTTTTAAATGCCTGTTGTTTATAAAAAATAATTGCAAATCACTTTTATTTACGGTTTACAACCTATTTCAACAGTTCGCGAGAGATAACAACTTTCTGAATTTCAGAGGTTCCTTCACCGATTGTCATGAGTCGTGCATCGCGCAAAAATTTCTCGGCAGGATATTCTTTCGTATACCCGTAACCTGCCATAATTTGCATGGCTTCGTTTCCGCATTTAACAGCAACTTCAGAGGCAAAATACTTCGCGAAAGCTCCCTCGCGGGTCATGTGCAATTTATTGTTCTTACGGTAAGCCGCCTGGTAAGTCAACAACTCGGCCGCTTCTACTTCCGTAGCCATATCAGCCAGTTTAAAAGCAATTGCCTGGAATTTAGAGATTGGTTGTCCGAATTGCTCACGCTCTTTGGAATACTTTACCGATGCTTCAAAAGCACCTCGTGCAACTCCGCATGAAAGCGCAGCAATAGAAATACGACCACCATCCAAGATGTGCATGGCTTGTTTGAAACCTTGGCCTACTTCTCCGATTACATTTGCATGAGGAATGCGTACGTTGTCGAAAATTAACTCAGCTGTTTCGGAAGCACGCACCCCGAATTTGTCTTTGATTTTAACTGCCGAAAATCCCGGAGTTCCTTTTTCAATGATAAATGCGGTAATTCCGTTTGAATCCAACAATTCTCCAGTGCGAATCAATACGACTGCTACATCGCCGGAAAGTCCGTGAGTGATCCAGTTTTTAGCTCCGTTGATTACCCACTCATCGCCATCACGAACAGCAGTACATTTCATACGCATGGCATCGGAACCGGTATTCGGCTCTGTCAATCCCCATGCCCCGATAAACTCACCAGTAGCAAGTTTCGGAAGGTATTTTTGTTTTTGTTCTTCGTTTCCGTGGTAATAAATATGTCCTGTACACAGGGAATTGTGCGCAGCAACACTCAATCCTACTCCGCCGCAAACACGACCTAATTCCATAAGCGCCGTTGCGTATTCAAAGTAGCTGAATCCGCTACCACCGTATTGTTCAGGGACAAAAATACCGAGCAATCCCAAATCGCCCATTTTCTTCATGACATCTACAGGGAAGTGTTCTTCTTCATCCCATTTATTCATGTTTGGTCGAATTTCTCGCTCAGCGAAATCGCGCACCATTTGCGCAATCATTAATTGATTCTCGTTCTTTTCAAAGTTCATGTTTAACAGTTTTGGGGTGCAACAGTTAACAGCTTGTTTTTCGATTAATACGTTTAATAGGCGACTAAATTAGTAATATTCTTACTGTACTCGGTTAATTTATTTTGACCGTTTAAAAAACTCAATCCTACCAAAAAGTTAAAGCCCGCTATTTCACCTCCACATTTGCGAATGAGTTCAGCCGCCGCTTGTGCCGAACCGCCTGTAGCCAGTAAATCATCATGAACCAATACACGGTCACCGGTTTGAACGGCATCAACATGCATTTCAATGACAGCACTTCCGTATTCCAAATCGTAGGAATGACTGATTTTATGATAGGGTAATTTTCCTGCTTTGCGAATCAATACAAACGGAATTCCGAGGCGCATGGCCAATGGATAACCAAACAAAAAACCGCGACTTTCAATACCGGCAATTTTATCAATCTGTTGGTCCTTGTAGATTTCAACCAAGTGGTCAACAATTTCATTCGACAAAGCTGCATCCAACATGATGGGTGTGATGTCTTTGAACACAATTCCTTCTTTGGGAAAATCGGGAACGTCGCGGATAACCGCCTTAATTTTTTCTTCTATCATTAGATTCTGTTTAATCAACAGGTTAAATACCACTTTAGTTTTTCGTACAATTCATCCGTCATCAACACGGATTTCTTCACATCCTCAATCCGATTGTAACGACCGATTTGAGAGCGCAATTTTACGATAGAATTAGCTAAGTTCCAAGAAATATAAGGATGTGCTTTCAATTCTTCGGTTGTAGCGGTATTAATGTTGATGCGTTTGAGTTTCGATTGATCAAACAAAAGTCGCGGGGCGAGTTCGGAAACCTTTTCCTGCGTCATTTTCCAGATTTCAAGGAGCTGACTTTCATCGTAATAACCACCTAGCAGATCCCTGCGTTCGATAAACTTTTTGGCATAAAAAGCGCTAATCCCCCATACTGAATCCAAATCGGCAATTGTAGCGGTATTGATATTCACTCGTTGTTTTTCTGCAAACGTATGTGTTGGATAGTTGTTTTCGTAGTTGGGTTTGCTTCGGGCAGGGTAAACTGTTGAATCTTTAATGAGTTGAAATAACTCATCGGAAATAACGAAGATTTTTTTCAAGTCGTCATTAGAATAAATGCCGTATTTGGTGAACTTAAGTACCACAGCAGCCTGTTTTTCGCTGAGTCCGAGCGCCATCCATTGCTCAACCGTATAGGTATTGGGGTCGAATGCCCGATCCGGTGCTGAGTACCGTTCTTTTTTGCGTTTCGGCTGATACCGTTGTTTTTTGTTTCGCTTTACTGTTTGCACCGCTTCCTGAACTGCAGAATCGCTATAACGGATATGGTACTTTTCTTTTGGGCTGAAATGAGCAATCAAATCAGGGAGCACAAAGATCACAATGAGCACAAGCACGAATAGCAACGTGCCACGCAATGTGGACTTTGATAGGGTTGGTTTTGTTTGCATGGCAGAATTTGTGCCGACCAAAATACGACTTTGAAGCTAGTCACAACTAAAACAAAAGTTGAATATTCTAACTGAAATTTTGGTTTTTTAAATTGAACTAGAGCGATTTGGCAACCACAAAACGATAATCACCTATTTCAATTCCACTAAAAGCGTTGCCAATGACTCTTCCAGTGTTTTCGGGCTGTAACCGAGTAATACTCGCGCTTTCGAAAGGTCAAACCCTGTTTTGGGCGGACGTTTTGCTGCTTGATTCAAGGTATCGGAAGTGATGGTTTCAATCGGCGGGTTTTCTATTCCCAAATAAACAGCAACGCGTTTTACAAACTGATCAATCGATGCTGTTTCAGGACCGGAAAGATGGAAAATTCCAATTTCCTGACGCTTTACAATCTCTACACAGCCATAAGCCAGATCATCGGCCCAAGTTGGTGCGCGAAACTGATCATTGACCAATTTCATCGGTTCACCTTTCGGCAATGCTTCCAATGCCCACAAAATCAGATTCGAACGTGAAAGGTTATTTCCGGTACCGTAAACGATGATTGTTCGGGCAATTGACCAATTACGGTTGTCATCATCGCGCAAGCAATTTTCTGCGGCTACTTTGGAATGTGCGTAAACACTCAATGGATTTACGCGATCCGTTTCTGCGTAATTGCCCGTTGATCCATCGAAGACAAAATCAGTAGAAACCAACTGAAAATGCGCCCCGATAATTTTAGCTGCTTCCCACAAAATCATGGTTGCATGCGCGTTTACCTGAAAGCATTCCTCGGGATGTTCCTCGCAATAATCGACATTGGTGATTGCTGCCGTATGAATCACAGCCGTAGGTCTGTAGCGAAAAAACACATCACCCACTTCGAGCGGAACGCTGATATCTAGTGACTGATAATGCTCAGCAGGACAATCCGGATTGCGGTTTTCGCCTTTAGAAGTTGCTAGAAACGGAATGTTCTGCTTCAAACAACGCTTTACGATTTTTTGTCCAAGTAGTCCGTTGGAGCCAGTAATGAGGAGTTTCATTGTATGTGCTTTCTTTCTGATTTTAGTCGAAAACTAACTATTTTATGTGATCTTTTTCACTGATTCCTATCAATTCATTTCGACTTTACGAAATCAGTGATTTCGCAAACCTGAAAAATCGGGTTTCTTGTGACCTACAACTCCCAAATAGAAGAACGTTTGGTGCGCTTGAAGCCAAAATAATGCTTGTGTTCCAAGATCCAGGCCATGATCAAGTATGGAATGAGCGGAGAACCCAACCCGATGCAAGTAGCGTAAATAAAACCAACGCGCACTCTATTGGTGTGAATACCGAGCTTTTGAGCCCACCACGCGCACACTCCGAATGAGCGCATTTCGAAGAAAAAAGCAATTTTCTGAAGAGTTCGTTTCATCGTTTTAAGAGTTGCATTCCTATTTTACACTGAAGGCATTGTTTCTTGTTACAAAGTTCGTTTTTTAATTCGATAAGTCCTTGACTTTCGGCAGCAGATTTTGCACCAATTCCATTTTCTTTCCATTCGGAGAGCAGCGCATTTTTTTCGGCAGGGAGCAACTCGAGCAAGGTTTGCGCTTTCTCGCGAAAAACAGGCACGGCCAACACATCAGACAGCCACCATAAAAAAGGAACCACACTGTTGATAATCACCACATGCGCCGAAGCCAAACTCATTGCCGAAGAAGCCCGAGTTTGACGTTTTTTACCGAAATGATAATGATCGGTCCAATAGTCGGAAGGCGCGGTAGTAAGCGCTTCTTCGAGGTGGAGTTTAATCTTGGCAACCGGCAATTCCCAAAACGATTCCGACCAGTTCATGCGCTCGATGAACGCGGCAAATTGTGCTAGTCGCAAAGTGGGGAAACCTGCGGGTCTGCAACCTTTGAAATGCCAGCTATGCGCATTCGACGGGTGAATTTGTAGTCGGTGCGACTGAAATTGCCATTCGCGTGTGAGTTCCTGTTGGTAATCATCGGCAGGAATAGATTCGTGAATCAAACCACTTGCTCCAAAAACGATGGATTCTACTTGCTTTTTTCCGGCTTTGATGATGCGTTCAAACGGAATGCGATGCGCCAATTCCTGAAACGGCAGTGCGTTTGTTTTCATTCCGAATGCCTGCGCAATGAGGTGAAACAACACTTTTCGCGGATCGGAACTCAATTGCTCAGCCAACTGGTCGACCAGTAATTTTTTCCGTGCCAACCGCGCCAGCATCATTCCTTCTACCTGATTCCAGACAATCGGTGACGGACAATCTTTCAATTGCGCACGACAGGGAATAGACGAAGTTTGGATCGTAAAATCGAGTGTTCGCCGGAAGTGTTCCAAATCGATGTACGGTTTTAATTCGACGGTCGGAATTGGAATGCCTTCAATAAACACCATGCGGTCGTGTTCGTACACCACATGCAAGATTACATTATTGTAAGCGTCATCCGTTTGATGTCCGTGGGCATACCAATCAGAGGATTTTACATGCATTTCGATGTTGCCGCTATGTTGCATGCCGTCGAGTTCGATGCGACCGTTGAAAAAGTCAGGTCCCGAGGCTGTGTTGTAAAAACCGATGTGCAGAATTTTCACCGGCAGGTGATCGACAGTGTGGAGTAAATGCATGGGCAAACGTTTGGTTCGCCAGAGCAAATGCAGGTATTGTTCATTCATGAAAAATTGTTTCTATTGAATATACACATTTTTGAATTAATAATTGATTGTACATTCTATTTTTCTAAGCGATTCTGTGTAATTAAATCTAATCGATTAACGCGTTCATCAGACATTGGAAACAACATGTGTAGCGTGATCTGGTGTTCACAATCGGTTATTCAATAAACTTTTTTTTTAAAAAAACTTGGCATCTTGTAAGTTTTTTACTTTTCTAACAACTGATAAGGAAAATCAAACAAGTAAGATGGAAACTGCTTTTCTTAAAATTGTTGATGAACATCAAGCAATCATTTTCAAAATCAGTCGGATGTATCGAGATACATTGGAAGATCAAGAAGATTTGTTTCAGGAAATTGTATTTCAATTGTGGAAGTCCTTTCCTACTTTTCGCAATGAATCAAAGGTCAGTACATGGATGTATCGGATTGCGCTCAATACAGCGATTGCCCTTTTCAGAAAATCACATTTACCTATTGTAACAGATGCTCGACCATCCGAATTAACTGTTCAACTAGAAAACGATGATTCATCAGAGCAGGAAGAACGTATGTACTGGGCTTTACGACAACTCAATAGTGCAGAGAAAGCAATTATTGCACTTTACTTGGACGATTACTCCTATAGCGAAATCGCATCAATTATTGGGGTCACTGAAAACAATGTTGGTGTGCGCATCAATCGTATAAAATCAAAACTCAAAATCATTTTAACAACATAAGATCATGGAACTTCAAATGCTAAAATCGAGCTGGCAAAATGCACAAAACTCGGCAAAAAGTAAAACAGAATTAAACGAAATGATGGCGATAGGAAACCATCCAACATTAAAACGTATTCGCCTAAAACTTGTCATCGAAACGATTTGGTTAATTGCTTTTCTAGCCTTTTATTATGACGCTTTTGATGGACAAAACAAACCTTTGTGGCTACGCCTTTTGCTAATTTCAAGTAGTTTGTTTTATCTAGGCACCAATAGTTGGGGATATTTCAAACTACGGCATTTCGCTGGTGTTACTTCAATTAGACAATCATTAATTCAATTTATGACACGGTTAAAACGCTTATTCCTCCTGTCTATGATTAGTTCCATTGTTTTTGGTAGCTCACTCGTATTTTATTTTATATGGAATAATGATTTAACAGTAAAAAAACAAGCGCTTTTGTTCGGAATAACTGCAACTGCGATTCTACTCCACTTCGTTTCATTCACCAATTGGCGGTTTCAAATTCGACACATTAAACTAACATTGGGAACTATCGAAGCAGAAGATAAGTGATGGAATGATTATGATTGCTGAACTTACAACGACACTTGAAACTAGATTAACGTGAGTAGACTCTTCTGTCAATATTTCTCCGGAAACAACCCTAGCAATCCGGCCTCACTGGCTTCGCACACTCCACGCTCGGTGATCAAACCGGTAACCAAACGAGCCGGAGTCACATCAAAACCGTAGTTGCTTGCTTTGGTGGTTTCCGGGCAAATCAATACTTCGTCCAATTTTCCGGTGGTTTTACTTTTGCCAATCACGTATTTTACTTCGTCTTGGTTGCGTTCTTCGATGGGAATTTCTTTCAGGCCGTCGTTGATCGTCCAATCTAAAGTTGTAGAAGGCAGCGCCACATAAAACGGAATATTGTTGTCGTTGGCCGCCAATGCTTTGAGGTACGTTCCGATTTTATTGGCTACATCGCCTTGACGAGTAGTGCGGTCGGTTCCAACAATCACCATGTCAACCATGCCGTGTTGCATAAGGTGTCCGCCTGTATTGTCAACAATCAATGTGTGATTGACGTTGTGGCGTGTGAGTTCGTAACACGTCAGGTTGGCTCCTTGGTTTCGCGGGCGGGTTTCATCCACCCATACGTGTACCTTCAATCCTTTTTGAACTGCCTGATAAATTGGCGAAGTAATGGTTCCCCATTCGATGCAACCCAACATTCCGGCGTTGCAATGGGTCAAAATATTGATGGTTTCTCCGTTTTTTCGCGCGGAAATGGCTTCCAAAATAGGCAATCCGTGTACGCCAATCATGCGACACGTTTCCACGTCTTCTTCAACAATTGCGCCGGCTGCTTCCCAGGCAGTTTGCAGGAAATCGGTTGCATTATCGAGTGCTGCACGCATTTTATCCAGAGCCCAAAACAAGTTTACAGCTGTTGGTCGCGAAGCACGCAAATCGGTAAATGCCAGATCAAGGAACGAACCGTCTAATTCCTGTTCCACCATTTCGCGCACTGCCAGGTAAATACCGTAAGCAGCAGTTGCACCGATCAATGGCGCTCCACGAACTGTCATGTCTTTGATGGCAACTTCTGCATCTTTGTAGGTCAGCAATTTCACAACCACCCATTCGTGGGGCAAGCTGCGTTGATCGATCACTTCAACAAAACGATCTTCGGTTGTCCAAATGGTTCTAAAAGCACTCATAACGGGAATTTTGGGGCAAAGATAATCTTTTGGAGGGAACTGGTTTAAAGGGAGCTAGGGTATCAAATTTCCGAAAAGTCGGCCGCGGTTCGATCCCAACCTTTTTCTGTTCCCGGACGAAGCAATTGTATAGTCTGAAAACCTGCTTCATTGGCGGCTTCCAATTCTGAAACAATATCGCTTAGAAAAAGAATCTCTGTTGACGGAATTTGCAGTTGTTCCGCAATCGTTTTATACGTTTGAGTTTCGCGTTTTCCACCGGTTTTGGTATCGAAATAAGCTGAGAAATTTGGTGTTAAATCGCCGGCAATACTGTAACCGAAAATTAGTTTTTGCGCCGCTACCGAACCCGAGGAAAAAACACCCAAACCGATTCCGGCAGCATGCCATTCGTTCAATTTCGACGGAACATCGGCATACACATGACCTTTCAAATCTCCGTCTTCGTAGCCCTTTTTCCACAACAATCCCTGCAGGGTTTTGAGAGGAGTGATTTTGCGGTCTTCGACACTCCACCGTCTCAGCGTTTCGATAATTTCATCAAAAGTCGAAATAGTCAAACCATCTTCCTTAAATGCCAATTCAATGGTTTCGGAAAACGCCTCTTTCACCGCCGGATGATCGGTCATTGTTTTCAATAAACCGATATTCTCGCGGAAATACGGAAACAATTCGTCGGCTACAAAAGAGATGGAAGTTGTGGTGCCTTCAATATCTGTAAGGATAAAACGTATCGGGTGTTTGCTCATGAGGCAAAGTTAATTATTCCTGCTCACTCGGGGTGCTTTCTGCGAGAGTTGAACAGAGCAAACGCATTTAAAACCTTTGTACAGTGCCGCATTTCAATTGTACAAATAGCATCTTACTTTTTGCCAAGGCTGAAAAAGTAAGCAAAACATCCTTTTACGCCATTCTAAGCCACTCGTGAAAAATGGCTCTTTCTGTGTTTTAAGGTCAAAAGTGTCAGATCAGGATCTGAAACGCAAGCGCTTTTGACAAAACACAACGAAATAACCATTTTTCTTACTTCGCTTCCCTGAATGGCGTTGTCCGCAAACCTTACTTTAGGTAAAAAGGAAAGTTCCTATTTACGAACTTTTGGTTGGTAAACAACTTAGTTTGTGGTTTACTTAAAACGAGTCTACTTTAAATAATCAATCATTATGAGTGATTTGAATCCACTTCTAATTGTTTGCGTGGCCATCGTTAATTTCATTTGTGGTAAAAAAATCAAATGTGTTTGCTATGGGGAGTTGAAGCAACTGGAAAACGAAGATCGACAAAAGCCCAAAAAATGTTCAGCACAAAAAGCCAATAGAAACAAAGCATTCCTGCATGATCGAAATCGTTCAAAAAACCATCGATCATCATCACTATAACAGAACCGAAATAATACGCCACCAGTTTCAGTTTATTGTTGCGCTGAAACGGTTTAAACGCATCCCAATCGAATACCTTTTCTGACGTTTTATGCGCCAGAAAAATTCGTTTGAAACGAATAAATTCAATCACAAACAAGACAACTCCAACAAACAACAGTACCATAAAGGAACCGCCCCAATCAATCTTTTCGAAAGCGAACACTTTCATTTTCTGAATTTTCATGAAATAGGTAGAAATCAACACTGTAGAAATCATGCTCATGATTGCCAACAAACACGTCATCAAGAAAAAATTCCCAAAAAACCAGAAGGTTTCAAAAATCACAAGTATCGGTATTGGCATCTCCCGATCTTGGCGTTTTCCGGAATAAGCACGCACTATATGCTCCTGAAAATTCATCCAGACAAACAGCAAATAATAATTCAAAAAGAGGCTGAAAAACCCGAGATTGATGAATAGGATTGCTTGTCCGAGATTCCAGCCTAATTTCAGGTAACCGATCAATGAAACAACCGACCAGCCTACGGTAAATGCAAAAGAAGTATAGGTAGAAAGTTGCTTGAACATCAATTCGACTGAGGCACGGTGAAATTCAAATAGCGCTGTTCTACCTCCGATTGCGTGTAAACGGGAACCCAGCCACTCATATCGATGAAAATGCGGATTGCTTTTACGAACGGACTCTTTTCACCAGCGTCGAACCAATGTTTGGTGCCTTCAGGAACAGAAATCAAATCGCCTTTCTGACACAACACATTAAAGATTTCACCGCTTTCGAGGTGAAACCAAAACAAGCCCTGACCATCCACAAAAAAGCGGATTTCATCTTCCGAGTGCGTATGCTCGGACAAAAACTTGGCGCGTATTGCTTCGTAATTTTCCGTCAAATGATTGATGGTAATTACATCTGCTGTTTGGTAACCGCCGGCTTCCATAAACGGATTCAAATCTTTCGCGTAAGCAGCCAGAATTTCCTCGGGCGTGGCAGTATCCGAAAACACCACCGCTGCTTCCCACTGATCGAAGAAAACTCCGCGCTCGTTTAAAAATGCTCGAATCGCCGACGGATTGTGCTCTGTAACGTGTTGATCGGGAATAGATAGAATTGCCATTGTGCTACTAATTTTGTGCTGAATAGTGCGAAAATAGTGATTTTTCAGAAACAACTATCACATGGAAAAACATTAATCTATCAAACAAATAGAATATATTTTTTATTGATTCAGGAAACTATCTTTCCTTATTTTTGTTGCTTCTTTAGCTTCAACTCACTTCATGAAATACATTGTTCTATTTCTCTATGTTTGCTTAAATATCTGCTCCATTGCTCAGGAAAAACAATCGTTTGCAATGCGGTACCTAAATCGTGTATTCAATGATACGGTTGATAAATCGAAACCGCAGTTTATTGCTTACCCTATTTTAGCTTATGCTCCCGAAACAAGTGTTGAAATTGGTGTGAGTAGTTTATTTATGTATTATGCCAAACGTGATACAACTAATCGGTTAAGTGAAGTAAACGCGCTTGGGTTCTATACACTGCAACAACAATATGGAGGAATTATAGATCATGCTAACTATTCTCACAAAAACAACTGGTTTTTTCTTGGCAAACTTAAATTTCAAAGTTTCCCTTTATCCTATCATGGCATTGGTCCTGAATCGCCAAGCGAAAAAATAGCGCGTGTAGATGCCTTTCAGTTTCAGTTGAAAGAGCGGGTATTGCGTAAGATTTATAAAAACGTTTATGTAGGACTAGAAACCGATTTACACCATTTGGGGAAAGTTGATTTCGTGGACTCCGATACTTCTATCGTCTATGAAAAACCAGCGGGAAGCGAAGGATCAACTAATATGGGATTCGGACTAGGATTGTTGTACGACAACCGCCACAATGTGCTGAATGTGCGTCACGGTTTTTTCTCTGAAGTTGCCTTTCTTCATTATACACCTAACTGGGGTAGCGATTTTGAATTCACTTCCGTTTATGCAGACATGCGCTGGTTCAAGCCAATTCTTGAGCGAAACGTTCTTGCTACTCAAGTAATAGGACAGTTTACTTATGGCAACCCACCCTTCAACCAACTGGCTTTGTTAGGAGGTGAAACAATGATGCGTGGATATTACTTAGGTAGATTTCGCGACCGTAACTTAATGGCAGCTCAAATAGAGTATCGAATGTTACCGGTACGTTTTGCCAAACGATGGGGCGCTTCCGTATTTGCAGGAACCGGAGCCGTGTATAGCAACCTCAACAATCTAACGAATGATCATATTCTTTTTGCAGGTGGTGCCGGTTTACGATTTCAACTATTCCGTAAAAAAGATGTATGGATACGTCTAGATTTGGCCTTTACCAATGAAGGAAACGGACTCTATATCTTTGTGGGAGAGGCGTTTTAAAGAACGTCCGAAAAATTGCTGTTTTCTATTTAAATCTTACACCTTTACCTCTTCGGTTCCATCAGCATTTCTTGCAAAACGCGGTTTTGAACGATCGTGTACCTGATCGTATTTCGGCCACGGCCAACCACCAAACTGCGTGTCGTGATAGTCTTGAAATGCCTGATTGATTTCTTCTTTGGTATTCATTACAAAAGGTCCGTACTGCATCACCTGTTCGGCTATCGGTTTTCCCTGAAGGATCAAAATACTGGCGGGAGCCGTTCCTGCTTTCAGTAATACTTCTTGATCGGCAAGTAGTTCGATGCCTGAATACGACGAAATTGTTTGATCGGAAATGGTCAATTGATCACCTTCGTAAAAATAAAGCGTGCGATTCACACCCGTACTTGCTTTCGGCAACACCACTTGTGCTTCGGGTTGCATCTTGATATTGACAATCAACACTTCGTTTTCTTTTACGGCAGCCCACGAATTGGGTGGAGGTGCAGAAGCCACCGATTCGCCCCAACTTCCGGCAATCAATTCTACGGCTGACGTTTTACCGGCTTCATCCGTTACCGTGATATTCGGAATGGCATCTTTCCACAACATTTTAAAGTGCGGTTCCACCATTTTATCCTTCTTCGGCAAATTGAGCCAGATCTGAAACAGTTCCATTGGATTTTCCTCTTCTTTCGAAAGCAAGGGAAACATCTCTGAATGCTGTACTCCTTTTCCGGAAGTCATCCATTGCACGTCGCCGTCGCCGTAACGACCGGCAGCACCCAATGAATCGGCATGATCGACCAATCCTTTGCGCACAACAGTAATGGTTTCAAACCCCCGATGCGGATGCCCGGGAAATCCGGGAACCGTTTTTCCGTGATACATCCTGAAACCGTCTTTGATAATGAAATCATCACCCATATGGCGACCCTTGAAATGCGTTTGATCCGGTCCCATTTGGTCATTTCCTTTCGGAAAAAAATCTTCGTGGTGCACACAGAACAAGAACGGATCTTGGGTTTCCCATTGAAAACCGAGTGGTTTGATTTGTTTTATTGGATTCGTCACTTTTTCTTCTGTTAGTTTGTCATTTTTTGTTGCTGCTGTTAGCCAAGGTAGTGCGAAAAGAGAACCTGATGCGATTGTTAGTCGTTCAATAAAGGTTCTGCGATCTTGTTTGGAACTCATGTCATTGAATTTTAGTTACCATGGTAACAAATTTAAGTAAAAAACATGAAATAGTATCAGAAAAATCGGATGATTGGTGAGTTTGTAAATTCAAGAACTATGAATAATAAAGTCATGAATTGAAAATGTAAAATTGAAAAGATTGTAGAACAGCAATTCTCCTTTTCAATATTCAACTCAAAACTGATCGAGTAAATCGGAATCAGTAGGCTTCAGTGATTTTCGTTTTTCCACTGTTGTAAAGCAATAAATGATCAACAGAAGATCAATTACAAACATTGCGTGGTAACCTATTTCAAACGTTGGGATGAAAGGCCCTCCATTTTGTCCCATAGAATTTGCAACATGATGTAAAAAAAAAGCCACCAAAAGGAAACTAGTAAGTATGATTAATACTATTCTACATGCAATTTTATCTATTTTGATAAGAGCAAAAATGGAACAGACACCAATGATAACAAGGTTAAGAATGAAAAAAACAGATTGCCAGCCGGTATATTGATTACTAATATATGTTTCTTCATCGTTGACAATCGGACCAAAATCGGTTAATGAATAAAAAGGGAAAAAGCCGTCGATCACAAGTGATAGGAACAACAAGCCAATTATGATATATGCTATGTATTTTTTCATAGAAAGCGCCCCTTCATAATTTTTCAATTCATAATTGATAATTACCTTCTAAGTTTCCACTCACACTCCAGCAAATACTCAATGGTTTCCAAATGGCGCTTGGCGTCGAAGAGATTTTTACCCCAGGCATACGTTCCGTGTTTCCGCATGATGAAAGCAGGAATGGTCAGTTTTTCTTTCGCGTTTCGCAACGTTTCACTGAACGCAACCATATCTTGGGTATTATCCAAAATCGGGCAGTCGACAGTGGTTTCATGTGTGGTAATTCCTTCAAATCCTTTGAGGACTTCGTAACCTTGAATCGTTACCCGATCTTGTTCAACTGCTGAATGCAAAACCGAATACACCGAATGACTGTGAACGATGCACTGTGTTTCGGGAAACAACTCGTAAAGTGTACAGTGAATCAATGTTTCTGCCGAAGGTCGTGCATCTGCAAAGCGCGGTTTGGCAATTCCCTGCAAATCGACCTCCATAAAATCATCAGCTGTAAACTGCGATTTATCTATTCCGGAACGTGAAACGTAAATGGTATTCGGATCTTCGGGCAACCGGAAGGAATAATTGGTTGATGTAGCCGGAGACCAGCCTTTTTGGTGCCAGTTACGGATAGTATCCGCCAATGCAAGTTTGGTTTTTTCTGCTTCCATCAGAATCCTTTTCGGTGCAGAATTGCCTGCATTTCTTGTTGCAATTTTTGTGCTTCCTCGCCGGCTTTTTCGGCAAAATCGTTTCCGTTGGAAGCATACAAGATCGAACGCGAAGCATTGACCAGCAAACCGCAATCAGCATTCCAACCGTAGTTCGCTACATCATCTAAACTTCCGCCTTGTGCACCAACACCCGGAACTAAGAAAAAGTGATTCGGAACCAACTTCCGCACTTCACCAATTCCTTCGGCACGTGTTGCTCCTACTACATACATCAGGTTGGAGTCGTTGCCCCATTTGGCCGATTTCCTCAATACTTTTTTGTACAATTCTTCACCATTGATGTCGGTCATAAACTGAAAGTCGAGCGCACCTTTATTTGAAGTCAAAGCCAATAGAATCACCCATTTACCTTCATATTCCTGAAACGGCGTCACCGAATCTTCGCCCATATAAGGAGCTACAGTAACAGCATCGCAATCTAGGTATTCGAAAAATGTTTTGGCGTAATAAGAAGATGTGTTACCGATATCACCACGCTTGGCATCGGCAATCACAAAACAGTTATCAGGAATGTAATCGATGGTTTTTTTCAGCGATTCCCAGCCTTTCGGACCCAAACATTCATAAAACGCAATGTTGGGTTTGTAGGCTACACAAAAATCCTTGGTAGCGTCAATAATTGCTTTGTTGAACGCAAACACCGGATCTTCATCCTGCAACAAATGAGCGGGAATCTTTGTAAGGTCCGTATCCAATCCAACGCAGAGAAACGACTGCTTTGTTCGTATTTGCGCTATTAATTCCTGACGGGTCATGTATGTTTCTGATTATTACAAAGCGGTAAAGATAGCAACTATTTACCTTTTGGAATGTACCGAAATTCTAAGGAATAATCACACTAGCCGTATCTTTTGATCGGGCAGAAAAATAGCCCAAACAACCACCGGAGAAATTGGATGTGGGATTAGCAGGTGTCGCCGTTTGATTTTGCAACAAAGCAAAGAAATAATTGTAAACGGGCTCATCGATGATGAACATTTCTACAAAAGCGGTGTCACCCGATTCATACGAACCTTCGTTATCAAAAATTGGTTCCTGAATCTGAATTCCATCGGTAAATGCATCATTTTGCAGGTAAATTCCATCTAAACGTTCACCATTATTAAACAGGTTGAATTGGTAAAAATTCTTCACTCCTGCCGGATCCATGCGCAGTGGAACAATGGAATTGATGGTATCCGGACCGAATTCAAATGACAAGACAAACAAATCGTCGATTGGAACTAGCGCCGGAGCTGTGCTTTGGGCTGTATAAGTTTTACCGTCGGCAACAACGGTCAACGTATACGTTCTTCCTTCAATCACCGGATAAGCCGTTGCCTGGTAGGTTCCGTTTCCAACAAAGGTCAACACTTGAGCATTTCCAAGATTATCGGTGACGCTCACAACAGCATTGTCAACTGTTGGATAGGGTGTCGCTTCATCAAAATTCATGGTGCGCGTTATCACTACATTGTGCGTAGTTTCACCAGCTGTAAACGTTCCTTCAATCACCACTTTCGGGTCATCCGAATTCAAATCCACATCGATTACCTTCTCGCAAGAAATGAAGGAAGCGCTTGCCAATAGAAGCGTAAAAAAGCCAAACCATTTTAGTGTTTTCATCCTTATTTGAATTTGAAGTTGTAGGTAATTGCCGGAATCCAGCGGAATAATGTTGTTTGTACTGCTTCGGTAGTACCCGGATTTGTTTCGCTTTCACGGAAAGTAATAATGTACGCGTTTTCACGACCGTAAGCATTGTATACGGAAAAGTTCCAGCTACTCTCGAATTTCTCGGTGTTTTTACGAATCCATGTTACCCCCAAATCCAATCGATGATAAGCAGGCATACGGTATCCGTTGCGTTCCGTATAAAGGAATTGTGTTTCACCATTGATTTGATATTTCCCGGAAGGGAACGTAATCGCATTTCCGGTATAATAGATAAACAAAGCAGAAACCGACAATTTCGGAGTGATATCGTAAATGGTCACAATCGAAATATCATGCGTTCTGTCTTGCTTGGCAGCATACCAGTTGTTGTCGTTGATTCCGTCGATTTTTCGTTCGGTGCGCGATAATGTATAGCCTACCCAACCCGTGAAACGACCGCGTTTTTTCTTGATAATCATTTCCAAACCATAAGCACGACCAATCCCTGAGAGCAATTCACCTTCCAGTAATTCGTTGGCTTGGGTATTTGCGCCATTGCGGTAATCTATTTGATTCAACATTGATTTGTAGTACGTTTCAACATTGACTTCATACATGTTTTCCTTGAAATTTTTGAACCATCCCAATGAAAACTGGTCGGCCAATTCGGGTTTGGTATTGAGTGAACTTGCCAACCACACATCAGTTGGTGAGGAAGAAGTGGCGTTTGAAACCAAGTGAATGTTTTGAGCATTGCGTGCATAAGCCGCTTTAACGGAAGCCACTTTGTTGTAAGAAAAACTAGCCGAAATACGGGGTTCTACATTGAAATATGTTTTCAAAAACTCATTTTTCTTGTAAATCGTGGTTGTAGCAACATCTCCTGCAGCGTCGTATGTATAAACTTCCTGACCGTTACCAAGTACCGAAAAGCCGCTCAGGCGCGCACCATAACTCACCGTAAGTTTATCTGTTGCGCTCCAATCATTGGTGACAAAAATTGCGCTTTCCAAGCTGCGTGTAGGACTCAATTTAGTAGCGTTAATCCCAACTGCAGTTTCGGCATCTACTTGTCCTGGTGTGATGTCGTGATTGATCACATTGAATCCGAAACGGATTTTGTTGCGGGTATTTACGAAATACTGAAATTCTTGCTTGAGGTTCCAATCGCGGATGAGTGATGTGATATCAAATTTCACGTCGCCACCTTTGATCGATATTTTATAGTCGTAAGAACTGTAAATCACCGACGTGTTGGAAAACAATTTATCATTGATAATGTGGTTCCAACGCAAGGTTGCCGTGGCATTTCCCCAGTTAAATCCGAAGGTTTGACCTACACCCAACACATCACGCCCAAAATAACCCGACAAAAACAAGCGATCTTTTTTACCTACACGGTAATTCACTTTGGCATTCAAATCATAGAAATACAAGGTGTTGTTTTTAAAGCGATCACTTGCTTTCAGAAACAAATCGGCATACGTACGACGACCGGTTACCAAAAAAGATGCTTTATCTTTTACAATCGGACCTTCAACGTTCAGTTTAGAGGAAATGAGACCCAAACCGCCACTTACATTATAACGTTTAGCATTTCCTTCGTTCATTTTAATATCAAGTACCGATGACAAGCGACCTCCGAAATTGGCAGGTTGATTTCCTTTGTACAATACGGCATCTTTGATAGCATCAGAGTTGAAGGTCGAGAAAAAACCTAACAAGTGAGAAGCGTTGTAAACTGGCGCTTCATCCAATAAAATCAAGTTTTGATCGGCAGCCCCACCACGCACGTAATAACCTGCATTTCCTTCACCGGCGCTTTTTACACCGGGCAATAATTGCATAGTCTTGATGATGTCCTTTTCTCCAAACAATACCGGTATTTTCGATAATTCTTTCGGATCGAGACGTTCAACACCCATGATCGGATCTTTCACATTCGCATCCTGACGCTCTGTTGTTACAACAACTTCTTCCAAATCAGTACCACCTTCTTCTCTCAATTGTACATTCAATTGCTGACTGACAGCAAGATTGATTGTTGTATCCAGTGTTTCATAACCATAGGACGAAATGGAAAAGTTATAGGTGCCAACAGGAATTGTTAAGGAATAAAAACCATATTCATTGGTTTGTGCGCCAATATTCTGGCCTTTTATTTGAATCGTGGCTCCAATAAGCTCCTCTCCCTTCTTACCTTCTTCGATTGTTCCGCTCAGAGTGGCCTTTTCCTGCCCGAAAAGCGAACCGCCAAAGAAGAGAATTAGTGTTAAACAGGTTACTAATTTTGTCATGCGTTGCATTAGTTAAGTTTCATTTAGTAAGTGTTTCATCTCAGAATTCCCTTTTCAGTTATCAGATGTAAAACACAAACACGCAATTGGTGTTTCACCACTACAAGCAACAAAAACACGATTGTCTTTGCGCTCAAATGGTGTCGCGAATTTCATGCGAATTTCCCAATTGGCAATGTTAAAGTATGTGAATAAACCCTTAAATCTGTTCGAGGTTCGAAATGAGGGGGTGAATTGAATGAAAACAAGGGTGAGCGGTAACTAGCGAATCGGTAAGCTGTAACTAAACCAATTCCCCTTTCATCTTTTCGGCATTCTCGGCCATTTTCAGTGCATCGATCATTTCTTGGATATCACCATTCATAAACACACCAAGGTTATACATTGTTTTGTTGATACGGTGATCTGTGATTCTACCTTGCGGATAATTGTAGGTTCTGATCTTTGCCGAACGGTCGCCTGTAGATACCAATGTCTTACGCTGTGCGGCGCGTTCATTATGCAAACGATCCAATTCCGCCTGATAAAGACGTGATCGCAATACCGAGATTGCTTGTTCTAAGTTTTTATGCTGTGAACGCCCGTCTTGACATTCCACAACCACGCCTGTAGGAATGTGTGTGAGTCGTATTGCCGATTCGGTTTTGTTAATGTGCTGTCCACCTGCACCTGATGCTCGGAATGTATCCTTACGCACATCATTCATGTCAAGTTCGAAATCAACTTCTTCGGCTTCGGGTAAAACAGCAACAGTAATGGCTGAAGTATGCACACGACCTTGAGATTCGGTTTCGGGAACACGTTGAACACGGTGAACTCCCGATTCAAATTTCAGCATTCCGTAAATTCCGGCACCTTCAATGCTCATCGAAATCTCTTTATATCCCTTTACACTTCCCTCCGAAGAGTTGATGATTTCATATTTCCATCCTGCTTCTTTGAAGTACATGATGTACATGCGGAACACATCTTCCACAAAAATACAAGCTTCGTCACCACCGGTTCCTGCACGAAGTTCCAAAATGGCATTTTTATCATCTTCCGGGTCTTTCGGAATCAATAATACTTTGATGTCTTCTTCAACAACCGGACGTTTTTGTTCCAGTTCATCGATTTCCATCTTTGCCATTTCGCGCATTTCCTGGTCCTTTTCGGTCTCCAGCAATTCACGTGCGCTCTGCAGGTTGTCAATAATATTTTTATACGTTTTGTAAGCAGAGTCAACTTCTTCCAAATCTCGGTATTCTTTATTGAGTCGCACGTACCGTTCCATATCGGAAATAATTTCCGGATCGGTAATCATTTTACCCACTTCCACAAAACGAAAGTGGATCGCTTCCAATTTTTGTAATAAATCGTTCATATTGCTTATTCGTAAACGAATTCTCCCATTTCAGACCTTACGGTGACACGTTTTCCATCCATGGCTTCTACCCTTCCAACCACTTGTGCATCTACACCAAATGAGTTGGAAATCGCAATGATTTCAGGCGCCAAATCGGCCGGAACATATACTTCCATGCGGTGCCCCATGTTAAACACTTTATACATTTCCTGCCATTCCGTGCCTGATTCTTCCTGGATCATTCGGAAAAGCGGCGGAATGGGAAACAAATTATCTTTGATGATATGTACATTGTCAACAAAATGTAACACTTTGGTTTGCGCGCCACCCGAACAATGTACCATTCCATGAATCTGTGACCGATGTTTGTCGAGTATACTTTTGATGATCGGTGCGTAGGTTCTTGTAGGAGAAAGCACCAATTGCCCGGCATTTACAGGAGTTCCTTCAACGGTATCCGTTAGGTTTTTCGAGCCGGAATAAACCAAATCCATCGGAACCGACGGATCAAAGCTCTCGGGATATTTCATTGCCAATACTTTGTTGAACACGTCGTGTCTGGCAGAAGTCAAGCCATTGGAACCCATACCACCATTGTAACTGTCTTCATAAGTCGATTGACCGAACGATGACATTCCTACAATCACATCGCCATCCTGAATGTTGTGGTTGGAAATCACTTCTGAGCGTTTCATGCGACAGACAACCGTAGAATCAACAATAATCGTACGAACTAAATCACCAACATCTGCGGTTTCTCCGCCTGTAGAGTAGATTCCGATTCCCTGACCTCGCAAGGTTTGCAACAATTCTTCGGTGCCATTGATAATAGCGGCGATTACTTCTCCGTTGATTTTGTTTTTGTTGCGTCCGATTGTGGATGAAAGCAGAATGTTTTCTGTGGCACCAACGCACAACAAATCGTCGATGTTCATGATCAGTGCATCCTGAGCAATTCCTTTCCATACGGAAACGTCACCCGTTTCTTTCCAATACATGTAGGCCAACGCCGATTTTGTACCTGCGCCATCGGCATGCATGACAATACAGTAATCTTCGTCACCTGTTAGATGATCCGGTACGATCTTACAAAATGCCTTTGGGTAAAGACCTTTGTCAACCGATTTAATAGCGTTGTGTACTTCTTCTTTACCGGCAGAAACTCCGCGCAAGTTATAACGTGTATCAGACATGATGCAAATGAAAGGGCAAAGGTACTAAATTCAACTGAGTTCGCCTCAGGCGGATGGGAAACAAAAAAAGGTCTTCGTTAAAACGAAGACCTTTTCTATAATTTCGGTCGATTCCTTATTTCTTAGGAACCTTTTTAAACACTTTGAAATCAGGATTTGCAGCCGGAGCAGTTGCCGGGTCGAAATCCATCGTAAGAATTTTACCTTCCGTACGACGATTCAACTGGTGCAACATTTCAAACTTGCGTTTATCCGTTTTCTTAAACTGGTTAATGTAAGCCTCAGTAAGGATCACTTTTTCATAACCCGTCATATCAATCGGCTCACCTACCTGATACATTTCACCTTTTTTGTAAACTGTTTTCGGCTCACGCTCACCTTTTCCAACAGGTACAATACGACGTGGATCAATTCCTCTTTCTTCAACAAGGTACTTGTAGCAAGCTTTAGCACGGTTTTCAGAAAGCACTTGATTTGAATTATCAGTACCACGAGCATCCGTATGCGAGCTCAACTCCAATACCATTCCAGGGTACTCAGTTAATAAGTCATATACGAACTGAAGTGAATCTTTTGAATTGATTGTAGAGTCGATCAACAATGTCCATTGAGACAACGGGTAACGTACCTCCGGCAAACGGATCGGTTTCTCAGGAATCAATGCCATATCGATGATAAAGTTTTGATCGTAATTCAAACCTACCGTTGTGAATTTAGAACCGTTTTTATCTTCATAATAACCTTCTTTTTTGGCTAAAACAATCGAGTAAGAAGCATTTTCGTTAACGAAACGATCTCCATTCGGTTTTTTATCCCAGAATACAGAACCGTCTTTCGCAGTAGTACCTTCCCATTTATCACCAGCAGTTGATCCGGTAACGGTTACTTTAACACCTTCCAATTTCTTTTCTTTATTGGTAAGGTCAGATACATTCACTTTCAAGTCGAAAATGTTTGGAGGCAATTCATATTGATACAAATCCGGTTTGTAGTTTTCACCTTTGCTTCCTTTACGCTCAGATGTGAAATATCCTTTGCGCTCAGTAGCTTCAACCAAAGCGTAATCGTTGTAGTCGGAGTTGATCGGTGAACCAAGGTTCGTCGGATTCTCCCATTTGTACTCTTCACCAACTTTTACTGCTTTGAAAATATCCAAACCACCCATTCCAGGCAAGCCGTTAGAAGCATAAATCAACTCACCATTCAATCCGAATGACGGGAATAACTCATCTCCGGCAGTGTTGATCTCAGGTCCCATGTTAACAGGTGCTGACCACTCTTCGTTTTTCTTGTTATACGTTGTGTACCACAAATCGCGACCACCCATAGCTCCATTGCCATCCATATCTGAAGCGAAAATCAGGTATTTTCCATCTTCACTTGCACATGGGTGACCAACTGAAACCGAGTCAGCTGTTTTCAAATTCAACTTAACAGGTGTATCCCAGCTTTTACCTTTTGCTTCAGCCCACCAGATATCACAACCCAAGTTTTGTTTTTTCACATTCGGACAACGTGTAAAGAACATTGTTTTTCCTCGAGAGTCGATACAGATCGTTCCTTCGTTGTCTTCCGTATTAACGCCTTCTGCTTCAATTAACTTAGGCTCTGTCCAGTTTCCTTTTTTATCCAATGCAGAAACATAGATGTCCATATACTTTTCACAGGTACGCGGATCTTCATCAGATCCGGTTGATGTACTTCTTGAAGAACTGAAAGCAACAACCGTTTCTTTTTTGTCAACAAACATCGGAGCCATTTCAAAACCATCAAGGTTTAATTTCTCAATATTCGTAACAAGGTGACGGGTTTTGTTTTCTTTGAAATCTTCGTGCATTTCACATGATTTCAAACCGATATCGGCACGCGAATCGTCTGGAACCAATGCTTTGTAGGCAGAATAGTTCTCTTTTGCTTTTTTGAAATCACCCATTGTACGCCAGCATTCGGCGTTGTATAACAATACCAATGGCTCTGTTTGCTGATATTTCAACAAAATAGCTTTTTCATACCATTCATTTGCTTCTTTGAAATTTTCAGTTAGGCGATGACATTCTGCCGTTTTGAAAGCCATGTCACCCTTCACTTTTAAAGCTGCATTTCCTTTGCGGGAAATTTTGGTGTAGGCCTGGGCACATTTCTCAGCCCCTTCACAGTAGTTCTCGTTATAAAACTTCGAGTTGGCTTCTTTAATAAACTTTGACTGTGCCAATAATGATCCCGAAAGACCAATAAATGTCAATAAGATAAGTGTTTTAACGTTCATAGCTAAGGTGCAAACTTTTGTTAAATTATCCCGAAAGAAGTAAATAATTCTGACATGGACAAATAAGCCAGTCTAATTTTTACGTTTTTCGCGATTGCCGAAATTAATTTAAAAAAACGAACTACGGCTAAAACTGATTTAAAATTATACTTTTCTGTCTTTGAATGTTAGATTCCTAAAAGTTATTGTCCCAAGGTGTTAATTGATCAAACAATGATTCTTTTACGAAACGAACATCTTACGCAACTATATGTAATTTGATTATGAAAGGTAACCTTGTGTGTAGGTTTCCCATTTTTTCAGGATTTCTGAAAAGCCTTCCGGAAGGTCGGAATCAAATTGCATCCACTCCTGCGTATGCGGATGAACAAAACCAAGTGTCTTAGCATGAAGCGCTTGCCCCGGAATCAGGTCGAAACAGTTTTGGATGAATTGTTTATAAGGTCCGCTGGTTGTGCCACGCTGAATGGAATCACCACCATACTCCAAATCATTAAACAACGGGTGACCGATCCATTTCAAATGTGTCCGGATTTGATGTGTCCTTCCCGTTTCCAACTTACATTCAACTAGCGTAACCAACCCGAAGCTTTTTAAGACCTTAACATGGGTTACAGCATGCTTTCCGTGGTCACCGTCAGGAAAAACGGTCATGACCTTCCGGTTTTGCAATGAACGCCCGATATGCCCTTCAACCGTAACATCTGCCTTTACATCACCCCAAACAAGCGCATGGTAACGACGTTCGGTAGTACGATCATAGAACTGTTTCGCCAAATGCGTTAATGCTTGTTCTGTTTTTGCAACCACCATAATACCTGTGGTGTGTTTATCTAAGCGATGCACCAATCCGGGTCTGCCGAAATAATCCTGAATGCGATGCGGTAAATGGTCAAAGTGATAGACCAATGCATTGACCATTGTTCCGGTGTAATTTCCGTATCCGGGATGCACAACCATATTGGCTTGCTTATTCACCAAAACCAGGTAATCGTCTTCGTAAATGATGTCAATGGGAATATCTTGTGGAATCAGTTCGATTTCCCTGATCGGATAGGGTAAAACGATAGAAACTTCATCGCGTGGTTTAATACGGTAATTGGGTTTTACCACATTTCCGTTTACAAGAATGTTTCCGTTTTTGGCTGCTATCTGAATTTTGTTGCGTGAAGTTCCCGGCAACCTGTCCATAAGGAATTTGTCAATGCGAAGTAATTCCTGCCCCGGATCTGATTTGAACCGATAATGCTCAAACAGTTCTTCCTCGTCATTCTCAACTTCCTGAATCTCTTCGCTCATCAATAACGAATGACTTTTTTCACAAGGTGGTTGTAACCGTTGAGTTGGATAAAATAGATTCCTGCCGGATTAGCACTCAGATCAATCGTTGGGCGGTCGGCTTCCATGGTTCCTACAACACGACCTTGCGCATCAACACAAATGGCACCCGGGAAAGGTGTGTTTTCATTCCAGTCGATGCTAACAACACCTGAAGTAGGATTCGGGTACAACTCCCACGAAGGTGTCAAAGTACGCTCTTCCACCGCTAAATCGGCGTTCACAGCCGTTGAAAAGACAGGTCGCATCATCAAACTTCCTTCAAATGAGGTATTAGACCAAGTAACACCTCCGTTTATAGAGTAGAAAATCTTGTCGGAATTATCGTTATTCATGTCCATTCCGATATTCAGACGATCTGCATCTATTTGTCTCCAACCCACATAGAATGTTCCGGTGATCGGAAGTTTCATGGTATCTTTCAGATAATAAGTCGTGAATTTACCGATGCTGTCTTCGTATTGTGGTGTACGCGGAAAGAAAAATTCATCTTCATAAATAACCGATCCCGGTTGACCGCCATTGTCATTCCACACACTTAAGAGAAACAATTTATCCGAAACGTCATTTACCGAAGGCACAAAGTGCATTTTTACTCCAATCAATGAATCTGCTTCATAAGGCGTGAATTTATAGGCCAAACGCGCCTGAACTCCCGTTGGACCGTATACTTTTTCAGCAGAGCCATCATCGTAGGCATACACATCCGCAAATTGCTGCGTGGTAAAACACGAGTCGTTTTGTACGAAGTTGGGAAATTGTGCAGAAGCCGCACCGATGATATCGAAACTTACCGCATCACCCGGAGTGGTCGGATCAAATGAATATCCGTCGTTGCAATCGTGATACGACTCAACGGTTGTTCGCGCTGCATAATTAATTCCGTTTGACAGAATTTGGTCGATTAAAGTGAAGTTCCCCTCTGGAGCTCCAGCAAATTCTACTGCCGCGCTTCCGTTTTGATTGTTTTCCACCTGATTAGATCCATTTCTCACCGTCACCACCAACGAATCGTTCATGTGATTGACAGCACTGTTTTTCCAGTGATCCCAAGGAACTTGTGTATAGTCTTCGATCAGACTTCCAACCGGATAAACAAAAGCAAAATCTTTGAATAAAGTATCCTGAATACCGGAGAGCGTTCGCAGATGAACGTAATCCAAGTGAAAATGATCCAGTGACCCTGAAAGTCCGCCACGGTTTTTGAAACGGAAACGGAAACCATCTGTAAAATAAATGGCTTGTGTGAGACGAATATGCCCCACTTTAAAATCTGTTGTGGAAGATCCGCCCATAGCCCAAACCTGGTTCCACTGATCGGCGTTTACGTCGTAAAATTCAAGCTTCAATGAATCGGCTGCTTCAGGAACATCTCCAAAACCCTCGGGTTGCACCAGAAAACTGAGGTAAATGGAATCACTTGGCAAAAGCCCGGAAAGATCTAATGGTTTTGAGGTCAAAAAATCAGCTATTCCTGATGTGCTGGAGCCAAAGTTATATGGAAAACCGTTTTCATCGAGACCGTCAAATGTGGCCACACCCAAGGTCCATGGATTTACAGCAAACGTATAATTATGGTATGCATAATGATCGGCCCACAATGCATTCGGATCAGAAACCTGTACGGTAAAGATAAGTGCCGAATCCTGAACCACATCAGGTGGAATTTGCCAAATAGTATCTATGTCATTCACAAAATCGAGTGTGTCATAAAGATCATAAGGCGGATAGACGGTAGTAGTGGCATACACAATCGGGTATACAGAAAAATCTCCTATTTTGATGGAAACACCCGGTAAATCAATTGTATCTGTTTCACCGGCAGTAGTTTCGTAACGATGCGTTTGCGTGAGGCTATACGTGTCATCAGCCGGTAAGGGCACATCTGCAACATCCAATAATTGATGAAAGAGTTGTTCACTAACATTCGGGTCGGAAGGCTGTGCATTGTATTGCTGGAAGCGCGACTTCGAAAATTCATCAAAGAAAGGCAAGGTCAGCGTATCCAGATTGTAAACATAAGTGCTATCAATCGGATTGGAAGCACGCGTTTGCATCATACTCGCTTTTCCGAAGAATTGTCGTGTAATTGGTCCAACGGATTCCGTTTGAGCAAACACACTCGTAACTAACCAACAGGAAAGCGCTAGCAAAAAACTTTTTTTCATTGTCAATTGTTTAGGCCATCGATGGGTTTAGTTCTTAATCGCCTGAATGGTAACGGTGCTACCCGACGGACTCATTACTCCATCCATATACTCAGGGCTTTGTGCCTGAATAATAGCAGAAGTTGAATCTTGGGCATTCGTGCAACCTTCGCAAGAACCAATGAACAAACTCAAAGATGTTCCACTTAAACGTCCGCGAGCCTCAGATATTGTAGAACCCACCAAATCGGGAACCTGAACAGGCGTACCACCTTCATTTCTGCCCACAATAATGGTGATGGTAGAACCAATCGGAATGCGTTTTCCTTCTTTGATTTCGGAACCTTTGTAGATTTGTTTCAATACGGCGCCGTTGGCTTCACTGGTTTGTTTGAATTCGATTCGGTATTTTAATCCGCGGTTTTTCAACACACTTTCTGCGAAACGTTGCGATTTATCCAACAAACTCGGCATTTCTACCAAACGTGTTTTTTTGGAAACCTGAATACGAATAATGCGATCTTCCTTTACGTACACTGAAGATTTTGACGTTGGAGCAGGATCTTGCGAAACAATTGTTCCGGCAGCGATATCGGGGTTGTAAACAGAATCAAGCACTTCTATTTTCAAGCCCAATTCTTCCACGCGCTGACGAGCAACATCCGATTTTAATCCAATCAGGTTGGGAACTTTGATTTGCTGACCATGATTGGTGTAGCTATCCAAAATAAGGATGGTGCCACCTACAATTACTACATACGCCAGAAAAATTAATCCGGTATGCTTCAGAAAATGTTTACTCCAAATAAAGTTGCGCAGTTTTTTCAGAAATTCCATCGTTCACGAATGAGGAAACAAATATACTAAGAATGTGATTCGTTTGAATTGAAGCTTTCAACATTTCATGCTTAAAACTTTTAACGATCCGGTCAAAATAACGTGCTACCTATCTCTATTTTCGCAAAAAAGAAACGATCATGAAAACGGTAGGATTATTTTGCGGTGGTTTTTCTTCGGAGTTTGACATTTCGATGAAGAGCGCTCAAACGATAGTAGACAACTTTCCTTCAACGTATACGATTGTGAAAATTGAGGTGACGAAAGCTGCTTGGTTTGTTCATCTTCCGGAAGGAAAAGTACCGTTTAACATGGAAACTCTGAGTTTTTCGGATGCCGGCAGCGAAACCAAAATCGATATTGGATTAATCTATATTCACGGAAATCCGGGTGAAAACGGAAAAATTCAGGCGTATCTGGATATGAAAGGGCTTCCGTATGTAAATTCAGGAGCCTTGGCTTCGGAGCTTTCGTTTGATAAATGGTACTGCAATCAGTTTCTGAGCAAGTTTGGCGTGCGCATTGCCGAATCGGTATTCATGACATCCAGAACGGCTGTTGACGAAGCAACGATAATTGCCCAATTGGGTTTACCTTGTTTTGTGAAACCATCCGATTCGGGATCCAGTTACGGTATTTCACGCGTAAATACAGCCGACGCGCTCGGAGCCGCACTCGATAAAGCTTTTGCAGAAGGTGGAACGGTGATTGTGGAAGCATTTCTAGACGGAACAGAAGTGACTTGTGGAATTTATCGCCGGCATTCCGGATTGCACGCATTGCCATTGACTGAAATTGCTTCCGATAATGACTTTTTTGATTACGAAGCAAAATATTTGGGTCAATCACAGGAAATAACTCCGGCGCGCATAGAAGACACGGTGCGTGACCAGGTTTGGGAAGTTGCACGTAAGTGTTATCAATTGCTGCAATTAAAATCGATTGCGCGCATAGATTTTATGATTGTCAACAATGTTCCTTACCTCATCGAGGTAAATACAACTCCCGGATTTTCTGCAGCCAGTATTGTTCCGCAAATGTTGGCGGCAGACGGCATCAGCATTCACGATTTTTGGAAAGAAATAATGGAGGTCGAACTCTGACAATCCATTTATAAGACTTATTCCCGTTGCATTGTTCGGCAAAACAAGGTAACAAGAACTAGAAAAGGGTACTTCTATGAAGTACCCTTTTCCAAACCTAAAACCCAATTTACCAAACCAATCAGAGAGAGCTCTGATTATCCTTAATAACAACCTATTGATGCAGGCTTTTTTAAAAGGTTGGAAAAATTAATCCAAACATTTGCAAGGGAGGTCAAAATACCATTTTGTTTGTGGCAATTCTTCGCGCCATTTATCCTGAAACGCTTGATTGAAGAGGATTCCACGCAGATCAACTACTTCCAAGGAAGTTACTTTAGAAAGTTCACTTGGTAACGATTCAATTGGATTATCCCACAAATCGAGCACTTTTAATTGTGAAAAATAACCGATACACGCAGGAAGTGTGGTAATATAATTGCGGTTGAGCATTAATTTTTTTAGTTGTGTCAAAGGGCAAATAGCAACCGGAAACTCCTTCAATTTGTTTTTCCCGGCATCCAAGGTGCGTAATTCTTTGAACACACTCATTTCTGCGGGTAATGAGGTCAATTTATTTTTACTGATATCCAACGATTTCAAATGCGTGAACGTGAACAATTCAGCCGGAAGTTCTTCCCATTTTTGTTTCGAGGCATCGAGTCTGAACACGGAATCTTTCGGAGCAAGCAATGCTTCTTCCCATGTATAAATTCGAATTGAATCTTGTGCGGCTAATTGCGTGCTGAAACACAGTGTGTAGCTAAACCATAGCAGTAAGGACAGACCGAGCGTTTTCTTCATCTTTTTTCAGTTGAGATTTCAATTCATCAATCGACCCGAAACGTTGTTCGCCGCGCAGTCTGTCATATACATAAACGCGCACCGTTTCATCGTAGATTTCCGCTTCAAAATCGAAGATAAATACTTCAACGGAAATGGCGTCTGTTTGTTGCACTGTAGGTTTTTTACCAATATTCATTACTCCGTTCAGGCGATTTCCGCGAACAATTATTTGAACGGCATACACACCCATTTCGGGTAAAATTTTTGTGGTTTGATCGAGGTAAAGATTTGCAGTTGGGAAACCGATTGTTCTACCCAATTTATTACCATGAATCACTACACCCGATAATTGATACGGAACGCCCAAAAATTGTTCCACCTTTTTCATCTCTCCTTCGGCCAGCGCTTTACGTATTTTGGTAGAACTTACGGCAATACCATTCGTTTCAACCGCTTTTATCTCGCGGACCTCGAAGTCATAAAGCACACCCAATTCTTCCAACTGCTGAAAATTCCCTTCTCTGTTTTTTCCGAAATGATGATCATAACCAACCAACATTTGCGATACACCGATTTGATTTACCAACACATCACGTACAAACTCAACCGCGGTGAGTCGCGAAAACTTGATGGTAAACGGAAACAAAATGACCGTATCCAATCCGAGTTTCTCTAGCTTTTCCAACTTTTCTTCGATGGTGTCGATCAATCGTACCGAATGGCTTTCGGGGTACAATACCATTCTCGGATGTGGATGAAACGTGAGCAAAACAGATTCTTTTCCCTTCTTACGTGCTTCCGAAACCATTTCACGGATAATGGTTTGATGTCCAAGATGAACACCATCATAGGTTCCCAAAGTAACAATGGGTTGATTGAATTGAACGTCCGGAGTAAGATCACGAATAATACGCATCCGGCAAAGTTAAAGGAAAGTTCGTAATCACCGTTTCGCCAGCCAAAAAGAAAATTACCGTAAACAAAAAAGGCCGTTCATCTAGTGATGAACAACCCTTTCTGCGCTTATATGAAAACTCTATTTACCGCGAATCAGCTCAACAAACCCTTGTCCTTCGGTTGTTGTACCGTCCTTCGCACCAATGCTATATTTAAAGAAATATACGCCTTCGCTCATTTCTTTTCCTTTGGAAGTTCCATCCCAAACATCTGTAATTTCATCCAACTCTTCGATGAATTCACCCCAACGATTGATAATAATCACCGACATACTTTCTGCATTTTCGGTATCAATTTGGAAGGTATCGTTCAAGCCATCGGCATCAGGTGTAAATACATTGGGTACGTGAATCACCAATGGTTCAAACGGTATCACGATCACAATCAACTGATCAACATCATCACAAACGCCATTGGAAGCAGTTAAAGTAACTGTGTAAGTTCCCGGAGAATTAAAGGTTGATCCACCATTTTGATTGACGTTGTTGGTTACATCCGTATCTCCGTTATCGTAATCCCACACAAAGTTGGTTGCATTTGTACTTGAGTTGGTAAATGTAACCGCCAAACCAGGATATCCAGAAAGCGGGTCAGTTGAGTTGATATCAGCAACCGGTACCGTTAATACTGTAATGGTAACCTGATCGGTATTCGTACAACCGTTAGCATCAGTTCCGGTAACAGTATAGATTTGTGTTCCTAAACCCGGATTAAACGATACTCCATTGGTTACACCATTTGTCCAAACATAACTCACACCTCCGGTACCTGAAAGAGTAACAGAAGTTCCCACACAAATCGTTTGATCTGCTCCCGCACCAATTGTTGGCGGAGGATTCACTGTTACAGTAACTTGATCGGAATTTTGACATCCGTTGGCATCTGTTCCTACAACGGTATAGATTTGAGTTGCGCCAGGTGTAAAAGGAACATTATTTACAACAGATAGATTCCAAACGTACGAAACTGCTCCACTTCCGTTAAGTGTTACAGTAGTTCCGGCACAAACCGATTGATCTTGACCTGCACTTACATTCGGCAATGCATTCACTGTTACCAACACTTGATCAGTGTTTGTACAGCCATTAGCATCTGTACCAGTTACCGTGTATGTTTGCGTACTCGCTGGATTAAATGATACACCATTTGTGACACCATTGTTCCAAGTATAAGTCGTACCTCCTGAACCGCTGAGGATAACTGATCCACCCGGACAAATTGCCTGATTGGCACCCGCATTAATGTTTGGAATACTATTCACGGTCACAGTCACCTGATCAGTAGCTGAACATCCAACTGCATCTGAAACGGTAACCGTATAGGTTTGTGTTGAGGCAGGAGTAAAGGAAACTCCTTGCGTCACACCATTGTCCCAAACATAACCCGAAGCTCCGGTAGCGGTGAGTGTTACTGACTGACCTTGACAAATACTTTGGTTCTGACCTGCATTCACGCTTAAGCTCGCGCCAACTGTAACCGTAACCTGATCGGTACTCTGACAACCATTGGCATCAGTTCCCGTAACAGTATATGTTTGAGTTGAAGCCGGTGTAAATGATACACCATCTGTAACGCCATTATCCCATGTATAACTTGTAGCGCCGGAACCTGATAAAGTCACCGATCCGCCACACGTTGTTTGGTCAGGACCTGCTCCGACAACCGGTAACGTGTTTACCGTTACAGTTACTTGATCCGTTCCCTGACAGCCTGCGACGTCACTTCCTGTTACCGTATAGGTTTGGGTTGCCGCCGGGGTAAATGCCACACCGTCTGTTACCGAATTATCCCATGTATAAGAATTTGCACCTGATCCATTCAGTGTGACTGATTGCCCCGGGCATATAGATTGATTGGCACCAGCATCTACAATAGGGTTGGTACCAACGCTTACTACAACCTGATCTGTCCCCTGACAACCTGCTGCATCCGTCCCCGTAACAGTATACGTTAGGGTGGCAACCGGGTTAAAAGAAACTCCGTTCGTGACACCGTTATCCCATGAATAAGATGTTGCTCCTGAGCCAGAAAGCGTCACGCTCGCACCACTACATGCAGATTGATCGAGTCCCGCATTCACAACAGGTAATGCATAAGAGAATGTCGTTGTATCATCGGAAGTACAGTTTGCTGTTCCGAAAACAGTTGTTGCAGTTTGAATGAAATCGGTTGAACCAGCCGGAACGCCCGTTGCCGTTGCATTTAATGAAGTTGAATTGGTTATAGCAGTTGCTGGATTTGCCGTCCACTGAAGGGTTGTGGTTGCCGAAATGTTAATTGGAATCGTAAGTGACGGATCCGGTGGAACTTGAAAAATTGAAGCTGTTCCCGCGGAGCACGAGTTGTCATTAATTGCTGAGTTTATAGAGCCAGAATTATACGTAATAGAAGTAGGAGACCCACAAACCGATGTCAAATTAGAGAAGGTAATAACAGAATTGGTAAGTGCTCCCACATCAAGACTGATACAATCATAAATTTGAACCTGCCACCCCCCGGAAGCGGCATTGCAGCCAATCAATGGAGCCCAGTTAATAGCAGTGTTTGCCGGCCCATAACTACTGTAGGTTCCAGATAATGTTGATGGCGCTGGTGCACAAACATTGAGGTTACCTGCAGGTGTTGTAGTGAAGCATAAGTTATTTACGTTATCTCCGGAATTACATACCGTACCTTGGCCGATTGCACCTGGGTTTGGTGACAATAATATTGTAGGACTTCCACATGAAGGCGGACCAACAAGGTAGAAAGCCAAATCGGAAACCCAAGTATGAGTAGCTGAGAAACACACCTGAATTTGCGTACTCGGCGTAATCAAAGATTCAGCAGGTGGTGGATTGTAGTAGGAAAAACTACCTGTCGTATTTACTACAGACGAAAGGTTTGCCTGATTACATCCGGTACGTGTGTTGGAAGCAGTAACCTCTGTATTCATGTTCCACACCCAGGCAATGTAACAAGCCACGATAGCATTTCCCGCATCGCGGATTTCTACCCGGTAACCATCACTCACCAAACTGTTTACGGTTGATGTAGCTCCAACTTGGGTAGTGTAAGGAGTCCAGGATGCATTGCTTTGATTATGGAAGTACCAGTCAAACGTAAATGGACCCACCCCACTTGGAGGTGTTGCAGTTAAACTACCTTGTGCAGTCGATAAGACATCACTACACCAAATATAAATAGGGTCATTGGTTGCACCATTGGTATAAGCAGTAGTGGAAGAACCCGAATTACCATTTGGTACTAATTGTGCATTGACTCCAAAAGCCAACAATAAAGCGGCACTCAAAAAAAGGAACTGTTTCATCGGTAGCTTATTTGGATAAAAGTGATTGTTTACGTGCTTCGATTAATGCTTGTTGCTCAAGAATAGCAACTTTGGCTGTTTCATACTCTTCTGAACCTTCCAACATAATCAGTTTTTCCTGAATCACGTTTAGGGCATCAATACACTCCGGAAGTGTCCAATCCTGAATGGTTCTGACAACAACTTTAGGCTCGGAAGCTACATAAACTCCTTCATTACCTGCACTTTCGTGCACAACAACGCCGTTTGATTGTGTTTTAACTTGTTTAGTTTGCCCTGTGTTTTGACCGAAAGATGCAGTTGTTGAACACAAGAAGAATAAGAGATAACATGCTTTTTTCATGCTGGTAGTAGTAAAATTGGTAATTGTACTTCTCTCTAACGAGAGAACTCGTTCAAAAGTTGCTTACAATATTAATGAACTCAGTTGATAAAGTCGCTTTTTTTAACAATTAAGACCCTGAATAGACCCAAATCCCTAGTAAAATGGGGAAACAAGAGCGCTCCTTTTTCTAACAATTAAAGTCAAACTAATGGATTTATTCGAAAAAGTCCAATGCGTTTAGATCACCGACATCTGTTCAAACTAAAGAATCTTGAAAAATAACATCAATTCGAGAAGAGAACTCGTTCAGTCACAAAAGACAACAAGGCGAAGGTTGATTTTTCATTATCTGGCTTTATTCACCTCACAGCATGCGTTCCTTTGTTTTAATACATCTCATAGCTATCCTGTCAATTAATCCGGAATGGATTATCATTCTATAAACTCAGTTTGGTTCTATTTCTATATCTATTCTCGATAATTTCTTTTTCACTTGTACCTATACCATAAAAGTGGTATTTTTGTGGCGTAAATTGTTGTTTATTTATATTTAGTCTAAATAGGCAATCAGACAAACGATTATGATAACAGTAACAGAACAAGCTAAAAAACAAGCCATTCGCCTTATGGAGGATGAAGGTAAACCTGGGTCTTTTATCCGTGTTGGCGTTCAGGGCGGTGGTTGTTCAGGACTTATGTACCAGCTTACTTTCGACAACGAAGAACGCGCAGACGACAAAATTTTCACTGACAACGGCATTAAAGTAGTTGTTGACAAAAAAAGTTTCCTCTATTTGATTGGCACAACACTTGATTTTTCAGGTGGTTTGAATGGAAAAGGATTTATTTTCTCGAACCCGAATGCAGGAAGAACTTGCGGATGTGGTGAATCATTTTCAGTATAATAGTTAGGTATCATTCAATACAACAAGAACACAACCCATGGGTTACACAGAGAATGATTTAGCGAAAGATTTAGAAAACTCCGAATACAAATTCGGTTTTACTACAAACATTGAGTCAGACAGAGCACCCAATGGCTTGAACGAAACCATCATTCGGTATATCTCCGCAAAAAAGGAAGAACCAGAGTGGTTATTGGAATACCGCTTGAAAGCTTTTCGCATTTGGAGCGAGATGAAAGAACCGAATTGGGCACATGTTCATTATGAAAAGCCCGATTTCCAAGCCATTTCTTATTACGCAGCTCCAAAGCAAACCAAGAAATACGAAAGTTGGGACGATGTTGACCCTGAGTTAAAAGCCACTATGGCCAAACTAGGAATTTCAATGGAAGAACAACAACGTTTAACGGGCGTTGCAGTGGACTTTGTAATGGACTCAGTTTCCGTGGCGACTTCTTTCAAGGCAAAATTGGGTGAATTAGGCATTATTTTCTGTTCATTTTCCGAAGCGGTGAAAGAACACCCTGAATTGGTAAAACAATACATGGGATCGGTGGTTCCGGTTACTGATAACTTTTATGCGGCTTTAAACAGTGCTGTTTTCACCGACGGATCATTTTGTTACATTCCGAAAGGAGTGCGTTGTCCGATGGAACTTTCTACCTACTTCCGTATCAATGAGGCAAATACAGGACAGTTTGAACGTACATTGGTCATTGCAGATGAAGGTTCGTATGTCTCTTATTTGGAAGGATGTACCGCTCCACAACGCGATGAAAATCAATTGCACGCTGCAGTTGTTGAATTAATTGCATTGAACGATGCTGAAATCAAATACTCAACTGTACAAAACTGGTACCCTGGCGATAAAGACGGAAAAGGTGGGATTTTCAACTTCGTTACCAAACGCGGTTTGTGTGAAACCAATGCGAAAATTTCGTGGACACAGGTTGAAACGGGATCTGCCGTAACTTGGAAATACCCATCGTGTATCCTGAAAGGTGATAACTCAATCGGTGAGTTTTATTCTGTTGCCGTTACCAACAATTACCAGCAAGCAGATACAGGTACTAAGATGATTCACTTGGGCAAAAACACCAAGAGCACCATCATTTCGAAAGGTATTTCTGCCGGAAAATCGCAAAATTCCTACCGCGGACTGGTACAGATTCACAAAAATGCTCACAATGCCCGCAATTTCTCTCAATGTGATTCACTGTTGATGACCGATGAATGTGGTGCGCATACATTTCCGTACATCGAGTGCAAGAATCCGAGCGCTAAGATTGAGCATGAAGCTACGACATCAAAAATCGGCGAAGATCAGATTTTCTATTGCTTACAGCGTGGAATCAGCGAAGAAAAAGCAATCAGCTTAATTGTAAACGGCTATTGTAAAGAAGTGTTGAATCAATTACCGATGGAATTTGCTGTGGAAGCACAAAAATTACTCGCCATTAGCTTAGAAGGTTCAGTAGGATAAAAAGTAAGATTGAAGTTGGCGGAAATTTGTAATCTGCCAATCTGCAATCTTTAATCTAGATAAAAAGAGGATGTTAAAGATCGAGAATTTACATGCGTCAATTGACGGAAAAGAGATATTAAAGGGATTAAACCTTGACGTAAAAGCAGGTGAAGTACACGCTATCATGGGGCCTAACGGTGCCGGAAAAAGTACCTTAGCATCTGTATTGGCTGGTCGTGAAGAATACGAAATCACGGAAGGAACAGTTGCTTTTGAAGGAAAAGACTTATTGGAAATGGCTACCGAAGATCGTGCTCGTGAAGGACTATTTTTGGCATTTCAATATCCGGTAGAAATTCCGGGAGTATCAAATGTGAATTTTCTTCGTACCGCTTTGAATGAAATCAGAGAATACAACGGTCAGGAACAAATTTCTGCCAAAGATTTTATGGCTTTGGTTCGCGAAAAATCAGCTATCGTAGAATTAGATGCCAAGTTAGCTAGTCGCTCAGTAAACGAAGGATTCTCGGGTGGTGAGAAAAAACGCAACGAGATTTTCCAAATGGCCATGCTCGATCCGAAATTAGCTATTCTCGATGAAACCGATTCAGGCTTGGACATTGATGCTTTGCGCATTGTAGCCAATGGTGTGATCACCTTGAAATCGGATAAAAACGCCACAATCGTTATTACACATTACCAACGATTGCTGGATTATATCGTTCCCGATTTTGTGCACGTTTTATACGATGGAAAAATTGTAAAATCCGGTCCGAAAGAATTGGCGCTGGAGCTTGAAGAAAAAGGATATGATTGGATCAAAGCCGAATTTCAACACTAAGCAACATCTACGATGAATTTAGAAACGATTATCCCTGAAATGGCGGCCAGTGTAAATTGGAAGCTCGAAGGAAAACATCTATTATCGGAAGATTTGCGTAAAAAAGCGCTTTCGGTGCTGGAAAACATGCCTTTCCCAACAACTAGAACCGAGGCTTGGAAATATACGCGCTTGGCAAAAATTCGCAATGGAAATTTTGTTGCTCGACAAGAACAACTGGCTTCTAATCGTCACCAGATTGATTTGAATGCGATTTCATTGGTGTTCGTAAACGGTCATTTCGCTTCCAACCTTTCTTCTTCGCATTTTCCCGACGGAATCAAATTATTGGCGCTTTCGCAAATGGAGGTAATGGAACTTTCCGTTTTAGGAAACACTTTACCGCTGGAAGGAGAATTATTTAATGCCTTCAATACTGCCTATGCAACAGATGGTGTTTACTTGCACATTTCCGCTAACATGCATATTAAGCCTGTTATAGAAATCACGCACATCGTTACCGGCACAAATACCATTTCGCACCTCAGAAATGTGATTGTTGCCGAAGCGTTTTCAAAAGCACACATTGTGCAACAGTATGTTACCGAGAATGCCAATACTTGTTTCACGAATGTAGTAACCGAAGTTTCAGTTGCTAAAAATGCCTTTTTAACCATCGATAAATTGCAGTATGAAGATGAATCTTGCTTCACCATTGCAACGGAACAAGTAACGCAAGCCACAGACTCTAATTTCACTATCAATACGCTTACACTGAATGGCGGATTGGTTCGCAACAATTTAAACATTGCTGTAAATGGCCAAAATTGTGAAACTCATCTGAATGGAGCTTACATCCTAAAAGGAAGTCAGCACGTTGACAACCATACTGTTGTAGATCATACCGTTGCTCATTGCGTTTCGAACGAATTGTACAAAGGTGTTATCGACGAAAAAGCAACTGCGGTTTTCAACGGAAAGGTCTTCGTGCGAAAAGACGCTCAGAAGATCAATGCTTTTCAGTCGAACGGGAATGTATTACTCAGCAATGATGCTACCGTTAACTCGAAACCGGAACTGGAGATTTATGCAGATGATGTGAAATGTTCACACGGTTCTACCACCGGTCAGCTTGATGACGAAGCTATCTTCTACCTCAGAGCTCGTGGAATTGGCGAAAAAGCAGCCAGGCAGTTAATGGTTGGTGCTTTTGTTGGGGATGTTTTCGGGAAATTGACAAATGAGGCTGTGAAGACAAGAGTTGATCAATTGTTGCAGGAACGGTTTGAGTGGGATTTTGTTGGATAAGACGTTCTAAAACCCAGTGTTTCCGGACTTCTTTGAAAAGTGTAAAATTCTAAAATTGGCCAATTTTAAACGTTTAGATTTTTAAAATTTTACACTTTTCTCGAAAAAAACCTCCGAATAATTTTGACCAAATGATCTTTTCGTCTAACTTAAATAAGAAAAGACCATTATGGGAGCTTCAAAAGCCGATCAATTTTCTCAAGATTTCAAGAATCTATCAGTTACTGCCAGTGCACTCGCTCATCCGGCTAGAGTGGCAATTATCAACGAACTAAGACGTACTTCAATGTTGCGGTCAACCGATTTTTCAGGTTGGTTGAAACTACATCCGACAACGATACATCATCATTTACAAAAACTCAAGCGAGCCAACCTCATCGAAATGGAATACGCCGTGCATCACTATACGATCCGACTCATCAGCGAAAATTTAGAAGATCTTCATTGCTTTCTCAGAAACTAATTCTTTCAAGTCTATATTAACCTGTAAGCACTCAAGCCAAATGCGGACACGGTTTCAAAATCAGAATTCAGGTGATTAACCTGCAACAACTTTTTGTTCCAAACAAAAAAATAGTTGCTTTGTGTATTATTTTCCTTAATTTAAAATTCCTTTGAACACGAATAACCCATTAACTAATTTCAGTTATGCTCACTATTCCAACCGCGATGCACTCTACGCTTTTCGGATTCGCGAAATGCAAGCTCATTTTCAATGAAACGAGAATTGTTTCAGATGCCAGAATAATTCAGTTAAATGAGGCCTTCACAGAAATAGTACAAAGAGATGAAGCAGATTTATTAACAAAGTATTTTTCCGAATTGCAGGTCAAAACCGATGACTTTGATTGGGGAGAATTGCTAGTCTGCTTAATCAATTTTGTGAACGGAAAAACAGATGATTTTACTGTTTTTAATCAGATCAAAACCAACTATCGATTACAACTGATCCCTCAAGATCATGATGAGATCATTTGTTTGTTCACCGGAACAACTGATTATTCAGATCAGTTAAACAATCTCACCAATCGCTTCAATACTTTCTTGACCAATTTCCCCGGTGGAATAATCATTGAGAGCTCAGACTTTAAAATTCAGCAATTGAATAAGAAGTTCTGTAGTATGGTAGGTTTAGAAATAGACGAGCATGAATTAGAAGGAACAAATACATCGGAACTCATTGATAAAATAAAAGGATTGTTTAAATATCCTGATTCATTTAGTAGGAGGATTATTTTTATTCAAAACGAAAAAAAGGTTGTTTTAAGCGAAGAATTAGAATTAGAAGATGGAAGGCTTTTTCAAATAGACTATATTCCCATCATTTTTGCGAATGGGTATGTCGAGAATCTATGGATCTACAACGATATCAGTCGTAGAAAAAGAATCGAAGAGGCGCTTCAAAATCAAACCGCTTTACAAAAAATATTGATGGATGTCTCTTCCATGTATATCAACATTCCATTGAATCAGTTAGAAGATGCGATTCACAAATCACTAAGAGAATTAGGGCAATTTGTTGGGGCCGATCGCGCTTATGTTTTTAGCTATGATTGGATTAAAGGAATCTGTACCAATACCCATGAATGGTGTGAAGAAGGAATTTCACCGCAAATCAATGAATTACAAGCCTTGCCGCTAGACACCATAAAGATTTGGGCCGGGACGCATAAAGAAGGGAAAAACATGAACATTCCAGATGTTTATGAATTGCCTGAAGGTCATGAAGTGCGTATTCCACTTGAACAACAAGAAATAGTGAGCTTGCTGGCAATACCAATGATGGATGGTGATGATTGCATCGGTTTCGTTGGTTTTGATTCAGTTAAGGAACATCATGTTTACACCGAAAAAGAAGAATCGTTGCTCACCATATTTTCGAGAATGTTGGTGAATGTGAGACAGCGTGCCGAGCTAGAACGCAAACTTATCGATGAAAAACATAAAGCCGAAGCTGCAAGTAATGCGAAAACTGAATTCCTTGCTAATATGAGCCACGAAATCAGAACGCCAATGAATGCTATTTTAGGCTTTAGTGAAACTATTTATCACAAAACGGATAATCCACAATTTAAAAAGATGATCGAATCAATTTTAAGTAGTGGAAATTTACTTTTAGCACTTCTGAATGATATTTTGGATTTGTCAAAAATTGAAGCTGACAAGATTGATATTGTAAAAATGCCTGTTGATGCAATCAACATTGTAAATGAGATTAAGCTTCTATTCTTTGAGAAAACCCTAAAAAAAGGTGTTTCACTTTCGGTTGAAATAGACCCGATGTTCCCCAAAGGGTTATTGCTTGACGAAATTCGTTTTAAGCAAATAATCTTTAATTTGATAGGAAACGCCATTAAGTTCACACATAAAGGATACGTAAGAATCAACTTGTTATTCGAAGCTGTTGACGAATTGAAAGGTCAATTAAGAGTGGATGTAATTGATACGGGAATTGGAATACCCCTAGATCAACATGAGCTGATTTTCGATGCGTTTAGACAACAATCTGGGCACTCAAACCGACTATATGCCGGGGCAGGTTTGGGATTGTCTATTTCCAGGCAATTGGCTGAAAAAATGAACGGTCGAATCGAAATGAGCAGTAAACCCGGAAAAGGTTCTGAGTTTTCGTTGATTATTCCGGATGTTGAAATCTGTCATGAACTTATCAAAAAATCAAATCCTTTTTTACCTATCGACAATGTGCATTTCGAAGATAATATGATCCTGGTTGTTGATGATGTTCTCTCTAACATTATGGCAGTTGAAGGATTATTGGACGAAATGGGATTGGAAATTATTTCTGCTGATAGTGGTGAAATGGCTTTGGAAATTTTGGAAACGTTAACACCATCATTGATCCTGTTGGATATCCGAATGCCGAAGATGAATGGATATCAGGTAGCAGAAAAAGTTAGATCAAGCGCAACATTCAAAAACGTACCTCTCATAGCGTTAACAGCATCTGTCTCAGCTAAAACAGATCAAGAGTTATCGGTTCATTTTGATGGTTTTTTATACAAACCCACCAATAAAGCAGAATTGGTAAATATGCTTATGAAATATCTGCCCTACAAAACTATTTCGCCCGATTCATCATTTGAGGAAATAGATGAAAGCTTGAGTATTCATTTAAATCCGGAAATCAGCAATAAGCTCTCAGAGATACTAGCGATCTTGAACCATGATTTTCTTCCTGCCTATTCCATGATAAAAGATGGAATGGTCTTGTTTCGAATTGAAGAATTTGGAGTTAATTTACTTGAGTTTGCGCAAAAGTATCAATTCGACTATTTGGAAAATTATTCAAGACTGATCTTGAATCACGTCGACAACGTTAATCTGATGGAGATTTCATCAACGTTGAACGAATTCCCAAACCTGCTTAAAAAAATTCAACTTATCATTGATGAAAGAAACAAGAATAGAACGAATGTGAGTTCGCAATAAGTAAATGCATTAAACCTGTTTTTAATTTTGAAAAAAACACTATATTGTTCATACAAATGAGTGAGATTATACAAAAAACAAATCTATCAGAAAATAATAACTATTGCGGCATCAATTAATGAACACGTGCCAAGATGATTACAAGTTAAACCTCTAAAGAATTACATATTAATAAGGTTGCTGTTACACTTCTTTATTCATGTCAGCGGAAACAAGAATGTGGTTATCAGTCAACAAGTTCAAATCGCTATTCATGGATTACACTCCCAAAATATTGATCGTTGATGACAATATTGAGAACCTCAAAGTTGTTGGAAGCATTCTTCAATCAGAACAATTTGATATTGCCGTTTCCTTAAATGGGGAAAGCGCGATTAATGTGCTCTTAAATAATGACATTGATTTGATCTTGATGGACATCATGATGCCTGAAATCGATGGTCTTGAAACTTGTCGCAGGATTAAACGCATCGATACATTAAAAGAAATACCGCTGATATTTTTGACAGCAAAAGCGCAAACGGCTGACATTTTAGAAGCGTTCGAAGCAGGGGGTGTGGATTACATTTTCAAACCGTTTAACAGACTAGAACTTCTTGCCAGAGTAAACACGCACTTGGATTTGTTTCTTTCCAAACGAAAACTAAAAGAACTCTATAAAAACAGAGACCTGATTTATTCTATTATCGCGCATGATATCAAGGCCCCTTTCAATAAAATCACCCAGTTTTTACAGCTATTAAACGGAGGACACATTGATTCGAATTCTTCCGACTTTAAAGAGCTGTTAGACATCTTAGACACAGAAACCCAAAAGACCAATGGATTAATTGATGAATTAATTGAATGGGGACACTTGTTGATGAACGAAAATAACAATCAACTTCAATCCAAACAGCTTAAACCGATCGTAGATACGGTAATCGCATTTTTAAAACAGCAGTCTGATTCTAAAGAATTGGAAATACAAAACAATGTAGATGAAAAGGTTAAACTCATTTGCCATGAAAAATCTATGGAAGTGATCCTTCGAAATTTACTAGCAAATGCAATAAAATTTACGCCCACCGGTGGAGAAATCGCTTTTTCATGTGAAGAGAATGGTCAAAAAATAGCAATTCTACTGGAAGATTCCGGAATTGGAATGAGTAAGGGGGTGGTAGAAAAAATATTTGTAAAGAACGAGTTTCATAAATCCAATGGAACGAACAAAGAAAAGGGTTCGGGTTTGGGACTTCAAATTATAAAAGACCTGATTCAAAAAAACAATGCAGAATTGAAAGTCAATAGCATTGTTAACGAAGGAACTACCCTTACGATTATCATCGATAAATCTATTTAAATCATGGAAGAAGATACTACGAAACTTAACCTATTAATTATTGATGACGATCCATTTTATAGACGTTTGTCAGCTTCTATTTTGGGTGAGAAATTTAATGTCTTTGCAGCTGATTGTCCATCCGACGGATTTAAAATTCTAAAAAAAGAGAAAATCAATTTTATCATTTCAGATTACATCTTACCTGAAATGACCGGTTTAGAATTACTAGAAAAAGTAAAAGTCGAATATCCGGCAATTGAAGTGATTTTGATCAGTAATTCAGGAGATATGGACACGGTAATCGAGGCATTGAGAAAAGGAGCTGCTGATTATTTTAAAAAACCGTTTACTCCTGCCGATATTTGGATGTCAATTGAAAGGGTGATGAAATACTCTCAGCTAAAGCAAGATTTAACTACACAAAAACAACAAAATGTTCTTTTAAAGAAGGAATTGAAAAGTGAAATCGGAACTATCATCGGAAAATCAAAACAAATTTTAGCTGTCATAGAACAAATTAAAATGGTTGCCCAAACACCGGATACTTCCGTGCTTATTATAGGTGAAAGTGGAACAGGTAAAGAACTGGTAGCTAGAGCCATTCACGATTTCAGCAATAGAAAAGATCAACTATTCGGAGCTTCAAATATGTCTGCCATTCCTGATGCACTCTTTGAAAGTGAATTTTTCGGACATACGAAAGGCAGTTTTACCGATGCGTCTACAGATAAAGCAGGTTGGTTTGAAACAGTCAATAAAGGAACCCTTTTTCTAGACGAAATCGGCGAAATGACATTGAACCTGCAAGTAAAATTATTACGTGTATTGGAGGATCGAAAATACACAAAAGTCGGTACCCAAAAGAGTGCGCCTTTTGACGTGAGAATTGTCTCTGCAACCAACAAGAGTATTGAAACATTAACAGAAAACACAAGCTTCCGACTTGATTTATTTCACCGTCTGGGAACATTTATAATCCATATTCCACCGCTTCGAGACAGAAAAGATGACATCCCGATTATCGCCAATCATTTTTTGAAATCCCTCAACAGCAAAATGGGAAAGGATATTCGTGGAATTAGTGATGACGCCTTGGCATTGTTTAATGAATACCGTTTTCCCGGAAATGTGAGAGAGTTGCGTAATTTAATGGAACGGGCAGTAATCCTTTGCAACGAAAATGAACTTCAAAGCAAGCATTTTGATATCATCAAGTCATTTTCAAACACCAAAACGTTGACCGAAACATTTGATTTGGAAGAAATAGAAAAGAACACCATTATGCGAGCTCTCGAAAAAACGGATTTCAATAAAGCCGAAGCAGCACGATTATTAAACATCGAGTGGAATGCCCTTCACAGAAGATTACAGAAATACCAACTGTAAATCATTCAAAAGTCTTCGTTTTTGGAAAAAACACCTTCGAAAACGAAGAATAAAATACAAGTCTGAAAATCAAATAAAATCTAATTAGTTGATTTACAGTTGTTTGAAAAAAGTGGCGTGAGAATTGGTTTGGTAGATTAAAAACGATCTATCATGAAAAACAAACTATTCTTAATTATCACCCTTTTTATAGGAGTTAATGCACATTCGCAAAGTGATTTATTGATCACACCATTCCGTGTAGTATTTGAAAACGGTAAAAACATCGAAGAGTTAACCGTTGCCAATACTGGAAAAGATACTGCCAGGTATACAATCAGTTTTTTGCAATACAAAATGCTTAGCACTGGAAAACTGGAGAAAATAGATGCTGCCGAAGACAGTATTTTATTTGCCGATAAATACCTGCGAATCTTCCCTAAAACAGTTACGTTGGCACCAAATGAAGCTCAAATGGTAAGACTTCAATTAAAAACGCCACCCGATTTAGCTCCGGGAGAATACCGCTCCCATTTATACTTCAGATCAATTGTGGATGAAACTCCCGATATGGGAACTGAAACAGACTCAACAGGAATCGGATTTAAGCTTGTGCCTGTTTATGGTATCACGATCCCGGTTATTCTTCGAATGGGACAGTCGGTTGTAAAAGCCAACGCATCGGATATTCAAGTAACGGATGTAAATGGTCTGAAACAAGTCGATTGTAAAATTGAACGATATGGTAATGTTTCCACATTCGGTCAATTGGAAGTTGAACACACATCAGAAACGGGCGCTAAGACCATTCTTGGAAAAGTAAATGGTGTTGCGGTTTACACTCCAATCCATTCGCGGGATATTTCAGTTCCCCTATCAATTCCTGAAACAGTAGATCTTACAAAAGGAAAAATTGCTCTTAAGTACTATTCAAAAGTTGATGGGAAGGAAGTGTATTATTTCGATCAACCAATCAGTTTGTAATTGCAATAGAGATGCGTTATTTCGATTGGACATACCAAAAGTCTATACTCGTTATAGTCATTGCATTCCCTTGCTTTTTGTTCGCTCAAAACAAGTTGAATGCGGAACATTCCACTGGTCACGAAGAACTATTTCAGGATCATCAGGAAGAACGCCGTATCTCCATTACGCAGTTATCCAATCTCAGTTTTGGGGCCTTTTATCCCGGCCAGCTTGGAGGAAGCATCGAAATCACTAAAAACGGTACACGGTCTTCAAGCGGATCGGTAATCCTATTGCATTCCGAATTAAATGCCTCAGCTGCCGTTTTCGAAATTAAATGTCCTTCCAATACAATGATTCATGTGATGATTGATCCTATCATTGAATTACAGGATCAATCAAACGGCACTATTCGTTGCGAACCGATTTTTACTGAACCAACCCAATTTGTAAGTCCGAATAATGCTGAATCCGGTTTCTTATACAGTATTGGTGCAAAATTGACTATTCAAGATGCATCATTTGAATCTCCGGGTAAGTATTCCGGGAGATTCAATGTTTTCATACTACTAGAATGACTTGATATGTGCTGCTTCTCGCCCAAAATAGTACCCATTATCTTTTGTTTATTCTTCATGAATATACCGAAGACTGTATTCAGTCAGGACGAAGTAGAATATGAGCAATTCACAATCAATTTAAATGTTGACAAACTTGGAGTGTATGAAATGGAAGCGATTTACTACAACGACAACATTTATTTACCAATCATTGATTTGTTTGGCAAATTGGAGATTTACCTGAATCATTCCGTTCAATTGGATACCATCAACGGATTTATTCTCAGCAACGATAATTCCTATTCAGTCAATCTAAATTCAGGTAAAATCACCTTTCGGGATAAATCTCAACTTTTAAAGCCGGAACAGATCATATCTGATTTTAGTGATGTTTATTTGCCCAAGGAAATCTATGAGGGATTGTTTGGGATGACCATGGATTTTAATTTTAGAGAGCTCACCCTTTTTCTTCGTTCTGATATCGAATTACCTGTTATTAAACAACTACGAATCAAAAAACTAAGAACGAATCTGCTTACGTTAACAGGAGATGTTGATGCCGACACTACTATTGCAAGAAAATGGAATTGGATTAGAGGAGCGGTAATTGATTGGAACTTACAATCTAAAGAAGTTAATTTAGGAGCGAATGTCCAACAATTCAAAAGTTCTTTTGGAATGGAGGTTTTGGGAGGTGAATTGAATTGGAGATCCTTAGTTACCAGAGATAGTGCAGTTAAGTTCCAGAATACAAGTCTTAAATGGAGGTATGTAAATGATAAATTTGCCTTACTAAAACAACTGGAAGCGGGAAATATCAATGTAAGTCTTACCGGTCAAACTATTTCAAACTTCTATGGAGTCAAACTTACCAATACACCATATAGCATAAAAAAAACCTTTGGCAGCTATCTCATTCAGCGAAAAACGAATCCCGGATGGGACGTAGAGATTTACGTCAACGGAATACTGGTAAATTTTACAACCGCCGACATGAACGGCTATTTTAACTTTGAAATTCCGCTTGTGTTTGGCAGTTCAATTATTTTGATTCGTTACTATGGGCCCTGGGGACAAGAAAGCATCGAAGAAATTCCAATTAACATACCCTTTTCTTTTACGACACACAAACACTTAGAGTATCAAACGCATTCAGGAATTACTGCTGATTCTTCTCACTTTATTTTCAATAAATCAAAAATGTCTTATGGCTTAAGTCGTTGGGCCACAATAAGCGCCGGATATGAATACTTTGAAGGAAACATGTTAAACAAACACATTTTTTCAGGTTCATTAAATCTGGCTTTGGGAAAAAACACACTGCTTAATTACACCTATTTACATAATTCAAGTCACTATATAGAACTGATGCAAAGAACCAAACGAAATTTGGTGATCACCGGAAAACATCGTCAATACCTTAAAAATCAAACAATCATTCAAACCCTTCAGCTCGGAGAATCTGAATTAGGCATCAATGTTCCGATTTGGAACAGAAAGTTGAAAATACACGTGAGAAATACTGATCGGTTTACATATAGCTACGAGCGGTATTCTTTTATTAGCGAATCTGCTATTTCGTTTTTTTATAAAAGAATAAATACCGGATTTACACTGATAACAAGCCAAGAAACGGTTATGAGTTGGAATACTTCTTTTTATTTTAAAAATAACTGGACAATCATTCACAACACATCTTACAATATTTCACGTAAAAGTCCGGTAAGCAGTACCCTACAACTCCAAAAACGATTCAATAAAATGCTTTATGCCGAAACCAATTTCTCCTACGCGTATTCGACCAAGAGCTTACAGGTTGGTATGTCCATTTATATTGATTTCAATTTCATGAGAACCAGTGGGAACATGACTGTTCAAAAAAACTATATAGCTAGTACTCAAACAGTAGCCGGAAGTGTCCATTTTACGGGCAAACCTAATCCGGTTTTTGTTAGTAACAGCAATAGTGTTGGAAGAGCAGGATTAGACGTGATCGTTTTTTTGGATGTTAACCACAATGATGTAAAAGACGATAATGAGCCATTCGTTAAAAACGCAACCGTTGCAATAAACAAAGGGAAACAAGTCCTTACAGAAAATGACACGATTCATCGATTCGTTTCACTTGAACCTTATACTCCCTATTTATTAACCGTCGCAAATAACGGATTCCCATCCATTTCATGGATTCTGGAAAAATCAACGTGGTCGGTGGTTACCAATCCAAATCAAATCAAAAAGGTTTTTATTCCTGTAAAACCAATGGGGGAGGTCGAAATGAAAATTTCGATCAACAAAAACGGAACGATTTCCCCGGCTAATCGACAAATTGTCTATATTATGGATAGCAACAATAAACAAGTTGGAAAAGGATTAACCGAGCAAGACGGCTATTTTTCGTATCTGGGATTAGCACCTGGAAATTACACCATTCAATTTGATGAAAAACAACTTAAAGGTCTGGGCTTATCTTCTAATTATCCCCGAATATCTTTCGAAATAAAAACATCAACACAAGGAGATTTTGTGGATGGGATTGAAATTACACTTCAAAACTAGCAAACGATTTATTGATGTGAATCAAGGTGTTTTCTATCAGATAAGTTGTGCACATAAATGCTCGTCGTTTTATTAGCGTTTTATTCTTCGTTTTTGAATAGAAATCCTTCGTTTTCAAAGACTAAATTGAATGCTCAAATTTTTGGCACACGCCAGAACCCTTGATAAAACTGATGTTCTGGCTGCTTTAGTCAACTTTGGCATTCCTTTTGGAACAGTATTGTTAATCAGTTAAAAGTGAATAGTGTTAGGTGGTAAAAACAAATAGTGTTAGGTGTTAAGTGGTGAAAGTAAATGGAGATATGACGCTTGTCTATCTCCATTTTCATTTTCCCTGATTTCGTTCTTTTTTGTCATTCACGATTTTTCGCGTCTGCAACTACTTTATTAAACCGGCTTACCAAATCTTCAGTATTCGTTTCCGAATGATTCATCTTCGTTTTCGAAGACTTTATTCAGTGCCAAAAAATATGGCACAGCGCTACAACCCTTGATAATACTCAGTTTCTGATCGTTTGGCACGGCATGGCATTCTGTTTGAATACAGGATAGCAA